>CAYTTR010000030.1:0-29454 GCA_964440805.1 uncultured Eubacteriales bacterium
CTACACCAGATTTTTTGGAGCCAATTTCTTCATGAATGTAAAAGCATTTGCCTATCTGACTCAGTTCGACCTGCTGGCCAAAAATGATCAACCGAATTACTATGAATATACAACAGGATTAAACAGCGGAAGCTTTGGCTACAATGACCTTAATCCCCGCGACCGGTATTCAATTCAGGCTGATGGTACTTATTTTGTTGAAAACTTTATGGGCAGCCACGAAATTAAGAGCGGCATTGAGTACATGGAAGGTGTTGGAGGCCGGACACTGGAATTTAACCGTCATCCTGAAAACGACATGAGTTTTATTTACACCTGGAATGGAGTTCCATTTTATGGCGTGTGGTATGCCCCTTATGAGGTTTTAGAAAAAAGCCGGAACATCTCTTGGTATCTTCAGGATGCTTGGACCATCTCCGATAAGCTGACTGCCAATGTCGGTCTCAGATACGACCGGATGCAGGGAATTTATCCCCCTCAGATGCAAGATGAAGGAGACCAGGAGCTCTTCGGCTATACCTACAACAGAGCCGTAACCGAAACAACAACCGCTTATACCTGGAACACACTTTCCCCCCGTATCGGTCTAATTTACGACCTGCTGGGAGATGGAAAAACAATGCTTAAAACCAGTTTTTCCAGGTATTATGTAGCCAATCTGACGCAGTGGGTTACCCGCGGAAACCCCAACGGTTTTGTTTATTATTCTGCCTACTTGAATTCTGATTACTCAATAAGCAGTCTCGCTGGCATCGGCTTGGCCGGACCTGAGTATGTTCCCAAGTACGGTTATGGAGATTGGGATTTTAAAACTCCTTATACCGATGAATTTATTATCGGCTTTGAAAGGGAAATCTTTAGAGACACCTCTTTTGGAATCAGATACATCAGGAAGTGGTCCAGAAACAACATTGAAGACGCGGATGTAAATAATCTTAACATTGACAAGCTTCTTAGTGACGGTGAGTACGAATGGCCGAATTTCCGCCCGGTAACCGTAACTGATCCTTATGATGGTTCCACTGTAACTTTCTGGGAACGAATAACAGTTTATCCTTCTGAAGAGTACATGGTTAATCCTCCAGATGCCAACAGAGATTACGACGGAGTTGAAGTAACCCTGGATAAGAGATATTCCAATGGCTGGCAGCTTAAAGCCTCCTATGTCTGGCAGAAGTCAAGAGGTTTGATCGGAACTGATTTTGGCGACAGTTGGAGCGGAACCGGTTATTACAACAATCCCAATGCTCATATAAATGCTATCGGAAGATTCCCTCTGGAAAGAAGACACCAGGTGAAAATTCAGGGAATGGTCAAAGGACCCTGGGGCATAAATCTGGGCGGTTACTTCAGATATCTTTCCGGACAGAAATATACCAGGAGCATAAGAAGTCAGGATCTTGGTTTGAGTCTCCCTCAAGGTAATGTGACTATCTATGCTGAAGAAAGAGGTTCGAGAGGATTACCTGATCTGAAGATACTGGATTTACGGCTTGAAAAAGCATTCAGGCTCGGGCAGACTACTTTTGCCGTTTTTGGAGATTGTTTCAACGTCTTCAACGACAACAAAGCAACAGGTGTATACTCCATTTCCAGTAATCCGTCTATTGAATTCGAGAAGATGGAACGTATCCAGAATCCGAGAATATTCCAGCTCGGCGCCCGTTTTGAATGGTAAGCCGTAGTAAAAACTGAAATTAAAAAGGGAGGCACAGACGTGCCTCCCTTTTTTTATCCTTTCTCTCTCACCAAAAGGGGAAAAAGCAATGAAAAAATTAATATATGTTATAGGCACATTAATTCTTTTTGCTCTAATTTTTCAGCCGCTCCTCTCAATAGACAAGCCGAAAAACATAATGCTTCTTTTTGATCTCAAGGATTACAATAAAGAAATAGACAGCACCATAGATTCCTTTTTTAAAAAAGCTGTTAGCTCAAGGGACCAGTTGATAGTAATGACCCCGGCAGGTAAGATTTACAGCTATTCCAGTAATATTCTTTCTGAATCCAGAAAAAAGGTTAGTCAAGAGATTAAGGATACATTAAGAAAACATACTTCTGTTGCTAGTTCTGATTATATGAATATTTACAATCAAATGCTCAGCATAGTGGATGAAATTAGGGATAATACCGGTTCACAAGATGTAAAAAACCTGATGGCCGCTTATGAGAACAACCGTAATGAGCTGAAAAGAACAAGAAAAATTAATGAAGCGCTTCTTTTAGAGTTTGCTGAAGTCTTTAAAAGATCCAAGGAAATTACCGGAGATACCGACAATCAAATTTATCTCTTTTTTCAGAGGGAAAACCGTCCCATACCTGATAGAGATACCATGAACAGAATCAGGGAAAATTCCCAGTTGGCCTTCAAAGCGGTTGAGGTATTCTTGGGAGAAAGGTCCAAAACAGATTTTGATGCAGAAAAAATAGCTGAAGAGTTAAATGAAGCTGGAGTGACATTTAATTTAATATATATTTCCAAAAAGGAATCTTCAACCCAGAGATATCAATTGATTGATAATGCCGGAGATTTTTACAGTGCAATGTCAAAGATTGTGGAAAAAACGGGTGGAAAGAAAATTACAACCACTCAGCCAAAAGTGATTTTTGAAGATTTATAAAATTTATTTCATTCTTTCCAGTTGAATTATAAGTTCCTTGACAGAACTCACTTGAGGATCGTCTTCGGGGCTTAATTCAACAAATTTATTAAAATAAGTGATGGAATTTTCTATTTCAGCTTTATTCAAATAACAATATCCCAATTTAAGATATGATTTAGGCCAATTAGGATTAATTTCTGCACTTTTTTTGTAATAAGTAATGGCTTCGTCGATTTTGCTTGAATTAAAAAGTATTTCAGCTACATTATAAGCCAGGGCGTGGTTTGAAGGGTCAATGTTGATTGATTTTTCAAAATATTCTTTTGCTTTTTCCAAATCATCCAGGTCCATGTAAAGTTCTCCAAGACTGGCATACAATGAGGCAGCAGTTTTATTCTCTTTGAGGTCAGTCTGCTCTTCTTTTAATTTTTCTAAAACAAATTCAAATTCTTCGATAGCCTTATCATATTCCTTTAATTTAACATAACAGTTTCCAAGGTTTATTCTGGCTTCATATAAATCGGGCTGTTTTTCAATGAATTCTTTAAAAACAGAAACGGCTTTTTCATATTCGCCTTGGTCGTAAAGGTTTTCTCCTTTTTGGTAAATTGATTTTGGGTCCTCTTCATCGATTTGTTCAATATCGGTGCTTTCAATTAATAAAATTTCCTGGTCCGGATTTCTTATGGCGCTCACATTAAGCTCCGGAATCACGGTTGGGTCATAACCTTCTTTGCTGACCGTAATTTTAACCATTGTTCTCCCCAGCCCCAGAAAAGACCAGACTCCATTTTCATCGGTTTTAGTGGTCATCGAAAGATTATGAATTAATGATTCAAGCTCAACTTTGGCTCCTTCAACCGGGTTTCCGTCTTTATCTATTACCACCCCTTTAAGCCTTGCCTGGCCTCTTCCTTCCTGAGCGGTCAAGAAATAGTTTGATACTGTCATGAATATGAATAACACTATTAAAACTTTAATTTTTTTCACTTTATTACTCCATTAAATTTTATTTTCGTATGTTTTTTAGCTTCCATTTCTTTTTATTTTAAATTGATTTTTAAATGTCGGTCTGACAATGTAAAATATCATATGGAAGTCTATTTGGTCAATAAAAGCACAATTACTATTGTATAATATCGATTTTCACAGAAGGCAATTCTCTATTTGAAAAAAATGAGGGATTAAGCTATATTTTATTGCGCTAATCCAAGAGGAAGCCGGAAATCCCGGTTTTCCTTAAGTGCGCCCGTAGCTCAGCAGGATAGAGCGTCTGACTACGAATCAGAAGGTCGGGAGTTCGAATCTCTCCGGGCGCACCAGGAAAATCCCACCGTTTTCAATAAGTTACCTTTGAGGAGATAAAGAAATTTCTTTGTTTTTTAGAGTCTCTGATAGTTTATTATAATAAAAAGTTTCCCAGTCTTTTATTGTTTTAGGATAACATTCTCTAATCCATAAGGACACAGGTCCAACGATATTTTTTTTATTTAATCCCCATCTATTAGTCGCCATATTCAAGATCCATTCCTTAGCCATTATGTCTTTCCTTCCATAATTTGATGAATTTATCTTTATGCATATGATGTTCAGATAAATCTGGCGATGCTAAACCCGATTTTATAAGAAAGGCGTTTATAAAAATTTTATTCTTCAGATAAACATAAGATTTTGCAGTATTTGTATTGATTATTTTACTATTATGAAATTTAAGAAAAATATTTTTCCTTAGCAAATATTTTCTTAGGTATTGTAGGGTGTCTTTTTTTTTGTCAATTTTGATTCCTAAAAATTTTACTTTTAAACCTGTGTTTAGCTTTATCGTTTCTTCATTAATTATTTCAACAACTTTATATGTTCTGTCTCCATTAAATTTGAATTTATTGGGATCAATTTTCGGTTTTGCATCCTGAATTCTTGGATTATAGTTCGTTTTTGGGGATTTTGATGTTATTTCTTTTTTTTCTATGAATTTAATGTTGTCATGAAGTCCTGGTAAACTGCCTTTTATTCCTAATCTCTCTTTAATTATTTCAAGGAATTCTTTGTTTATTTCATAACCAATAGAATTTCTTTTAAGTTGAAGAGCCATTTTTAAGGTAGTTCCGCTCCCCATGAATGGATCCAATACAGTTTCCCCAGTAAAAGAAAACATTTTTATTAATCTCTTTGGCAATTCTTCAGGAAACATTGCCTCATGGCCTATCTGTTTGGCTCCTCCAAAATACCAATGTCCAGAGAAGTAATTTTTCCATTCCTCTTTTGATAATTTTGATGCTTCTCTAATTTCTTTTTTAACTTTTTTTCCTATACCTGGTTTTTTAAAAATGTTAATAAACTCATAATCAATTTCAATGATTCCATTTGGAGGAAAAGGGTAGGAACCCATTACGTTTGCTCCTCCTGTCGTATTCATAGTGGTTTTTTTCTGCCATATTATTGATCCCATAAAATCAAATCCTATTTGTTCACACTGAGCTATGAATTCAGCATGAATTGGAACAACCTTATACTTTCCATATATTATTGACCGGGCAAACTGGTCGCCAATGTTTAAGCAGAATCTTCTCCCTTTTCTCAGAACCCGGTAACATTCTTTCCAAACACAATATAAATCTTTTAAATAATCATGAAGACTTTGACCAAATCCGATTTGCCCAGGGATTCCATAATCTTTTATATTCCAATAAGGAGGTGATGTAATAATCAAATCAATTTCTTCATTTTTTATCTCTTCCATCGATTTGCTGTTTCCGAATATAATTTTTGCTTTAGTATCCATTAATTATTCCTTCATTTAATAAAGACGCTTTAGTTCTTTTTAATATTCTCATTCGATATTCAGGGAATTTATAGAATTTTTGAGTAAATATATAAAAAAAATCTTTAATATGTATTGCATTTTTGTCTTTTTTAACTGGAAAGGCATTAAAATGTCACTTTTTATTTATGCCATCGGAATGAATGATAAAAAATAATATGTGTAACTGTCAATATATACAAAACAGGAGTTCCCCCATATATTTTAGGGATTATGTAGAAAATGGGGACATGTACCAATTTCAAACAATTTTTACAATATTAATATTTTATTAAAAGTTGAAATTGGTAACGTATCCCCATTTTCTTTCCGGGCAAATCCATATAATGCCCGGTTTAAACAAAAAAGTTCCCTACTTTTCAGCAATTCCACCTGTGATTCTATCTAACTGTACCTAAATGAATCAGTTAAGCTTCTTGGGGGTTAGTTTTTGGGGGAACTTCTGATACAAAAGCCCTATGACGAAAAGTGTGGTAGTGAGGGGAAGATAACAGCCAGGATAAACTTTCTCTCATAGCTCATTTTGTAGACCTCTGTTTCTGCTTATTACAAATTCTGTTGCATAAGAGTTCCATGATGTCATTATCTGCAGGTTTTTACCATTTCTCCTTAGAGTAAGTTCCGTCAGTTCATTTTTGGGAATATTTTTCACCAACTCCTTGATTGATGCCGGTGATTTTAATTTTTGACCGTTTATCTCCAGAATAATATCTCCTGCCCGCAGTCCGTTCTTATAGGCGGGGCTTTCCCGGTCAACAGACAGAACTTTTACTTCATCCCCAGGCGGTCCGAAATTAAGGACACCGAAATAGATAAGTCTGCCTTTCCTTCTTTCAAGTGAAAGCCCGGCCCGGTCAATTATTTCCTTAAACTGTTCTAAAAATCCTTGCCCATAAAGATTTAGATATACAGAAAAATATTTTTCTCCGAGGATTTCCAGTAATGTTTTATCAATATCTTTTTTTGTGAGGTGAAGACCGGTTTTTAAAAAATCTCTTTTTTCAAGCAGAAGCTGCAGGACCGAGTCAAAGCTTTTTTTATTTTTGGAGACGGTCTGAAGGTGAAGGTCAAGAGCAAATCCCAGACAGCATCCTTTACTGTAACTAAGTTCAAAAGCCTGCCTGTCGGAATAATATTGTCTGGAAATTTCATCCAGATTTAGCTCACAGAGAGAGTTGTTGTAGGTTGTCTCGAATTGTTTGGCCATAAAGGCAAAAAATTCATTTTCGTTGATCGTTCTTGAAGTGTACATATTTTTGTATTGATAATAGCGGGTTATTCCCTCTGTGAACCAGATAAGCGAGTAGTCATCCTGAGCCCTGCTTAAAGGAGGGCCGTTGGTGCCGTTCCAGAAATGGAAAATTTCATGGAATATGTGGGATTTTTTTTCCAGCCACCTCGGATCATTAAACCGGCGGCTGTAGTTAAGACAGGTCGACCAGCCGAGAAAATTTCCGCTCCCTTGTCCCGGCTGTTCAAAAACAAAGTGAAACAGAGCAAAAAATCTATTTAATGGGAAAAATTTAAATATCTTATAACCTGAATTTAGAGCTTCAATTATAACTTGGTTGAATTCATCATCCGCAGCCGGCCCTTCACCCAGGAAAGCGGTTTCCAGAAGCAGGTTTTTTACTTTTAGGGAATAAGTTCTGTAACTGCCAAGCCCTATTAAACCGGAATTCAGATTATCTATTTCCGGAGGCTCAATTAGAATTATTCCGGCATCTGTACCCCAGCTGGTGGCTGCAGTCCAGTTTTCGGGAAGATCAAAGCGAAGCTTTATTTCTTCTATTATAATTCTGTTTGATCTCAGGAATTCCGGGTCGGGATGAATGAAAGCTGAGGCTGCAGGAAAGTAAAGATAGTTTTGACCGCGGAAGGGAAGCCGGACCATATTCAAAGTTGAGTAGGGAAATTGCGTGTTTATCATGTAGTCTATTTCAATCTCGGATATATCTTCGGTAGAAATTTTCCATAGAAAGGGATCAATCTTTTCAATGGAGGAAATCTTTTCACCTTGACCGGTTGTCTCCAGTTTGGGTAACAATTCTTCCACTTTTTCCAGACGGCCGTAATTGGCTGTCATTCTTATAAGAAATTTATCTGTCCTGATTCCGGAAATTTTCGCTTTAATGGAGAAGCTTTTATCATCTGTTTCAACAACTGAAATTAAATATTCAAGCTTCAGGTGGTGACTTATCTTACTTTCAGGGATACTGCTTTTTAGCTGAATGGAATTCAGGAGGAGTCCTAATATTAGCAGCCCATTCAGATATAAAACTTTCTTTTTCATGAAATGATTAAAGATATTTCTCGGCCATTTCTTCTAAAGATAGGTTATCCAAGAGAAATTCTGTTGAGCTGCTGCTGTAGATCCAGTCCTGCCAGAACTTTGACAACTTCTTACCGCTTATTTTTTCTGCCTGTTTAATGAAATGTTCATTGGTTACCAAGCCGCCTTTAAAATCATTGTAAAGAGAAGAAATAATTCTGTTGAATGTATCCTCTCCGACGACTGTGTCTAACAAGTAATATACCCAGGCTCCTTTATGGTAGTTCATGACATGATCATGTTTTCCTTCACCTTTTTCTACATAATCATTCAGAGTCAATTCCCGAGCTTCAGGGTATTTTTCGATATATTCTGTAAATGCTTTCCTCCGCCTTAACATCCCTTCTTCCAATTCCTTTTCATCGTCCATTTCTTTGAGAAGCCTGTACTGGAGGTATGAAGCCTGGCCTTCGTTTATCCATCGATATTTTTCGGGAGTGTTAGGACCCCAGAAATGAGCGATTTCATGGGCATAACCGGGGAAAGAGCGGACACTAATACGGCCGGATTGGATCACTCCTGTTATATCACTTTGCCCTCCATCCCAGCCCGGGGTCTGAATAATAGTGAATCCGGTCGGAGTATCATTCAGAGACCCGAACCATTGAGTGTAAATCCGGTAAGCTTTTTGTTGAAACTCAAAAGCTTTTTCGGCAGTTTCTGAGTCTTCAGGAAAGAAAAACATTTTTATTTTGGATTCAGGGTCGTTTAAGCAGGCATATTGGGCGACCATAATATCAATGCGCCAGGCGCCGAGAATATTTTCATAGATATATTGAACTCCTTTCTCGGTTTCAGTTTTCTCGATCAAGCGGCCTGTATTGGCTGCGGCGTATTCCTTGGGTACTATAATTTTTACCCGGTAGTCAAAAGGATGTCCTGTCCAGAAATGTTCGAATGTCTGCCTTCTGTTTTTATAGTTGGGGTAGCAGATCATGGGATAAGCATTTGTTTCTGTCCGGATGTAAGTAAATTCAGAATTAATGCTGTCTCTTACATATCCATCTGTATTGCGGCTTTCATCAATAGTTCCGCTGTAACGAATGTAGAATTTTCTTTCTGTTCCGGGAGTAAATAATTCATTAAGTTTTACCAGAATGTAATTCACTTTATATTCAGGTTCATCAGGAAAGAAAACGACTTTTTGTGTATATTTCAGATCATTTCCATCCTGACATTTAATGGCATCCACCCTCAGATCTTTATAAAGAATTAGGGGAAGTTCTTCGGCCTTCTCATTTCCTACGTTCGCAACAGTCAGAAAACCCTGCGAGAAAATTTCTCTCTTTTCAATGTCAACCCTGAATTCCAAGTCGTACTTTTTTGCTAAAAGCGGTGAAACGGGAAGATTATTATCCTGTTCCGAAGCTTCCTGAGCTGTTATTGCCGGATTAAGGAAAGCAGAAAGCAAAAAAAGTAAAGACCAGGAAAACAATTTTTGGACATAATTTCTTTTTCTCATAAATTCTCCTTTAATAAAAATTTATAAAACCTATTTTAGATTACTTTTTCCTTACTCTAAAATCGACCCAAGTTATATTTTGCTACCAAAATATTCCAGGCAAACGAGATAAACTAGATAAACTAAGCAAACCAGATAAACCAAATAAAGGCAGTAAACGCTATTAATGCAGTAAACTCTTCCAAACCCTCCTCCTTTTTTTGACTAAACAGACCGAACAGACCAAACAGACCAAACAGACCAAACAGACTGTCCTACTTTATGACTTCTGCTTTGATTAAATTGGTTGTCCCCGGTACTCCAATGGGAACTCCGGCTGTGATGACTACTTTTTCACCCTTTTTTACCAATCCGCTTTCAAGAGCTGAGGTCATGGCGATTTTAAACAGTTCATCGGTGTTTTTCATGTTTTCTGTCAGAACGGGAATTACTCCCCATATAAGGGCCATTTTTTGATAGGTTTTAAACAAGGGAGTTGGTGCTATGAGTGGCTGTGTAGGCCTGTACTTGGCAGCATGCAGGGCGGTACTCCCGGATTGGGTGAAAGTAATGATAGCCGAAGCCTTGATATGTTTGGCCAAATTGACGGCAGCGCAGCTTACCGCTTCAGGCATAGATTTTTCGCTTTTCTCATTAAGCCGGGAAGCCCAGGTTTCAAAGGGAAATCCGGATTCTGCATCTGCAGCGATCCTGTTCATGGTGGCTGCGGCTTTTACAGGATATTTTCCCACTGCTGTTTCTTCAGACAGCATGACTGCGTCTGTTCCGTCAAGAATGGCATTGGCTACATCGGTTACCTCGGCCCGGGTGGGGCGGGGATTATCGATCATTGATTTCAACATTTGGGTGGCGGTAATAACAGGTTTACCTGCTTGATTTGTTTTTCTAATCAGAGACTTTTGCACAAGAGGGATATTCTCCAGAGGTATCTCCACTCCCAAATCACCTCTGGCAATCATGATTCCGTCCACAACAGAAATTATATCGTCAATATTTTTTAGGGCTTCGTGTTTTTCTATTTTGGCAATTATAGGAATACTGCTTTTTCTTTTTTCCATGAAGCGCTTGGCGGCCAGCACATCATCTGCGTTTTTAATAAAGGAAAGAGCGATGTAATCAAAATTATGTTTAAGGCCGAAAACAAGGTCTTTTTTATCTTTTTCTGTAAGGCTGGGGGTTTTGAGGGAACGGGTGGGTAAATTTATTCCCTTATAAGAACTGAGCGGTCCACCGATAACAACCCGGCATTTTATATCGTGCTCATCTGTTTCCAGAACTTCAAGCTCTAGAGCTCCGTCGCTTAAAAGCAGGGGATCTCCTGGTTTTACTTCCGAGGCAAGGCCGGGGTGTGAGACGGACACTGCCCGATTATCGCCCGGTACTTTTCTATCCGTCAGAATGAATTGGTCGCCTGATTCCAGGGCAATTGTACCGGCTTTAATTGGGCCTATTCTTATTTTCGGGCCGGCTAAATCCTGGAGAACGGCCACAGCTTTGCCTGAATTGGAGGCCAGTTTTCGCAGCGAAGTAATCACCTTAAGATGCTCGGATTGGCTGCCGTGAGAAAAATTCAGGCGAGCCGCATCCATGCCCGCCTCTATAAGCTCTCTTAGAGTTTCGGGATCACTGGAGGCAGGGCCTATTGTGCAAACAATTTTCGTTTTAGGCATTTATTTCTTTAATGGTTAGCTCGAAAATAACAAAAACAGTCTATTTCGTCTATCTTGTCTATATGGTTTGTCTGGTCTGGACAGGACGAGAAAAGCGAGACGTGCGAGAAAGGCGAGTAAAGAGAAAGCTATCTGTAAGAATGACCGATAAGAATTTTCTTGGTTTGAGGGTGGCAAAGAGGACATAGGTAATTAGCCTGAGTTATTCAACTTGGGGTTAGTACAGGATGTAACTAGTCAAAATATAAAATATTAAAAAACGGTCAGATTTTAATCTGGTAATTGACTGTAATAAGACTCTTCCCGTCTTTTTCCTGATTAATATTTATAGATATTTCCCTTGTTTTGTCATCATCAGACGATATTATGGTGATGGTGCGTGTATCATCTGTTTCAAAGGAGCTGACCTCGGTACTTAAACCCAGGTTTTCAAGCTTAGAAACATAGAAATCGCGTACTTCTTCGGCTCCGGAATCAGTTTTAATGGTGAAATTACCGTAACGGCTTTCTTCATCGGAAATTGTAAAATCAATGTTAAGCTCACCCGGATATAATGGGATCCAGTCGGGCAGTTCGGTTTTCCCGAATTCCATAGATTTTACTTCACCTTTTTCATCTTTGAGCTGAATGCCGGCTCCGGATTCATCGGTGCTGAAAGTCATTTCTCCTTCGTCGGTTTTGAATTTTATCCTTCCTTTCTCGATGTCTTCAAAATCGACTGTTAGTTTTTCGCCGGTTTTTTTGTTTCGGATAGTAACGGTGCCTGCTTTCTCATCCACTTCCACCAGCTCCAGCTCCGGGTTGGCAGCCACGATCATCCTGGCAGTAGCCAGGGCGGGATTCTTTTTTATTAAATCGGCATCAATACCGGCTTCTTCGGCTTTTTTGGAAAGAAACTGTACTCCGGTTACAAGAGCAACGGCTATAACTATTATTCCTATAACCATCACAATCCCGCAGCCTATGGCTACCTTGGAACCTGTTCCCAATTTCTTTTTTTCAGGCTTTTCTTCATTGGTCATTATTAATCTCCTTAAGTGAATAAATCCTTCTATAAGCGTTATGGATGAGAAGGATTTTTCCTATTTTACCTTTATTTACTTCTGTTAGCAAATTGATTTATTCTGGCGGGGCGGGTAAGGAATCTAATAAATTTTTTACTATTTTCATTTCAATACTTTTCTTGGGTCTTTTTTTTGATTTTTCAGGACAGCTTCAAGGTTGCGGGGAAGTTGTTCAAGGTATTCGGTCATGCTTAGTCTTTCAATTTTATTAAGGGTTGAGGAAGGGAGTTCATTTTTTCCCAGACCACTGAGAATCATCACAGTTTCCTCTTCGGAGAAATGCTCTCTTTTTTCTTCCCATTTAAAAATATGTTTGTTGACCGGACAAACTGATTGGCAGCGGAGGCAGCCGACAAGGCAGTGATGCCAGTCCGGTTTGAACCAGCCTGGAAAGGCTGCTTTTCTCTCGTTATGAAAAGTAAGACAAAGCTCGGCTTTAATTAGGAACCTGTCTTCGGTTATGGCTCCGGTAGGGCAGCTTTTAAGGCAGGCTAAGCAGTTCCGGCAGGCAGCTATTGTTTTAGGTTCTTGCCAGCTATCGTTTAAGCAGGGTAAATCAGAATAAAAACCCACCAGGCGATGAAAACTGCCCGAGCCGGGAACATAAGTAATATTGTTTTTGCCGTATTCAGCTAAACCGCTCCTGACAGCCAGATTTTTTAAGGGAAGATAAGTCTGTTCAATTCTAAATCCGGCCGGTTCAAGAATTTGTTCCAGGAATTCTCTTACCATGTCATCCGGTTCGTGAAGGTAGGTGGGGGGGATGGTTAAATAAAACCGGTTATTTCCCCATTGGAAAGAGACCGAGATTTTTGGTTGAGGGACTGAAACGACGATAATTGATTTTGCTCCGGCCAAAGAAAGGGATGGTGAGAACTTGAAAAAAGAGAGGCATTCTTTATAGAAAATATCGTCTAGTAAACGGCCGTTTCGTTTTGCTATAATTTCTTTTTTTAATTGAAGCCAATGAGAAGTTGAGATGATTTTTCCTTTCCATCCACCCGAATTAATTTTGTTATATATTTTTTCAGTTAAAGCATTGATTTCTTGCATTTTTTTTCCTTCTCATCTGTACCGGGACAGTTTTTCTGATTTTTCAAAGAAGGCTTCGATTCCAATACTTTTCATCTCATTGTTCATCTGCAGCCATCGCCGCTTGAGGTCCGGGTCAAAATTCGTTTTATCGCATGGGAATTCTGAGCACTGAAAACAAAAGTCAACCCCTTTGTCTTGATAACATTTAATGACTCCGCAATCGGGATATTTACAGTTTCCTCGGCGGCAGCCTGAACAATCTCCTTTTGTCAGAAAAGGGAGAAGATTTTTAAAAGAAGGATAATTCTCAAAAGCAGGAAGAAAACCGGAAAACCTTTCGGCATAATGGTCGAAATTCCCTAATAGCTCCTCCAGCCTTCGGCTGAGAAGCTTTATTTCTCCTTCAGCATAAGCAAAACATTTTCGGCAGTTAAGACCGCAGGGAGCTAATGTCTGAATGATTTCATTTTTAATTTTGACTTCCTCTTCATTCATCGAATTCAATTCTCCTTTTATAGCTTGAAAATTACAAATATATTACCTTCCCCCGATCATCATTTATAAAGAATGAAATTTTAAACCAGTACCGAATGAAATAGTAACATTTTTCATTTATCATCGACTCATTAATCTAAAACGTTCTTAATGTGAAAAGGTTTCTTAATGAATAAGGATATTATAAAAATGTCATATACTTTGTATGTATTTCAACTATGATTTTCTGGGCTTTTTCTTTATGGATTATTTAAAGCGAATAAGTCTTCTTTATTTTTGTGATTGTATTGCGTAAAATCCTTGATAAGTGTTATGAATTGATTTCTGTTATGCTCAAAGGAGATGAAATATGAGCCTTGACCAAAAGGAAATACTGGCCATTTTCAGAGAAACCGGTGCTCTCCTGGAAGGTCATTTTGTTTTGACCTCGGGGCTTCACAGTCAAATTTATTTTCAATGTGCCAAGGTATTTCAGTATCCTTTGTATTCGGAAAAAATATGTCAAGAGACAGCGGCCCATTTTAAGAATCAGCCTATTGATCTGGTTGTTTCTCCGGCAGTAGGTGGAATTATTTTCGGCTACGAGCTTGCCCGGCAGCTTGGAGTGCGTTCTGTCTTTACCGAAAGAATTGAAGGAAAAATGAGTCTTCGCCGCGGTTTTGAAATAAAGCCTGGGGAGAAGGTTTTGGTAGCCGAGGATGTCACTACTACCGGGAGCTCAGTCAGAGAAGTAATGGAAACGGTAAGGGACAAAGGGGGAGAGGTCCTGGCAGTCACTGCTGTTGTCGACCGGAGTGGAGGAAAGGTTGACTTCGAAGTTCCTTATTATTCTCTTGTTCAGATGGAAATACGAAATTATAAACAGAAGGATTGTCCTTCATGCAAGGAAGGAAGCCGGGCGGAAAAACCAGGCAGCCGGGGTAATAAGTGAGGCTCCAGATGAAAAGTAATAGGTTGACCATTTTTTTTCTTCCATGATATAGTCTGGAAATGAAAGTTCGGGGGATAAGGTCCTTGACCAATAGAATGTCCCCTTGAAATAGAGAAATGTTTATGTCCCAATTGGACCTGGTTACTGTTGTTCAGGTCTTGAAAAAAGGCATGTTTTATAATCCGGGAGGAGAAAAATGTTAGGAAGACGATTCTCTCTGTTTAAGTTATTTGGTTTTGAAGTTAAGCTGGATTTGAGCTGGCTGATCCTGGGTCTCCTCATTACCTGGACCCTGGCCCAAGGTGTATTCCCTCATTACCATGAAGGATTGAAGAAAATTACATACTGGGTTATGGGAGTAGCTGGTGCCTTAGGTCTTCTTATTTCGATTGTTTTTCATGAACTCTGGCATTCTTTGATTGCCCGGCGCTTTGGTCTACCAATGAAAGGAATCACTCTCTTCATATTTGGAGGAGTGGCGGAAATGGAGGACGAACCTCCCAGCCCCAGAGCTGAATTTTTTATGGCTATTGCCGGCCCTTTGTCGAGTATTTTTCTGGGTGCAATGCTTTTTGCTTTTTCGCTTATTGGAGATAAAAGTGGTTGGCCGGCGGCAGTCAATGCAGTTTTCAACTACTTGGGATTGTTGAATTTTATTCTGGCCGGTTTTAACCTTCTTCCTGCTTTTCCTCTTGACGGAGGTAGAGTATTGCGGTCGATTCTCTGGGGATGGAAAGATAATCTTCGCTGGGCTACCAAAATTTCCTCCCAGATTGGATCGGGATTCGGTGTTGCTTTAATTGTAGTTGGAGCTATTGAATTTCTTTTCGGTAACTTTATTGGCGGTGTCTGGATGTTTTTAATTGGATTATTCCTGCGCGGGGCTTCCCAGGGTTCTTACCAACAGTTGTTGCTCCGTCGTTCTCTGGAAGGAGAAAAAGTAAGCCGTTTTATGGTCAACAATCCTGTTACTATTTCTCCAGATGTCTCCATTGAAGAATTGGTGGAAGACTATATCTATAAACATCATTATAAAATGTATCCTGTTGTTAAAGGAGAAAAACTTCTGGGCTGTATAACTCTAAAACAGGTGAAAGAGATTCCTAAGGAAGAAAGAGCCAACCGGAAGGCAGGAGAATTGCTTAAAGCCTGTTCAAGGGAAAACAGTATCTCCCCTGATGAAGATGTGATGAAGGCTCTTTCTTTGATGAGAAAGACGAATTCAAGCCGGTTAATGGTAGTAGATAAGGATAAACTGGTTGGAGTTATAGCTCTTAAAGACATTATGGAACTCCTCTCCCTCAAAGTAGATCTTGAAGGATAAAAGAAGGGGGACGTTCCCCAAGGGGACACCCTTTCCCCAAGACTAGTAGAGTTTTTTTGTAGTTTTCATCCAATTAGCGTAAATGAAATCATTGGCTGAGAGAGCATCAGGTATGCCAGCCGCTCCAGACATACCTGATGCTCTCGAGTTCTGCAAATATACCCTCACTAAATGAGGTTCTATTCTGGAATGAGGATTCCCTTGGGACAATATCCCTTCTTCCTGAATTAATCCTTGACAGGCGGTGCTGAATATACTACATTTTGTGGAGGTCTTAATGCATATACACAACTATAAGGGGAAAGAAGAGGAGCCGGAATTTTTATTCTGTTCATTAATTGGTTTGATAAGACTATTTTTCAAATCCCTCGAAGAAAAAAAATATTCCCACTTTTTTCTAATTGTCCGACTAAACAATATGGAATTATTTATTTTTCCTGGAGGATAAATGTCGGCTGTTGACATAAAAGAAAACCGGTTCGCTGGGAAACCAATTGTTCTCGTTGTTGATGATGACCTTGACCATCTTAATAAACTCCGGGAAGTCCTTAAAGAGGATTATAATGTTTATACTGTCTCTGGGGGTCTGGAAGCCTTCGGAATGATAAAAGATCTTCCTCAAATTCAGGCTCTGGTGGTCAATAATGACTTGTCGAGCTTGAAGGGCACTGAAATTCTTCGCTTTATCCAGGATACAATCAGCAGCTCCGGTAATATTGTAAAAATCCTGCTTACCAGTAACTCCTTTAATATACAAGTGATTGATTCACTTCGGATGGCCCGGCCTGATGCTCTTTTGGAAAAGCCGGTGACAGTTGAATGTATTAAAAATAAGATCGCCTACCACCTTGCCAGGAGGGCGAAAGAAAAGCGCGCCTCCATGCGGATTAATTTCGACAAAGCAGCCCGGATTCAGGTGGATGGAGAAACAAGTCAACGAACCGAGCTTGTTGATATAAGCGAGAACGGCATGTTTCTCCGCACTCTTTCTCTTTATCCGGAAGGAACAACGCTTCCTTTCAAGATTTTTCTTCCTGATGGGAAGCAGTATTCTGTTACCGGCCGGATAGTTAGAGTTGACAAAGAAAAGAATGGCGTGGGAGTTGAGTTCCTGACCATGGGAAAGCAAAGCAGGTTATCTCTTCTTCAGTCTTTATCCAATTTTGTTACCTTGAAGGATTTATCCAGGTTGAAAGAACGGTATCCCTTTTTAAAAACAGAAGAGATGGTTATTTTTTCTGATGGCTTGAAAATTGAAATCTTCCTCCGTCAAGCGATGGAATCAGAGGTTGAGGTTGTAGCTCTGCGGGGAAAACAGCCTTCCCCGGAAATATTGAAAATGACCGGAGTAGCTCCTCCACTTTCATGCGTGCTTGAGGGAGAGAAACTAAATATAAAATTCAAAACATCCGACCTTATATTTCTTTCTTTTCAGTTGGGTTATTCAACTTACAATTTCGAGACTATGATCTATCGTATATCTCCGGATGGAAAAACTATGGAATGTTTATATCCAAGAGTAATGTTTTACTCTGATAAGAGAAATGAGAGAAGAATCAAACCATTTGGAAATTTGAGACTTGAAATTCCCTTGTCTTTTCCTTTTGATAAAAAAATCCGGGGAAAAATTATTGATATCAGTCCCGGCGGAGTCAGCTTCTTGGCCGACCAAGAAGCACCTGTTTTGCTTAAAGGAACTCCTCTTGACAGGGTATGCATTTTTGACAGTGATGATTTTCTCTGGGAAGAAAAAGGGGAGGTTCGCTATGTCACTAAAGACGGGGCAGAATCAGAGGACCAGGTAAGGTATGGTATTCAATTCGGAATTGGCCGGATGGGTATACAGTCAGTATTATCACCTAAGTTCGATCTCAACTGGACGCCTGTAGATCTTTCTGAAAAGGTTAAAAGTAAGCCGGCCATGAGGCGAGCTGATGATATAAGCGAGCTGGCTTATCTTCCTCCCCAAGTTATCCATTTAGAAAACCAAAAAGGAGAACAAATTGTAGGCCTTTTAAACTCTTCCTTTCCTCTTGACGAAAAACCGGTTCCAGTGGTCCTTATTCCTCCTGCCTTCGGAAAAACAAAAGAGACCTTATTCAGCTTAGCTTTAATCCTTATTGAGAATTTTCGATTTATGGGAAAGCCTCTGGCAGTCATTCGCTATGATGGCATAAAGAGGAAAGGGGAGAGTCATAAAGACCCTGATTCTGCCGAACCACCCTTTGAATTAATCAATGCTGATTTCACTCAGGGAGCAGAAGATATTAAAACCTGGCTTGACTGGCTTAAAAGTAATTCCAAGCTCAAGGCGGGAAAAATTATTCTGATCAGCTTCTCTCTTTCTTCTCTTGAAGCAAGAATTGTTCTCAGAGATAAAGCTAACCGCAAAAGGATTAGTTTGTGGATTTCTTGCATGGGAACACCTGAATTCAGAGATCTAATGACCCGGGTTAATTGTGGACTGGACTTTCTTGAACAGTACCAACTGGGGATTCCTATGGGAGTAATGCCGGTTTTGGGAAACTTAGTTAATGTGGATTCCTATGTTGCCGACGGTGTGGTCAATGAAGTGGCTACCCTGGAAAAAGCCAGAGAAGATATGCGGCATATTGATATTCCGGTAACCTGGGTTATCGGAGAATATGATAAATGGGTCAAACCGGAATTTATAAGGGACGTAATGAGTGTTGAGGCAAGGGTACCCCGGGAAGTGATTTCAGTCCCCATTGGCCATAATGCCCGGACTTCTGAAGAAGCCCTGCGCTTGTTTGGCACTCTGACTTCTCTTATTTACCGCTTTCTTCATCAAGAGATGATCCAGCCCTTTGTTCCTTCTAAAAAAAGGTTGAAAGTAATGCGCCGGGCAGAAAAAGATCGTCTACCTTCCCGGAATTTGAAAAACCGCAAGGCTTATTGGCATCGTTACTTAGTGGGGGACGAGAATCTTCTGGGCTTTGATATCATGGCTCTCGGAGACGATTATAAGCAGCTCATGGAGGATCAGCTCGAAGCCCTGGAGCTTGACCCTGAGGACCGCCTCCTCGATCTGGGAGGAGGGACCGGTAATTTGGTTGAACATTTACTGGAAAACAGAGCTCTGCTTCCAGCTCAAATAACTATTGCTGATCTAATTCCAGAGGCAATGAAGAAAGCCAGGCAGAAGTTGACCCAAGCTTCTGATGACCTGAAGCAACCGGGCCGGCTAAATTTTGTAACTCTTGATCTGGAGATGAGCCGTTTCCTCCCTGTTCAACGCTTTCTGAAAGGAGAAACAGCCACTTTCGAAGAATTGGCTGATACCATAGAAAATTTGGATCTGGAAAGTGCCCGGAAGATACAACAATCTTATTCGCCCCGGTTGCATGCTGTTCTCCGGGGCGGTCAGATTACTTCCAAGCTTGATGAATGGCTAAAAAGCAATTTTGATATTCCCGAATACCGGACTATTATTGATTTTAACAAGGTGTCCAGGTATGTAAGAGGATTGGTTCCGGAAAAACCTAATTTTCAAAAACTGCTTTTTCCAGGTACTCTAATGGGTAATTTCTACCTGCCCCTCAGGCCAGGGTGGTATAATAAAATCCTTTTGAGTCTTGTTCTTTCCTATATCTTCAATCCTCTGGAAACCCTTTTTGAAATCAGAAGGATAATCAAACCAAATGGACGCCTTGTCTTATCTACTATGAGGCCGGATGCGGATGCTTCTGGTCCTTTTACCCGCCTTCTGGAAAAAATCGAGCATATGCCTGAGAAAGAGTTGCCTTCCGGCTTTCCCAAATCCCTACTTTTAGAGTCGCTTCGTTCATTTCTCAATGATGCTCAAGCCCTGGTGGATCTCGAAGAAGCGGGGACTTTTGATTTTTTTGATCCGGAAAAGCTGGAAGGCTTACTGGAACAGGCTGGTTGGGATATACTCCGTATCATACCCACGTTCGGGGAACCTCCCCAGGGTTATGTGATGATCGCCAAAGAGAGGGAAAGCCATGGTTGTTAATGAAATGAGCTTTGAAGACAGACTTTACAAAGAATATGACCTGAGGGGAAGAGTCAAGTTGGCTGTTATTTTAAGCATGATATTATTTGTAGCTTTTCTGCTTCTGGATGCAGTCTACTCGCCCCAGTTTTTATCAATTTTTGCTCTTATTCGTTTTTCTGTGGCTGCTCTCCATGTTGGGCTGCTTTTGATTATACCCAGAACCCATACCAACCGGGGTTTAATAAATGTAGCCATGGCCTTGGTTGTTTTTGATGCTGCCGGAATTTCCCTGATGATTCAATTTTTGGGAGGATTTTTGACCAGTTATTACCAGGGTTTGAACCTTGTAGTCATGGGAATGATTGTTATTATTCCTTTTGCTTTCAAGGAAACGGTTATTCTTTATTCTTTTATCTGGGCCAGTTATGCAGTGCCCAGCCTTATCAGGCTGCCCGGATGGAGTGGTAATGAGTGGAGGTTTGTGGTCAATAATCTTTTCTTTTTGACTTCCATCATCATCATCGGCGGTTTTGGCTCTTATATAATGGATAATATCAGGCGCCGGGAGCTTAGGAGCCGTCTCCAACTTGAGGAGACAACTGCCCAGTTAAAAGAATCCAATGCCAAATTAAAAAGCCTTGATGAGCTGAAAACCCAGTTTTTTGCCAATGTCAATCATGAATTGAGGACACCGTTGACTCTGATTCTGGCTCCAATTAATTTTATTCTGGCCGGGAAATTGGGAAAAATCTCTTCTTCCTTACGGGATACCCTCGAAACCATGCAGCACAACGGCTACATTCTATTGAAACTTATAAACAATCTTCTTGACTTGACCAAACTCGAAGAAGGGAAGATGCGTCTTAAAGTCAAGAAAGTGAATTTTCTTGATTATATCACTACCCTACTCAAAACAGTAAAGCCTATGGCTGACCAGAAAAACATCAGGCTCTATTTTCAGCACCCTCCCCACAGCATCAATCTGACGTTTGATCCCGATCAATTCGAAAAAGTAGTCCTAAATCTTCTCTCCAATGCCTTAAAATTCACTCCCAGGGGAGGGAAAATCACTGTCTATGTTGAAGAAAGCGATTATACGGTTTCTCTTATAATTGAAGATACTGGAATTGGAATTCCTGCCCACATGCTTGGTACTGTATTCAACCGCTTTTCCCAAGTGGATGGGTCCAAATCCCGGTCGCATGAAGGAACTGGCATTGGCCTTTCTTTGGCCAAGGAGATTGTTAATCTCCACAGGGGTTCGATTAAAGCGGAAAGTGAACAAGGTAAAGGAGCCCGTTTCATAGTGGTCTTGAAGAAAGGAAAAAAGCATTTTACTCCAGATATTCTTGACCGGAGGATGGAAGAACGTCCTGTACCTTTGAAAAGAAGGGTTGCTGACAGGGAGGAATCCAGGGTTCAGGATATTGTGACTGATTTTCGCCGCCTCCAGATTGTTGATCTTGAAAGAATTGAAATCGCTGAAGGTCCCTTTGACGGAGATAAGATCCATGACAATCTTTTGCTGGTAATCGATGACAGTCCCGAAGTTCTCAAATTAATGAAAATACTCCTGAGCGATGAATTTGCTCTGGAATTAGCTGCTTCGGCTGAGCAGGGACTGGAAATAATGCGCAAGAAGAATCCCGATCTTGTCTTGTGTGATGTGATGATGCCGGGAATGGATGGTCATGCTTTTTGCAAAACCGTTAAAAATGATGAAGACCTTCAGCATATTCCTGTTATTCTGGTGACTGCCCGTACCGGGGTTGAGATGATGGCAGAAGGGATTGAGGCCGGGGCTGATGATTACATTTCCAAGCCTTTTGATTCTGTGGAACTAAAAGCCAGAATCCGTTCTTTGCTTAGAATTCGGGAGGCTGAGTCTCAACTTGCTCTAATCAACCGGAACCTCAAGATGAGAACATCGGATCTGGTTGAACAGCAGCGCTCATTGTTTCTTTCTACCATTAAATCGCTGGTTTCTGCCATTGATGCCAAAGACCAGTATACGCGGCATCATTCCACCAGAGTGACGGATTTCACCTTGAAAATTGCCAGGAATATGGGACTAAGTGAAAAGGAACTGGAAGAATTGGAGTTGGCTTCCCTTCTCCATGATATTGGGAAAATCGCTGTCCCAGAAAGTGTCTTGAATAAGCCGAGCCAGCTCACAGAGGAAGAGTTTGCCTGCATTAAGGAACATCCACCCAAGGGGGAAAATATTCTTCAGCCAATGGTCGAACTTAAAGAAATCTCACGGGTTGTCCGGGCTCACCATGAGCATTATAATGGAAGTGGTTACCCCGATGGACTCAAGGGCCAAGGGATTCCCATTGGGGCCCGGATAATGGCTTTGGCCGATGCTTATGATTCAATCACTTCAGAAAGGCCTTACCGGAAAGCTGTCTCCCACCGGGCTGCAGTCAAAGAAATTATCCGCTGCTCAGGAGTTCAGTTTGATCCGGAAGTAGTAGAACATTTTCTGGAGGTCTGTCATACCTTTGTCAATGGCCCTGAAAAAAGAGGGGTTGAAACAGGAGCCTAAAAAAAACTGATTATCGATGGCGGCCTCGCCGCCCAAGTCGAATGAAAATGATGATTTTTAATTTCTGCGGATGCCGATCAGGGCGACTCCAACAAGAGGGGGGACGTTCCCCAAAGGGACACCCCTTCCCCTGAAAGAATTAGTTAATAGTGTTTATTGCGTTATTCGCGTTCCTTGCGTTAATCGTGTCGATTGCCTTGATTCAATCTAT
The DNA here is from genome assembly GCA_964440805.1 of uncultured Eubacteriales bacterium. Classification (GTDB taxonomy): domain Bacteria; phylum Acidobacteriota; class Aminicenantia; order Aminicenantales; family Aminicenantaceae; genus CAYTTR01. The sequence goes on from CAYTTR010000030.1 coordinate 22,476, forward strand.
TCGGTCCATTTAAAGGGGCGAGATGAGCTAAACAAACAAAGACGTTTGTCCGGTTTGTCTTGTTTGTTTGATGGTACGATAAGATAAATAATAACTTAATAAGCGAAATAGACAAGACGAACTGGATCAATAGTCTTAACGGAAGAAACGAGCAATGAAGCCAGGAGAAGCAGGGGTGTTAGGGATTATTAATTTTAAATCTTTTCAGTGGGTTTGCGGTTTTGTTTTAAAAGAAAGTAAAAAGGAATACCGGTAGCCATAAAAGCCAGGTCGGCCAGGGATTGTTGCCATTCGAAAATCAGGCGGAAACCGATAAGAAGGATAATTCCGGTCAGAAAAATCAACGGCAAGTAAGGATAGCCGGGAACTTTGAAAATACCTTCTCCGCCTATTCTTTTTTTCCTGAATTTAAAAAGTGCGATTGTGTTAAAAGCCAAAAAAATTAAAATGGCAAAAACCATTCCTGAGGCCAGAGTTTCAAAAGTTCCTCTGATTAAAAGAAGCGCTGCTGCCCAGAGACAGTGGATAAAAACCGCCCTGGAGGGAGTTCTGAATTTCGGATGAATATAATTCAGCCACTTGATGAACAGGCCGTCCCTCGACATGGCATAGTAGACCCGGGTGGCGGTCATCATGGTTCCGTTTATGCTGCCGGTGGTTGAAATAATCACCAGAAAAGAAACAAAGGCTGCTCCTAAGGGCCCTATTAACTTAATGGCCGCATCAGAGGCCACTACCGTGCTTCCTCTCACCCCATCCATTCCCAGTGTCCAGTGGTAAATGAGGTTGGTCAAAATATAGACAGACACAATGATTCCTATGCCCAGAAACAAGCTCAGCGGAATAATTTTCCTTGGATTTTTCATCTCTCCGGCGGCATAGCCAAGCCTTTCCCATCCGGTGTGGGCGAAAAAGACCATCATCAAAGCTGCCACTATACTTGCAACTGGACTCAAGCCGGAAACAGCGGTGGATCTGGTAGCCAGAAGATTCTCTTGGCCGGGAATAAGAAGAAGACCAGCCACCACAAAAGCAAAAAGACCGCCCACTTTAAGAAGGCTTGAGATTTTCTGATAAAAGCTTGCCTTCTGAATTCCGATATAATTCAGAGCTCCAAAAAAAACGATGATGAATAAAGCCACTAAGGTTTTGCTTATCCCTTCGAATTTTACAAAATAGCCCAGATAGTCGGCAGCGATAATTGCCAACCCGGCTGCCGGGCTTGTTCTGATAATGAAAAGCTGAGCCCAGCCGAAAAGGAATCCGGTAAAAGGTCCGTAAGCCCGGCTTATATAAATATATTCTCCTCCGGTATTGGGGAGCCTTGTGCCCAGTTCAGCATAAATCATTCCGCTTAAAAAAACGTATATTCCTACAACAAGCCATAAAAGGAGGATTATTTTAAAGGTGTTTATGTAACCGGCGATAAGTTGAGGAGTCGAGTAGATACCGGCCCCGATGGTGATTCCCACCAGAAGAGCCACGCCGTCAAATACACCAAGAGCCCGGCGGAGGGTTGGCTGTTTAGGCTCTGTTGTCAACTGGCTTTCCGGTTTTCTTTTATGGCTGCTTTTATTTTTTCCTTGGTCATGGGAAGTACAAAAAGCCTGACGCCGCAGGCATCATAAACCGCATTGGCTAAAACTGCGCCCACAGTAGTTATGGCCGGTTCACCGCATCCCTGGGGAGGAAGTTCGTTGTTTTCCACCAGAACAGTTTCAATTTCCGGCAACCAGGAGAAACGGGGAATCTCGTAGGTATCGAAGTTTTTGTCCAGAACATCTCCTCCCTTAAACCTGATTTCTTCAGTCAGAGCATAGCCTAAGCCCATGATCATGCAGCCTTCTATCTGAAGACGGGTTCCTTCCGGGTTTATGACTTCGCCTGTATCTTGGGCACAGACCATTCGTTTAACATTTATCTTTCCGCTGTCTTCATCCACTTCTACCTCGGCCATAGTAGCCACATAGGTTCCCAAGTAATTGGTGCAGGCAAGTCCGTAACCTTTGCCGCTGGGGGACTTGGCGAAGGTGCGGCCGAATTTCTGGGCAGCTTTTTGCAGCACTTTCTTCATTCTTTCATCATTTAGGTTTCTCATTCTGAATTCAAGCGGATCAAGGCCGGCAGCAGAAGCCATGATATCTATCTGGGATTCGATGGCAAAGACATTGGTGTTACTTCCCGGTCCGCGCCAGGCTCCCACACCAAAGGGATGGGGGCTTTCTCCTCTGCCTCCCCAGCTTCCCCTGGAAAGAACTTTATAGTGGGGAATGTTGTAAACAGGTTCTGAGCTTCTTGAGCCGGCAAAATAAAGATCGTAATCCCAGAAAACAATTTTGCTGTTTTTATCGAGTCCGGAGCTTATTTTTACCACGGCAGCCGGTCTGAAGGTGTCGTAAAAAAATTCCTCTTCCCGGCTCCAAGCTACCTGCACCGGCCGGCTGCTCAGCTCGCCCGAGGTTTTAAGAGCTTGTGGTTGGCCGTTAAGCTGATACTTGATGATTTCATCCATTAGACAGACCCTCCCATGATGAGGTTAAGAAGTCTTGCCGTTAAAATATCATGGGTTTGGAGGCTGAGTCAATTTTCTGTTTCCGGCTTTTTTCACAAATAAAAAAGGGCTAAGGTTTCAGCTACCAGAGCCGGTTTGTCTTCAGATTCAATTTCCAGGCTGTTGACCAGGCTGACCAATACTTTCCGCAGGCCTTTTTTTCTGACTTCCTTAAGCACCACCCGGTTGCGGATTTTGGAACCAGGCCTCACCGGCGCCAGGAACCTTACCCGGTTTAAGCCGTAATTGACGACAAACATGTATTTTGTGTGAAAAAGTTCAAATTGAAGATTGAAATAAGGAATAAGGGAAAGAAGAAGAAAGCCATGAGCTACCGTAGATTTAAGCGGACTTTTTTTGGCTCTTTCTTCATCCACATGAATCCATTGCTTATCTTCCGTACATTCAGCGAATTTGTTTATTTGCTCCTGGGTAATTTTCAGCCAGCCGGAAACACCGATTTCCTTTCCTTCAAGGCTTTTCAGGGTTTTAAAGGTCAATTTTTCACTCATAAGGTTCATCCTTTTTATTGTCTTCAGGGTCATACTGATTGATCAGGGGTTTTATTTTACTTTCCAGCCCGGGATCTTTTTCTTTATTTAAAGGAAGAAGGGCAAATTTCCAGTTGGAAGGAACTTCTATTTCCTTCCAGTCGCCTGTATCGAAATCATCCTCATAAAAACCTTCCGGGCAGTCTGCCGGTTTTTCCACCCGGTAAAATTTCCACAGCCCGTTCAAAGGGCGATAAAAAGGAGACTCTTTACGGTTGTTTGCAAAAAGGAAAGAAGAGTCCGGATATGAGATAAAAGTGGCATGAGGCCTTTCTTTATTCTGATTAAACATTAAAGGATTTTCCCAGTCCGGTATTTCCTGGGAATAAGATGCTCCGATACAGAATATAAGGAACATAAACAGAAAAATTGCCGGAATTGAGGATTTCATAGCTTTCCTCCCTCTAATCATTTGTATCTTTTTATCCTAAATTAACAAATAAATAAAGAGGGGGAACGTCCCCTATTCGGCTTGTAATTTGTCTGGAGAGAAGGTACATTTGTAAAAAATAGAAATATTTGAAAGGAGAATTCCGGTGAGTGCCAAAATAATAAGCGGCAAGCAAATTAGAGAAGATATCCTGGCTGAAATTAAACAGGAGGTTGAAAAAATAAAGGAAGAGAAAGGATTGATTCCCGGTCTGGTAACCATTCTGGTGGGAGAGGATCCAGCTTCGGTCTCTTATGTCACCGCCAAGGTAAAAACCGCTTTGAACCTTGGATTTAAAGAGATTCAGGAGAATCTGTCCGATGATGTTACTGAAAATGAACTGTTAAGCCTTATAGATAAATACAATAACGACGAGACAATTCATGGAATCCTGGTTCAGCTTCCTCTTCCCAAGCATGTAGATGAGAAAAAAATTATTAATGCCATTGATCCGGACAAAGATGTAGATGGTTTCCATCCCATAAATGTGGGCCGGCTTCTCATAGGCGGCTCAGAAGTAAAATTTCCGCCCTGCACTCCGGCCGGAATAATTGAACTTTTAGTAAGGGCCGGCGTTAAAACAGAAGGAGCTGAGGTAGTGGTAGTCGGCCGTTCAAATATCGTGGGAAAGCCGGTAGCGGTTATGTTAATGCAGAAAGCTCCTCATGCCAATGCGACCGTGACTGTCGCTCATACCCGGACCTCCGATTTGGCCTTTCACTGCAAGAGGGCTGATATTTTAATTGTAGCAGCCGGGGTGCCCGGACTGGTCAAACCGGAATGGATTAAACCCGGAGCTTGCGTCATTGATGTCGGAGTTAACCGGGTCGGCTATAAGATAAGCGAAAAGACAGGTAAAAAAGTGGCTGTTCTCAAGGGGGATGTTGATTTTGAGGCAGCCAAAGAAACAGCCGGATGGATAACTCCTGTTCCCGGAGGAGTAGGTCCGATGACCATAGCCATGTTGATGAGAAACACTCTTAATTCACTTAAATATAAAATCGGTATTGCCTGACTAAATGGAAATCCTCATTGTTCTGGGCATTATTTTTCTGATTATCGGCCTGGCCGGATGTATTCTTCCCTGGCTGGCCGGTCCTCCAATTAATTTTCTTGCCTTTCTCGCATTTCTCGTTCGTCTCGCATAATCTAAATTTAAATAACGGATTTTGTAAACTTAATGGACGGAATAGACAGAACAGACTGAATAGACTTTACTATTGTTTTTCCTCAGGGAAAGGGGTGTCCCTTTGGGGAACGTCCCCCTTTTCGTACTTGTTTTCAGAAATAATATGAGTTAATCTTAATAATAAATGAAGGATAGAATCCTTAGGTTCAATCTTTTTGCCGGGCTGGCTCTGCTTCTTCTTTCAGCGGTTCTTTTAGCTTTTTCTGTCCCTTTTATAGATAACTGGTTTTATACCTTTGTCTGGTGGTCATTTATTTTATTCATTGATAGCCTTAATTTCAGGCTGCATGGAAGCTCGCTTCTTTCCCAATCGGTCAAAAAATTTTTCCTACTTGCTTTCTTTTCAGTTTCTTTCTGGTGTATTTTTGAACTATTTAATTTGAGATTGGAGAACTGGAGCTATCATGGCCTGCCCACTTTTTTGCCTGAGCGCTGGCTGGGATATTTTCTCTCTTATGCCACGGTCATTCCAGCCCTGAAAGAACTTGAGATATTCTGGCATGGTTTTCTGGGAAAAAAAAGACTGGCTCTTTTTCCTTTAAAGGTGAGGCGAGGCCTTCTAATCGGTTTTTTTACTGCCGGTTCAATATGTTTCTTTCTTCCCTTGATTGAGCCGGCTCTTTTCTTTCCTCTTGTCTGGTTGAGCTTTATTTTTCTTTTGGAACCGCTTAATTTTTCTCAAAAAAATCCGTCCATATTGGCTGAAGTTGAGGAAGGGAAGTGGGGCCGGTTCTGGAGCCTTGTACTGGCCGGCTTTACTGCCGGAATACTCTGGGAATTCTGGAATTACTGGGCCGGTTCTCACTGGGAGTATTCCCTGCCCTATTTTGATTTTGCTAATTTGTTCCAGATGCCTATCCTTGGTTATACGGGATTTCTACCCTTTGCTTTAGAAGTATTTGCCGCCGCTTCACTTTTCCTGGCTCTGGTTGATAAATGGGGAAAGCACAATATAGTTAAAACAGTTTTTTTCCCGGCTCTTTTGCTGTTTGATGCTTTGGTTTTTTATCTTATTGATTTACTGACTTTCAAACCTTAGTATTTGACTTTTATAATTTCTGGCACTGAGGACAGAAAAAAGAGCTCCGGCCGCCAAGGCGGATCCTGTTTATCTTTTCTCCGCATTCAGGACAGGGTAGCCTTTCCCGGCCGTAAACCCGGTGGAAATTCTGAAAGTTCCCTCTGACACCGTCTGAATCACGATAATTTCTGATGGAAGAACCCTTAAGATTGATAGCTTCAGTTAGAACTCGGAGCATACTTTGCCAGAGTCTTTTTTTGTCTTTTTCACTCAACAAGTCGGCCTTTTTTTGGGGATGAATTTTTGCTCTAAAAAGAATTTCGTCGGCATAGATATTTCCAATACCGGCCAAAAGTTCCTGGTCAAGAAGAAGACTTTTTAAAGGTCTTTTCCGGTTGGTGAAAAGCTTGGAAAAAGATGGATAGTCTATTTCCAGAGGCTCCGGCCCGAGTGAGGCAAGCCAGGGAATGTCGGCCTCATTTGATGAGGCGAAGATGGAAATAAAGCCGAATTTTCGCATATCCTGAAAATGCAGTTCATTTTCTGTCCGGCAGAATCTAAGTAAAAAACGGGTATGCTTGTCCGGAGTATTTACCGGAGGCTTCCAGATCAATTGGCCGGTCATTTTAAGATGAAAGGCTAAAGTCAAGTCATCTTCTAAATCCATAAGAACCATTTTTCCTCTTCGTCTTAATCTAAATATTTTTCTTCCCACAAGAGAAGCCAGAGGGAAATAGCTGTTTTCTCTGAGAAGGCCGGGATGGAAAAGTTGGAAGGCTTTTATTTGAAGGCCGATTATTTTTCTTGAAAGAGAGCGGACTATGGTTTCTGCTTCAGGAAGTTCAGGCATCTTGGGAATCAGTTTAACATGAATATTCAAAAAGAGAAAAAAAATTCAGGCTAAAGGGGCTTTCCACAATATGGACAGTAGGAAAATTGAGGGGAAACAGGGGCTCTGCATTGAGGGCATCGGCTTGAGCGGCCGTTTTCATCCGGAATGATTTTCTGTCTTGATTCGTCAAATAGAGCCTTGCAATTATGACATAAATAAAATGGGGTTCCTTTTTTTAATCTTATAAGAGGGATAAAAAAAAGACTTAAAAAATGATCAGTCCGTTTTAAAAAAAGAGCCGGCCGGCCGCAGGAGGGACAGAGCTGAGGGGTATCGGAAAGCTTTTTTGTTTTGGGCTGAACTCCGGCTATAAAAATAAACATTATAATAAATGATTTTTTTATC
>CAYTTR010000031.1:0-20394 GCA_964440805.1 uncultured Eubacteriales bacterium
CTCAGCGGAAGAGTGCTACCTTCACACGGTAGAAGTCACAGGTTCGAATCCTGTATCGCCCACCATTTTTGTTATACTCCCTTTTTGCCTTTCTGGAATTATATAACTTTAATGCGTCTTATTCACTCCCCAAAACCAGCGGCGATCCTCTTTTCTTCCTTAATCAAAATAACTTTAATTGTTGAGTTTCCTTTTTGATCCTTTTCCTCGCGATCTCTACATATTTTGGATTATTGTCATACCCTATGAAATAACGACCTGTTCTCAGTGCAGCAATACAAGTAGTTCCACTGCCGATAAAAGGATCTAAAACAATATCTCCTTTGAAAGTAAACAACTGAATACATCTATAAGGGAGGTCTACAGGAAACGGAGCCGGGTGATTTACCCTTTGTGCTGACTCCGCAGGAAAAGTCCAGATACTCTTGGTAAATTTCAAGAATTCTTCCTTAGATATAGTGCTTTCTTTGTTGTCAGTATTAAATCTCGAAAAACTCCCCTTTGAAAAAATCATGATATACTCATGAACGTCTCTCAAAATAGGATTTTTTGGAGACTTCCAGCTTCCCCATGCTGTAGAAACACCTGCACTAGAAGATTTATTCCAGAGAACCTCCCCTCTCATTAAAAATCCAATATCAAGCATATCTTTTATTATGTAGCTATGAAGTGGGATATATGGCTTTCTCCCCACATTTGCAATATTCACACAGGCTCTACCACCGATTACCAGTTTCTTATATGTCTCGTTGAAAACTCTTTTTAGCAATTCTCTGTACTCATCTAAGGTTAAGTCTTCGTCGTATTCTTTGGTCACGTTATACGGAGGAGAAGTGATCATTAAATGCATACTGTCGTCTGGAATCTCCTCCATACATTCACTACTCTTACAAAATATCTGGTTTAAAACTTCAGAGGGAACTGAATTCTCGATGTATTTCTCGATTTCCTCAGGCATTTTTCCATGGTATAGTCGCGTATTATAAAACCTGGAAGAGTCATGTCCCTCTCTTCCGGCGACTCCGAAACCGCTGGTTCCTGTTCCTCTCCTTCGTGCCATTTTATTCGACCTTTAATAAAGACAGGAATTTTTCAGCTTTTTTCTCATAAGTGTCTTCTTTATTTGCTATTGCAATTATCCTTCCAAGCTGTTTCTTCGTTTTCATACCCGAGAAAAATTCTCTCTCTTCTTTCAAAAGCCCATTCAAATACCCAAATAATTCTTCACATGAGTCCATTCTTATGAAACCAAAATCTTCGGTATTCTTGATAGTTGATATTTCGTCTCTAGGTTTTGCCCTCAAAGACCAGAATCCTTGTATAATTCCAAACTTCTTTAGATGATCTACCTTCTCAAGGCCCTCCTGCGCTGCCGCCGACAGGCTGCCGTCTGCCAAGGGGTATTGGCTTCGTGCTCTTTTTTCAGATCTTCGGCCGGTTTCATGTCTCCCCTCCTTGATTAAAATTAATCCCCGCGGATATAAATGTCAATCCTGACGGGATTAGTCCGGAAGTGTGCCCTAATTGTACCCAAAAATATCGAAATCCATCGAAATCCGGAAATCCTTGAAAAGAGGAAATTTACAGGGGAAATCCCTTATTTTCTGCGCTTTCTATTAGAGCGATGTCTCCTACACACGGTAGAAGCCGCAGGTTCAAGTCCTGCATCGCCCACCATTTTTGTTATACTCCCCTAACGGCTTTCCGGAATTTTTAACTAACTTTTAAATCATTCGATTGAATACAGTCGGCAGTTGGTTTACTATTTAAGTAACCCCCGTTAGAAAGGGCAGAGATTTACCACGCCCTTCCTAACAGGAATTAAACTTTGATATATTTCAACCTCGCCATAAGTGGAGGGGCTTTCTGACGGGGTAAATAAGCATGGGAAAAAAAGCCTTCTTTCCTAAATTGATTTTCCTTATTCTCTTCTTTTTTTCCCCTTCCGGGTGGCTTTATCAAACCGGTCTCTGCCTTGATTCACTAAAGGAAAATGGACTGTGTTCAATAGAGGAAAACATAAGAATGAGGCAGAAGGTTAAAGAACCGCCTGGCTGCTGCCTTAGGTCAAGCCAGGATAATGAGAAAATTATGGAAGAATTAGAGGAAGCTGAAAAACATCTTAAATGTCTTTTAAAGGAGAGGGATATTCTTGTGGGTGATTTCTATGGGCTAAACATCACAGCCTACAGATATATCAATATATTTGACCGGTTGCGCTATATCCGGTTCAGGATAAGAGAGATCGATGAAAAAATTATGGAAATAGAAAAAAGACTTTCTATTTTTCATACCCCACAGGAATAATATAAACAGGGTCTATATTCTGAGGGAGATTCAGGATTTTCTTCACCTCTTCATCATAAAAGGCTCCAACCGGAACAGAGGCCAGTCCTAAAGCAACTGCTTCCAAATGAATATTCTGGGCGCAATGACCGGTTTCCATATAAACATACCTCTCCCCTCTTCCGCCGTAATACCGGCATGTTCTGTCAAAATCAGCGCAAATTACGATATTTAAAGGAGCTTGATAAATAAACATCTGATTAAGGGAGGTTTCAGCCAGTTCACCGCTAAAATCTCCTTCCCTGGTACATGTCAATAGGTCCCTCTCAGGATTATAATGAAAAACTCCTTTCCTCTTGATAACAGCATATAGTTCCAAAGGATATGTGGCGCCGGCAGAGGGAACAGTCTTTCTCCCCTTCATCCTCCCCTGCCCTGCCCACAATAGCTGAGAGAGCTTCTCCATCTCAATATTCCTGTCCTTAAAACTTCTTACGCTCTTCCGCTCAAGTATACATTCTTCAAGGCTTTTGGTTCCTTTTAATCCCGGTTTAGTGAGTTTTATTTTCAAATGACCACCACTTCTACCAAAATTATAGCTAATAAAGACGAAAGATTAAATGGGCTTCAGGCGAAAAAAGAGCAGTAAAACCGAAATATGATAATATAATCACCGGCTTTGATGTCCTTGTGAATTATAATATCAAATGATTAGAGAAATTGCCTTTTTGTTCCTGAAATTGGGAAGCATCGCCTCAAAACCGAATATAAAAGTAATTTAACCTTCATCACGATTTCCAGAAGGAGAAATCGGAAAATTTATTTACTCTATTCCACTTTAAATTCGAAAGATTTACTAAGAAAGGCATTCTTATGATGGTCTTTGAGAGTTACGGTGTAGGTATATTGACCGGGAGGGATATCACTTACCCGGTTAGTCAGATAAAATGGGATAATCGGGGTTGGAAACAGTTTCTTATAATCAACCCAGTTATTTCTTTCGAAAATCACTTCTCCCTTTGAATCAGTTATGGATGCATCCAAAGAAACCCAGATTTCGTATTCATTTTCTTTTTTTAGGAGGCGATATCCATCCGGTTCAATATAGAGTAACAATGGCTCTCCAGCCTCCAAAACATTACTGTCTTTAGGGGTAAAATCCCTGTAATCACTTATTTCACTGCATAATATAAGTTTTGTTATTTTAAATTCAGACTCGCTTTTAAGAAGCAATATGGCCTCCGACAATAATTCAATCGCCTTTTCATTATTTCCTTCTTTGATTGCTTTCCAAGCTCTATCCATAACATCATCGATTTCTTTAGCCTGAAGTGTCTGTTTCTCCTGAGCATCATCAAAATAAACCGGATTTTCCAAGGCTTCTCCAAATAAAGGCGACAAAAGAAGCAGTATACTCCCCGTTAAAATCGTAAAATTTTTCATAGGTTTTCTCCTTCTATCTGCAGATTTTTCTTATGTTTCGATTAATTTTAAATTGAGTTTAGAAAAAAAGCAATTACTCCCTTCTCTCTCTTTTAAAAACAGCGATTCTGATTTTTTTACTTGTATTTTATAAGAAAATTTTTTATATATGGAGAAACACTGCACCAAAGACGGGGAAATGCGGGTGCAGTAAACGGAAATTTAGGAGGTAAAATGAAAAAGGCACTTTTAGCTATAATTTTAGTTATTCTCATTGTTCCGCCTGCCTTTGCAGCCGTTGTCACTAACACCAACCAGAGCACCCATTACCTGCGGCTGCTGGCCCGCAATGCCTCAACAGACATTGATGCAGTCTACTATAATCCGGCGGGCTTAACCCAACTTACTGATGGCTTTCACTTGGCTGTTCACAACCAGTCGATCTGGCAGGAAAAAACCGTAGTCAACTCCTTTCCTTTACTTAATCAATCCGAGTATGTAGGGGAAGTAAGAGCTCCGGTTTTCCCTTCTGTTTTTGCCGTCTATAAAAAAGAAAGACTGGCTTTATCCTTCGGTTTTGGTCCGAATGCAGGAGGAGGCTCAGCCGATTTTGCTTCCGGCCTGCCTTCATTTACAGTTCCCATTTCTCAAATCCCCATACTTGTTTCTTCTATGGGCATTCCCACCTCAGGATATAAAGCGGACGTTGCCTTTAAAGGTAAATCTATCTACTACGGTTTTCAGGTCAACCTTTCTTATGCTCTCTGTGATATATTTTCTGTTGCCGGCGGCGCCCGTTATATCTATGCAGCTAATACTTATGAAGGCCACATAAAAAACATTATGATAGATCCTTATTTCCCGCCGTTCGGTCTAACCGGTGATTATATTCCCGCAGTCCAGTTTTTCACTCTTGCTGGATATCCCACATATGCGGCCATGGTTTCAGATAAAGTAGTCAATGCCAAACAAACCGCCACCGGTTTCACCCCCATTCTCGGATTGTTTTTCAAACCGGTTGAAGAGTTGAACATAGGCATCAGGTATGAATTCAATACCAAACTGGAATTTGAAAACGATACCACTCAGGATGATGTGGGTTTGTTCCCTCACGGAGAAAAATTTCGAAACGATATCCCGGCTATTCTCTCCTTCGGTTTAGAATATTCTCTGCTGCCGGAGCTGCGCCTTATGATTTCCTCTCATATGTTCTTTGATAAAAATGCCAATTGGGAAGGAAGAGAAAAACTGGTTGATTCAAACTCCTATGATATTGCCGCCGGCTTAGAATATGACATAACCAACACCATTCTGATAAGCGCTGGATACCTTTATTCTAAACTCGGCTTGAGCGAAGATTATCAAAACGACCTCAGTTACGACCTCGACAGCAACTCCTTTGGTTTTGGCGGCCGGGTCAAACTTACTCCCACGTTGGATCTGGATTTGGGTTTCATTTACTCCGATTCTAAAGACGACAGCAAGGAGATTCTATATCCTGGATTTGGTTCTTCTTTTACTGAGACATACAAAAAATCCACCTGGGCATTCTCCGTTGGCTTAGGCTATACATTCTAACTAATTCCCCATGGCGATCTTGCCACCCACGACGGATGAAAATATTCATATGTCATTTCCGCAGATAACGATTGCTTTTCTCTGATGTCTCGCCCGTCTCGATCCTCCCGCACAATCTGAACTTAAATAACAGTTTGACTCAACTATACTGAATTCTTTTTCAAAAAACATCTTCCTGTCGATGAACACTACAACAACAGCAATTAACATAACAAGTACATTTGGACAACCGTGGTGAATTTATTTTAGATTTTTCTGCTTACATCTCATTTTCTCCTTTTCATATAGTAATTTAAAATTTGGTATAGGTTTAAAAATTCCAGTAAATACTCCGTTTTGATGTCTGCTTATGTTATTATTTAATATACTATTACCCATATTCAGTCAGCAATGAAGCCTTGAGGAACTAATGAAGGTACTTCCTGCGGCTTTGACCGTGATTGGTTCTATCATAATAAAACTTATTATAAGAGATGCTGGCCTTTTCCAATCGTTACATTCATCTATCCTAAAACCTTAATTATGGAGGGAGTCAATGAAGATAAAATCATTGCCGGCTGAAAAAATTGAAAAAATAATGCGCTATTTCTTTTTACTCATGGCAGCTGTCGCCATTTTCGGAAGTATCCGCTACAGATCCTGGGAAACACTTCTAAGTGCCTTCCTCACTTTTATCTTATTACTCCTGCCAACCATTTTCTATAAGAGAACCCGGATATTTATTCCTCCCTCATTCCAGATCATAATTCTTCTTTTCATCTTTGCCTCCATGTACCTGGGTGAGGTCCACCATTTTTTTTATCGTTATAGATGGTGGGACATTATGCTACACTCCTCATCTGCCATCATTCTTGGTTATATCGGTTTTCTTTTAATTTATGCTTTAAACAGGGACCCAAACATTCATGTAAAGCTCAGTCCTTTTTTTATCGCCCTCTTTACCTTTTGTTTTGCTTCAACTGTGGGTATTATCTGGGAAATTTTTGAATTCAGCGTTGATTCACTCCTTGGATTGAACATGCAAAAAGCAAGAAATTTGGGAGAAGTATACAGTTATATGGATACCAGACTCGGTGTCATCGATACCATGCGTGATTTAATTGTAAATTGCATCGGAGCCTTTATTGTATCAATAATAGGGTACTATTATAGTAAACGGGAACCATCTTCAGATAGTGCCTTCGCCAAACTTAAAGATCAGTTCATCGAACAAAATCCGGACCTTTTTGTCAAAAAAACAGGCTAAAAAATAATGAAAATGTTAGAATTGCTACCTTAATGCTTTATGAACAATTTGAATCCAAAAAATAAATAGATATGAGGATTAGGAACAGCTAAATGGAACAAATCATTGTTTTTTCCGCTCTTTTATTGGCTCTATTGCTTTTTGCCTGGGGGAAAATCCGCCACGATCTGGTGGCTCTAATAACCCTTTTTATCCTTGTTGCGGCCGGCCTAATTCCTCCAAGCAAAGCCTTTGTTGGCTTTGGCCATCCGGCAGTGATTACAGTGGCAGCAGTATTAATAATCGGTAAAGCTCTTGAATATTCCGGCCTGATCGATGTGCTTGGGAAATGGGTAATGAAAATCGGTTCCCGGAAATTGCTGCAAATCATCACTTTGTCGCTTTTGGTCGCAGCGGCCTCGGCTTTCATGAACAATGTTGGAGCTCTGGCCGTCATGATGCCTATAGCTCTCCACATGGCCCGTCAGAGCAAATATCCTCCTTCCTATATCCTTATGCCTATCGCTTTTGCATCACTGCTTGGAGGCATGACCACTCTCATCGGCACGCCGCCTAATATTATTATTGCCACCTTCAGGGCCGATGAACTGGGAGAAGCCTTCGGCATGTTCGATTTTTCTCCGGTCGGACTGGGCGTGGCCGTAACCGGTATTTTGTTTGTTTCACTTCTCGGCTGGCGCTTTCTTCCCAAGCGTTCAGCTGAAAAGTCAGAACAGGATCTTTTTGAAATCGACGAATACATTACCGAGGTTAAAGTAAAAAAAGATTCAAAGTTAAAAAACATCAGTCTCGGTGAGCTTAAAAAAATGTCAAAAGCCGATGTTCAGATCCTGGGACTCGTCCGCCATAAAAAGCGCATCCATGCTCCCGAACACAGTGAAGAGCTTCAACCTAACGATATTATTATCCTGGAAACAGATGCCGAAGCTCTTAAAACCTTTTTAAGCGACACCGGATTGGAATTGGTTGGGGGCAAACAATTTCGCAAGGACGCTATAGGCTCAAAAAACATTGCCGTCAGTGAAGTGATTGTAACCTCCGGCTCCCCTCTGATTGGACAGACTGCCTCCAGTATGAAAATGCGCAGCCGCTTCGGTATTAATTTACTGGCCGTAGCTCGCAAGGGGACCAAGATACACCGCCGGCTGGACCATATTGTCTTCCGGGCTGGTGATGTACTGCTGCTTCAAGGCAGGGAGCATATGATTAACGATATCATCTCTTCTATCGGATGCCTTCCCCTTGCTCCCCGGGGCCTCCGTATCGGCTATCAAAAAAAGATAAGCTTAAGCTTGGCAATTTTTGCCGCCTCCATTGTCTTGGTTGTGACCGGACTGCTGCCGGTTCAAATGGCTTTCAGCATGGCGGCTGTAGCTATGGTTTTATCGGGCATGCTCCCAATTAAAGAGATGTATTCAAGTATTGATTGGCCGGTAATTATCCTTTTGGGAGCCATGATACCGGTTGGAACAGCTATGGAAACCACCGGTGGAGCTAATTTAATTGCCAATCAATTCCTTCTTCTGGGAAACTCAATTCCTTTTTGGGCCTTGTTAACCCTGATTCTGGTAATTACCATGTTCCTGTCCGATATTATCAACAATGCCGCTACAGTTGTTTTGATGGCTCCTATAGGTATCAGCTTAGCCCATGGACTGGGAGTCTCCATTGATCCTTTCCTGATGGCTATTGCTGTAGGAGGCTCCTGTGCTTTTCTGACTCCTATCGGGCACCAGGCTAATACCCTGGTTATGGGACCGGGGGGTTACCGGTTCGGCGATTACTGGCGAATGGGACTCCCTTTAGAAATACTGATTGTTCTTATGGGCGTACCCCTTATCCTGTTTTTCTGGCCGGCTTGATAAAAGAGTTAAAACTCCGGTTTACCTCTCAAGCTCAACCGGTTTATAGGTGGTAAAAAGGGAAAATCCGGATTCTTTGACTTTCTCGGCGAAATTTTCCACATCTTCCTGAAAAAACTGGTTAAACTCTTCCAGGAATTTTTCAAGCTCTGCTTTTACCTTCTGATATTTAACCTTAGCCGGCTCATTTATGGGATGAATGCCGGCTCCCTGGATCATGTAAACAGCTCTGAAAACCTGGCTTCTGAGGCCGGCCGAACGGTCGGCAATTCCCTGTTTGGGAGGAGTGGGATTTAAGGTTTCTGAGAATTCCTTTAATTTTTCTTCAAGAGCTCCAGCTTCCTTGATCAACTTCTTTAAATCGGCTTCCCTATTTTTTTGGGCAAATTCGCGGAAAGTCTGAATGGATTTTTGGGTATCCCGAATTCTCTGTAAGGCATCGGTAACGGCTTTGGTAAGAGATTGAGCAGTCTTGGCCATGCGGTAGTTTTCTTCAAGTACACTCCGGTCAAGCTCCAGGCGGGGATCGGTTTTCACCTCGAAGGAACTGCTGGTTTCAAGGTCTCCGTATTTAATTTTAACAGTGTATTCATCAGGCAAAACAGTTACTCCACCCCGTCTGAAACGGAAGCCTCTTTCTTCCTCTGCCGCATCAGGTTCCTGTTCTTTGAAATCCCAGCAAACCCGGTTGAAACCTTTGTTCTCTGTTCCTTTCAAGCTGGCAACTAAATTACCTTCTTTATCCATGATCTCAACAGAAACTTTTGACTCCTGGGTCACCCTCTCCATAAGACCGGCAGGAGCCCGTCCACCCATCTGTCTCTTTCGTTCTCTCATTGCCTGTATCCTCTGTTGTTGGGCTTCATCCATCTCTTTTTCTTCTTTTTCCTCTTCCGAGGGAATTAGATAATAGGTAAAACAAGCACCCAGTTCCTTATTTTCGGCGGCAAAGAAAGTATCTCCCGGGCACATAAAAGAGGTCAAACTACCCTGAACAAACTGATAAGCATCCGGAACTTGGAAAAGATGAAGTTTTTTCTGGAGAAGCTCTGCCGCAATTTCTCTCAGAGGTGAAATATCGTCAACTACATAAATGGAGCGGCCGTGGGTTCCGATAATTAAATCGTTTTCCCGGGGATGGACAGCCAGGTCGCGGACAGCTACCGTGGGAAAAGCATGGCTCCAGCGCATCCAGTTTCCGCCTCCGTTAAAAGTTACATAAAGGCCGAATTCTGTTCCCAGGAAAAGAAGGTTCGGATTAACGGGATCTTCTTCAATGACATGAACAAAGCCGTCAATTTCCGGCGTAACCAGGCTCTTCCAGGTCTTACCGAAATCCCGGGTAACATAGACATAAGGAGTCCAGTTGGAGCGGCGGTGATCATCAAAGCAGACATAAGCAGTGGCGGCATCATGCTTGGAGGCTTCCACATGAGGCACCCATGTTCCTGGAGGAACCTTGCCTTTTTCCCCGGTGGTCAGGGACTTAGAGACAAGCTCCCAGGTCTCACCATTATTTCTTGTCAACTGGACATTACCATCATCTGTTCCCACCCAGATTACTCCCTGCTGAACCGGACTGGGAGCAATACACAAAATGGTGTTATGGTTTTCAGCATTGGTTACATCCAGGGTCAGTCCGCCGCTTTCCGGTTGTCTCTGTTTTTCCGGGTCGTTTGTGGTCAGATCAGGACTTATGATTTCCCAGGAAAAACCCTTATCCCGGCTGCGGTGGACAAACTGGCTGCCTAAGTAAATAGTTGAAGGTTCAAACGGGTCCACGGCAAAACCGGCGTTCCAGTTGAAGCGGTGTTTGACTTCGGATTCGGTGGGGACAATGTTCCGGCTTGTTCCTGTTTGAGTGTCGAAATAGTAAAGATTTCCTCCCTGGGACATACCGTAACCGGCCCCCGGGTTTTCAGGATCAGGCTGAGTATTAAATCCGTCTCCGCCTCCTATGGTTTTCCATAAGTAGCTGGCCGCGGATCTTTCAGTCAGGGTATAGGCAGGACCCATCCAGGAACCGTTATCCTGAAGCCCACCGTAGATGTTGTAAGGAATCTCCAAGTCAAAACCTATATGATAAAACTGACCGAGAGGAAGATTGGGCATAAACCGCCAGCTCTCACCCCGGTTGCGGCTGATAACCACCCCGCCGTCATTACCGACCACCATATAATCTCCGTCGGGATGAATCCACATGGCATGATAATCGGAATGGGATTGGGTAAAAGAGGCTAAACTGCGGAAACTTTTTCCTCCATCTTCGCTTACTCTCAGGCGGGTCTGGAGAAAATAGGCTGTATTTTCATTGGCAGGATTGACCACGACTCCACTGTAGTAAAACGGCCGGTCATGTATTCCTTCTTCATTGTTTACCACTTGCCAGTTCCAGCCTCCGTCTTCTGAGCGAAGAAAAACACTTTTTTCAGCTTCCACCAGGGCATAAGCAATCTCAGGCCGGCTGGGAGCAAAGGCAATTCCAATTCGGCCCAGCTCTCCTGAGGGAAGTCCGTTTTTATGGCTTAATTTCTGCCAATTTTCACCACCGTCAACAGAAATATAAAGTCCGCTCCCCGGCCCTCCCGATTTAAAAAACCAGGGCCAGCGCCGGTACTGCCACATGGCAGCCAAGAGCTTATTGGGATTCTCTGGGTCCATAGCCAAGTCAGCCGCCCCGGTTTTTTCATCAACATAAAGAATTTTTTTCCAGGTTTTACCACTGTCTTCCGTCTTGTAAACACCTCTTTCCGGATTTTCTCCCCAGGCAGTTCCCATGGCTCCGACATAAGCTACATCTGGATTCAAAGGATCAAGAAGAATTCTGGAAATTCTTTCTGTTTTTTCCAGGCCGAGAAATTTCCAGGTCTTTCCACCGTCAGGAGTTAAATAAACTCCCCGGCCGACCCCGGCACTG
Source organism: uncultured Eubacteriales bacterium (assembly GCA_964440805.1). Lineage (GTDB taxonomy): Bacteria > Acidobacteriota > Aminicenantia > Aminicenantales > Aminicenantaceae > CAYTTR01. Next base: position 11,312 of record CAYTTR010000031.1, read on the forward strand.
TTTCTGACTCCGGTTTCCCCTGTTCCTACCCAGACCAAATTCGGATTAAGAGGGTGAATAGCCAACGCTCCAATAGAAGCTACAGGTTGTTCATCAAAGACAGCCTCCCAGGTTATTCCTCCATCGGTTGATTTCCAGACTCCGCCGGTGGCGGTTCCCACATAAATAATATTCGGATTGGATTCAACCGCTGCCACCGCCGCTATGCGTCCGCTCATATTGGCCGGGCCGATGGAGCGAACCTTCAAACCCTTGAATATCTCAGGTTCAATGGCGGCATAACCGCTGAGAAAAGCTGAAAAGACAAAAAAGAAAAGACATAAAAATACCCTGTACCCGTATTTGTTCATAAAAATCCTCCTTTTTTACAAAACACTCAAAAAATTAGACGGAATAAATTCCATCTTTCTTCCAGCAGGCATTCTAATAAGACAAACACAAAAACTCAAGATAAGAATTTTTCTTGCAAGCATCTCTATTTCCGAGATATAGATTGTATAGTTAAAGAAGAGGAAGGGTGTGGGAATGCTTCCATTCTTTTTAATCAAGAGAGTGAACTAAAAGACCGGAACGCAGTTTCGGTTCAAACCAGGTCGATTTAGGCGGCATAACTTCGCCGGCATCAGCAATTCTCATAAGCTCTTCAATGGAAGTGGGATAAAGAGCAAAGGCCACCTTGAATCTTCCTTCATTAACCAAACGCTTGAGTTCCTCCAGCCCTCTTATTCCTCCAATAAAATCAATGCCGTCACTTGTCCGGGGGTCATCTATACCAAAAAAAGGCCGGAGAAGAAGGTTCTGGAGAAGGGCTGTGTCAAGGCTGTTGACTGGATCGCTGAGGTCCACTTTTTCAGGTTTGAATTCAAGCTTGTACCATTTGTCATCAAGATGCATACCAACTTCCCCCTTTTTTTGCGGCCCGTATGGCTCTTTTCCTTTTTCTTCTATTAAAAATATACTTTTTAAGAATCCAAGCAATTCTTCTTCACTGTGCCCGTTTAGATGCTTGACTACCCGGTTGTAGTCCATGATTTTCAACTGGTTATGAGGGAAAAGAACAGCCAGGAAAAAATTGTATTCTTCCTCTCCGGTATGGCTGGGATTAGCTTCCCTGCGCCGCCGGGAAACAATGGCGGCCGAAGCCGAACGGTGATGGCCGTCAGCAACATAAGCACAATCGATCTTCTTGAACTCATCAATTATTCGATCAGCCAAAGGCTCATCAACGATCCAGACTGTATGGCGGATGCCGTCATCTGCCTCAAAATCATACAGAGGTTGTTCTTTTACTGCTTCAGCCACCAAATTATCCACGGTCTCTTGGGCTTTGTAGGTTAAAAAAACCGGACCGGCATGGACATTGGTTTTTTCAATAATTTTAACCCGGTCTTCCTCCTTAGCTTTCCGGGTAAGTTCATGCTTTTTGATAATATCCCGGTCATAATCATGGGCAGAAACACAGCCTACGATTCCGTACTGTTCTCTTCCTCCCATAACCTGGCGGTAGATATAAAGCCGGGGCGAAGTTTCCCGGATAAGAATGCCCTCCCTTTGCAGCTTATCCATATTTTCTCTGGCTTTTTGGTAAACCCGGGGAGAATAGACATCGGTTTCGGGGGGAAGATCAATCTCCGGTTTTACTACATGAAGAAAAGAATAAGGATTATCTTTGGCTATTTCTCTGGCCTCTTCACTGTTTAGAACATCGTAAGGAAGTGAAGCCACCTTTTTTTCAAGGCCTTTTTTAGGCCTTAAGGCTTCAAATTTTCTTAAAACTATCATAATAACTCTCCTTGCCACAAATTATTACTAAAAAAATAACAAGATTTCATTTTATCAAATTTTACAATTAATCCAACAGAAGAGAATTTCTTCCGGAAGGTAAGATTTGCGAAAACACATAAATCATTTCTCCGTTTGATCCATAATTCAAAAGGTAAAAATGTATTCCCATTACACTATTACTAATTCCACTCTTGCCTTACTTGACACTGCAAAGAGAAAAATCTATCATCCCTCCTTCATTCGGACACGGACATGAGTGCATTTCTTACTCCTTTAGAGATAATTCTGGCCATTGGAATTGCCTGTCTGGGCACCCTGCTTCAAGGCTCCATTGGTTTTGGTTTGGGGCTGATAGGAGTTCCCTTGCTTGTCCTCATTAACCCTGATTTCATTCCCGGCCCTCTACTTTTAGCAGCTTTCATATTAAATATCCTAATGTCCACCAGGGAACTGCATTCCATAGACATAAAGGGGGTTGGCTGGGCTGTTCCAGGACGTTTTATGGGAGCCGTGGTGGGTGCCTTTATCCTCAAGCTTTTACCCAGTGAGCATTTATCTTTACTTTTTGGCTTAATGGTTCTTATCGCTGTTGTTCTGACATCATCCGGCCTCAGCTTGTCATCAAAGCCAACAAATATTTTCGGGGCGGCCACTTTTTCCGGAATAATGGGAACCACTTCTGCGATTGGCGGTGCCCCTATGGCCATTGTCTATCAGCATGAAAAAGGTCCCAGGATCAGAGGCACGCTGGCAGCAATCTTTTTATTCGGAACCTTACTATCCTTAATTTCCTTAACTCTTATCGGCCGTTTCGGTTCAAAAGAGCTCCTGATGACTTTAATCCTTCTTCCCGGTATTTTCCTTGGTTTCTTTTTATCCAAAAAAACTGCCGGCTTCCTTGACAAAGGACATATTCGTCTGGCTGTCCTGATCGCCTCGGCTTTCTCAGGTTTGTTGATCATCATACTCCAGATTATTTAAAATGATTTTTTTCCATTTAGCTTGAAAATAACAAAAATAGTCTATCTTGTTTATCTGGTTTGTCTGGACTGGATAACGCGAGCCTGGCGAGAAAGGCGAGAAAAGAATTCCGGTATCTGCAGGAATGACAAATGAGCATTTTCATCCGTCGTGGGTGGCAAAACGGCCATGGATAATTAGCTTTGACATGGCTTGTAGAAGCGGTGAGAGAAGGCGGAGGGAGCGCCGAAGTATAGCGGAGAGCATTCCTGATTTTTTTTTATCAAGTTTGACCCGTTTATTACTCTATGAGATAATTTTTTTCCAACTATATACATACAAAGGAAAAAGAGTCATGCCCGAAAACAACTCCTATGCCAATCAGCCTTGTTATGGACTGCTCAAATCCGGCCATGATGCTCATACCCTGGGATTAAGCCATGTGGGCCAGCTTATTGAAGAATGCGGCTTCAGGGTTTTGGTGGCCGGAGCAGAAATTTGCACCGCTCTGGATAAACTCTCACACCAGCGTTTCTTTTCTATAGTCAAGAACTGGATTATTAAAAATAATATAACTCATCTGGGCTTCAGTTACCGGCTTGATCCTGAACAAGGAACTGAGATTTTCTCCCGGCTGGTCTACTTAATAGACCATGACTCTCAGCTTTCTCCTCAGAAAAAAGGTCAGATAAAATCAATCAGTTTTGCCGGTCTTCCTCCAGCCTGTAACCTGGTAAGGAAAGAATTCGGGGAACGCATTCCCGCTTTCAGGGGAGATGAATCTCCCAAAGATGTTTTATTAAAACTGGGAGTACCAGAAAAACTCATTCCCAAATCCATTCTGGAAAATTCTGTTTATGACGAAATGAGACTCTCCTTCGGGAAAGAACTTATAGACCAGGAGAAGCATCTGTCCATTCGTCCTCCGGAAAAATATTCCTATCCCGGTTTCAACACAGAAAAAGACCATTTGATAAAGAGAATAAAAGCTGCCCGGGAATTAAAACAACTTCCCCTGCTCCGGGCTCATGCCGGCCCTTATCAGAAAGACCGGGAGAAAGCCTTAGCTCTTTTCTCAGAGTGGTTAAAAAAACTTGCCCGCAGCGGCTATCTGGATATTCTTTCTGTCGGCTCCTCACAGCTCAGCCAGTCTCATTTCGGAGAAGACTGGAAGGACCTCAGTAACGGCGGTGGGGTCCCTTTTAACAGCCCGCTTGAACTAAGAGCCATCAGGGAGGATGCCCGGCCCATGCTGGTCCGGGCCTACTCGGCCACCAGAAACATTCCCAAGGTGGCTCGAATTCTCGAGGAAAATCTGAACATGGCCTGGCATGCACTCTCTCTGTGGTGGTTTAACCGGGTAGACGGCCGCGGTCCTCTTTCTGTCCGGGAAGGGCTCTTCCAGCATTTAGAAACCATCAAGTATGTTGCCGGTGTGGGAAAGCCTTTTGAGCCTAATATCCCTCATCATTTTGCCTTCAGAGGAAGTGACGATGCCAGCTATGTCGCCTCCGCCTTCTTAGCGGCAAAAACTGCAAAAACCCTGGGAATAAAATATTTAGTTTTACAAAACATGCTCAATACTCCCCGGTCAACTTGGGGAATACGGGATATAATTAAAGGCCGGGTCCTTCTTAAAATGGTTAAAAGCCTTGAGAATTCTAATTTCCGCATAATCTATCAGCCCAGAGCCGGCCTGGATTACCTTTCTCCGGATCTGTCAAAGGCAAAAGCGCAACTGGCTGCTGTCACTGCTCTTATGGATGACATGGAACCTGATGATCCATTTAGTCCGGAAATCATTCATGTCGTCAGTTACTCTGAGGCCCAGTTCCTGGCTACTCCCGATGTTATCGACGAAAGCCTCAAGATAACAAAAGCCTCTCTGAAACATTACCCTGAATTCCGAAGAAAAAATCGCATCCGGGAGCTCATTTTAAACCGGGAAATAAAAGAAAAAACCGAAGAGCTATCAGAAGAGGTCAGAATTTTGGTAGATGACATGGAAAAATCCATTCCTTCACTCTTTACTGCTGAAGGTCTTTATCAAGTTTTCAAGAGAGGTTATTTTCCGGTACCTTTTCTCTGGGAGGGAAGAGAAGAATTCGCCAATGCTGTCAACTGGAACACCCGCCTTGTTGACGGGGCCGTGGTAGTGGTTGATGAAAACGGGAAGAAGATTAGTCTTTCCCGCCGCCTGGAAAGAATAAAAGAATTGAATTCCAAAATAGAATTCTAATCTACATCAATCATATATCTAATTAGCTTTAAAATAACAAAAATAGTCTATTTTGTCTATCTTGTTTATCTTGTTTATCTGGCTTTTCTGGTCTGTATAATGCAAGACAGGCGAGACGAGCGAGAAAGGCGAGACGAGCAAGAAAAGCAACCAACATCTGCAGGAATGACAAATGAGCATTTTCATTGTACGACGATGGCAAGGCAGGCATGGATAATTAGCTATGAATTTCTGTTGTGGGGAAAACTTATTTATGCTATAAAAAGGCATTATATTTATAAAATGAGAGCGGGAATGAGCACAATTTCCATCAGGAAACAAAATTATTCTTTGTTTCCAATTAAAAGCTGGGCTCTTCATCCCCTTAAAGGAGCTTCTTCATGGATGCCTTCTATCAAAATCTGATTATTTGGGTGACCAACACTGCTTCTAACATCTGGTCGTATATGCTTTTTATCCTGTTTGCCGTGGGAGCCTGGATGTCCATTAAAACCAAATTCATCCAATTCAGGCGGCTCGGCGATGGAATGAAACTGATTTTCTCCGGTTTCCTGGGAAAACCCGATAAAGCAAGAGAAGGAGATGTTTCACCTTTCGCCGCTCTCTCTACCGCTTTGGCTGCTACTGTAGGAAACGGAAACATCGGAGGAGTGGCCACCGCTCTTTTCACAGGAGGACCAGGGGCAATTTTCTGGATGTGGATCTGCGGTTTTGTGGGAATGGCCACCAAGTATTCCGAAGCTCTTCTGGGCGTTAAATACAGAGAAAAGTATCCCGATGGAACTATTGCCGGCGGACCTATGTATTATATTAAAAACGGATTAAAACATAAAAAGTTAGCTTCTATCCTGGCTCCTGCTTTTGCTGTTTGCGGTGCCTTTGCCGCTTTATTCGGCACCGGAAACATGATGCAGGCTAACCAGATGGCTTTGGCTTTTAACAGCGAATTCGGGGTGCCCAAAATGTTGAGCGGTATGATTATAACTCTTCTTGTGGCCCTGGTTATTATCGGAGGGATCAAGCGAATCGGAGCGGTGGCTGAAAAACTTGTTCCCACCATGGTTATAATTTATTTCATCTTTGGATTTATAGTTATTTTTGCCCATATATCAGAAATCCCCGAAGCTTTCTTAATGATTTTTAGAAATGCCTTTACTCCCTCAGCAGCAGTGGGAGGATTCCTTGGAGCAACAGTCAGACAGGCTCTCCAAATGGGCTTCCGGCGAGGCCTTCTCACCAATGAAGCCGGCCTGGGAAGCGCTCCTATTGCCCATGCTGCAGCCCAGACTCCTTCACCGGTCCATCAGGGTATGATTGGCTTGGGTGAGGTTTTTATTGACACCATCATTGTCTGCACCATCACCGCCCTGATTAATCTTTCCACAGGGATGTGGCAAAGCGGTCTTGACGGAACAGCTATGACTGCTGCCTCATTCTCCAGCACTGTTCCCTTGGCCGGAGGACTGGTGGTGGCCTTGTCATCCATGCTTTTTGGTTATTCCACCCTGCTTGGCTGGTATTATTACGGTGAACAATGTATGAAATTTCTTTTTGGAATCAAGGTAACCTATCCCTACCGTTTTATATATGTGGTCTTAGTTTTCATTGGTTCAGTGGCCTCCATTCAACTGGTCTTTTATATCGGAGATATTGCCAACGCCTTCATGGCCTTTCCCAACCTGATTGCTCTGGCCCTGCTTAGCGGAGTGGTTGCCCAAACCACCCGGTCTTTCTTCAAAAAGTATAAAAGAATAGAAGATTTTGACTTATGATACCTTGAGCCATCAGGCAAGAGAAAAATTAGATTTCTTTTAAACTTTCTTATCCATTTTGCGGGCATGAAATCACCAGGCAAAACCGATGCTCTTTTATTCTATAAACATATCTACATTAAATCGAAAAGAGTTCTTTAAAAAAATACTTTTAAAGAACTATTGACATTTATCTCTATTTATTTTATAGATTATATAGTTTTTAGTCATTGGGACTAGAAAGGGAATAAATGATGGTTAAATTAAATCTTATAAATTTTTTCTTAACCCTCCCGACATAATTATAAAAAAATTTGAAACGAAATAATATCCAAATTCGTTTAATAAAGTCACAGTTAATAAGAGGGGAATTAAATGAGCAACGAAAAGAAAAGAAAAAAAGTGTCCTCCCATGAGGAAGATCAACTCGCGTTCCATTTTTACAATATAAAGGACTCCCAAGAAAAAAACTCTCTCTCCTTGCAGCAAAATCTCCGTTCAAGAAAACCACAAGATAAAATTGAACAAGATGGTCTGAAAAAAGGAGAAACAGAGAATCTTGACGAAGAATTTTTCTTAGAAGGCCTTGAACCAACTACTGACCCGGTCAAGCTCTATCTTAAAGACATGGGCCAGAATATGCTTCTTTCCAGGGAAGGAGAAAAGGCACTGGCCAGAAAGATGACCAGAAACAAACAAGTTATTGTCAACCATCTTTCCAGATGCTGGCTTGTATTTGAAGAAATTCTTTCCCTCCAAGAAAAAATTGAAAAAAATCCTGAAAGCATTACGGAGATTTTTGAATGCAATTCAGGAGAGAGTTCAAACGAAGATATACTGAAAAGAAAACAAGACCATATTCTGGAACAATTGAAGACTATTCGCAATCTTGGTCAAAAACTTTTCTCAATCCCTGAGTCTGTGGGGAATGTCTTTGCCAGAGGAAGAATTGTGGTAAAAATAAAAAATCTGGTGGATGAACTGGACTTCCGGGCTGACTGGAAAGAAAATGCCACTGAGATTATGCTGAAGAAATTAAAGCAGGCCTATCTTGCAAATCCATCCTCTAATTCCAATTTAAAGGAAATCCTGGAGGATATTGAAACAGCTAAAAGAAACTACGAACAGGCCAAAAGTGAACTTGTAGCAGCTAATCTGCGGCTGGTTGTTTCCATTGCCAAAAAATACCAGAACCGGGGCCTCAGCCTGCTTGATCTTGTTCAAGAGGGAAATATAGGACTTATCCGGGCTGTGGAAAAATTCGATTACAAAAAGGGGTACAAGCTTTCCACCTATGCTACTTGGTGGATCCGCCAATCCGTAACCAGGGCTCTTGCAGACCAGTCCCGCACAGTGAGAATCCCGGTTCATGTTACAGAAAAAATTCAGAAGCTGACCAAAACCATACAGGAATTCCTCCAGGCAAAGGGAAGAGAACCCACTGCCGGAGAACTTGCTCAAAGAATGAAAATGCCCCCAAAAAAAGTGGCTGATCTCTTGAAAATTTCTCAAGAAACAATCTCACTTGACTCGCCTGCAGGAAATAGCGAGGATAGCCAATTGGCAGATTTCCTCGAAGCCGAAGGAGTTCCTTCTCCTCCTGATGAAGTGATCCATTCCAGCCTTCGCTCCCAACTGGAGGAAGCTCTTCAAGAACTGTCAGAAAGAGAAACCAGGGTTTTAAAGATGCGCTTTGGTCTTAATGACGGAAAAGAGCATACTCTGGAAGAAATAGGGAAAAAACTTAATGTTACCCGGGAAAGAATCCGTCAAATAGAGTCAAAAGCTTTGAATAAATTGAAAACTCCTCCCCTGAGCGGCAAGTTAAAAGCCTACTGCTCCTGATTTATAAAGACTTCTTCCTTCAATTAACAAATTACCCAAGGCAGTCTTGCCCCCCGCGACGGGTAAAAAAGAGAGCGCCACGGCCATTTCGCGGCCTCACGATGACGATGAACCTGGGACCCTTCGGTTGCCTGCGATGACAGAAATTTTCAAGCTAACTGCCCATGGCGTCCTTACCACCCACGAACAATGAAAATAATCATTTAGCATTTCCGGAGACACCAATTACTTTTCTCGCCTTTCTCGCATAATCTAAATTTATATAACGGGTTTTCTCAACTGAATGGACGGAACAGACCAAATAGACTGAATAGGCTTTTATTATTTTTAAGCTAAATTCTTATAGCAAGTTTTGTAGAGGAGAGGATGAGAGCAAGCTCTCACCCTCTCCCTTGAAGGAGAAAGAAGGACGAGGATTTAAAAGGTTGAAAGGGGGTTTGAGTTTGGGAAAAGAGATCCGCTTTTTCTTCTCTTTTCAAATGTAGTAAATCAACAAAATACGA
>CAYTTR010000031.1:20494-27700 GCA_964440805.1 uncultured Eubacteriales bacterium
AATGTAGTAAATCAACAAAATACGAGCGAAAAGAATTAAGAGTAATATTTAATCTCTGATTAAGAGCTATGTTCTTTCTTTGCATGCCTCGTTAATCCTGCTAATTATTTTTGGTGCAATATTTATGCCATAATCCTATGAAGGAATCAGGGTAAATGATGTCATGCTTTTTTTACCTGACATATTTTTGTAAACATACCTTACATTCCTTGAATAACATTTACAAACATTATTCAACCATCCTGGCCGCATCAAAGCTTAAACCGTCTTTGTCTTATATTCAGGGGAAACAAGAAGATATTCTATAGACCTGTTCAAGGCATCCAGGTCCAGCGGCTTGACAAAGAAGTAACCTATTTGCAGATGCTCAAGGTCCTCCAGTTTGACCATATCCGGATAAGCTGAAATAAGTATTACCTGTCCCTTGTAGCCAGATTTTCTGAACTCAGTAATCATCTCCAGTCCATCACCATCAGGAAGCCTGAGGTCAGTTATAATGAGATCAATCCGGGAATTGAGATATTTCCTTATAGCTTCGCTGGCATCCTTGGCTAAATTGACATTGTGCTTTTTATGAAGAAGTAAATAAAAAGTTTTTCTGATGGATTCATCATCATCAACAATCACTACCATCTTTTCAGTCATTTTTTCAACCTCATATATATTATCTTCTTTTTTCTCAGTCATCACCTGATAACTTGCATATTTCATGCCAAGTGTCTCTGCTTTTTTTCCCTGGACTTTTAAAATTTCAGCCAAGAAAGGATAAGGAGTTTTACAAAGATTGAGAAAATTTTACAGATAAAATGATATCCCTATTCAAGGGAAATTTTATGTTCTTTTATTTTTTTATCCAGAGTAGGCCGGCTGATTTCCAGTATCTGACTTGAGCGCATTTTGTTTCCTCCCGTTGCCTTGAGAACATGGTGGATGTGCTTTTTTTCCACTTCCTTTAAAGAAACCATTTCTTTTTTGAACGGAATGCTTTCTCCTGCCTCCAGAGGTAGATTTTCTTCCTGGATGACATCCCCTTTGGCCAGAATGACGGCTCTGGTCAAAGCATTTTCCAGTTCTCTGACATTTCCTTTCCAAGGAAAATCTATTAGCATCTTCATCACGTTGGGAGGAATCTTTTTAACATTTCTTCGCAGCTGTCTATTAATTTTCTCCAGAAGATAAACAACCAAATCAGGGATATCTTCCTTCCGTTCCCGGAGAGGGGGGAGTTTGATTTCAACAACCTTCAAGCGATAGTAGAGATCTTCTCTGAACCTGTCGCCTTCAACCCGCTTATTTAATTCTTTGTTGGTGGCAGCAATAATACGGGCTTCTGTCTTTAGTATCTTTTCTCCCCCTACTTTCATAAAATCCCTGGTTTCGATGACTCTTAACAATTTTGATTGAAGGTTTGGTGAAATATCTCCTATTTCATCCAGAAAAAGAGTTCCTTTACCGGCAATCTCGAATTTTCCCTTGGTTTCACAGACGGCATCGGTAAAAGCTCCTTTGACATGACCGAAAAGTTCACTCTCTAAAAGGGTGTCGGAAATAGCCGAACAGTTTATGACAATAAACGGTTCATGGCTGTAAGGACTGTTATAATGGATAGCTTTGGCTACCAGCTCTTTTCCCGTCCCGCTTTCTCCCTGAATCAAAACATTGGTCCGGGTATTGGCCACCGACCCGATTAATTTAAAAACCTCTCTCATCTGGGGAGAACGGCCTATTAGATTATCAATGGTATATTCTTTTTGTTTTTCCTCGATCAGGTAAGAAAGTTTTTGTTCCAGGCTCTTCATCTGAAGGGCCTTTCTCACCGTCAAATCAAGCTCAACGTAATCAAGCGGTTTTACCAGATATTCAAAAGCTCCCAGTTTTATTGCCTGGACAGTGGATTTCATGTCATCATAAGCTGTCATGACAATAACTGTGGCCGTGGAATCGATTTCCTTTATCTTTCTGAGCACCTCTAAACCATCCAGGTCGGGCAGCTTAATATCCAGGACGGTAAGATCTGGAAGGTGTTGCTCAAAGTTTTCCAGGCCATCTCTTCCATCCTCTGATAAAAAGACCTCATACCCGTTTTTCCTAAAATGGGAGGAAAGAGTTTTTCTTATGAGAGGATCATCATCGACAACAAGAATTGATTTCATTTTTCCCCTCCATAAGGTAGAAGAACTTCAAAACAGGCACCCTTTTGCTGTCTTTCCTTTACTCTAATTAGGCCGTTGTGCTGCTCAACTATCTTCCGGGCATTGGCCAGTCCTAAACCAAAGCCGGAAGATTTGGTGGTATAAAAAGGCTCAAAAATATTTTCCCGGTCTTTCTCCATAATGCCGCAACCATCATCATAGACCTCCACCTTTAGCCCCGATCTATCATCCCATTTGGCGAGGTCAAGGGAAATCTTTATTTCCCCTCCTTCTTCAACCGCCTCAATGGCGTTTTGAATCAGATTGAGAAAAACCTGTCTCATCCGGTCTCCATCTACTTTAACCCTGGGCAGGTTATTCTGGATTTCCTTTTTTAGATTTATTTTTTTCTTGTCTATGGCATCAGAGAGAACTTTCAAGGACTCATCGATTATTTGTTCAAGAGAAAATGTGTCCACATTAATTTCAGAAAGACGGGTAAAGCTTAAAAGCTCTTTAATGAATTTTTCGATCTGCCGGATTCCTTCCTGGCAAATCTCGAGGTGTTCTTGCTCCAGTTCTTCCAGATATTCACTGTCGGCTATTCGTTGGATATTGAGTTTGACCGAAGTCAAGGGATTCCTAATTTCGTGGGCAATACTGGCTGAAAGGCGGCCAATTGAGGCCAGCTTCTCTGCATGTAACAATTTTTTATGGGCTGATTCCATGGATTCTCTGGCTTTTAGAAGTTCCTCACTCATCCGGTTGAAACTTCGGGCAAGCTCTCCGATCTCATCCTGAGAGGAAATATCAATTTTCTGAGTAAAATCCCCCTTGGAAATCTGAATGGTTCCGTCCGCCAGCCTTTTCAGAGGAAAAATGATCCGCCTGGTCAGAAGCAAAGAGCCCAGCATTCCCGCAAAAAGGCCGGCACTTCCTATAGCCAGAAGAACCAGCCTTGTTTTTTGTATTTCCGCCTCCATATCTTCCAGAGACAGGCCGATCTTGACAGAACCCCATTTTCTGGTTGAGCCTTCGACAAAAACAGGCGTCTCTATTTCTAATATCTTCAAAGGATTGTCCAAAGGCTGCAGCCTAAAGGGTTTTCTGGAGAAGTAATACTCTTCCCTTTGGATATTATCTTCCAAATTGCTTTTTTGAAAAATTTGAGATTTTTTATCTACCGATGAAGTAGCTACAAAAGGATGATTATTACGGTCAAAGAAGACCACAAAAACAAGCTTCCTGTCTATGCGGTTTTCGATGTTTGTTTTCACTCCTTCCATATCCCAGAAAAGAAATGGCTCAAGGTTTTCCTGAATAATATTCTCTGCTATCAAGACTCCTTTTTTTTTCTCTTCCTCGAAAATCATTCTGACTTCCCTCTTCTGAATCACAAACAGCACCATTACTACCAGGCTGGAAAGAAGAAGAGTGACATAAATCATGAATCTTGTCCGTAAAGACATGAGCTATCTCTTCTCTTCTTTCCAGATTTTCCTGGCATCCAGATAGTAAAAGCCAAATGGAGGAACCTTTACTCCTCTGATATAAGGTTGAATGGCTATCCGGTTTTGCTGACTGAACAGGGGAATGGCCGGAATTCCCTTCTGAAGAATCCACTCAATTTGATGGAAGAAATGTATTCTTCTGCTCCAGCTTCTCTCCACTTCTGTTTTTTGAAGGATTCGATCCAGTTCCTCATTGGAATAACTAAAAACGTTGAACAGTGAGTTCGATTGAAATAGAGGCTGGACGAGATCGGCTGGATCGGGAATAGTCATCAACTCATCCCAGAGGATAAAATAGGGTTCACGACACTTTTTTACTTCTTCAATCGACCGGTAATATCGTGTTTTCAAATCGATTCCCAGGGAAGACATCTGTTTTTTCAACTCCTTCTGGAAATTAAATAGAAAACCTGTTCTCGGCCACCTTAAAAACAAGGTTACTTCAGGAAATTTATTTCCCCCAATAAGTCCTACTTCCCAAAGCAGGCGGACAGCTCTGTCCAGATTAAAAACTGCATCCTCATTGGTTGGATAAAAACCAGGAAGCCTGGAAGGAATAAAACTATTTACCGGTTTGCGAACATAGCGCGGTTCTGCCACCGCCTCAATGAGCTGTTGTTTATCGATTCCATGAAGAATTGCCCGCCTCACCTCTTCCCTGTCAAAAGGGGGGATATGGCAACTCATTCCCAGGAAAAACGTCTGGATCGATCCATCTACATATACCTGAAAATTTCCATCCAGGAGTTTTTCAGACACTACCGGGATAAGGTCGATTTGTCCATTGAGAAAATGATCCAGAGTAAAAAGAGGACAGAATTCTATGGTATCAAGATAAGGTGCTCCCAGGAAATAATCATCGTTCCTCTTCAGCCGGACTCCCACAATATTCAATCTGGTATCTCTTACCCAGGAGTCAAAGTAAAAAGGTCCTGTTCCGGTGGGTTTATAGAAAAAATTTTTTTCCTGTTTTTCTACCATATCTGCAGGAAGAATTTTACAAAATGGCATACTCAACAAATATAGGGCTGAAACATATGGTTTAGTCCATTCAATCTGGAAAATATGCTTGTCCAGCACTTTGAAACCTCTGACTTCGGTATCCTTACCTTCTCTGAATTCAGCTGCTCCTTCAACCCGGGAAAGAAAATACTGGAAAAAAGGAGAATCGGTCTCCGGCGCAAGTATTCTTTCCAGAGAAAACTTAACATCTGAAGCCAACACTTCCCTGTGGTTGTAAAAAGGAATTCCTTTTCTTAAATAAAACGTGTAGATCTTCCCATCATTAGAGATTGTCCAGTAATCTGACAATTCAGGCACTATGTTCAGCTTTTTGTCCAGCCTGACCAGACCATCAAAAATCTGTTCAGAAATAAAAATGTAAGCCCCCGGTTGAACCGGATCAAGCTGCTGTCGGAATTCATCGGAAATGGATTTGATCCGCAAAACACCTCCCCGGCGCGGCCGGTAAGAAGATTCATCATTACTCTGGAAAAACCCCTCAGCAACCAGGAAAAAAGACAAGATAATTCCTGTGATGATAATAATCAGAGAGAACTTCTTTTTTATCATTTTCTTGAGCAGTCCGGATGAATGGAAGAGAGCAAGTTTTGTACCAAAGTCTTTACCGGTTTTTATCTATTATAGTACGGATGAAGTGATGGTTTCAATGAAAATTGTAAAATTATTTAACACTTGAATCGGGGATTATTAGTTCGAAAATAATAAAAACAGTCTATCTCGTCTATCTTGTCTATCTCGTCTATCTTGTCTATCTTGTCTATCTTGTTTATCTTGTCTATCTGGTCTATCTTGTTTATCTGGTTTGGATAAGGCGAGAAGGGTGAGACGAGCGAGAAAAACGCCTCACGGTATCTTTCCCAGGCAAGTTTAAGATCATCTGTTGCATGTCCTTCGGTATGTTGCAAATGATAACGAGATATCATTTTCATCAGTCATGGGTAGCAAAGCAGCAATGGAAAATTAGCTTGGAACTGATTATGTCTTCTAAGGGATTCCTGCTTCCATCCTGCCGGTTAAACAGTCTCTTCAGCTATCTGTATCACCTTCCGGAAAACTCTCATGACATTTCCGCCCCATATTTTGGCAATCTCTTCTTCGCTGTAACCGCGCCTGTAAAGTTCAAGGGTCACCTGTGGCAGCTCGGTGACATCATTACAGCCTTCTACACCGCCTCCCCCGTCAAAATCGGTGCCTATTCCCACATAATCCACTCCGACAAGTTTAACCACATAATCAATATGATCCATTAAATCACTCACTGTCGCCCGGTCAAGCGGATATTTTGCCATTATTTCCTGATAGTCTTGCCACATTTTCTCTCTTGTTTTCTCGTCTATTATTTTATTGCGGGGACCATATTTCTCTCTCAGTCCTTGAAGTGCCTTTTCTCTTTCCGGATTGGGAGGAGATTTTTTCAGGAAGCTTGAGACAAAACAAATCTGGATCACTCCACCGTTGTCAGCCAGTGCCTTTATCATGCCGTCAGAAAGATTGCGGGGATGATCACAAATTGCCCTAACACTTGAATGAGAAGCTATGACAGGTGCCCGGCTGGTTTGTAAAACGTCATAAAAAGTTTTATCTGAGGCATGAGAAACATCTACCATGATTCCTAACCGGTTACATTCGGAAACCACTTGTTTCCCGAATTCGCTCAGCCCCCGATCCTCTGGATTTTCTTCATCTGTAGAAGAATCACAGATATCATTATCGCGGGAATGGCAGAGAGTAATATACCGGATTCCCCTCTGATAATATTTTTCCACCAAAGAAAAATCTTTTCCCAGGGGATATCCATTTTCCATGCCCAAAAAAACGGCCAATTTTCCTTCTTTTTCAAGGCGGACAGCATCAGCCGGAGAAGTTGCCAATTCCACTATATCTGAGTTCTCCTGAAACATTTTTTCAATGGCAGCTAACATCCGATCTGCTTTTTCTTTAGCTTGCTTGTAACCTTCCGGTGTCAAAGGGCCTTGATTCACATAAACAGCAAAAAAGGAAGCATCCAGGCCTCCCTCTTTCATCCGGGGAAGATCAATCTGGCCGCTTCTTCTTACTCCGGGCTGATGACGCTCTCCTATATTCCAGTCCTCACGAAGCATCATCATTGGAGTATCACAATGAGTATCAACCGTTAATACTTTCTGGTGAATTAAAAAAGCCTCTTCACGCAAAACCTCTTCCCGGCTAGTCTGGCAGGCGCTTGTAAAAAATCCACATAAGATAAAAACTACAAAAAAGATTATTGAATATTGCCTTTTCATTTTATTCACTTACTCCTTTCAGGAAAGCCTGGTTAGACAGCTTTGGAAATATCTGAAGCATTTAATTTTACGGAATCTGCCTTACTATTGCAATTTTCTTGTCTCGAGAGTAAGTATATCTATTTCAGTGGAAGAAATTATTTTCCCAAAGAGATGAAGGGTATGGGATTTATCATCCGCTCAATTTCCAGAGGAAACTTTTTACAGAAGAGATTTTTTTGGTAATTACTATTAGAGGTTGTCCCAAAGTGACGGTAATGAGGTAACGGTATTAGG
>CAYTTR010000032.1:0-27390 GCA_964440805.1 uncultured Eubacteriales bacterium
GGCATCAACTCGAAATTTTTTCCCCTTTCCACTTCCTCATCAATTCTTATTATATATTGTTGCGTCAGGAGACCAGGGATATTCTTGGATACCGGAGGCCAGATAATAATTTCACCTGTTCTGGCAATTGTCCGGCTCAGAACCAGACCCCATCTTTTATTTTTTTTATCAGGAAAGCGGAGGCTTTTAAAAGGAATGGACATTTCTACTGTATATCCTTCACCATCTATTTTCCCTTCAGAATAAAAAACAGCATCCCAGCTGACATCAAGATTATCTCCTCCACCTTCTTCAATTCTTATTCCGTCCATTTGAACCCCATGCGGGTTGATAAAAAACCAAAAGGCGCGCCGCTTCTCGTTAAAAGTGTCAAGTGAAACAAGCACCCAATCATCGTCAATAATGTTATCCCTTTTGGTTATGGCGGCCCTGAGCTTCCGGGGCTGAGAATCATTGCACCGGAAAGCAATATATAGATTTTTTTTGTCCATTCCAATATAAGCTACGGTTTTTTCTGTAGGAACACCCTTTTCTTTGGGAACAAACTGGAGAAAATTTTCAATTTTAAGAGCTTCCTGCTCCCAGAGATCATTATCCAACACTCCGTCTATTTTTGGAGTTTTAGATAGAAGGGGGATTGATAAGTTTGGTTCATCCTCAGCCTGAACAGGAAGTACCAATAAACCTAATACTACCTGCAGCAAGATTATGATTGCAGCCTTTTTCATCTATTTCCTCCCATAAGTCTTTATATATTCCATGTTATTACCTTCAACTGCTATAAACGAAATTCAGGTGAATAAGGTTCATGGAGATTCTTACAAATTCTAATTTTTTATTGCCAGGTCTCATGGAGAATTTTATAATTAAAATCAATTGAACTATAAAGCGGAGGATTATAATGAAGAAAATTTCAGCTTCTGTGGCGGCAGTGTTTTTAGCAGTTTCTTTCATCCTCTTTTTTTCCGGATGTTCTCATGAGGCTTCCTCACCTGGATCGGAATCTGGAAAAGAAAAGATACAGCTTACAATCTGTTATCCTTCTGTGGGAAGCCTCAAAGCACTTAAAAACTTGAAAGAAAAGGAATTAATTCCGTTAGAAAACCTTCAGGTAATGGGAATATACCACGAAAAAGAAGGGACTGACTATAAGAGATCACAGAATTTTATAAGTGAGGAGAGACTTGATTGGATTGAATTAAGAGAACTAAAGGGTGAAATCAATCCTGAAAACATTTACCATGAAAATCCACTGACTATTGAATTCAGCAATATTTTCCAATCATCAGATGGTATCATTTTTTTCGGGGGACCGGATATTCCTCCTTATTTATACGACAGTCAAACTAATCTGTTGACTCGCGTCACTGATCCTTATCGTCATTTTTTCGAGCTCTCTTTTATTTTCCATCTCCTTGGAGGAAAACAGGAACCGGATGCATCGGCCTTACTGGATAACGATCCTGAATTCCCTGTTCTGGGAATATGCCTGGGAGCCCAAAGCCTGAATGTGGGAACCGGAGGAACCCTTGTTCAGGATATTTGGCAGGAAATTTACAACTGCTCTACTTTTGAAGAAGCCATTGAGCTCGGCCCGGATAAATGGCATGTAAATCCCTGGTCGCGGCTCCACCCTGAAAAAAACCTCATCTCTTATTCCCTTCATCAAATCACATGGGAAGAAGGAACTTTCTTTCCAAAAGAGCTGGAAATGCCCTTTGGGGAATACCCCTACATCGTAAGCTCCCACCATCAAAGTGTAGCTGAACTTGGCCAGGATTTTCAGGTTGCAGCTTCCACTCTGGGCGGCAAGGTGATTGAAGCTATTGCCCACTCGAGGTACCCTAATGTCCTGGGCCTGCAGTTTCATCCGGAATTCCCCATTATTTATGATCAAAACAAATCCTTCAGCTTCACACCCCGGGACACAGAGGCCATATCCTTGCCGCATTTTCTTAAAGAACATCCGCCCAGTTTTATTTTTCATCAGAAAATCTGGTCATGGTTCTCAAGCAAATTAAGAGAATCGCAGGCGAAGAAATCACTCCGGCAATAGTTTTTTTAATAAGATTGAGCGCTTGACAGCAAATGTATTATTATTATAATAATTGTATGATCAATAAAAAGGAGCATGTTATGAAACGCTTTGCTGTTCCCCGGATAGCTCATTGTTCAGAAGGATGCGAAAAGTGATCCTGAGCATGATGTAAAACTGCTCGCTGGATTTAGAAAAAAAAGCCCGGCTCAATAAATGGGTTGGGCTTTTTGCTTTTATTGAGTTGTTTGTGAACTAATTTTCCAGAATTTTTTTGATGATTTTCGAGGTAGACTTTCCTTTTTGGTAAGGAATAAGAATAACCCTGCCCCCAGCCTTTTCAACTTCCTTCCTCCCCACTATTTGACCAAAACCCCAATCCCCCCCTTTTACCAGAACATCAGGGAGAAGAGAGGCAATTACTTGGCGGGGCGTTTCTTCCTTGAAGGACACAAGATGGTCAATATTCTCTATAGAAGAAAGAATCTCCAGTCTCTCCTCTAAGGGAAAAATTGGCCTCGAAGGTCCTTTGATCATTCTGACAGACTCATCAGAGTTCACCGCTACTATCAGGACATCGCCCAGTTTTTTTGCTTCCCGGAAAAGATATATATGGCCAGGGTGAAGAATATCAAAACAGCCATTGGTTAAAATAACCGCTTGACCTGCCTTTTTCCATTCCAAGCGAAGCCGGCCAAGTTCATTCAAGGTTAATATTTTTCTTCCCATATTATTTTAATTTATTTTTTCCATTTTGATGCTATCGGTAAAAAGCCAATCATGGTTAAGCCTGAGAATGCCTTCCTCCTTGTACTGAGAGGAAACCATGAAAGAATAAAGGCTCCGGTGATAATCATAGGGGTAGCCGTCTCTTTTGTGGACAGCTACATCAAGGTAGTAAGTGCCGTTTATAAGGTTCAACTTTTCAATACGCAAGGTTACTTTTCCTTCACCAAATATCTGGACAGGCCGGAAGTCCTCGAGATGAGTGTTTGTTCCGTAACACTGGATCCCCCGGGAATTGAAAACTCCTATGCCGAAGACAAAATCTTTTATGGGTGAATAAGCCTCAACCTCCATCTCGACAACCATCCCTTCGCCGGGTGAAAAGACATGTTTTTCCTTCCCGGAAAGACTTTTCAATCTGACTTTCTTTATCTCCACCTCCCGCTTGCCCCACCGGTTTTCCCGCCTCTCTTCTTCATAGACTTCTTGTTCTACAATTTCCTGTTGCCTCTTTTCAAATGATTCTTCCTGTTTATCGGCTACATCCTGGAGGTAAGAATCGATTACCCGCTTGGGATCCCCGATTGTTTTTAGGCGACCGTTTTTCAGCCAGGCTACCCGGTCACATACTTTTTCTACTGTGGATAAATCATGACTGACGAAGAGGATAGTCTTTTTCCGGCGGCGAAAATCATCGATCCGGTCAAGGCATTTAGGAATAAAAGCCGCGTCCCCCACTGCCAAAACTTCATCAATGAGGAGAATTTCAGGATTAACGTTAATGGCAATGGAAAACCCCAGCCGCATGTACATCCCGGAAGAATATGTCTTAACTGGTGCATCGATAAAGTCCTCCAATTCAGCGAAGCGGACAATTTCATCAAACTTCTGATTTATTTCTTTCTTGGACAAACCCAGCATAATACCGTTAATATATATGTTTTCCCGCCCGGAAATTTCCGGATGAAAACCTGCTCCCAGTTCAATGAGAGCTGATACTTTCCCCTTGACTTCCACTTTGCCCGAGGTCGGCTTAGTGATTCCAGCAATAATTTTCAGCAAAGTGCTTTTCCCCGAGCCATTTTCTCCAATCACTCCGAAGGCGCTTCCTTTCTCCACCTTGAAATTTATATTTTCCAGAGCTGTTACCAGTTCATCCGGTTTCAGAGCCTTAAACAAGTCTCCTTTGAGGAGGGCACCTTTAAATGTCTTGAAGCGATGCCGGGATGAGTATTTCTGGTAAATCCGGGTGACATCATCCACCACAATGGCCGCCATCCTATACCTCCTCCGGAAAAGATTCCCGAAGCTTATCGAATACAATGTAACCAATATAGAGCAGGAGGAGTGATACTAGAAAAGTTACCCCTAATCTTTTCCAGCGGAGCATGGTTCCAAAGAAAACAGTATTCTGGTAACCCATCATGATATGGGTCATGGGATTGATGTTAAGCATAATCTGAAGAGCTTTGATTTTCTGGACGCTTTCGAAGGTAATAGGATAAATTATAGGAGAGGCAAAAAACCAGAAAGTGAGAAGGTTAGCCAGAATGTCCTTGATATCCCGGAAATGAACAGTCAAAGCTGAGAGAAGCAAAGCAAGGGCTAAAGAAAAGACATACTGGACCAGAATGACCAGGGGAAGAAAAGCTAAGTAAGGGGTGAAACCCTGGGCAGCTGGATTATCCACCAGGAGAAGAATAATTCCCTTGGCCAGAATAAGAATAGGCAAGCCAAACAAAAAATGAATGAAATTCGAAGTAACCACTACAACTGGAAGAACCTCGGCCGGAAAGAGAATTTTTTTTATCAAATTCCCTTGGACCATGAGCACGTTGGCTGATTCTATGGAAGAAGAAGAAAACCAGGTCCAAGGTAGTACTCCACAGAAGAGAAAAAGGGCGTAAAGAATGGGGGACTGGCCGAAGGCCGGATCCCGGGGCCCAATAATAAATCCAAAAACAATGGTATAAATAATCATCAGCAAGAGCGGATTAATAAAAGACCAGAGGAAGCCAAGAACAGTCCCCCGGTACCGGGCCTTGAGCTCCCGGCTCACTAAGTTCTGGATGAGCCCGCGGTAACGGTAAAGTTCTTTTATATTACTAAGCATGGAAAGTATCCATCATTCCTGAATACACGGCTTCGGCCTCAGGAGTAGCCCGCCCTTTTTCATCACGGAGGTAAAGAGAGGGAAGGGCGGTTGACCGGCCTGGTTGAAAGCGGCATTCTGTTAGAAAATGACCGGCCGGTTTAGCCGGAGCCGGATAAACATAGCGAATTGTTCCAACCTTCAATCCGCTTTCCTCCACCGCTTTGAAAAAATCGTTTTTTCTTCCTGCCGGAAAAATAAAGTAGGAACGACCTTCTTTCTTGAGTAACTCAGCGGTCTTGCGCATTATAGCAAAAATATCGCTTTTTATCTCATGCTTGGCAATAGATTTTTCCTCCGAAGGACTGCGATGCCCTTTGTCTTTTTGGATATACGGTGGATTTGAAAAAACCACATCAAATTTCTTCTTAGGGGAAAACCAGAGAAAATCTATCTGGAGGACAGCAATCCTTTTCTCTAAATGGTTCAAACAGATATTACGCCAGGCTAAGCGGGCCAGCGATTCCTGAATCTCAAGGGTGACTAAATACCGGAAAGGTTTCAAGCTTAAAAGCAAAGAAACGATTCCATTCCCAGTACCCATCTCACAGCAAATATCCTCTTCTCGAGTTTGAATAAATGAAGCCAGAAGGGGCGAATCCACAGCAAAGCGATAGCCTTTCTTCTTCTGAATCACCAGGATTTTTCCATGGTAGAAAGAATCGAGCGTTTCTTCAGCCTGAATCATTATTCATTCCGTTTTCTTCCAATCCTTGATTAGTGTAAAGGGTCACTGTATATTTTTCCACATCTGCATATCCACCATGAACCGGGAACTTGTCCTCCCCATTCCCCCGTTGACAGACAACTTCTCCACTTCCCAGGGCTATTACTAAAGGGCGGTGACCGGGAAGAATTCCCAGGGCTCCATCAACAGAAGGAATAGCAACCTGAGATGCTTCACCATCAAAAAGAACCTTTCCTGGGGTAATAATCCGGATCTTTATCCTTGACTGACTCATGCTGATTTCAATTCTTCAGCCCGCTCAATAACTTCTTCAATGCCTCCTGCCATGTAAAAGGCCTGTTCGGGTTTATCGTCGTGCTTGCCCTCAACCAACTCCTTAAAACCCTTAACGGTTTCTTCCACCGGGACATATTTTCCTGGCCTTCCGGTGAACTCCTCGGCCACATGGAAAGGCTGGGAAAGAAATCTCTGAATTTTTCTGGCCCGGGAGACAATAACTTTGTCCTCTTCGGAAAGCTCTTCCATACCCAGGATGGTGATAATATCCTGAAGATCCTTATATCTCTGGAGAATTTCTTTAACCTGCCGGGCTGCTTCATAGTGTTCTTCCCCGATAACCCGGGGATCCAGGATTCTGGAATATGATGTCAAAGGATCAACCGCAGGATAAATACCCATCTCGGTCAAAGCCCGGGAAAGATTGGTACTGGCATCCAAATGAGAAAAAGTGGTAGCCGGGGCCGGATCAGTAAAGTCATCTGCCGGAACATAGATGGCCTGGACTGAAGTAATAGAGCCTTTCCGGGTAGAGGTTATCCTCTCTTCCAGCTCACCCAGTTCTGAGGCTAAGTTAGGCTGGTAGCCGACAGCAGACGGCATCCGGCCGAGCAGGGCAGAGACCTCTGAGCCTGCCTGAACAAAACGGAAAATATTGTCGATGAATAAGAGAATGTCCTGGTTCATCTCATCTCGAAAATACTCGGCCACAGAAAGAGCGGTCAACCCTACCCTGAGGCGGGCTCCGGGAGGCTCGGTCATCTGTCCATAAATAAGGGCTGTCTTGTCAATAACACCCGACTCCTTCATTTCCAGCCAGAGATCATTTCCTTCCCTGGTTCTTTCTCCCACACCGGCAAAAACCGAATAGCCTCCGTGCTTGAGGGCAACATTATGTATAAGCTCCATAATAATGACTGTTTTTCCTACTCCGGCACCACCGAAAAGACCTATCTTCCCTCCTTTTAAAAAAGGCTGGATAAGATCAATAACCTTGATCCCTGTTTCAAACATTTCCAGCTTAGTGCTTTGTTCTTCAAGCGACGGCGGGGGCCGATGGATGGGGTATTTATCTTTAGCCTCGATCGGGCCCAGATGGTCAACCGGATCTCCGATTACATTGATTACTCTGCCGAGAGTCGGTTCTCCTACCGGAACCATTATGGGGCCTTCCTGATCATAAGCTTTCATGCCTCGCGCCAGTCCATCCGTCCGGTGCATGGATACACACCGGACCTTGTCTTCTCCGATATGCTGCTCCACTTCCACTATGATATCAACAGGAGTGGGAGTCTCAATCCCTTCTGATGTAATTCGGAGAGCATTGTATATTTCGGGAAGTTTCATGTTCTTGAATTCAACATCCACTACCGGCCCGATTACCTGGACTACCCGGCCTATCCGGGTCAATTTTTTCTTTTCTCCAGATTTTTCTTTTTTCGGGGTTTTCTCTTTTTTATGCTGTGCTTGTCTTTTTGCCTGTTTTTTTGACCTGGTTTTCTTTTCGGATTCCTTTTTTTTCTTCGTTGTTGATGATTTTTTGGTCTTTTTTGTTTGAGCTGGGCTCATTTTTTCCATCCTTTAATGACTATTTCAAGGCATCCACAGCCGTCATTATTTCCAAAAGTTCTTTGGTAATAGTATCTTGCCTTATTTTATTCATAACAAGTGTCAGATCTCCAATTAAATCTTCGGCGTTCCTGGTGGCATTCTCCATGGCCATCATCCTGGCTGCCTGCTCTGCGGCAATGGATTCAAAACAGGCATGCTTTACTTGGACGGTAACATAATGAGAAAGAAGCTCATCCAGAATTAAGGAACGCTCAGGTTCAAAGTCAGGAAGAATCTCCAGCTCCTCTTTGCCGGAAGTGCCGTCATCCTTTCCGCTTAAAGGTTCAACCGGCAGCAACTTGAGCCTAGTTATCTGTGGAGAAAGAATTTTTTTGAACTCATTGTAGACCACATAGACAGAATCAAAATCCTGTAGAATGAACCTGTCTATCAAATATCTGGCCAATTCTTCCATGTCTTTTTCCATAAAAGAACGGGCTAAATCCAGGTAAACCTTTTCTATCGGGAAAGAATGCCTTTTGAAAAATTGAGAAGCTTTCTTCCCGATAAGAATCAGGTGCACCTCAGCTGTTTCCTTTCTGTCGGTGCAGAATTGCCTTGTTCTTTCCAGAAGATTTGAATTAAAAGCCCCGCAAAGGCCTTTATCGGAGGTAATCACCACAACCAGAATCGTTTTTTCTTTTCGCCAGCACAACAGAGGATGTTCTTCCGGCGCAACCCAGCGCGACAGCTTGGCCAGTAAAGCCGGAGTCCGGTGCCAGTAAGGCCGGTTTTCCATGACCGTTTTCTGGGCTTTTCTTAACTTGGCTGTGGCTACAGTTTTCATGGCCTGAGTAATTTGCTGAGTGTTCCGGATACTTTTTATTCTTCTTCGAAGATCAATTAGAGCCGGCATTTTCAGGCAGCCTCTTCCTTAAATTTCTGATTAAATTCTTTGAGCACTTTTTCGATTTCTTTATCCAGAGCCGAATCGATTTCCTTTTTATTATCAATTTTTTCCAGAATAGAAGGATGCTCTTTCTCTATATAATCATAGAGAACAGCTTCATAATCTTTAATCCGGGAGACGGGAAACTCATCCAGGAATCCCCGGTTGCCGGCGTAGATAATCAAAACCTGCTTGGCTACAGGAACAGGTTCATATTGTTTTTGTTTTAGTATTTCCGTCAGCCTCTCTCCTCTTTCAAGCTGGGCCTGGCTGGCCTTGTCCAATTCAGTGCCAAATTGAGCAAAAGTAACCAATTCCCGGTACTGGGCCAGGTCAAGGCGCAGCTTTCCTGCTACCTGCTTCATGGCTTTTATCTGAGCGGAACCACCAACTCGAGAAACAGAAATGCCGACATTAACGGCCGGCCGGATACCGGCATTGAAAAGCTCGGGTTCCAAATAAATCTGGCCGTCTGTAATGGAGATAACATTAGTCGGGATATAGCCCGACACATCTCCGGCCTGGGTTTCGATAATAGGAAGAGCGGTCAGAGAACCACCCCCTTTTTCTTCATTATACTTGGCCGCCCTCTCCAAGAGACGGGAGTGAAGATAAAAGACATCCCCGGGAAAAGCTTCTCTTCCAGGTGGCCTCCGCAGAAGCAGAGATATTTCCCGGTAAGCCGCAGCATGCTTGGATAGATCATCATAAATAACCAGGGCGTGCTGGCCGTTATCCAGGAAATATTCGCCAATGGCACAACCGCTATAAGGGGCCAAATACTGAAGAGAAGTGGGATCACTGGCCGAGGCGGAAACTATAATAGTGTAATCCATGGCCCCGTAATCTTCTAATGTCTTGATAATATAGGCTATGGTCGAATTTTTTTGACCAACAGCAACATAAATACAAATCACATCCTTTCCCTTCTGGTTGATTATGGTATCAATGACAATGGCAGTTTTCCCTGTTTGCCGGTCGCCTATAATCAATTCTCTCTGCCCTCTGCCAATGGGAATCATAGCATCAATGGCTTTAATCCCGGTCTGAAGCGGTTCTTTTACGGGCATTCTGTCCACCACTCCTGGAGCTAAGCGTTCAACACTCATGGAAATATCCGATTTTATGGGACCTTTATCATCAAGTGGAAGCGCCAGAGGATTCACTACCCGTCCTATGAGGGGCTTTCCGGAGGGGACTTCAATAATGCGGTGAGTGCGCTTGACCAGATCTCCTTCTTTTACTAAGTGGCTTTCTCCGAGAAGGACAACGCCGACACTGTCCTCTTCGAGATTAAGAGCAAGGCCATAAACTTCGTTGGGGAATTCCAAAAGCTCATTGTACATTACTAAATCCAGTCCATATACCCTGGCGATCCCATCACCAATCGAAGTTACAGTCCCAACCTCCCGGATATCTATCTCTGCTTCAAAACCCTCGATTTGTTGTTGAATTATCTTGCTTATTTCATCGGCTTTTAATTCCATCGTACCATTCATCCTTTACTCAGGCGTTCTTTAAGCTGATTCAAACTTTCTCTTAAAGACATATCATAAATAATATTACCTTTCCTCAGGGCTAATCCTCCAATAAGAGATTTATCCTGAAGAAATCTCAAGGATACCGGACCAGAGGACAGTCTTTCAATTTCTGCTTTAAGCTTTGTTTTTTCTTTGTCTGTCAAAGGAACAGCTGAGGTTACTTCGAAAGACACAATCCCTCTTTCCTCGTTCCATTTGTCAGGAAGCAGATGCAGGATATCTCCGAGAAGAACCAACCTCTTGTTTTCTACCAGGATATCCAAGAATTTCCTTGTTTTCGAGGAAAATTCTAAAACCTGAAAAACATTCTGGGCAATTTTTTTTCTCTTGTAGGGTGGCAGGAATGGAGTGGTCAGGGCATTTTTAAGTCTTTCCTGCGATGAGAGAAATTGATCAAGCTCATTCAGTTCCTGGAAAATCTTCTTAAACTCTTTCTCATCCGAAAGAGCCCTCACCAGCCCTTCGCAGTACCTTTTAACCAAGGTGAAATTTTTCATGGAACCCCTTGATCCTCTTTATGGCCTGCCCGACAAGAATATGTTGTTTCTTTAAAGTCAATTTCTTTTTAATATTTTCCTGAGCCCTTCTCACTGCCAGATCCGCAGCATATTGGCGGATTTCCAGAAGAGCCTGTTGAGAAAGCGCTTCAATCTGATGTTCGGAAAAAGATTTTATGCGATTAGCCTCATCCCGGGCAGCTTGAAGAA
This sequence comes from uncultured Eubacteriales bacterium, assembly GCA_964440805.1. Lineage (GTDB taxonomy): Bacteria > Acidobacteriota > Aminicenantia > Aminicenantales > Aminicenantaceae > CAYTTR01. Next base: position 10,626 of record CAYTTR010000032.1, read on the forward strand.
TTTCTTTCTTTCTCTTCTCGCCCCTCTCCTCAGCTTGTTTGCTAAGGGATTCCACCTCATTGGAAATCTTCTTCAGCCGTTTTTCCACTTCTTGGAGTTTCTTCTCCCACTCTTTCTTCATTCGCTCCGATTCATCAACTGTCTGGCTGAGCTCTTTTCCTCTTCTCCCCAGGAAATTCATAAGAGGCTTGCGCAGAAAATAAGACAGGCCGCCAAAAAGCAATATAAAATTAATCACCTTTCCGATGAATTCACCGCTGTTTGAGGAATGCTCAGCTCCTTCAGGTGAAAGCATAAAGAGCAGGAATGGAAGAAGGATGAGAAGGACAAGTAGCTGGCTTTTTCTTTTCAATGGAGAATCTTCTCCTCTATTTTGGCGGCCACCGAATTGCTTTCTTTCTTTAGTTTCTTCTTTATCTCTTCGACCTGGATTTCCAATTTCTGGCGGGCTTCATCTACCTGAGAACGGCATTCGCTGGAAACATCAGCCAGCATTTTTTCTTTCTCCTGGAGAGCTTTTTTCTCGAATGAATTCAAGGTTTGCCTGGCTTCTGCCTGAGCTTTTTTTAATCTTGCCTCGATATCCGCCATAATTTCTTCCTGGCGGCGTTGTGCTGCCTCTGCCTCCTGAAAACCTTTTTTTATTTTCAGGCGTCTTTCTTTCATCACCTGGCGCACTGGATTGTAAAATATCTTGGTCAGCAGAAGAACCAAAACCCAGACAAGAAGAAAAACGATGATGACATTGGCATCTATTGACAGCATGATTAAGTGGACCTGAAGAAAAAATTACAGGGAAATTTAACACGACCAAAATAAAAAAGCAAGCAAAGGAGAAACGTACTCCTTTTTATTTAACTTTCTTTTTAACTTCACCGACAAGATAGAGGGAGCCGGCACAAAGGACAGTGCCGTCTTCACCGGCCAGTCGAACGGCTTTTTCCACCGCCCGGCCAACTTCAGCTTCCACCATAACCTTGGTTGAATAGCCAGAGAGCCTTTCTTTGAGCTCCTCAGGCTTGGCTGCCCGGAAAAAAGGGAAGGTGGTCAGAATAACTTTTTCCATGGATGGAAAAAGAATTTCAGCCAGCTTCTCTACTTTTTTATCCCTCATACAGGCGAAAACAAGGATAATCCGGCCGGAAATAAATTGATCGAGGTAATCCTTTAACGCCCCAGCTCCCTCTTCATTATGGGCACCATCAACAAGGAACAAGGGTTTCCTGCTTAGGATTTCAAGCCGGCCTTCCCAGCGAGTGTTTTCAATTGCATTAATAATCAAATCCTTTCTAAAAGGTTTCCAGTTTTCCTGAAGCCAGCGGGTAACAGCCACGGCAACAGCAGCATTTCTTCCCTGATGAATCCCCCGAAGAGAGGGGCGGAAAGAGTATTCTTCTCCCCGGTAAGAGAAAAGGAAAGTATAATTAAAATCATTTTTTCCGGATTTCTCCAGCCTGGTTTCATCAGTAAATACCTCCACAAACGGAGCCTGCCTTAGAAGGGCTACTTCCCTGATAGCTTTCCTTGCTTCCTCTGGTTCCACCCCACTCACCACCGGCACTCCCTCCTTGATAATACCGGCTTTTTCGAAAGCAATCTTGGCCAGAGTTTCCCCCAGAAATTTCTCATGTTCAAAAGAAATGCTGTTGATCACCGAACAAAGTGGTTTAACCACATTGGTGGCATCAAAACGGCCTCCCATGCCAACCTCAAGCACAGCCAGGTCGATTTTCTTCTCACGGAAGAAAAGAAAGGCTAAGCAAGTAAGGAATTCGAAATAAGTGGGAGGGTGAGCAAGTTTTCTCAATGATATTAATTTTTCTATGGCCTCGCGCAACCATGTGGCTATTCTGGCAAATTCAGCCGAGCTAATAGGTTTTTCTCCTGTAAGTATTCTCTCTTCCACCCTGATTAGATGAGGAGAGGTAAACATGCCAGTCTTTATTCCATGAAGAGACAAAATTTTTGCCAAGTAAGCACAGACAGAACCTTTTCCGTTTGTTCCGGCTACATGGATTGAAAGGTAATTTTCTTGGGGATGGTTAAGCGAATCAAGTATTGTCCTGACGTTATCCAGGCCAAACTTTATTCCCAGTTTCTGGAGATCATCGAGATAACTCAGGCTTTCTCTATAATTCATGAAGGGCGGTTGAGAAATAGCCTGAGGGCTTTGATGAGATATTCCCGGAGTTTTTTGCGGTGAACCACATCATCCAGGAAGCCATGTTCCAGAAGGAACTCGGCACTCTGAAATCCTTTGGGAAGTTTCTCTCTTATGGTCTGTTCTATAACCCGGGGGCCAGCGAATCCTATCAGCGCCCTCGGCTCGGCGATGTTTATGTCACCCAGCATGGAGAAGCTGGCTGTTACACCTCCCGTGGTGGGATCGGTAATCAGGGATATGTAAGGCAGGCCGGTCTCTTCGAGTCTGGCAATGGCTGCGCTTGTCTTCATTAACTGCATAAGAGATAAAGTTCCCTCTTGCATCCGGGCTCCACCGGAACAGGAAACAATAATAACCGGTTTTTTTTCCTGAAAGGCTTTTTCAAAGCAGCGGGTAACCTTTTCCCCCACCACAGAGCCCATGCTTCCTCCCATGAACTGAAAATCCATGACTCCCATAATGACTTCTGTTCCTCCCAAAGCTCCGGTAGTTGTTAGAATTGCATCAGGAATAGATGTCTTTTCCTGACTTTCTTTAAGGCGCTGGGAGTATTTTTTTGAGTCTTCAAAATGGAGAGGGTCAGCAGGATAAATGTTCTGGTTGAATAATTGATATTCCCCGTTATCAAAAAGAATTTCCAGCCGCTGAGAGGCCGATATGCGGAAATGAAAATCACACATGGGGCAGACAAATAAATTATCCAGAATATCCTTTTTGTATACTATCCGCCGGCAATTATTGCATCTTGTCCAGAGCTGGGACATTATCACCTCATGAATACGTACTTAAAATTACGGTCTACATCCTACCGATTTTTACTTCCTTTGACAAGGCCGGCAACTATCAAGTGGAATTTCCCTTCCCTTTTTCCTTTTTTTTGGGTTGAATCAGTTCGTTCAGGAGGGTAATCACTTGTTCAGGAGGAGGGAGTTCTTCGCTAATTTCCAGCTCATCCTGGAGAAGATTCATGACTGAATTTACCAGTTTATTCCGGTCATAAGGTTTCTCAAAGTAATCAGCCGCTCCAAAAGAACGCAAAGCTTCCTTCCGGTACTGAGGCCCTTTATAAAGACCGGTAACAATAATCACAGGAGTTCTTCCCTTGGATTCCTCATATATTTTCTGGGTCAAATCAAACCCATGAAGCTTGGGCAACATGGCTTCAAGAACAACACAATTAGGTTTCTCCTTGCGGAAGATTTCATGGGCCATCTGTCCATCGGAAGCTGTAAATATTTGCAGGTCATAAGGTTTGAAAAGACCAGCTAAAGTATCCAGACTATTCTGGTCATAATCAACGATGAGGATTTTTTTATCAGACATGGAAGCGATCACCTAAATTTTAATTCAGGGAGAAGGATAAGTCAAACCAGTTCTGAAAAAGATATTTTCTTGACAAGCAACACCTCAGACTACTATAATACCGTCAGTGGGGTTAATCCATTTAAATAAAAGAATTATACGACCCTTTGCCGGGCAAAAATATAAAAACAGCGGGTCTTCTTCCTCTCTTAAGACCCGGTGTTTCTGAAGGAGGTAAATGTGAAAAACATCATTTTCGGGCTCTTTTCGGTAGTCCTGATCGGAGCCTTGGTGTTTGTTGCTTGTGAACGGAAGGCCGAGGAACCAGCAATTGAGGAGGCTGAACCGGAAATTGAGGAGGCTGAACCAGTGGCGGAACTTGAGGGAAAACGGGTGGCGGTACTCATAGCCGAGGGATTCCATGACGGAGAGACACTTAAACCCAAAGCCTTTCTGGAAGAGCATGGAGCTGAGGTTGTTGTCCTTGGCCCTGCTGTAGGCGAAGTAAAGGCTTACAACAGCGATCAAGTGGTAGACATTGAAAAGGCAGTAGATGAGGTTGAGGTTGCTGATTTCGATGCTCTCATTCTCCCCGGCGGCCAAGGCCCTGCAGTCTTAAGGGAGCATGAGGCTGCTGTAGCTTTCACCAAAGCCTTTCTTGAATCCGGAAAACCTGTAGCAGCCATCTGTCATGGTCCGCAAGTTCTCATAACAGCCGGTGTGGTTGAAGGCCGCTCCATGACCTGCACAGCTTCAATTGCCGATGAACTCCAAGAAGCAGGGGCTGAATATCTCGATGAACCGGTGGTGGTGGATGAAAACTTGATCACATCACGCGTTCCAGATGATCTCCCCGCATTCAACGAAGCAATTCTCAATGCCCTGAAGAAGTAATTCTTCCCCGTAAATTCAACAAACTGAGTACAGTTGATTAGCCGGAGCCATTCATATAAAAGGCCGATACCTTTTATATAACAATAACCATGAATGGCTTAAGAGAAATTCCCCTGACGTACATAAAGAAAGTAAGTTTCTAAATCTCTGTCATTAGAGTTAATCTAAAATCGGCCTTTTTTACCTTTCAAGCGGGCTGATTTTACCGCATCTACATCTTTATAGGACAGTTTAGGGGGAAGCGCCTTAGCTGAGTTGTCCTGCGCCTCAGAACTGCAGTAACCTCCACTCGGGAATAATCAAGCCTATTCAATAAACAGAGGTTGTTTACCTATTTACCTTTTTTTTAAAACCAAGGGGACAAACACATGATCCATCTGCTTCTTTCTTAGAGAAATTCTCCTTTTCCAGAAAATCAGAAATCAAGACCATATCACTCCTTGTCAGGCAAAGGAAGAGCAGACAGGAAAGACTGGACTCTTTAGGCTGCGTGAAATACAATAGGAGAGCTTGCCCAGGAAAAATACGGAGGAGGAACAATGGCCTACCCCTGGAACTTGAAAAATTTACTCTTTCTTATCCTGGGAATTTCTTTATGTCTCTCTTCAGCTCTTTTGGCTGAAGAAGAGGAACTCCTTTCCCCGGACGAAAGAATAAAAGTTAAAATTTCCATCTGGGAACGCATCACCTATTCAGTCCACTATGACAGTCAGGAAATTATTGCTTCTTCACCTCTATCGCTTAAAACAAATGAACAGGGTATTCTTGGCGAAAAGCCCCGCCTTACGAGCTCAAACAGCCGCACTGTAAAAGAAGTCATCCGCCCAATTGTCCCTGTAAAATCCAAAGAAATTGAAAATCATTACAACCAACTAACTCTTACCTTCGAAAACAACTATCAACTGGAATTCAGGGCCTATAATGACGGCTTAGCCTACAGATTCGTCAGTACTTATGAGGGTCCACTCCAGGTTATAGATGAGGAAGTCACTCTAAATTTCAATAAAGACCACAAGGTCTTCTTCCCTGTCGAAGAAAGCTTTCTTACCCATTCAGAAAGGCTCTACCAGTATCTTTCACTAAGCCAGATAAACTGGGAGCAAATGGCCAGCCTGCCTCTTCTGGTTGATATAAAAGACGGGCCCAAGATAGGAGTAACCGAAGCTTCGTTAATCGATTACCCCGGTCTTTATCTTACCGGGAACTCCAACTTATCCCTGAACGCTAAATTTCCCGCTGTAGCCCTCAGGGAAAGGCAGACCAGGGACCGGACAGTGGAAGCAGTGCTCCGGGCAGCCCATATTGCTGAAACCAGGGCTCCCCGTTCTTTCCCCTGGCGAGCCCTGGTTATAGCCGAAAAAGACGGTGACCTAATTGAAAGCCAGATGGTCTACAAGCTTTCACCTGACCTGATGATTGATGATCCTTCCTGGATAAAACCAGGCAAAGTAGCCTGGGACTGGTGGAATAATCTGAATATTTACGGAGTAGACTTTGCCGCGGGAATAAATACAGCCACTTATAAGTATTTCATCGACTTCGCCTCTTCCCACGGAATTGAGTATATAATTATGGATGAAGGCTGGTCGGATACAACCGACCTTTTTAAGGTGAATACCGACCTAAACATGGAAGAGATATTAAGTTACGGCAGTGAGAAAAACGTAGGCATTATTCTCTGGGTAGTCTGGAAAACCCTTGATGATCAACTGCAACCGGCTCTTGATCTTTTTGAAAAATGGGGCGTAAAAGGCATAAAAGTCGATTTCATGCAGCGCGACGACCAGTGGATGGTTAACTACTGCTGGAAAATAGCTGAAGAAGCCGCTAAAAGAAAACTTCTTGTTAACTTCCACGGCGCCTACAAACCCGCCGGACTCCGCCGGGCCTATCCCAATGTTCTCACCCGTGAGGGTGTTCTCGGGCTTGAGCATTCCAAGTGGAGCCGGCAGCCTACTCCCGAACATAACCTTACCATACCCTTTATCCGCATGTTGGCCGGGCCAATGGATTATACCCCCGGAGCCATGGTCAACGCCCAGGAAAAAGATTTCGCCCCTCTCTTCTCAACGCCCATGAGTTTGGGAACAAGATGCCATCAACTGGCTATGTACGTGGTCTACGAAAGCCCCCTCCAGATGCTGGCCGACAGCCCCACCCGCTACCTGCGGGAAAAAGAATGTCTGGATTTTATTGCCGAAGTACCGGTTACCTGGGATAAAACCCGGGTTCTTGAGGCCGCGGTCGGAGATTATGTTCTTATAGCCCGCCAAAAAGGAGACCACTGGTACGCAGCCGCTATGACCGATTGGACTCCGCGGGAACTAACTCTGGACCTTTCTTTCCTTGAACCGGGTTCTTATCAAGCCGAAATCTTCCGGGACGGAATAAACGCCGGCCGGAACGGAAACGATTATAAAAAAATTGTCACTACCGTTACTTCTCCCTCAACCATAAAAATAAAGCTGGCTCCGGGAGGCGGTTGGGCAGCCCGGTTCAGCAGATTAAAAAAAGAACCCCCAAACGTTTCACCTTGAGTGATGCTTTATGATAAGATAATTGAAAAAGGAGAGACTGATGCCCATCGACGACAAACTGCTTGAAATTCTGGCCTGCCCTCTATGCAAAACCGATGTCAAGCTGACCGCTGACGAAAAAGGCTTGAAATGCATCAAATGCCACCGCGTCTATCCCATAAAAGATGATATTCCGGTAATGCTCATCGATGAGGCGACCATTGAGCCGGACCGAAAAACCAAAGATTAAAAATTCCTGGAAGAAAAAGATACTTCTCATCCGGCTGAGGCGGATAGGCGACATCTTAATGACCTCGCCGGCTGTAACCGCCTTAAAAGAACATTTTCCCGAAAGCCGGCTATTCTATATTGTCGAAGAACCTTACCGCGAACTTGTTGAGGGAAATCCATATCTTGATGAAGTGATTGTTTTACCGGCCGGACAAAGCCGGCAGGAGTTTTTCGCCCTCATCGGGAAAATAAGAAAAAGCCGCTTTGACGCTGTAGTTGATTTCCACGGAGGCCCGAGGGCGGCTCTGCTGACTCTATTTTCGGGTGCCAAAACAAGGATTGGTTATAAAGTAAAATATAAGAGCTTTATCTACCATCAGAAAATCTCCCGCGGAAGCCTAACTTCGCCAGTCCACAGTGTGGAGAATCATCTAAATCTGGTAAGAGCCCTAAGCGTTCCATCAGACTTAAAGCCTCCTCTATTCATGCCTGAGGCTCAGGAAGAAGAACGAAACAAAGTGGAATCTCTTCTTGAGGCTAACAACCTGAGGTCTTTCAACCTGATTATTCTTCACATAAGCGCCGGCAATTCTTTCCGGCACTGGGGCCAAGAAAATATTGTCAAACTCCTTTCCCTGTTGAGCCAGCACAAGGAATTGCGGGTTATCTTAGTAGGTTCGAAGGAAGATGAGCCTGTATCAAGCCGAATTATTAATCAGTCGCCTCCGGTTGTATCGAACTTTACCGGGCTTCTTAATCTAAGGGAGCTTCGTTTTCTTATCCGGAAGGCGGCTTTTTTTATCGGTCCCGACAGCGGCCCGATGCACATCGCCGCCACTACCGATACTCCTATCATTGCTTATTTCGGCCCCACTCTTCCCGCTCATTTCTCTCCCTGGATGAAAGAAGCGGTCATTCTGCAGAAAGAGCTAAACTGCCGCCCCTGCCGTCAACGCCAATGCATTCACAACGATTTCCGCTGCATCCGCACCATATCTCCCCAGGATGTCTATCGTTCAATAATGGGGGACATTCCCCAAAGGGACACCCATTCCCCTTAATGTAATAACCTCTTTATCTAATGATTATGGGCAGCTCAAAATCTTCCAGATTCCATCCGCTTACCCGGACAAGGGGCGCCTCGCCATGAAGATCCTCAGAGTTATAAACTCCTGATACGGTTTTACTTTCTCCTGGAAGAATGGAGATATAATTGTCATCCCAGTAGATAGGCAAAACCGAGTTTCCGCTCTCTTTTCCCACAATACTTACATAGATAAAAAAGGCAAGAGTATCTGATATGTTTTTCAATATTACTGTGACTTTTTCCTTGGCACCAGTATTTTCAAAATTATGCTGAACCTTGAGTTCAGCTTCAGGCAGGTCATTAAGGGCTGTAAAATCAGCATATTCTTTTACAGGAGTAACGAACCACTTGGTTGCCGGATAATCCATCACCTCTTTCTTAGTTGACAGCCAGTAAAAGTTATCGCTTACTTGATTGCCCGCTTTATCTTCAAGTTTAAGGTCGATAAAATAAACCGGACTCAGCTCAGGCAGGTCAGGTGTCTGGATTATTTGATTTGAAGTCAAGCCCTCTATCTGAACATCTTTAACCTGGCTGAATTTTTCTTTGCTCTGGAAATCAAAAACCCTTATTTTCGCCGTTAAGTCATTCCGGGGAGCTCGGCCGAAATTAACCGCATAAATTCCCTTGTTCCGGTAGTGATAAAGAATGTTTACGGGCTGAGAAGCTTTCTTGGCACCGTAAAAGGCTCCGTTGGGCATAAGATAGTAGTCGTAGAGCTGCCAATAGAGCTTGGGCCAGGCGGCATTCAACATCCACTGGATTACACCCTTGGATTTGTGTTTATGGGCAGCGAAAGCTTCAAACATAGCCCGCCCAGCCTCATAATTCATGACCTGGGCTTTCCGGTCAAAATCGAGGATGTCCTTGGCTTCACCGTAACGGTTGGTTAGAGCCTCGAGATAACGGTCAATATTACTGAACTGCTTGCGAGCACAATGATATTCCCAGTAATCGTTGACGGGCCAGAGACGTTCTTCCGGCAGCATTTTCTTCAGACTTTCCAACGGCGGCGGCTGAGGGCCGGGCCCGGTTTCAGTGTTGAAGCCGTAGGCTCCCCCATAAGATTCATCCTCAAACCAGTAAATAGGAGGGACATAATCATAAGGGCCGTGCATTTTAACGCCTGTAGCTCCACTCACTTCACTTATAAGCCGGGCTGCAGCGGCCAGGTAGGGCCGGGTTTGGTCATACTCCTCCAGAATCTTTACATATTTTCTTTCCAGCTCAGGCTTAGGTAATTTATCGCTTCCTACCAGCCAGACGAAAATACTGGGATGATTGCGCAGCCAAACCACCTGATCCCGGAAGGAGCGAGCCACAAGTTCCATTTCTTCCGGTGTCTGTACTCCTCCATATTGGCCGCAGGCTTTGCCCATATATTCGTCCCATTCCCATTGGCAGCTCCAGCCGGCCATTAATAATATCCCCTGCTCATCACATAGGCTGTAAAGCTGGCGGCCGCTTCCCCAGAATCCCTCGAGGCGAATAGCGTTTAAATTCATATGCTTGGTATATTCGACTTTAGCTTTTAGTGTCCGGCGGTCATCAGCCAGAAATATATCATCCACCCAGCCGCCGCCGCGAATTAAAACTTTCCTGCCGTTTATTTTAAAGCCCCGGTGACCGTCATCATCGATATAATCTTCAACCCGGCGGATACCGAAGGTTATTTTCTTCTCTTCGGAAATCATGTCCCCTGTAAAAAAAATAAGCTTGAGGCCGTAAAGATTCGGTTCCCCCAGATCATGAGGCCACCATAAGCGGGGATTCTTAAGTTGAAGCTCCCGGTAATGCTCCGGGAGAAAAGAGATGATTTTTCTTTCTCCCGGACTTAATTGTACCTTCTGACTGAAGGAGTTTTCTTCCAAAGTTCCCACAAGCATTCCCTCAACCGGATTATCCGAGTAATTAACAAGCTCTGCCGAAACAGTCAAGGATGCTTTATCCAAAGTGTTTAAATCAATTTCGCTGGTCACAAAGGGATTTTCTATTGAAACTGGACCACTTAAATAGAGTGTAACCGGACGCCAGATGCCCATATTCTGGTCAGGCGGCTTGGGATTCCAATCGACAAAGCCTATCGTGAAATCCCCGAGCCTTGGCGGAAAAACTTCAATTGCCAGAATGTTTTTACCGGGCTTTACAAATTCTGCGATGTTCAATTTAAAAACTCGAAAGGAGCCAAAAATTTCTTCAATTGTGCCAATCTGCCGGCCATTGAGCCAGATATTAGCCCTGTAATTTATTCCTTCAAAGCCAAGGCGGGCATAGGACAATTTATTGTTAACAGGAAGTTCAAATTCCTTTCTGTACCACCAGGGACAGGCAAACCTCTCTTCAGGTATTTTTTCCAGGTTTTTCCCGAAAAAAGGATCCGGATATTCGCCGTTTTCAATTAAGGCGGCCAAAACCGTGGTGGGGACTGAAGCCTCATACCATTCAGCCGCATTAAAAACCGGACCGGAAATTAGGTCTCCCTTTTCCTTAATCTTTTCTGACGACTGGATAAACCACCCGTCGTCAAGAAGTATCTCATATTGAATTGATTCCTCTTTCTTCCGGCATGAAGAAAGTAGTAAAAAAAGCGCTGTTAGAGCAAATAAAAATAAGTGCCCCTTTTTTCGAGGGATAGACATAACCGTCTCCTCTTATTGTTATTGAAATCAAGAACCTGAAGCAAGCAGACAAATTATATATAAAGAAAGAGGAAAATCAAAGAGGGGGAACGTCCCCCTTTCTTTTATGGTTGACAGGTCTTATAAAGGCTGGGAAAATAGGGAAAATTAGGAGAAAAGTGATGAAGATAGAACGTATATTTTTTCTGACCATGATTCTTTACCTGTTTTTCTCTTTCATCTCTATCTCCGCCGCCCAGATTTTCTTAGCCCTGTCCTTAATTCTTTTTCTTTACCTCCACATAAAGGATAAAAAATTGCCCGAGGTGCCGGGTTTTTTCTGGCCCCTTTTGGTTTACTGCGCCCTCTCTCTTTTAGCCTCGGCTTTTTCCCGGAGCCCGGAAACAAGTTTCCACGATTCCCGCGAGCTTCTTCTCTATCTGGTAGTGCCCATGGCCTATTTTGCCTTCAAAAAGGAAAGTGATATTCGACTGGCCTTGAAAGTGTTTCTTGCTTCAGCCCTCATAAGTATTGCCTATTCGGCCGTGTATTTTTTCTTCAAAGCCTCTCCCGGCGAACGCATAGCTGGATTCATGGGACATTACATGACCCAGGCTGGTCTTCTTCTCCTTTTCTGTACCATGGCCATGAGTTTTTTCCTTTTCCTGAAGACCAAAGAAAAACTCATCTGGGCCGGAGCCTTTATTCTTGCCTTTTTAGCGATTCTTCTCACCCTTACCCGCAACGCCTGGATTGGAATCGTGGTAGCGGCAGTAGTCCTCCTGGCCATCTACAGGCCCAAGGCTCTGATCGCTCTGCCCGTTATTGTTTTTCTCCTGTATTTAGCCAGCCCTCCTGCCGTCAAGCAACGGACTTTGAGCATTTTCAGCACAAAGGATGTCTCCAACCTTACCCGGCTGGAGTATCTTGAAACCGGCTGGAAAATCATAAAAGAATATCCCCTCTTGGGAACAGGCCCCAATACAGTAGATGAGGTTTTCAAAAATCCCAAGTACGGTCTTTCCGAAGAGGCCCGGCAAAACGTTCATCTTCACAACAATGTAATACAGATTGCCGCCGAAAGGGGAATCCCGGCTATTTGCGCCTGGCTCTGTTTTGTGGGATGGATGGGCTTTTCGCTGTTAAAACTTCTCAGAAGAAGAAAAGATCCCCTTGCTTTAAGCTTAACCGCCGGAGCCCTGGCCTGCCTTTTAGCCTTTTTTTCGGCCGGGATGTTTGAGTATAATTTTGGCGACTCAGAGATAGTCACCCTTTTTCTTTTTCTGACAACCCTGCCTTTCCTCCCTTTTTTAGCTAAAGAAAAAGAACCTTCCATTCCCACAGCAATCAAATGAAGCGAAAAAAAGTCCTTAAAATATTTCTCTCTCTTTTCGCTTTATACCTCGTTTGGCTCGCTTTTCATTTATTACGCTTCCGGACATATCAAACCGACTTTACAGATCCTCTGGAAATCGAAGGAGTTTATCACATTCATACAACATATTCCGACGGCAGAGGCCGGCCGGATGATGTGGTCGCCAAAGCTTCGGCTGCCGGCTTAGATTTCATCATTCTTACAGACCACGGCAATCCAAACTATGACTCAGTCGCCTTCCAGGGATGGAAAGAGGGCGTTCTGGTTCTGGCCGGCTCCGAGTTATCAGTAAACAGGGGACACCTGGTAGCTCTTAATTTTACACCTCCGGAAACTCCCTTCTCTCAGCAGGCAGAAGAAGCCTCATACCAAGTGGTTGCAGCCGGAGGTTTGACCATCATCGCCCACCCTTATTCCAAGACAAGCTGGACCTGGGGCCCGGAATTCCCGCTTTCCGGAATCGAGCTCATTACCGCTGACGCTATGCTCAGGAGAAATTTTTTCCGGATGCTCCCTTATTTCCCTCTTCTGGCTCTAAAATCCGAGATTCCCACCCTGAAAATGCTGACAAGGCCGGAAAAAAATTTTAACAAATGGGATGAGCTGAGCCAAAAGCATCAGGTTTACGCTTATTACAGCACTGATGCCCATATTCTTTACGGTCCGCTTTTCTCCCTGCTCCGCCTCCACCTGCTTCTGGATTCACCTCTTTCCGGTGATTTCGAGGAAGACAGGCAACTGGTCGGAAAGGCTCTGGCTCAAGGCCGCTTTTATAATGCGATTGAAGCGGCAGCCCGCGCCTCCGGATTCCGTTTCTGGGGTGAACGGGGGAAGAAATTCATTTCCATGGGCAGCAAAATAAAAGCAGGTGCTCCGGTCACTCTCCACATTAAAACTCCCTTCTCTTTTAAAATTGAATCTCACCTGCTTCATAACGGAGAAATATTGCTCCGGTCTGCAGAGCAAAAAACTTCTTATAAAGTTACCCGGCCCGGCACCTACCGGGCAGAAGTTTTTCTCAAAGAAAGAACCCCCCTTTCCGATAAGGTCCCCTGGATTCTTTCCAATCCCCTGTGGCTCATGGAGGAATGAGATGAAAGACCTAAACAGCCAACATTTGAAATCACTGGTAAGAAGCTTTAAAGGAAAAAGAGTGGCGGTTCTGGGAGATTTGATGCTTGATAAATATATCTGGGGAAGTGTTTCCCGCATCTCTCCCGAAGCACCGGTGCCGGTAGTTGAAGTCAGGGAAGAATCTCTCTGCTTAGGGGGAGCAGGGAATGTCAACCACAATTTAATGAAGCTTGGAGCTTATCCCATTTTGGTTGGAATAATCGGAGCTGACCTTGAAGGAAAATGGATCAGGGAAAATGTCCCGGCTCCCCAGGGACTAATCATCGATAAAAGCCGGCCAACAACCATTAAAACAAGAATCATTGCTCACCACCAGCAGGTAGTAAGGGTGGATTTCGAAAAGAAACAGTTTGTCAAACCTGAAGTTGAAAAAAAAATCGTCGAATTTTTAAGCCGGGAAAACTATGAAGGTTTGATTATTTCCGATTATAACAAAGGTCTTCTCACTCCTTCCCTTATGAAAAAAGTCCTGGCTCTGCCTGAAACCAGGGGTATTCCGGTTTTTGTTGATCCCAAAGTAAACAATTTTTTCACTTTTTCTCCGGTCACTCTGGTGACTCCAAACCATTACGAAGCCGAGCAAATTGTCCACCACCAATGCAATACCGATTCCCAGGTGGAGAAAGCAGGGAAAAAAATATTATCCAGGATCGACACCCGCTATTTAATTCTAAAACGAGGCGAGAAAGGAATGACCGTTTTCGAGAAAGGCAGAAAGCCGATTCACATCCCCACCCAGGCCAAGGAGGTATATGACGTAACCGGGGCCGGCGACACTGTAATCGCCGCTGCCTCACTGGCTCTTCTGGCTGGAGCCAATATCAGAGAAGCCGCTTTCCTGGCCAATGCTGCAGCCGGGGTGGTGGTGGCCAAAATCGGGACAGCAGCCACCTCAACAGAGGAACTTCTGGAAGCAATCAAGGCCTAAGGGAGGAAGGGGCAGAATAGTGTCCGCTTCTGCCGCAATAAAACAATAATTTGAAGTTTCAGCATTGACGCCAACCCGGTATCCGGAGTGCAGGGGAAAAGTTTCCCATAAAGAAAAAAGGCCTGAATGCCAACTCCATTCAGGCCCCTGCGCCAAAGCGTCCTCACCCAGCGCTTAATTGTCTCTCACCTTTTCGCGGCTCGTTTAATTTAGTCGGCCGAACCTTCAATTATTTGGAATAAATTTTTACATTTATTCTTTTTTTATCATACCCTCTTCAAATTCAAAACCTTTTTTGAAAAGCTCAAGGCAAGCCTCAACCACCTGGGGATCATAAAGCAGGCCTTTGTTACTTTCTATCTCTTCCAGGGCTGCTTCAACTCCCAGCGGCGGCCGGAAAGGCCGGTAAGAAATCATGGCCTCAATTACATCAGCCACCGAAATGATTCTTGTCTCAAGTTCAATCTTATCTCCTTTTATTCCATTGGGATAGCCCGAACCGTCAAGCCTCTCATGATGCTTATAAGCAATGTTTTCTATGGGCCAGGGGAATTCAAGGTTTTTTAAAATTTTGTAGCCGAACTCAGGATGAGATTTTATTATTAAATACTCATATTGATTAAGTTTCTCTCCTTTGGTAAAAAGCTCGGAGGGAATAGCGATTTTACCGATATCATGAAGCGAAGCCGAAAGGAACACTCCGTAAACCTCATCACCGGATAAATTCATTTTTTCAGCTATGGCCCGGGAAAGCTCAGCCACCCGCCTTTGATGATTGGCTGTGTAGGGGTCTTTAAGCTTTACCGTTTCCTCCAGAGTCCGGATAGTGGACTCAATAGACTTGTGAAATTTTTCCAGGGCTTGGTTTAACTCTACCTCAAGCTCTTTTCGATCCGAGTTCCAGCCTTTTTTTAAACTTTTAAGCTGGTCGCGGAGAGAAGCAATCTTGGCCGCTAATTTTTTATTCGATTCAGGCGGAGAAGTCATTTTTTACACTCTACATATATCTTATATTTAATCTTTTATAAATCACCCCTTGGGATGATATTGGGGGGTGAGGAAGGGGGAGAAACAGGGGAGGTGTTCAACCACGGAGCATTAATCTTTCAAGAATTTTATTTACATTTGTTTCATGAAAGATTTTTTATATAGGACATTATTTGAGGGGGATTGAGGAGTATAATCAGGAACAAAAAGAGGATAACCAAATGGAGAGGGTGAATTTGTCGGCCCGATTTTCAACAAAAATCTCTTTTTTTTTAAAAAAATCAGGCTGTTGTCATCATAGGGGGGGAGAAGGCCGGCTGCCGTTAACTTAGGATTGAGGGACTAATGAAAATTAAAGGAAAAGGAAGCAGAGAATTTAAAATAAAAAAATTATCCGGAATTATGTTCCCAATATCTTTATTTAAGGAGAATTAAAATGAAATGGAAATTCGGAGCCTTATTGACTTGACAAATTATTAGCCAAACCATATACAGTAATAATGACTGGAAAATAAGAAAATCTGAGGTTCAAAGGACCGATCCCGATGGGAACGAGGCTCAGGACAAAAGCCTTCATTAAATTGAAGTTTGATTCTTTTTAAGATGGGAAAAAAGCTTACCTACGAAAGATATCACTGGTTCCTCGGCCAGTTAAAGGAAGGCCGGCATCCGAACGCACGGAGGCTGGCCGATAAATTCGAAATCTCGGTCAAACAAGCTCAGAGAGATATTGAATTCATGCGCGACAGGCTGGGAGCCCCTCTTATTTATGATCCAAAAACAAAAGGATATGTTCTGGAAGATGACAGCTACGAGCTTCCTCCCATCTGGTTCAAGGAAGATGAGCTCACCGCTTTATGTTTGGCATTGAGGCTTGCTTCAACTCTTCCCGACCTCCGGCTCAAAAAATCTCTATATGAAATTCTTAAAAAATTTCTTGCCTTCAGGTTTCTCGATTCTTCACCGAGCCTTGAAGATATAAAAAGAAAAGTCTCGGTTAAAAATGTGGCCTATTATAAGGTGGACGAAACCACCTTTTCCAGGGTCCTTGATGCACTTTTCAGAGAAACTCCCCTTAAAATCTCCTACTACACACCACATAAGCAGGAAATCACCCGAAGAACTATCAGACCGCTCCATCTTTTCTGCTATATGGGAAGCTGGCATCTTATCGCTTTTTGTGCTTTAAAGAATGACCTAAGGGATTTTGCCTTATCCCGAATCCGGAGCATAGAACAAGTGTCGAAACCGGTTGAGATTCCGAAAAACCTTCCTCCCCTCAAAGAATATATAAGGAAAACATTCGGCCTTATGAGAGGAGAAGAATCAATCGAGGTTTGCCTCCAGTTTACCCCCGAGATTTCAAGCTGGATATCGGAACAGGTTTGGTTCAGCGGCCAGGAAATCCATTCTAATGATGACGGCAGTATCTGTTTAAAATTCCCGGTTGCCGACTTCGGCGAAATAAAGAGAGAGATATTAAAGTACGGAGCCTCGGTTGCGGTCTTATCACCGGAGGAGTTGAGGGA
>CAYTTR010000033.1:0-27240 GCA_964440805.1 uncultured Eubacteriales bacterium
CCTCACCAAATACGTCCTCTATCTCCGCCTTCACATCTGGAAAAGCGTTGAAATAAAGGAAAAGCCAACAAAAAATCCACAAGAGAAAGAGAACATCAGAAAATCAGTAGAATAAAGGATTACAAAGAACAGAGGTCCCCCTTGCCCATGAACAAGGGGATTAGAGTTTCACATATATTCTGATAGTTTCTCAGCCGCAATAGAGAGCTGAGCATGAGGAGGCGGGGGCCGAGCAGCCTTAAAGGTCAGTTTGAGGTGTTTGATGATCTTGTCTATGACTTTATAATCTTCAATAAAGGAAACAATTCGCATGGTCCCGCCGCATTGGGGACAGATGAGAGGATCGATCTCGTAGACCTTCTTTATCATCTCCGCCCATCCTCTGGATGGCACAAATGAAACTTCATCTTCAAAAATAAGGGGACACAAAGAATCGGCTCCTGTTTTTCTCATCTTTCCTCTGTGGGCATTGACATAGAGGCCGTAGTAGCGGACCATAACCTGTCCCTTGTTAGGGATATGTGAAGTCACTCGAGCGACAAACTCCAGATAATTCAAGCACTCCTCCTGGGAGCCTTGAATCTAAAAAAAATAAACCATACTGCAAGAAAACGTTTTAAAGAAATTTTTGGAGAAGTAAGAAAGAACTTTCGCAAAACGTTTACTCATTTCTTTGATGGCGGTTAAGCAGATCTGCGCATTCCCGAAGGTGAAGACCCCCTCAATGCTCAGATTGAGATAGGGGCAAGACCAGCAGGCAAGCATTTCAGAGATTTAAGTCTTTTATCCGGAGGTGAAAGAGCATTAACTGCTATATAAAATAGAGGAGGAATGGAACCGCTACGGAGGCCCGGATGAATGGCCGGCCTATGAGATTCTCCCGGCTTCTCCCTGGAACTACGGTTTGGTGGTCGATCCGAAAAACCCGGCCGCATCCATAACTTTAGACGTTCAGAAACCGCTCGCTTATCAGCCGTTCACACCGGATAGTGCCCCTATTACCTTGAAAGCAAGAGCGAAAAGAATCCCGGAGTGTGGCAGACCGAAGGAAAAATGGTCGGCAAAGTTCCCCCCAGCCCTGTTGAATCCAACTTATCCGTCGAAGAAATTACCCTGATCCCCATGGGCTGCGCCCGCTTCCGCCTCATAATGTCCAACAAGAGCTCATGATGGCGGCCAAGGAGAGCGGGGAGTATTTTTGAGAGCCTCTGTGGCTGCTTTCTGCTGATGAGAGGGCGGAGTCTATTTTAAACTTGATGGTTCGGAGGTTCTGGTTGATTTGTTTTGCTTTTTGAGTCATTGACTTTGTCGGTTTGGATGTGATAATTTTAATTCAGTACGTAAGTGGGTGGAAATTGGGGGAAATTGTGAAGAATTTAGAGCAACGCCGAAAAGGAAATACTTATCATAAATCATAGACAGAAAAAAACTTTGTTGGCAAGGACCATACAACGAACATAAGGGGTCTTGGGGCCATATGATGAACTATGGGTAATTATCGGATAAAAAGTTTTTTGAAAGGAAAAGGAGATTAGATGGGCGACAAGGGAAAAAGAGATAAAGGCAAACGAGAAGAACAGAAAAAAGGCAAGCAAACACTAAAGGAGAAGCGGAAGAAAAAAAAAGACAAAATGAAATAGATTTGGGCAAATGGAAGATAAACGTAAAACAAAAAGGCAGCGGTTATGGCATCTGTTATTAAGCATTATGAGGGAATCGACTCGGTTGCCGTAATAGGCAACTATGTGCCCCGCCAGTGCGGTATCGCAACCTTCACCACGGATCTGGTTGAAGGCTTATCAGCGGAAGCCCCCGATATTTACTGCTGGGCGGTTGCCATGAATGACAAACTTGAGGGATATCCATATCCAGAAAAAGTGCGCTTTGAGATCAACCAGAACAAGTTGACCGATTATAGTGTCGCCTCTCAATTTCTCAATATCAGTCAGACGGATATTGTCTGCTTGCAGCATGAATACGGTCTTTTCGGAGGTCCAGCCGGCAGCCACCTGCTGAAACTATTGGGTGATCTGCGCATGCCGGTGGTGACTACGTTGCATACGATTCTGAAAGATCCCGCCCCGGAATTTCGTAACGTCATGTGCAAGCTATCCGATCTGTCCGATAAACTGGTAGTGATGAGCCGTAAGGCCTCTGATTTCCTTAAAGATATCTATGCGGTGTCCGAGGAGAAAATCGCCCTTATCCATCACGGCATTCCGGATACACCGTTTATTGATCCCAGCTTCTACAAAGACAAGTTCGGCGTGGAAGGCAAAAAGGTGCTACTCACATTCGGCTTGCTTTCCTCAAATAAGGGCATTGAAAATGTGCTGCAAGCGCTTCCGGCGGTCATAAAAAAACACCCTGATGTGGTCTATATTATTCTGGGCGCGACACACCCGCATATTCTAAAGTTGCATGGGGATGCATACCGTATCATGCTGCAGCAGCTCGTGCGCAAACTCGATATAGGTGAGCATGTCATTTTTCAAAATCGTTTTGTTGAGCTAAAAGAGTTATGTGAGTTTCTCAGCATCGCCGATATCTACGTAACCCCTTATCTTGAAGAAGCCCAGATTACCTCCGGGACCCTTGCCTATGCCATGGGCACAGGCAAAGCCGTCATTTCGACACCTTACTGGTATGCCACCGAGATGCTTTCCGAAGGCCGGGGCCGAATTGTACCCTTTCGCAATCCTGATGCCATAGCGGAACAAATTATCGGACTTTTGGACAACGATGTCGAACGGCACGCCATGCGCAAAAAAGCCTATACATTCAGTCGTGAAGCGGTTTGGAAGGAGGTATGCCGAAAATACCTCCAGGTTTTCAGTGAAGCACGGCAAAACCGCACCCGGAGCCCCCGTCCCCGGCATTCCTATGTTGAAAACATCAAGGCCATCACGAATTTCGAGCTCCCGGAGATCAATCTCGATCACCTGAAAGCCCTTACCGATGATACAGGCATCTTGCAACATGCCAACTATAACATTCCCGATCGCACCCATGGCTACTGCACCGATGATAATGCTAGAGCGCTACTGGTTGCCGCTATGGGTCAAAAATACCTGTCAACAGTCGGCTTGGGACTTGATTTTCTCAGTGGTCATTATCTCGGATTTCTTCTGTATGCCTATAATGAAGAAAATGGGCGCTTTCGCAATTTCATGACTTATTCACGGCAGTGGATGGAGGAGACCGGGTCCGAGGATGTGCATGGCAGAGCGCTCTGGTGCCTTGGTAAAACAGTGGCTTTTCTTGACGATCCCGGGCATCTCGCAATGAGCACAACCCTTCTCAAAAAAGCACTGAGAGCTGTAGAGAATTTTTATTCGCCCCGCGCCATCGCTTTTTCCCTGGTTGGAATTCATGGCTACCTGTATAAATTTGCAGGCGACAGTGATGTGCGCAGGATCCGGGAAGTTCTTGCCGAAAGACTTTTCAATCAGTTTAAAAACAATGGAACAGACGATTGGCCCTGGCTTGAGAATGCTCTAAACTATGCTAATGGTAAACTGCCCCATGCCCTGCTGCTGTCAGGCCAATGGATGCAACGCAACGACATGATCGATATGGGACTCAGATCCCTCAAGTGGCTGCTTGCCATCCAAACCGAAGACAATCACTTTGTGCCCATCGGCAGCACCGGTTGGTATGAAAAAGGCGGACCCAGAGCACGTTTCGACCAGCAGCCCGTCGAGGCTAATGCCATGATCGAAGCCTGTGTCGAAGCCTTTAACATGACCCGGGACCAAGCATGGCATGAGAATGCGGTCATGTGCTTTAATTGGTATCTCGGACACAATGACCTGAATATGCCGCTCTATGATCCGAAAACCGGCGGCTGCCGGGATGGATTGATGGCGGACGGCGTCAACCAGAATCAAGGCGCCGAATCTTGCCTTGCGTGGCTGCTTTCGCTGATGACATTGCAAAAGCTTTATGCAGACGAGATTTTAAACCAGCCGTCGTCACAGAAAACCGATTAACAAAAGGATCAGTCATGCACATTGCCATGCTCTCGCCCATTGCCTGGCGCACACCACCGCGACATTATGGGCCCTGGGAAAACGTGGCCTCCCTTTTAACCGAGGGGCTGGTAGCGCGCGGTCATGATGTTACCTTGTTTGCAACCGCGGATTCGCACACCAGCGGCACGCTGCATGCCGTTTGCCCGCGGGGCTATGAAGAAGACCGCTCACTCATACCAAAAGTCTGGGAGTGCCTGCACATTTCAGAACTCTTTGAGCATGCCGATGTGTATGACATGATCCACAACCATTTTGATTTCCTGCCCCTGACTTATACTGGCCTGACCACCACCCCGGTAGTGACCACCATTCACGGCTTTTCATCGCCCGGGATTCTGCCGGTTTACAAAAAATACAACGGCAAAGCGTTCTATGTTGCCATCAGCGATGCCGATCGATCGCCAGATCTTGATTATATCAAAACCATCCATCACGGCATTGATATCAAGCAGTTTGATTTTCAGCCTGCCCCGGACGATTACCTGCTTTTTTTCGGGCGCATTCACCAGGACAAAGGGACCCGCGAAGCACTGAACATCGCCAGGGCCTGCAGTAAAAAGCTGATATTGGCGGGCATCATCCAGGACCAGGCCTACTACGAGCAATATGTTGCCTCTCACATTGACAACGACAAGGTGGTTTATATCGGCAGCGCCGGGCCCGCTGAGCGCAACGGGCTGCTCGGCAAGGCCTGCGCGCTATTACACCCAATACAGTTTGATGAGCCTTTCGGTATGTCCGTTATCGAATCAATGGCCTGCGGTACGCCCGTGATCGCTTTTGATAGGGGCAGCATGCCTGAACTTATCGAAAACGGCAAAAGTGGTTTTTTGGTCAACAACGTAGACGAGGCCATTGAGACTGTTGCACGTATTAAAGAGATTGACCGCGCATACTGTCGACGCCATGTTGAACGTCATTTCACAGTCGACCGCATGATCAATGAATACATACAAGTCTATGAAATTATTCTTGACTCTGAAAGACTGTAGAATGGCCTCGAAAAATCTGAAACAGATAACAGCTGCTGGTGGCCTAAGATTTTAAAATGATTTTATAGGACAGACCACTATGAAAACTCATAATCCAATAATAACACGTTTTAAAAAAAACCCCATACTGACAAGAAAGGATGTGCCGTATCCAGTAGCTACAGTTCACAATGCGGGCATCGTCAAACACAACGATCGTTACATTATGCTTTTCAGGTCGCATCTGCTAAACGGGCGATCTATCATTGGCAGGGCCGACAGCGAGGATGGTTTTTCATTTACTGTTCATCCCAAACCCTTTCTTATACCTTCAACTGACAATGTTTTTGCCGAATATGAAGCGTTCGGGGTCGAGGACCTCAGAATTTGTCCTGTAGACGGAGAGTACCTGCTGACCTATAGCGCCTATTCCCGTCACGGCGTGCGGATTGCCCTAGCGCGCACCCGGGATTTTGAAAAAGTGGACCGCATTGCGCTGATCACCCAGGCCGACCTCCGCAACGTGATCATTTTCCCTGAAAAATTCGGCAATCGGTATGTGCGTTTGGACCGGCCACATTCCGAAATTTCGAACTGGTCGATCTGGATTTCCTATTCTCCCGACCTCGTGCACTGGGGCGATTCCCGGGTGATTATGAAGCCGGTGGCCTATCACTGGGATGAAATGAAAATCGGGCCCGGCGCACCGCCCTTCAAAACCGACAAGGGCTGGCTTCATATTTACCATGGCGTCTTTAAGACCATGGCCGGGACGGTGTATCGCCTCGGCGTGGCCTTGCATGACCTTAAGGATCCGGCGAACATCATCGGCGTTTCCGATCAGTGGATATTGCAGCCTGAGGATCCTTGGGAGGTAAATGGTTATGTGCCCAATGTTGTCTTTACCTGCGGAGCTGTTCCTGAAGACGACGGTACGGTAAAAATATACTGGGGCGGCGCGGATACGGTCATGTGCGCCGGCACGGCCGTCATTGATGAATTGGTAGCGCTCTGCCTCTCGGTTTCCCGGCCGCCGCTGTAGATGATCATTGCCGGATGAATGCAGACCGGAAAATCAACCGAGGATAGGCTGGAATTGAAGATCTATCATGATGAACAGACTTACGACGCAAAGCCTAAAATTTCAATCGACATTAAGGACACAATGATATGCAAGCAAAAAAGCATCAAAGGCTGAAAGTTGAAAGAAAAGCATATAAAATCGTAGGGGATACTTCACGGGTGATCACCCGGCTTCATCTTCCCGATAAGAGGTATCGCATCCCTAAAATAATTCAGCGGATAATGAGCTTGCCAGACACGACGGCCGAAGATCTTCTTGCACAAATAATGCTTGATTTTTCCGGGCGGCACAAAGACATCGGACGCGTTTTTGAGCGTAGCCTGAATCAGGTAAGAAATCATGTTCCACGGGATGCCGTGTTAAGCAAGACTAAAAGGGTTCTCATCGGGGCCTATTTTACGATGGAGTACTCCATTGAATCGGCTGCCCTTTTTAACCCTTCAATCGTCCTCCACCCTGATCAGAGCCATCTGAACAAAGGCAGCTTGCGCTTTATCATGAGCCTGCGGGCAATTGGCGAAGGCCATGTGTCCTCTATTGTATTTCGCAGTGGCGTCCTTGACCGGGACAATACGCTTATCTTCGACCCGACCAGCGATTATGTCGAGAGGCCTGACGTCAGTTTAAATCCAGTCTACGACCGGCATCTCTTCCAGCTGAAGCTGAATGAAATGGAGGCTTGCAATGAGGTAACAGCCTATATTCTTGACCAGTTGCCGGAAGATTTCACCTATAATGAATTAAAAGAAAGAATTGGAGCGCTTCGTGCAAAAACCGTTTTCTCTGAGAAGCGCCAAAACAGAACTTTCGAGATCATGTACTGGCTTGCCAACTCCAATTATGAGATGAATTTCCGCCCCGACCACCAAATATCCGAACGGGTGATCTTTCCCGTTTCGAAAAACGAAATCAACGGCATTGAAGACGCCCGGTTCGTGCAATTTTTTGATGACAACGGTGAGGTCACCTATTATGCGACCTATACCGCCTATAACGGCACTACCATCTTGCCGCAGCTGATTGAAACAAAGGATTTTATCAAATTTAAAGTTATTACGCTCAACGGCAAAGCAGTAAAAAACAAGGGCCTGGCTCTTTTCCCGCGTAAAATTGACGGCAGCTACGTTATGCTTTCCCGCCAGGACGGTGAAAATAATCACATCATGTTCTCAGACAATATCCATTTCTGGCAGGAGTCCCAAATCATCCAGGAGCCCACACGTCCCTGGGAGTTCATTCAGATCGGCAACTGCGGATCCCCCCTGGAAACCGATAAAGGCTGGATCGTGCTCACCCACGGTGTCGGACCCATGCGGCAGTATTGCATCGGCGCCATGCTGCTCGATCTTGAAAATCCGGCAAGAGTCATCGCCAGCCTGGAAGAGCCGTTACTTGCACCGCGTGAGGAAGAACGCGAGGGGTATGTTCCCAATGTCGTTTATACCTGCGGTGCGATTTTCCACAATAGCGACCTGGTCATTCCCTATGGCATGTCTGATATTACATCCGGCATAGCAACTATTAGGGTAAGCGAACTAATTGACTGCATGTGCGCGGCAGCTTAGTGATTTTAAGATTGGCGCACGCAAAACTTCACACGGTTGATCAAGTGGGATTAAAATGAAAATTTTCATCGGCAGCCTATCATATAATGTCACCGATCACCTAACATATATTATACAGCCGTTTCGGCTGTGTTAATGCCGCAAATATTTCTGCCTATACCGATATACCGCTCAGGATGGATTGAGTTTATTGAAGGAAAATGAATGAATTCGTTCACTCTCACCTGATACTCCCACAATTGCTATACCGAAGCCGTTTCTGTCTAAACGAGGATTACCAGAACAGATACCCATATTCAAGCAATTTCAATCGTTTGTGAGAGAGACCGGAATTACCGGTCGTCTTCTTATGTGCTATGGATAAGTTATATCAACAAAACTGTCATGGGCCTCGACGAGTGAAAGCCATAGATTTTTCATCCAATCAAATCACCATCCGTGACGGCAAAGGACATAAGGATCGAATAACAATGCTTCCATCTGTTTTAAAGGAAACTCTTAAAAATCACCTTAAAAGAGTTCGAGATGTCCATAATCTTGACATAAAAGCCGGTTTTGGACGAGTCTATATGCCGTATGCTCCCGGCTCAGGGAAGGCATCAAACGCTTCGGCGGAGCTGTCAAAGAAATCCTGAGGAGCGAAATATGATATCAGGATGCCGGCAGATAAAAGGAAGAGAGACGAACTATTATCGAAAGCAAAACACTGCTTCTGGAAAGCCATTTCATACCAACCGGCATCAGCCTTCTCAGCATCAAGAACTTGGGAAGACAAAACAGTATCTATGAAATTGGAGGAATTTTGAAAAATTTAAAATTTCTATGGATTGGAATTTTCGTTTTATTTTTGGGTTTCTGTCAATGTACGGTTAAGGAAAAAAGCCAAACAGATGAAAACTTCCCTTCTGATTTCAACAAATATGAAGCCCTCCGGTTTTCAGGCGGCCAAGAAATATTTTCACCTGAAAAAATAATCACTGCGGATAATAACTGGGAAATCTTGCTTTCATGCAGAGATGGAAAAACAAGAGAAGAACTTCACGAAGTGGGAATTGATTTCACTGAAAGTCAGCTCATGCTTTTAAAAGCCATGGGCTTTTTGGATTTCCGCCGAGATGCCGAGCCGGAAAAATTAATCACTACCCTACCCATACTGGGCAGTTCAGATAAACAGGCCCTCATAAATAAAGTAAGAGAACTGGCCGCTAAGATCGAACCTGAGCTAAGGGATGACCTAAAAAAGCTCAAAGAAATTTTGGCGAAATCCGGATATAACGACTATCTCTTCAGTATCTTCTTTTCAGCAGTTATAGATGGAATAGTATGGTTTCCCTTTATTGACCAAGGTTTTGTTAATGAATTTTCACTTGATCACGAAAGGCCTCTTTTCGATGGAGTTTATTGGCTGTCCTATCCAAAACGAGATTTCCGCTGCGGCTCTAATATTGCCATAGGAGATGATGTGTTTATGATTCTTAACTGGAGTGACGGCCCTATGAATAAAATACAAGAAGTATTCCACTGGAACAACCTTTATTCTATGCGCGATCAATTCCTTGAATATGGAAAGATTGTTGATGAGGAGCTTAAATCAGAACTCATTACCTACGGTGTTGTGGATGACGAAGGAAATTTCATTGTTCCTATAATTGAAATAAAAGCGAATGATGAAATCTTTTTGATTTGCTCTTCTATGGCAGAAAAAATTGTGGATTTTATGAGTCAAAATTTAAACCTTGACAACCTCCGTCAGGAATTCGGATTTGCGGATAAAGAAAAAGCATTTGTGGTTACCTATCATGAATGGATGTGGGAATTGGTGGAGCTCCTGGATGAGAAAGGGCTTATAAAAAAACCATTGGCTTTTTCAAATCCTGAGAAAGCCTTACCGAAAGATATCGGGAAGTTATTTTTTATCATTAAAGGAGTCTTACCGGAAACTTAAGATGTTATGTAGACAATTTGCATTTTTAACCGAGAGATAAATCCGATGATTCTTGAGCTGCAGAAAAAACTGACTTACGGCCCGATTCAGTCAAGGCGCCTGGGGGCTTCTTTGGGGATAAACCTTTTTCCCGGCAGTATCAAGCGCTGTTCCTTCGACTGCGTCTACTGTCAATTCGGATGGACAGAAAAAAGAGTGCTCCGGTTAAACCGGAAAAACAGCCCGCTTCCTTCTCCTTCCGGGGTTGAAGAGACTGTACGCAGCACTTTAAAGAACCTTCCTATTTTCCCGGCATATCTAACTTTCTCAGGAAACGGCGAGCCGACCCTGCACCCTGATTTTCCGGAAATAGTTGAACGCATAGTTTCTATTAAAAAAGAGCTCGGAGACAACATCCGGACCGCGGTTCTCTCTAATTCATCTCGAGTTATGGAAACAGATATCCGTGACGCCCTGGCTATGCTCGATTGCCGCATTATGAAGCTTGACTGCGGAACTGAAGATGTATTCAGGCATTACAATCGGCCGGCAAGAAATCTTGCGCTGGATTCAATTACAGAGGGTTTAATCGATTTGACTAAAGAAGCGCCCGTTACTATCCAAGCGCTTTTTGCCTGCGGCAAAGAAGGAAACATGGATGATGAGCATGCTTCAGCCTGGATTGAAAGATTGAGGAGAATAAAGCCCGTTGAGGTTCAGCTTTATACCCTTGACCGTGGTTATCCGGCAAACGAACTTCATCCTGCATCAATTACCGACATAAAGAAATTAGCCTAGAAAGCACAACAAAAAGAAGTCCCAGTTCGTGTTTTTTCCTGAGTCTATTACCTGATTTTGCCACTCATTTTCTTTTAAAAATGGCAAAATGACAAGGAAAAAATAGGTAAATTGGTGAACTACCACCAAATTAATCATTTCTTCAGGGAAAGAGGTGTCCCTTTGGGGAACGTCCCCCTTTTTTCTTTACAGACTCTCGCTTTTTTCGAAGAAATAGGCCCCGAGGATCACCATGAGAAGTGAAAATCCTGCCATAAGGAAAAAATCAAATAGAAGAGGAAAAGAAGACACATTAATCAGAACACGTCTGATGCCGTCAATGCCGTAGGTCAGGGGGTTAACATAGGAAAGAATTCGAAGCCAGGAGGGAAAATTTTCCACCGGATAAAGAGCACCGCTTAGAAAAAAAAGCGGGAAAATAACAAAGTTCATGACAATAGGAAATCCCTGCATGTCTTTCATCCGGGAAGCAAAAATTAAGCCTAAACCAAGAAAAGTAACGGAAATAAGAATCATGAATATCAAGGCAAGAAGAAGAGATAAGACGGATCCAATCCGGAATCCAAGCAAAGTAGAAATAAACAAAATTAATACTCCCTGAATCAGGGCGGTGGTCACGCCGCCGGCAATCCGGCCGATAACAATGGATATCCGCCTTACCGGAGCAACCATTATCTCTTTCAGGAAACCGAATTCTCTGTCCCAGAGAACCGAAAGCCCGCCGAAAGTGGACGAGAACAGAAGACTCATTCCCAGGATTCCCGGCACAAGATAATTTATATAATCGACATCATTTTCAATTCCCGGGACAGGCATGCGCCTGAATCCTAAACTGAGAAAAGCAAGAAAAAAAAGAGGCATAGCCAAAGCACCGAATATGCGTGATTTTGCCCGGAAAAATCTTTTCATCTCTCTAAGCCAGAGGACATAAACTGCGGCCAGATTCATCTTCTTCTCCTGAAATGAGCTCTCATTCTTTCCCTATTTTTTTCCAAGCGGCTGGCTTCCTGGGGACGGATGCTTCTTCCGGTGAAATGAAGGAAAACATCCTCCAGGCTGGGTTTGTGAAGATTGACGCAGGTAATATCGATACCCCTGGATTGAGCTATTTTTATTAGCTCAGGAATACGGCGCTCTCCTTTCTCCATAGTCAGATTGAGGCAATTATTATGGGCTCTTAAGGTCTTAATCCAAGGGAGCTTTTGATACTCTTCCATCAGCATATCTTTATTTCCGTCGAGTTCAAGGGAAACTACATCGCCACCAAGGATATCTTTAAGGTTTCCCGGAGTATCCAGAGCTACAAATTTTCCGTAATCCATGATGGCAATCCGCCGGCAGAGAAAATCGGCTTCTTCCATATAGTGGGTGGTTAAAATAATGGTAACTTCAGCTTCCCGGTTTAGTTTTTTTATGTAATCCCAGATGTGGCGGCGGGTTTGAGCATCAAGGCCTAAAGTAGGCTCGTCCAAAAAAAGAACCTTGGGCTTATGAATCAGACCCCGGGCGATTTCAAGCCGCCTCTTCATGCCGCCGGAATAATTTTCAACCAGAACATCTTTTTTTTCGGTAAGTTCTACCAATTCCAGAACTTCATTAATCCTCCGGCGACGCTCTTCCCTTCCCAGGCCGTACATCATGGCATGAAACTCAAGATTTTCCCGTCCTGTGAGTTTAACATCGAGGGCCGGTTCCTGGAAAACAATTCCGATCGAGCGCCGGACTTCATCTTGCTTCTTAGAGGTATCAAAACCGGCCACTTCGGCATAGCCTGAAGTTGATTTAAGAAGGGTAGCCAGCATATTGATAGTAGTGGTTTTACCGGCGCCATTAGGGCCGAGAAGACCAAAAAGCTCGCCGGTGGGGACGGAAAAAGATATGTTGTCGACAGCCTTCAGGCCGTTAAAGTTTTTGGTCAGGTCTTTTACCAATATGGCGTACATTCACTACACTCTTTTTAAATTTAAGCAAATTTAAGCAGCCTATATAGAAATCGACAGCTATAATAGCTGAATACATAAATTACACCAAACTTGCTCAGATTTCCACTTTACGCCTATTCCAGGGATTCCCAAAAAATTAAAAACTGTTTTCTTATTGAAAATTGAGGGACAGTTTACATATTTCAATTTTCTAATTCTTTCCCCATATTGATCTGGCTCATGCCTTTAGGCATGCTCCTCGTAATAACAGGACATCATTTTCATTGTTCGAGGGTGGCAAGCTTGCCATGGGGAATTAGTTTGAAACGGTTTGGGTAGGTTCCAGGTCGTTCCAGATAAATCTTTTATCGTTAATAAGAGCAAGGCAGGCATCAACCACATCGGAATCGAATTCATATCCTCTTTTCTGGCGGATTTCCTTTAGGGCTGCATCCAGGCCCAGCGCCGGCCGATAAGGCCGGTGAGAAGACATGGCTTCCACCACATCCGCCACACTCAGAATTCTTGATTCAAGCAAGATCTCCTCTCCCGATAGAGATAAAGGATAACCTGAACCATTCATTCTTTCATGGTGCTGGAGGACTATTTCGCTTATCCGGGAAGGCAGATCGGTTTCTTTGAGAATGTCAAAGCCGAAACGAGGGTGGGAACGAATCATGCTTATTTCATATTCATTCAAACGGCCCGGTTTGGTCAGAATTTCTACAGGCACATAGATCTTTCCTATATCATGAATAATACCGGCCATTTTAACAGAAAAAATCTGCTCGCTGGAAAGGCCAAGTTCTGTGGCTATTACTGAAGCCAAATGTGCTACTCTTCTTTGATGTCCGGCAGTATAAGGATCCCTCATTTCGATAGTTACCGCCAAGGCTTGAATGGTCATTTCCATGGTTCTTTGAAGCTGTTGAATGTTCCGGGCCAGTTCTTTCTCAATATTTGTCCGCAGAACATCATTTCTCAGATTTTTTAAACCGAAAGATATAGAATCTGCCATTTCCTCTAAAATCATTAATTCATCAGTTGAAAAAACTTTATGATTTGCCGAATAAATTCCCACGGCTCCAAAAATTTCTTTTTTATGCGCCAAAGGAAAAACCAGAGCAGAATTAAATCCCGCCTCCTTAGCCTCTTTTTTCCAGATATAACATTCTTTTCCGTTATTATTTTTCATATTAATCTGAATAGGTCGCGCAAACCGGGCTGCTTGCATTTCAGGAAAGACAATTTTGGGATCGATCGAATAAGCTTTAATAATCCTGGATAGAAAACCCTTCTCGAAACCTGCCCAAGCAGCAGGATATAAACTATTATCTTTTTCATTCCATAAACCAACCCAGACAAAACTGTAATTTCCAAGCTCAATAAACAACCGGCAAGCCCCCGACAGTAAACTGGCCTCATTCTCCGCCGTCCTTAAAAGACGATGACATTCTTTCAGAAGACAGGTTTCAAGACCTGAATTCTTTTTTGAATGATTTAAACAATAATCATGGAGTTTTTTCAATTCATTCCTCGCGACCGCTCAACTTCATTCACTCTTTTAGTCGGAGAACAAGGGAAAAAATTGAATAAAAAACAAAAATTTTATATATTGCTTTAATTCAAAGATTTTCATACAATTCCATCAGATAGTTATTCTTCATAAGGAATCTCCAATGGAAAAAAAATTTGGTTTTAAGTCAACTTTATATCTAATTGGATTTATAGTTTTATCCCTAGCCACCGGATTTTTAGGTTCGCTGGCAACTTCCCGGTCGGTTGATACTTGGTATGTCACCCTCAACAAACCAGCCTTTACTCCTCCCGGATGGCTTTTTGGACCGGTTTGGACTCTACTCTATATCCTCATGGGAATCGCTGCCTTTTTAGTCTGGAAAAGCGAAGGATTAAAAAGCCGCAAGAATCCGGCTCTAGGAATATTTTTCTTTCAACTGCTCCTCAATCTTCTCTGGTCTGTTTTCTTCTTCGGATTACAAGCTCCTGCTCTAGCTCTGGCAGATATATTCTTTCTCTGGCTGGCCATAATCATCATGATGGCCTTCTTCTTTAAACTCTCCAAGGCAGCGGGATATTTACTTGTTCCTTACCTTTTATGGGTAAGCTTCGCTTCTGTTTTGAACATTTCCATTGTTGTTCTTAATTCTTGATTCATAACCATTATACTAAGGTCTACTCATCCAGCCAGTGCTTTAAATCTTCTAATTTATCTTCAATAATCTTTTGGCCGATTTTATAGCTTTTTTTCCAGTCATAAAAAGCCAGCATCCTGGCAGGGTCCGGCTCAAATTCCGGGTTGAGCATAAACAACTGCCGGCTTTCTTCCTCTCTGGCCAATTGTTCCATCATCATATAAAAAACATTAATTAGAGATTGAAAAAGACTGTCTCCCGGACCGTCATCTTTTTTAGAAGAATTTCTGGTTAAATTAACTCCTATTATTTTTTCAAGCCCCATCTCAACCAAAGGCTTGACCGGGACGGGATCAAGAACCCCTCCGTCTATATACAAATTACTGTCCATTTTATAAGGGGGAAAGATTCCGGGAATGGAGATGGAAGCCATTACCGCATCCAGAATTTTCCCTTTGGTCAAATAAACTGGCTTTTTCTTCACCGGATCGGTGACACAAATAATAATCTCAATTTTTGCATCCTCAAAAGAAGCATCCTGAAAGGCATTTTCCTTCAAAAATTTCTTTATTTTTTTTCCCTTAATCACGGAAATTTTAAGATTATTGGGGTCTACCAGTTTTAAATAATCTTTCCTCTTCATTCCTGTACTTATCTTAAAGAAAGAATCCACTTCTCCATGAAGAGCCAAGTAGGCGCCAACCAGAGCCCCTACGCTGGAACCGCTGACAGCCTTAATTTCCAATCCTTCTTGGATAATTTTATTTATAATGGGAAAAAGCGCATAGCCTCTGACCGCACCGCTTCCCAAAGAAAGACCGAGCTTTTTCTTTTTCATAGATATTTTTCCCTTTCTTTATTTTAAAGTAAAATAGGTAATCATGAAAGTTATTTTCACTGACCTTGACGGCACACTGTTAGATAAAAAAACTTATTCTTTCAACCCGGCTAATGAAAGCCTTAGTTTAATCAAAGAGAAAAACATCCCTCTTGTAATCTGTACCAGCAAAACCAGAACAGAAATTGAATTCTGGAGAAAAAAGCTTGAAAACAGTCATCCTTTTATATCCGAAAACGGCGGCGGAATATTTATTCCCAAAAATTATTTTTCCTTCAATTTTCATTATGACCGGGAAGACGAAAACTATTTCATCATCCAATTGGGAACAGAATACAGCCGGCTGGTTGATGTTTTAAAAAATATTGGTGAAAATTGTCCGGTAAAGGGATTTTCCCATATGAGTATCCAAGAAATATCTCAAGACTCAGGCCTTACTCTAAAACAGGCATCAATGGCCAAAAGAAGAGAATTCGATGAACCTTTCCGCATTCCGGATGAAAGCCGGAAACATGAGATTTTAAAAAAAATTAAACAAGCCGGATTAAATTATACAGCCGGCGGAAGATATTATCATCTCATGGGAAATAACGACAAGGGAAAAGCCTGCCGCCTTCTTAAATTTCTCTATCTGAAGGAATACAAAAAAGTTGTTTTTATTGCCGTAGGCGATTCAGAAAATGATTTTCCCATGCTGGACCAGGCAGACCGAGCTTATCTGGTTATGAAAGAAGAGGGCACCTATGCAACTGAAAAATATATAAAAGCAGGAGCTCCTGGGCCTGAAGGCTGGAATAAAGTCATAAGGGAAGAAATATCAACGGCTAATGAGCTTCCGTAGTAAATTAAAATGGATTATTTTCCTCAAAATCCTTTGATAATCCAGGTTATTAGAAAATAACTTTCATTCCCAGAAAAAGAGTTGTATCATCAATATAAGCTCCAAATTTGATCCTATTATAGTCTAATGTAATAAAATAAACTTCTGTTTTAAGAAGTAAGGCCTCACCGGTTGATCTTAATTACCCGGCCAGAAATTCTCTGGTAGCTTCAAGGAAAAGATTAATGTGATCTCCGGTATGGGCCGAGGAAATAAAATTGGCTTCAAACTGGGAAGGCGGAATAAGTATTTGTCTTTCCAGCAGGAAATTAAAGAAACGCCCGAATCTCTTAAGATCACATTTTTTGACATCATTGAAATTCCGGGGTTTCTCCGGAGTAAAAAACAAAGTGAACATTCCCCCCGCTATTTCAAAAGATATTTCTGGATAATCATGCTTTATTTTCTCCAATCCCTGGCCCAGCGTCCGGCCCAACTTCTCAATTTTCTCCATCACTTTTTCTTTAAAATAAATCTCCAGCGTAGCCAATCCGGCCGCCATGGCCAGAGGATTTCCGGAAAGAGTTCCGGCTTGATAAACATCTCCTTCCGGAGCCAGCCGGGAGAGAATATTTTTCTTCCCTGCTACTGCTCCAACCGGAAGGCCTCCTCCTATTATTTTCCCCAAACAAACCAGATCAGCCTCCTTTCCAAAATATCCTTGAGCTCCCTGTTCATGAATGCGAAAGCCGGTCATAACCTCATCGAAAATTACAACTGAACCACTGGAGCGGGAACCTTCAATCAATCCCGCAATAAATTCTTGTGAAGGGACTATCACTCCCATATTCCCGGCTACCGGTTCAACAATAACGGCGGCAATTTCACCTCCATTTTCAGCCATAAATGACCGGAAAAAATTTGGGTCATTATAAGGAAGAGTTACGGTATTTTTTACATAATCCGGCGGAACTCCCGGGCTGGTGGGAATACCGAAAGTTGCTCCGCCGGAGCCGGCTTTAACCAGCAATCCATCCGAATGGCCGTGATAACATCCTTCAAACTTTACAATCTTATCCCTTCCTGTAAAAGCCCGGGCCAGCCGCAGGGCAGTCATGGCGGCTTCAGTTCCCGAACTAAGAAATCTTATCATCTCCACTCCGGGTAGACGGTGGCAGATTAACTTAGCCAATTTAACTTCGAGAGGGCAGGACATACCGAAGGAAAACCCTCTTTCCAATACTTTTTTCAAGGAACGGATAACCTGAGGACGGGCATGACCTAAAACAGCCGGGCCCCAGGAACCGATAAAATCAAGGTATTTGTTTCCATCTACATCATACAAATAAGCTCCTTTGGCTTTTTCCACAAAAAGAGGATCTCCCTCCACTGCTTTAAAAGCCCTGACCGGGCTGTTGACCCCTCCGGGAATCAACTCTACTGCTTCTTTGAAATAAAGGGATGATTTTTTGCGTTCCATGACTATCCTTCCTGTCGCAATATCCCGGCCGCATCCTTAGCAAAGTAAGACAGTATTAAATCCGCTCCCGCTCTTTTAATGGAAAGAAGCGCCTCCATCATAACCCTTGTTTCATCTATCCAACCCTTCTCTCCGGCAGCTTTTATCATGGCGTATTCTCCGCTTACATTATAAGCTGCCACCGGCAGGTTTGTATGTTCCCTTACCAAATGAATTATATCCAGATAAGGCAGAGCGGGTTTAACCATAACTATATCGGCGTTTTCTTGAATATCCAGAATAACTTCCTTTAGTGCTTCTCTTTTATTAGCCGGGTCCATTTGATATGACCGGCGGTCACCGAACTGGGGAGCGGATTCAGCGGCATCTCTAAACGGTCCATAAAAAGCCGAAGCAAATTTAGCGGCATAGGAAAGAATCGGAATATGGGAAAAAGCCCCCTCATCCAGAGCTTTTCTCAAAGCAGCCACTCTTCCGTCCATCATATCCGACGGTGCTACCATGTCTGCTCCGGCCCGGGCGTGACTGACTGCTTCTCTGGCTAATAATTCAAGAGTGGGGTCATTATCTACATCACCGTTTCTTATAACTCCACAATGACCGTGATCGGTGTATTCACAGAGACAAACATCGGTTATGACATAAAGGTCCGGGTGTATATCTTTGATAAATTTAATTCCTTTTTGAATAATCCCTTCGGGATGATAGGCTTGAGACCCGATGCTGTCTTTTTTCCCGGGGATTCCAAAAAGAATAACTGCCGGTAATTTTAATTCTTTTAATTGGTTGATTTCCGGCTTGAGCATATCAAGAGAATACTGAAAAACTCCGGGCATCGAAGGAACGGGATTTTTTATTCCTTTTCCTTCAATAAGAAAAAGCGGATAGATAAAATCATCAACCCTGAGATGGGTTTCTCTTACCATAGATCTTATGACTTCATTTTGACGAATTCTCCGGGCACGGTAAAATGGATATTTCATAAGCTTCCTCCTTCCATAATTTGAATAAGACCAGCCAGGGTATGTTGTTCCGGAATAAGAACATCCCGGTAGCCATCCCCGGCCAAGGCCTCAGCGGTTTTTGGCCCAATTACACCGATTTTCTTACCGTTTAAAAAATAACGGTAATTTTTTTTAAAAATTTTTTTAAAATTCCTCCAAGCCGAAGGGCTGGTGAACATAACGGCCTGAAAGTTTTGCCTTGTAATAAAATCTACTTCTTCCGGAGAATACCGGGGATATACTGTCTTGTAAAGAGGAAAACGGTCAACCTTGATACCCGATTCTCTTAAAATTTCTTCCATTTCATCCGGTGCCTCTGTGGAGACCGGCCTCAGAACCGGTCCCGTTATTTCCGGCTTAATCCGGGAAAATTGACGGGCAAACTCTTTTCCAGTAAAAACCGAAGGTATAAAATCTGCCCGAAGCCCGTATTTTTCAAGATAACGGGCAGTGGCCTCACCGACAGCAGCAATTTTTACCTCCTTGAGTTTCTCCAAACCGGTCAGATTCCTGATGAAATCAAAAACTTTCCGGCTGGAAATAATTAACCACTGATAATCTTCCAGCCGGAGGGTTTTCTTTTTTAAGGGGACAAAGCGAAGGGTAGGAAAGGAAATAATATCATGCCTTGATTCTCTAATAACACCGGTATTCTCCTGCACCGTCTCCTCTGAAGAAATTAAAAGGGTTTTCATGATCTTATTTTTTCTAAAATAGACTTTCCTCCCTGAGAAAGAAGATAAACAGCCAATCTTTTCCCGCTTCCCCTGAATTCTTCTTTCTTCATACTCCAAGAAGTGGAGTACTTTTTTTTACCCTCCAAATCTCCTATAAACCCGGTAATTAAAAATGAGTCATCTTCAAAACGGGCATAACATCCCACCGGAACCCGGCATCCGCCTCCGGTCTCGGCCAGAAATTCCCGCTCTTCCTTAACTGCATTTCCCGTCTCCAGGTGATCGACAAAGGAACACAACTCATTTATTTCTTCATCGTCTTCCCTTGTTTCCAGGGCTAAAGCCCCCTGACCAACAGCCGGAACCATTTCATCAGCGGAAAAGACTGCGGTTATCCGGTTAGAAAAACCGAGTCTTTTTAAACCGGCTACCGCCACTACAAGAGCACCATAGTCTCCCCTGTCAAGTTTTTTTAATCTGGTCTCTAAGTTTCCCCTTATATCCTCAACCAAAATATCGGGCCTCAAAGATAGAAGCCGGCTCTTTCTTCTCAGGCTGCTTGTTCCGATTTTACACCGGGAAGGAACATCGGATAACGAACTGTATTTATTAGAAATAAAAGCATCTTCAACCGCTTCTCTCTCCAGAACAGCCCCTACCCGGAGTCCCGACGGCTGGTCAACAGGAAGGTCTTTATAACTGTGGACACCTATGTCAATCCCTCCTTCCAGAAGAGCAACCTCAATTTCTTTGACGAACAATCCTTTGTCGTCAATCCGGGATAAGGGGCTATCAAGAATCTTATCACCCATAGTCTTGATAACCTTGACTTCAATAGCCAGGGCCTCGTGGTGGAGCAATAATGTTTTTTTGGCCAGCTCTGCCTGAAGCAGGGCCAGCTTGGATCCTCTGGTTCCTATAACTATTTTCCTTTTCATTTTATTCCAGATTGAAAAAATCTTTTATAGCCTTAATGTATTTTTTCTTTTTGGATTCATCCTCAGATAATTTTTTTAAATTAATTATGGGTTCATGAAGAATTTTATTTACTATGGCCGAAGAGAGCCTGGCCATCTCATTTTTTTCTTTATCACCTGCCTTTTCCATTTTTCTTAAAGATTTTTCTAATTCCATCTTCCTTATTTTTTCTGCTTTTTGTCTCAACGAGCGGATAACCGGGGTTAGTTCTCTTTGCTTAAGCCAGAGATTGTACCGGGCCACCTGCTCTTCAATTATAGCCTCAGCTTTAGAGGCTTCTTTTTTTCTCTCCCTTAAGTTTGCTTCCATCACATCTTTCAAATCATCAATATCATAAAGATAAACATCAGGAATATAGGCTGCTTCCTCTTGAATATCCCTGGGGACCGCTATATCTATAAGAAACATAGGCTTCCAGCGGCGTTCTTTCATGATGTTTTTTATCAGGGATTCACTTATTATCGGTTCCGGTGAACCGGTTGAGCTTATAACCACATCGGATTCCTTGAGGGCCGAAGGAAGTTCTTCCCAGGAAAAAGCCGTTCCATTAAAGCGCCGGGCTAACTCCTTTGCTTTGGCAGATGTCCGGTTGATGACATGAATATTTTCAATTCCATGCTTTTTTAAATGAAAAAATGCCGCTTCGGACATCTCTCCTGCTCCAATGAGAAGGCCCGCTTTTCCCCTTAGGTTTCCCAGGATTTTTTTGGCCA
The DNA here is from genome assembly GCA_964440805.1 of uncultured Eubacteriales bacterium. GTDB lineage: Bacteria > Acidobacteriota > Aminicenantia > Aminicenantales > Aminicenantaceae > CAYTTR01. The sequence goes on from CAYTTR010000033.1 coordinate 20,962, forward strand.
GCTCAACAGCCGCATAACCCACCGATAAGGAGCTGTGGGAAATACCGGTTTTTGCCCGGACTATTTTTACTGTCTTTAATGCCTGCTGAAAGAGGGGGTTAAGCATTTCTTTACAGGTCCCGGCTTTTAAAGCTGTTTGGTAAGACTCTTTAAGTTGCCCGGTAATCTGTGTTTCTCCCAGCACCATGGAATCAAGCCCGCAAACAACCCTGAAAATATGATCAACTGCATCCAGAGAAGAATAAAAATAAAAATAGGGCTGAATTTCCTCCTTGTTTACTTTTTTTTCTTCAGTGAGGAAATTCAAAAGCATCTCTTTTGTCTTCTGAATTTCTGTAAGGCCCACAATAATTTCGGTACGGTTGCAAGTGGAAAGGATTACGGCTTCAGTAACGGAAGGGAGCTTAAGAAGTTTTCGGCAGAATTCGCTTAATTCACTTTTGGCAAAAGATATTTTTTCCCTCATTTCTACCGGCGCTGTACGGTGATTAATCCCCATTACCAGTAAATCAACCGTCATTTTCCTGCCCCGGCCTGAAATAAGAAATTGTGGAACTCAGAAAGATAGTTAGCCAAAATATAAGAGGTAAGAACCAAAAGGAAAGCCGGCAGTAAAAAATAAGCCAGTTTTTTCCCTCGCAGGCGTCCCGAAACAATTGCCGTAAATAACCAGGAATAAACAAGCCAAGTTATCATGGTCCAAATTATTTTATGATCAAAATACCACTGCCCACCCAGCCTGTCGGCTGCCATAAGAAAACCTAAAAAAACTCCGATTGTTAAAAAGGGAAAACCGGCTAAAATAGAGACTCCGGCCATCTTCTCCAACACCGGAAGAGCAGGCAGTCTGAAATAAGTCCCTTTGAATTTTTTTCTTTTTAAATTTTTTTCTTGAATCAAATAAAACAGGGATGCGATGAAAGAGAGAACAAAAAAGGCTTTGCCGAGGAGAGACAGGGCTGTATGGACGGCGAAAACAGCACGGGAATAAATTCCTTCCAGTTGAAAAGTATTATTGGGAAGAACAATTGAAATAATAATAAACATTAAAGCAAGCGGGGGTAAAAAAGTTCCCAGCATTCTTATTTTGAACTTCCATTCCGCCAAAAAATAAAGCACCAGGAGAAGAAAAGCAAAAAAGTTAAAACTTTCAAAAAAACTGGTTGCAGGATGAGTATCTTTTGTAAATCCGGAAAGAAAAAGCATTGCACCCAAGCAAAGGGTCCCCGGAAAAAGAAGAAGGGTGGCTAAATTAAAAAAAACACCCTTCTGGCGATAAGCATAAAAGAAAAAGAAAATCACAGCTGCCAGATTCAATCCCAGCGCGCAGAAAAATAGAATTTTAACCATTTCACCGCCTCTCTAAATAAGATAGAACTGCTTGGGCTGTCTCCAGTCCGGCTTTGGTACAATCATTAATTCCTATCCCTGTAAAAGCATTGCCGGTGAAAAAAAGACCTTTAAAAGGGGCCAGCTTTTCTTTAAGATTTTCAAGCAGGGAAAGATGCCCCCGCCTGTATTGGGGAATGGCTTTTTTATAGCGGACTAAATGGATAAAATCGGGCCGGGAATTAAGACCGAGAATTGAAGACAATTCCTCCAGGGCTAATTCCAGAACAGTTTTATCATCCATTGCCGAAATCTCCGTAAAGCGAGCTCCCCCCAGCATTACCTGAATCAATTCATAATTCTCGGGAGCACGATCAGGAAAGATACGGGAGGAAAAGAGTGCACCCAGGATCCTTCTTTTTTCCCGGTGGGGAATGAGGAAACCAAATCCATCAATCTTTCCGTAAACCAATTCTCTGCGGTAACCGAGGCCGATAACCGCCATCGGGGAATAAGGAATCCGGTCAACTATTTCTGAAGCCGAAGACACAAGCTCCGTTAACAGCCCGGAAAAGGCACAGGCCGGAACTGCACTTACCAGCACATCATAAACTTTATTACTTATTTCAATAAACCAGGAATCATCTGAAAAATCGATTTTCTTTACTTCTTTATTGAGAAAAACATTAAGTTCCTTCCGGCCGGCCATTTTTTTTATTAAGTAATCCGTACCGTCTTCAAATGAAGTCAAATTTCCTCCGGGTCCAGCCGGACCGGCTGACTTTTTCTTCTTTCTAATCGCCATCAGGGCTTTGGTTAAAGAAGAATATTCCTGCTCCATCTCCCAGATCCGGGGAAAACAGGCACGAAGACTCAAAGATTCGGGGTCTCCGGCAAAAATTCCGGTTACCATGGGATCAAGAAGATTCTCCACCGCTTCCCGGCCGATCCGGCGCCGGCCGAATTCAGCAATAGTCTCGTCTTTTTCGGCCGGCCCCTTTTTTATCAACCATTCACAGAATAATCTCAGTTTTCCTTTGAAACTCATAATATCGGATTTAAAAAACTGCCCCGGTTTTTCCGGCACTAAAATAAGCTTTCCGTTAAGCAATATATACCGGCGGCGGGAAGACTTATCGGCGGGAAGAAGCTTCTCACTTATTCCCAGATCCTGACAAAGTCTAAGAGTTGAAGGCTTGCTGTCTAAAAATCCGTTTGGTCCTTCCTCAACTAAAAATCCCTCTTTTTTACAAGAATGAATGGTTCCTCCCGGGCGGTTGGATTTCTCGTAAATATCAACCGTAAAATCCTCTCCCCTTTCTTGTAAATATTTTGCTAAATAGAAAGCAGTGGTGAGACCGGATATTCCGGCCCCAATTACTCCAATTTTAACCATGGCCCTTCATCCGCTTTTTTTATTATAAATTTGACAAAATCTTGATCCGTGTTCAAGCAGGAAATACGGGAGAAAGAAAGTCCATTTCCAGTCTCCACATCTTTCTTTAGTTCATAATCAAGCTCAAAAACTGTCTCGTAATTATCAATGACGAAACTCAAGGGGTATATAATTAGATGGGAGAAATTTCTTTCCTTAATTTCCTCGACTACTTCTTTCACCTCCGGTTTGGCCCATTTCACAGGACCAAGTTTGCTCTGAAATCCGAGAAAAAGTTGGCAGCCGGCCAATTCCTTGCTCAAAACTGTATAATGCTTTCTGATGCTGTCAAGATAGGGATCTCCCCTTTCTTCATAAACAAGAGGAATAGAATGAGCAGATAAAAGAACAGCAGTTTTTTCATCTGGACCTGTCTTGTTTAATGCTTTTTTTATTTTTTTTACAACTAATTTATTAAATTCGGGATCCTGCCAGTATTCTTTGATATAAAAGGCATTCCCTACATTACCAGGTACTTGAGCTAAGCAGGCTCCGGTAGTAGTCAAGGAAAAATGAGGAAAAAGAGGGAAAAAGTATACCTCGCTCTCGCTCACTCCTTCCAACACTTCGGTAATAAAAGGAGGGGAATAAGTCATGCCCATTTGGTATCTATCTTTTCCTTCCCGGTTAAGTTCAGATACAAGAGAGCGGGTAATTTCATTCAGAGGCGAACCTCCGATAAGCCGGTAGTTTTTTTTGACCTTTCCCGCCCTGAGGCGGCTAATAAGCCAGGCCAGTTTTCTTTGAAACCCTCTGCTTCCGGGAACCATGACTACGTTCCGGTCCGAAAAGAGCCTGAACAGGAAATCTTTTACTTGATAATCTTTTTCCGGGCCGCCGTAATTGACCAGTATTATATTCTTCATTTCTACTATAGGTTATGAACAAGCTCAATCAGAAAACGGGCGTTTTCAACCGGAGTCTCCGGCAAAATGCCGTGCCCCAAGTTAAAAATATGCCCTTTAAGCTTCCGGCCTTCCTCCACAATCCGGCATGTTTCTTTTTTTATAATCTCTTTACTCTGAAGAAGGACTGCCGGATCAAGATTACCCTGAAGGACAAACCGGTTTTCCAATAAAGCAGAAACTTCTAAAAGGCTCATCGTCCAATCCACACTCATTACCTCTACCGGAAGATTTTTACACAGTGGAAACAGCTCTCCGCTTGAACGGATGAAATAAATAAGAGGCTGAGAGAATGTTTCCCTAAAACCCGAAATGAGCTTTTCCAGCCAGGGAAAAGCGAATTTCCGGTAATCGGCCGGGGAAAGAATCCCTCCCCAGGTATCGAATATCTGGAGGACATCGGCCCCGGCTTCAGCTTGTATTTTAAGGAAATTGGTAAGAACTGAAGTGTTTTTTTCCATCAGTTTTTCAAATTGGAGCGGATTTTCACCAATAAGGCCTTTTGTCCTGGAAAAACTTTTTGACCCTTCTCCTTCAACTAAGTAGCAGGCAAGAGTAAAGGGAGAGGCACAGAAACCGATCAAGGTTTTATCCGGGGAAAGTTTCTGTTTGACTATTTTTATAGCTTCTCCGGTCATAAAAAGTTCATCGGTCAGGTCGCCGGACTTAAGCCTCTCTATATCTTCAGAATTCCTCACCGGTTTTTTAAAAACAGGGCCTTTTCCTTCATAAAAATTAAATTCCAAACCGAGAGCAAAGGCCGGAATAAGAATATCCGAAAAAATGATGGCGGCATCAACATCCAGAATCTCCACCGGCTGAAGGGTGATTTCGGCGGCAAGTTCAGGAGTAAGACAAAGGCTCAAAAAATCATGTTTTTCCCGAAGCTTCCGGTAAGAAGGAAGATAGCGTCCTGCTTGTCTCATCAACCAGACAGGGATTTTTTCCGCCTTTTCTCCCTTAATTACAGTTAAAATGGTTTTCTCCATTAAGATTATCTCCCACCGGGGGAATAATCACAAAAAGGTTCCTCTCCCATATAATCACCGCTGACTGTGTAAGCTCTAGCCCTGCAGCCGCCGCAAATGGAGAGGTATTCGCAGATTCCGCATTTACCTCCATATTTTGAAAAATCTCTCAATTCAGTGAACAGAGAAGAGTTCCAGATTTCCGGAAAAGATTTTTCTTTTATATTTCCGGCGGACTTAGGGAAATAACTGCAGGGCATGACTTCTCCTTCAAAATTTATAAAGGCTATACTCTGGGCAGCAACGCACCCCTTCCCTCCTCCGGTAGAAAAACTTAAGCTTCTTCTTTGAAACGGAAGCCTCTCAGCTTTTGAGCGTTGAGCAAATATCCTGTAGTAATGAGGGGCGCAAGTGGGTCTTACCAGCAGATCTTGTTCATCTCTTTCCATCTCATAATGCCAATTTAGAATATTTTCATAGTCCTCTTTGGGGATTAATTCCCGGAAAAGCTCTTCTCCTCGACCGGTGGGGACAATCATGAACATATACCAGGCCTTGGCCCCAAGCTCTTTGGCGAGACGGTAGACGGAGAGTATGTCATGACTGTTTCTTTTGGTAAAAGAGGAATTTATAATGAATTCAATTTCATGCTTTTTAATCTTCTCTATTCCCTGGAGAATCCTGTTGAAACTCCCTTTTTGCCGGCGAAAATCATCATGAATTTCAGGTTTAGAACCATCCAGGGAGAGAGAGACCAGTTTTATTCCGGAATCAATTATTTTCCGGCACTTATCATCATCAATTATTGTCCCGTTGGTAGCCAGACACATCCGGAACCCTTTCCTGGTTCCGTAGGAAGCAATCTCAAAAATATCCTGCCGAAGGAGAGGTTCTCCTCCGGTCAAGACAAAAACGGGCAAGGCTACTATTGCCACCTTATCCAGAAGCCTGAAAGCCTCCTCGGTGGAAAATTTCTCTTTAAGTCCGGCAGATGAGGAAGACCGGCAGTGAATACAATTGAGGTTGCAGCGGGGAGTTGCTTCCCAAGCAATCCATTTCAGCTCAAATTTCATTTATTTATATGATTTCTGTATGTTTTATAGGATATTCAATTTTAACAAATTCAACAGTTATGGACAACCGGACATTTCCCGTCAAAAAATGTTTTTGGTTGTTTTTTTATTGACTCTATCAATCCAGGCAGGCAAAATAATATTGTCTTGGGGAATATTTCGAATAAGGAGGAAGAGGAAATGAAAAAAAACATGGGCATTTGGGATCGTCTTATCAGAACCATCCTGGCCATAGTGGTGATTATTCTCTACATTACTAAAGTGATTTCCGGAACCGCGGCTGTTATTCTGGGAATTATCGCCGTTATTTTTCTTTTAACCAGCATTATCGGCTTCTGCCCGCTTTATGTTCCTTTCAAGATCTCAACCAAGAAAAAAGAAAAGGAAGAGAAGACCGAACCCGAAACTGTTTAATACTCAATAAACACAATTAACTCTTTCTATCCTCGCCCATTTTCTTCTGTTAACTCTGTGTCTGCGGCAAAGAAGCACTTATAAAATACCTAAAGGCAGCCACAGAAAAAGATATCACCCCGGGCATCATTGCGGTGATCCAGTCATTCGGAAGC
>CAYTTR010000034.1:0-27209 GCA_964440805.1 uncultured Eubacteriales bacterium
AACCTGCGACTTCTACCGTGTGAAGGTAGCACTCTTCCGCTGAGTTAATCGCCCACTCAACTATATTTTTAATCCAGTCGCCGGCGGATGTCAATTTCCGCCTTAAAAACTGTGATTGACAAGATGCTTTTTTCTTTTTATAAATAGGGTAGTGGCAGTCAGAAGGTGTCCTTACTGCAATTCCATAATAGATGAGGGGTTGGAATTCTGTTCAAGCTGCGGCACAAGGCTTATCTTTCCGGAAGATGAATTTATTGAAGAGGATATTCCTGGAGATAAAATTGAAGATGAAGAGAGGGAGGAGGAGTACCCGGAAGATATTGAGCCGGATAAACCGGGGAAAAAAGCAAGGGGGTCCAGGATGAGAAAGAAAAAAGATAAAAAAGGAGGAGAAGAGAAAAAAGAGGAGCAGCTAGAAGAAGAGTTTTCCCGGGAAGAAGAAGTTTCAGAAGAAATGGATATTGACGGAGAAAAGACTCAGGAGTCTATCGAAGAAGATGAGGAAAAAGAAGGGCCTGCAGAAGAATCAACCGAGCTTAGAGAGGAGACGGAAGAAGAAGAAGAAGAGCCTGTTATTCTGGTGGATGATGAAGAAAAACCGGAAGAAACCGGTGAAATAGGGCTTGAAGAAAAGTCAGAGGAAAGGGAAGATACGGAGGAAACTTTTGCAGAAACTGAGGAAGAGGAAATAGCCGAAGAGCCTGGATTTGATGAGGAAGAGGAATTGTTGAAGAAAAAGGAAGGAGAAGCCCCGGAAGAACCGTTTGAAGAAGAACAAGAAGAGGAGGGAGAAACCGGAGATGAAGCGGTTGATGAGGAATTGGAAGAAAAAATTTTTCCCCCTGATGAAGCCCGGGAAGGTGAAGAAAGAGAGCCCATTCTTGATTTTAAAACAGAAGACCTTGAGCGCCTGGTAGATCCGGCCGAAAAGGAAAAAGAAGAGATTGAGCAGTTTCTTGAATCCCTGAAAAAAGAAAGGGAAGAGAAAAGGAAAAAAACTAAGACCGAAGAAGGCCTCCCCCCTTGGGCATCCAGTCTTAAGGAGGAAGATACGAAGGAGGCAGAAGTTCCAGAGGAATACCCTCCAGATGAAATCTCTCCGGAAAGTGCTGCCCCGGAGGAAATCCACGGTGAGATGGAGGATGAGTTTCCTGGCGAAACCGGAGAAGAAGAGGAGGAACCGGAAACTCAAGAAGAAGAATTGATACAACCCACTCCTGATGAGAGGCTTTCGCTTGAGACAACCATGGGATTTCCGGAAACTGTGGACCAGAAACCTTTACCTTTTGACGCCTTAGAAGAAGAGAAAGAACCTGCCTTGGCCAAAATCACCCGGGCCTTTAAATTTGCTCCCTGGGTAAAAGCTCTCCTTTTTGATATCTTTTTTATCGGGATTTTCTGGGCGGTCTCAATACTTCTGGCCGGCCGGCTGCTCGGAGTCTCCTTCCGGGCTGTTGTCAGCCGTTCAAGCCTAGCAGTGGCTGTTTATTTTCTTATCCTTCTGGCAGTCTATTTCTTTCTGTTTTTTGTTTTTCTTGGAAAAACCCTGGGAAATCAGCTTTTCCCAAGAGAAGAACTGTAAGTCCTTTCCCGGCCTAATTTAAAATCTTTTCCCAGAAAGCGAAGGCGGGCGGATTCGTCGGCAGCTACCTCACGGGGAGTCCCTTCAACCAACAGCTCTCCCTCATCTATGATGTAAGCGTGATCGGAGATAGCGAACGTATCCCTTACATTGTGGTCGGAAAGAAGAATACCGATTCCTTTCTCTTTTAATTGATGAAAGATATTCTGGAGTTCTCTTATGGTAAGAGGATCAATGCCGGTAAACGGTTCATCCAGGAGAAGGAATTTCGGTTCCAGGGTCAGAGCCCGGCAGATTTCTAAACGGCGTCTTTCACCTCCGGAAAGGCTGTAAGCCGGCTGGGAAGAAAGAGAGGTTAATCCCAGTTCTTCAAGCAGCTCCCGGGCAGTGCTTTTTTGTTTTTCCGGCGAAGGCTCGTATTCTTTAAGTACCATCAGGAGATTGGTCAGAACATCTGCTTTAAGGAAAACCGAGCTTTCCTGGGGAAGATAGGTGATACCCAGCCTGGCTCTTTTATGGGATGGAGTTTTTGATATATCCAGGGCATCAAGAAGCACCTGGCCGCTGTCCGGCTTAAGCAGCCCGGTTATCATCTGGAAGGTAGTGGTTTTGCCGGCTCCGTTCCGGCCCAGTAAGCCCACTATTTTACCCGGTTCAATCTTTATGCTTACATTATTCACCACCCAGCGGCTGCCGAAACGTTTCATCAGATTTTTTGCCTGAAGGACTGAAGTTGGATTTGTCATTTCTATTCTAAAATACTAAATTTAAGCGGGAAGTGTGTCAAGAAGAATGAAGGTGGTAATAAGCGCCAGCCGGAGGACAGATCTTGTTTCTTTCTTTCCCCGCTGGCTGAGCCGGGTTCTGGAAGAGGAAAAAGCCGAAGTAATCGGCCCTTCAGGCCGGAGCTATGAAGCCTGTCTGAATCCGGATAAGGTCCACACTCTTGTTCTCTGGTCAAAAGATTTTTCAAATATTCTTTATAACCGGGAAAATCTCCGCCAGCACCTTAAAAAATACAGGCAGATTTATCTCCATTTCACCATAACCGGCCTGGGGGGAACAGAGATTGAACCCAGGGTTTGTTCTCCCGGCAGGGCAATGGCTCAATTGCATCCGCTTGTTGACTGGCTGAAAGATGGTCGAATGATAAGCGCTCGCTTTGATCCGGTCGTTTATTGGCTGGAGGAGGGGACTCCGAGGTCGAATTTATTTTTTTTCGAAGAGCTTGCTCCAAAATTAAGTCAAGTTGGCATAAAAAATGTCCGGTTCAGTTTTGCCCAGTGGTATAAAAAGGCCAAGCGCCGGGCGGAAAAAAGGGAATTTTTTTTCCTTGATCCTTCTGAGGAGCAAAAAAGAAAAGATGCTTCCCGGCTGGCTGAAATAAGCCGGAACTTTGGGCTTAAGCTTTACTGCTGCTGCCAGAATTATCTTGAAGATATCCCTGGGATCAAGGCTTCTTCCTGCATTGACGGTTCTCTTCTCCAGGCTCTTCATCCTGATGGTGAGCCGGCTTCTCTGAAAAAAGATACCTCTCAAAGGCGCTACTGCCGCTGTACCGAATCAATTGATATCGGAAGTTACACCCAGCACTGCCCTCATTCCTGTGTTTACTGTTATGCCAATCCCCTTGAATGAGAGAAGAATCATTTCCAAAACCGCGATGCTTGCAATTAGAGAGGTTTTTTGGGGTTTTTTGAAAGAGCCGGGATTATTTATCCGGTACGGTTTTTTCCAATCCCAGAAGATATTTCTTCAGGTGTAATCCGGCCGAAAATCCTCCCAGGCTTCCGTCAGCCCCTAAAACCCGGTGGCAGGGGACAATGATTAGAAAAGGATTTTTTCCCAGCGCTTGACCGATGCTCCGGTAACCGCGGTGTCCCAGGCTTTTTGCCAGCTCCCGGTAGCTTGATGTTTTTCCGTAGGGAATTTTTCTTGTTTCCTTCCAGACTGCCTTTTGAAACGTGGTCCCCCGGCTTAAGTCAAGAGAAAGAAATTTAAAATCAACCGGTTTTCCCTGGAAGTATTCTTTAAAAAGTTCTATTTCCTGAGCGAAACTTTCCGGGCTTGATGATGCATCCGGACCAAAGCTGTTTATATAAGCAGAATAATCATCTTTGTTTTTCAAGTATTTTACTTCCCGCAGTCCTGTTTCACCTTTGAGCAAAAAGAGATTTACAGGCGGAAAACTAAAAAGAGTTGCTTTCATTTGTGCTCCTTAAATCCCCAGTTTGAGTCTTTCTGCCAACGGGATTGGCAGATTGGCCTTAAGGATTTTTTCCTGCGTCTTTTTTATATCGTATTTAAAGCGGTGAAAAGTTATACTCCGGACTTCCGAATCATAGACGGCACATGATGCTTTGGGATTTCTGTCGCGGGGCTGGCCGACAGAGCCCGGATTAATGAGATAACTGGTGTTCTCTTTCAACCTGATTTCTTTTTTCCCTCCTCCGGGAAAAGTTCCTTCCACATTCCAGTTCTTTCTGGCATAGAGGCAGGGAAAATGGGTATGGCCGAAAAAACAAATGGAGGTGTTATAGTGAAGGAAAGCTTCAGCCGCATCAAATTCGCCGAAAAGATAGTAGTCTTCGTCAAAAGGAGCTCCATGACAGATAGTTATATCCTCGCCCTCTATTTCCCGGGGACCTTGCTCAAGGCTCTGTAGATATTTTAGGTTGTCTTCTTTAATGTTTTGCCGGGTCCAGGTGATGGCTGAGGCGGCAATGGGATTAAAAGAGCTCAGCTCATCCAGGCCGCAAACCGCCTTATCATGATTTCCTCTTATCAGCCGGAGCGGCTTAAGAGTTTGAATTAGTTCAATCGAAGCATCGGGCGAGACATTGTAGCCCACCAGGTCTCCCAGGAATAAATAGCCGTCTATTTTGAGTCTTGCGGCATATTCCAGTAAAGCCTGGAAAGCTTCCAGATTGCTGTGAATATCGGAAAAAACCAGATATCTCATGATTTAACTTTACCCGGCAGCTTCACAGGTTATTTGATAAAGGCGGTGAGCCCGGTAAGAGCTTCTTACTAAAGGGCCGGCTTCAACTCCTTTAAATCCCAGACTCAAGGCTTTCTTTTTCAACAAGTTAAATTCAGAGGGAGAATAATATTTTCTAACCGGGACATGAGCCTTAGAGGGCTGGAGGTATTGTCCCAGAGTAAGGAGATCGCACGATACCAGGCGCAAGGCGATTAAAGTTTGTTCAATATCTTTTTCTGTTTCTCCCAGACCCAGCATAAGGCCTGATTTTGCCGGAATTCCCCTCTCCTTAACCAGGGCCAGAACCTGCAGCGACCGCTTATAGTTCCCGCGGGGACGGTTTATTTTCAAGTAGAAGGATTCAGGCACTTCCAGGTTATGATTTATTATATCAGGAACAGCTTGGACAACAGCTTGAAGAGCGTTTTCATTTCCTTTGAAATCAGGAATAAGAACTTCAATTTTTGTTCCGGGGCATTTTTTTCTTACGGCCTGAATTGTTTTAACAAAATGTCCGGCTCCTCCGTCTTTTAGGTCATCGCGGGTAACCGAAGTTATAACAGCATATCTCAAGCCCATTGTTTCTACAGCTTCAGCCACTTTTTCCGGTTCATCTAAATCCAGGGGAGCGGGTGTTCCTTTTTTGACGGCACAGAAGCCGCAATTCCGGGTGCAGATATCGCCCAGAATGAGGAAAGTGGCTGTTTTCTGCGACCAGCATTCGCCTATATTGGGACAGCGGGCGCTTCGGCAAATGGTGTGAAGGCCTTTTCTTTCGAGAAGATTGGAAACAGAGAAGTAATTCTGATTGTTGGGAAGGCTTCGCTTCAGCCAGGACGGTTTTGTCTCAATAGGTTTATTATCAACTGACAACTTTTTTGCCTTGCTAAACTGTTCTTCAAAGAAAAAGAATCACGCTTTTTTGGATGTGAAGTTTTGGAGGATGGTTAGTATTCCAGTTCTCTTTCTCTTTTGAGCCGCCGGCGCATTCTCTTGCGGGCTTGAGCTTCTTTCATCCGTTTCCGTTCTCCGGGCTTCAAGTAAATGGAATGCCTTTTAATTTCCTTAATAATTGCTTCCTGCTGGACTTTTCTTTTGAAACGCTTCAAGGCGCTTTCCAGGGATTCGCCCTCTTCTACCACAACGAACGCCAAACCTCCTCACCTCCTTACTTTCTTTATGGTAAGAAATTTATAATCTATCCTTCCCTTATTGTCAAGATGAGCAAGAAAATATGAATAGTCTATTTAGTCTATTTTGTCGGTTAAGTCTATTCAGTAAATAAAAAAAGAGGGGGAGAGACGGGCAAAAAGAGCTTATTCAATTAATTGCGTTTATCTGGTTTATCAAGTTTTTTTAAGAGGAGTGAGGCCGGATAAACTAAGCTAATGTGACAAACGAGATCAACACGTGGAGGATCGGGAAGAGCGAGAAAGGTGAGAAAAGCTGAAGATTCCTTAAAGAGTGATGAATAAAAATTTCCTTTACTTGGCGCGGCAACGCCTCTTTAAAAAATTATTCATCCCTGTAAAAATTTTATTATTATTCTTTAGCTTGTAATCCGGCTGTCTTAATTGCTTTTAGGGCTCCGATTTTCATGGGCTCAACCAAAGGTGCGGATATATCTTCTTGTTTTAAGACAATCGGTACTTCGGTGCAGCCGGCAATAATGGCCTGAGCCCCTCTTTCGATGAGAGCTCTTGCTGTTTTTATAATTATATCTTTTGGAGGCCCTTCAGTCTGGCCGGCTTTTATTCCGCTGGGGCCGAAGATGGCTTCCATAACTAAGCGCTGTCTTTCTTCTTGAGGATGGATAACCGCTAAGCCTTCTTCAGCCAAAGCCCGGTGAAATAGACGGGAGGAAATTGTGCCGCTGCTTGAGATAAGACCGAGTTTTTTTACCTCCGGAAGCTTATTTTTTATCCATAAAGCGGTCTCGTTCAGGAGGTTAAGAAAAGGAAGCGGTGATTGATTTGTAATTTTTGGCAAGAAATAATGAGCCGTGATGCAGGGCATGATGATAAAATCTGCGCCGGCTTTTTTTAGCACGGAGACAGCTTCGATTATGAAGGGTGTCGGATCAGGGCCTTTCCCCAGGATAGCATCGGTGCGGGGAGGAATGTGGGGATGGCTTACTACTATTACCGGTGCATGTTCCTGATCTTTTTCGGCCTTGGTGTGCTTTATAATCAATTGAAACATATAGGAAGTTGCTTCCGGTCCCATTCCTCCGAGAATGCCGATTGTTTTACGCTGTTTCATTTTACGGCTTTTCTTTTTGATTGATAAGATCCTTGATTTTTTTTAGAGGAAGCGCTTCTGCAGTATGCCCGTCTTTTCCGGTCATGGATTCAGCTTTGAAAAGGGAATTGAGAATGGCTTCCTCACAGGCTTCGGCGGCGGCCAGGAAAAGCGGTGACATTTGGTCATTACGAAGAGTTTTTCTCGTTAGAAAAAGAGAGGTTGAGTGATGGTCTTCTCTTAGCTCTTCAGCCGTTGAGAAAGCGATGGCATAGTCTCCGCTTCCGTTGGAGTAAAAGCCGCCTGTCCGGACAATTCCCAAAAGAGCCCGTTTGGCCAAGCGCTTAAGATTCCGGCTTGAGAGGGGGGCATCAGTGGCCACCACAACCATGCAGGAACCGGCCTTTTCGTCCTCTAAGGCGCTTTTCATAAAATAGCGCCCAAGGTGAAGGCCAACCTGGTGGCCGTTTAGGGTCAGAATTCCTCCGTGATTGGTTTGAACAAGGACTCCTACAGTGTAGCCTCCTCTTGACTCGGGCAGCTTTCTCGAGGAGGTGCCGATTCCCCCTTTGTAACCGAAACAGGTAGTTCCGGCGCCGGCTCCTACTGCTCCTTCTTCCACCGGTCCGGATGAAGCGGCTCTAATAGCTTCCAGGACATGTTGTTTTTGAATATGTTTTCCCCGGATATCATTTAACCAGCCGTCATTGGTTTCACCGACCACAGCATTGACCGAACCAATCTTTTCATTTCCCGGCAGAGAGAGAATATAGTCGGTTAAGGCGTCGGCAGCTACCGGAACACTCAGCGTATTGGTCAGGATGATGGGTGTTTCCAAGTTTCCCAGTTCCTCAATCTGGGATAATCCCATCAGTTTTCCAAAGCCGTTGGCCGCATAAACAGCCGCAGGTACTTTATGCTGAAAGATGTTGCCTGAATGAGGATGAATTGCAGTAACTCCGGTGCGGATATCATCTCCTTTGACCAGGGTTACCTGACCTACCAGGACTCCTTCAACATCGGTGATGGCGTTTAAAGGGCCGGGTTCCAGGATGCCTGTTTTAATCCCGAATTCTCGGACTCCGGGTCTATCCTGGCTGAAAAGAGACAGCCAGGGAATTATTAAAAAAATAAGCAAATGGGAAATTTTTCTTTTCATCCCCGTCTCCTATATTGATTAGAAATGTCATCTTAGGTTAAGGGGGAAAAAAAATCAACATAGATAGTTAGGGGAATATAAAAAGGAAAGATTCATCAGAAAAACCGCAAATTGTAATTAGTATTTGACATTTAAGGGTTATTCTTTATATTTTTTACGGAAAGTTAAATGCAATTATCCAACCGGAAAAATCCAGGGAAAAAAGGCCTTTTTATCGGCTTGCTGGCCGGCTGTTTATTTTTTCTTGGTCAGAATCCCCAGGAACGGCAGCCTTGGGAACCCGGATTATCTCCCGCCGGGGATTTTAAGGAAGGAATCAGGCTCCGTCAGGAAGGCCGGTATGTTGAGGCTTTTGAGTTTTTTCAGGAAAAATTGAGGCAGGCAAGAACAAGCGAAAATGTTGGGAGGAAAATTTTCGCCTTGATTCAGTTGGGTGATCTTCTCTGGAATGAGGGAAAACTTCAGGATTCAGAACCGTATTATTATGAGGCTTCTGAAATTGCCGGGAGAAATAATTTAAAAGAAATCCGGAAGAAAACAACGAATATTCTGGATATATTTAAATATTATAAGGAAGGCAAAAAATTCAGGTCTGCTGGTGACTATGAACAATCAGAGAAAAGTTTTGCCAAAGCCATTGAACTGTCTGAGAAAATAAACAGCCCGGATCACAAATTAAAGTGTCTCCGTCAGCTAAGTATTACTTACTGGTGCTCTTTTGATTTTGTCAAATTTCGTTCACTTAATGAGAAAGCCTTGGCCTTAGCCAGAAAGCTTAACCACACCCGGGAAGTGGGAATGTGTTTGAATAATCTGGGAATTTATCATTGGAAAAAAAATGACTACTCCAGGGCTCTGGTTTATTGTCATGAAGCCCTGGAGATTGCCAGAAAACTTAATAATCCTTCCCTGGAATCAGACTGCTTAAATAACACTGGGATTATATATCTTGAGCTTGGTATTTTAGACAGTTCATATAGGTTCTTAAATGAATCTTTGGAAATAAATTTAAAGCTTCATAATGAAAACAATATTGCCTCGACTTTATTAAACTTGGGTTTAATTTCATATCTTATGAGTAAGAAAAAGGAAGATAAAAACAAATTACTTCATAAGTCTTTAGAATATCTTAATGCAGGTTTAAGCCTTTCAAAAAAATTGGATAATAAGAATATTACTTTAAAAGCTTTAAATAATATTGGATTTGTTTATTTAGATTTAAATAAATATGAAGAGGCAAATAAGTCTTTTGATTCTGCTTATTATATTGCAGAAGAGATTTGTGATTACCATTCTTTGGGAATGATTTTAGCTAATATCGGTCAATCTCAATATAAATTATCAAAATACAAAGAATCGGAAAAAGAATTTTTAAAAGCAATCTCGGTTGGAAAAAAACTGGCTGACGGAGAAATTCTCTGGGAAGCTTATTTCGGCCTGGGCTGCCTGTATGAAAAAATGGGAGAGCCGGAGCAGGCTGCCCGGGCTTATGAACAGTCTATAAAAGAAATAGAAAAGATAAGAAGCTTAATTGCTTTGGATGTCTATAAGGCTTCCTTTTCCAGCGACAAAGCTGTGGTTTATGAATCTCTGGTAAATCTTCTCTTTGAAGAATTCAACAAGCAGCCTTCCCGGGAAAACAAGGAAAAAATTTTTAAGGTGGTGGAGAAAGCCAAGGCCAGGGCTTTTCTGGAGAGTCTGGGAGTATCGCGGGTTTTATGGCAGGAGCTTCTGCCGGAGGAAATGAGAGAGAAAGAAAAAGCCTTTAGCCTTAATTTTTTCTCTCTTAGGCAAAACCTGTCCCGGCCCGGCCTTTCTCAAGAAGAAAAGGAAAAACTCCGCCTGGAGCTTGCCCGGCAGGAAGAAGCTTACTTAGTTTTTCTCAGTCAAATGCGTTATCTCAGTCCGGAGCTGGCCCAGATATTTTCACCTCAACAGGTCACTCTTGAGTGGGCTCAGGAAAACCTGACCGGTAGTGATACGGCAGTGGTTGAGTATTTTATCGGCGAGAAGAAATCTCTTTTAATCTGCTTAACCAGGGATGATGGTCATTTTTTTGCCCTTCCCGGAAGAGAAGAAATCAAGGACTCTTTGCGCGGTTATTTGAAGCTTCTTTCCAGCCCTCCCTCAGGTGATTTTCTGGGAGGTCCGGCTTCCAGGCGTCTTTACCGGGAACTCTTAGGCCGGGCAGAGAAAGTTTTCCCGCCAAATATAAAACGGCTGATTATAGTGCCTGATGATGTGCTGTTTTTTCTTCCTTTTGAAACTTTAAGTAGTCCCTTTTCTTCTGAAAAAGAGGAGTTTCTTACTTCCCGTTACTCCGTATCTTATTCCCCTTCTGTTTCTTCCCTGGCTCTTTTAAATACCAGGGAGAAAAAATCTTATCCGGTTCATTTCCTGGGGCTGGGTAACCCCTCTTACAGCGGGCAAAAAATTTCTCTTTTTTCCCGCCGGGTTTCTTCAGCCGAGATTCTGATGGATGTCTATCAAAGCCAGGGCTTCAGCCTATCTCCTCTTCCCGGAAGCGAAAGAGAGGTCAAAAAGATTTCCCGGCTGTTCCCTGAATCGAAGAGCAAGATTTTTCTTAGAGAAAATGCCCGGGAAGAAGTCTTGAAACAGGAAGATATTCGGCAGGCCCAGGTTATTCATTTTGCCTGCCACGGCTTTCTTGATCTTAGTTTTCCCTTCCGCTCTGCTCTTGTCTTATCCCAACTTTCAAGCAGCCGGGAGGATGGGTTTTTTCAGGTGCGAGAAGTCTACACCTGTCCCATAGAGGCTGAAATGGTGGTGCTGTCTGCCTGTCAAACCGGCAAAGGCACTCTGGAGAGAGGAGAAGGCCTGGTTGGGCTTCCCCGGGTATTTTTTATCTCCGGAGCCCGGTCGGTTGTTTCTACCCTCTGGAATATTGAGGATCGGCCGGCCGCTGATTTCATGCTGAGTTTCTACACCAATTTATACAGGGGAATGAACAAGGCGGAAGCTCTTGGTAAAACTAAGCAGGAGATGCTCCGGTCGAAAAAATATTCCCATCCCCATTACTGGGGAGCTTTTGTTTTAAATGGAGATGCTCTTTCCACTATAGAGTTTTAGAAAAGCTGCTGCAGGTTGTAAGTAAAATGATAGAGGGGTGATTCAATTTTTTCTCCTCCCTCAAGGTAAGCAGTGAGAACCCAAAAGTAAATTTTACTCTTTTCAAGCTGGTCTAAAACGTTATCAGGAAGTTTCAGGCGGTTGGTTTCAGTCCTGGAGCTCTTCCAGAGAGGATAGAGGGCCGGGTCAAAAAGTTCCAAGCTGTAGGCCCGGGCTTTTTCCACTTTTTCCCACTGGAAAACAAGAGCAGGATGAGGAGCAGATTGATAACGGGGGGCTTGAACACTGAAGGGGGAATCGCGGTGGGCTCTGTAATCCCGGTTTGAGAAAGGATTTATAAGAAAAAAGATAAGGAGAAACAGGGCTGCCGCTCCGGTAAGGCCGGCCGCAAATCTCCAGTTAATAAAGAAAACCTTGCGGCCGGAACTTTGGTGAAGCTTTTCTATATCCTGGATTAAATTTTTTTCATTTTTAATGATTTCTCTTATAGCTGCTGACTCACCGGCGCAGTAGAAGCAGGTGCTCAGATGATCAGCAAGTTTTCCGGCTGATTTTTGGTTTAGTTTTCCTCTGAAAAAAGCAAGCAGGGCCCTGGGAGAAGGACAATTTTTCCTGGAAGGAGGACGGTTTTCTGCTAACAGCCCGGCCATCTCCTGCTGAAGTTTATGGCGGTCAATCTTCATATTCAATTCCTTTTGCCCGGAGGCTGTGTTTAAGGTCGTCAAGGCCCCGGTAGAGAAGATTCCGGGTTTTATCTTTGGTCCAGCCTAAGGCCAGGGCAATATCTTCCAGGCTCATATTTAAAAGAAACAGTTTAACCACCCTTTTCCTGGAGTTGATTAGTTCTTCCAAGGCCTCATTAAGGATTTTTTTCAGGTTTATATTTTCTGTGCCGTCCTGCTGGTATTTGACGGACCTTTCTGATATTTTTCTCTGGATTTCAAGGTTGATGATGCCCTCTTCCTTGCGGAACTTCCTGATGTGGTCTATCACTGAAGTATCAACCACCTTCTTTATATAAGACGCATAATTTTTTATTTTTTTCTCATTTTTAAATATTTTCCATAATTTTATTTTAATATCCTGCAGGATATCTTCAGCATCAATCCCACTCTTAATGAGATCATACTTATGGATATTCATCCGGATGAACTGATGGAAGCGGTTGAAGACGGCTTCGAATTCCTTTTCTTTGGCAGCCCGGTTCACTTTTTTGGGTTTTGTCATCTGCTTATACTGAAAAAAATTATTTCCTTTACATTATATATAGAAGGAAGAAAATACAAAATAATCTCATCAATTCCAAAAAAATGGATTAATAGCGGAGGGAGCAGGCTATTTTGCCTTGCCGTTTGCTTTTCTTAAGACCAATAAAACCAGAACACCAAGGCCCAGTAAGGAAAGGATGATTAACAACCAGACCAGGTTTGTTTTGGGAAAAACCGGCTGGTTGGCCTGGCCGGAGACAATAAAGCCGGCCCAGTAGTAAGGATGGGAAAGGACCTCTGATTGAACCATCTCCAGTTTGGCTTGGCGTAAGGCTGAGCTGATAGTCCCGGCTGAACGGAGATAGTGGTAAAAACGCTCCATTAACTGGAAGGTAGCCTGGTCGTTAACAGCCCAGAGGCTCATTAACACCGAAGAGGCTCCGGCAAAGAAAAAGGCTCTGTTCAAACCTTCGATTCCTTCCCCTCTTATAAACTCCCCCAGACCAGTCTGGCAGGATGAAAGGGTGACTAAGTCAGCGTTCAGGTGGAGGCTATAGATTTCCCTCATCTGGAGGAACCCATCATCGGCTGGATCTCCGTCCAAAGAGAGAATGATAGCTGATCTTTCCGGAACTTTGTCGTCAATCAGGCTGTGGGTGGCAAAGTGAAGAATCTTGTAGCTGTTCAGGTTATGTTTTTTAATATTATTTTCAGAGGCTTCAAGCCGGACGAAAGTCCGGGCTTTTTTGCCGAAAAGGGACTTGATTCTTTCTATTTCAGTGTGGCTGTACCGCAGCCTGAAAAAACTGAAAGTATGGGAAGAATAAAAATCCTGAAAAACATCTTCGCCGTTGTCATGGTCAGCTTCTGATGCTCCGAAGTAAGGATCACCTACAGCCAGAATATCGGACTGCCGTTTTTCTCCGTTCTCTCTCTTGCGGCTGATTATTTCCCTGAGTGATGAAACCGAAGGAGCATAGCTTATGTTGAAGTCTTCTACCAGCCAGCGGTTAGCCGGCTGCCGGACAATGGTTTCAAAGGGAAGATAGTGGAGAATATCGTCAGGAATAATTATCAGGTTCCGGATGTTTTTATTAAGGGAATGGCCGATAAGGCTTTCAAATAGTTTTTTTCCCGATGAAAAATCCTGGTTTCCCTTGTCGGTTATTCTTTTTAAATGGTCTCTTACCATTTCCTGTAGAGCAGAACGGGAGGGGAGGACAGAAATACTGAGATTATCCCTGGTTACAAGAAAAGCCAGGCTTTTTTCCTGGCCGAGACAATAAGCCAGAAAAGCTGTTTTTTTGTCCAGAAGCTTCCGGGCTTCTTCAAGGGTTGAAATTTCCGGGTATTTCAAGCCGGCATAAGCCGGATTTTTGGAGCGGATTTCCCGCTTCAGTGATTGGAGCAGCTCTTCTTTTTGCCACAGCTCCTTTTGCAGGTTTTCTTTTTCCTCTGCTGAAAGCTCGGCAGCCAAGAGCTTGGTATAGAGCAGGGAAATATCCCGGGTCAATTCTTTTTCCCTGTTCTGAAGCTCAATATCGACTCCCTGATATATTTTGAACTTGGAAAGCTCCAGGCTGTCCAAGAAAGCCCTGGCCTTGGCTTTTTCCAGAAAATAAAAAGCCTGCCGGTCATAGCCTTTATCCGGATCAGATTCATTAAGCAAAACCAGCAGATTAATAAGAGAGTAATAGGCTTCCAGTCTTTTATCTGTTCCCAGGAAGCGGGCCTTGAATTCCTCCAGTTCAATCTGGGAGCGGATGTTTTCAATGATATCAATTGATTTTTGGTAATTATCCAGGGCTGCTTCAAGCTGGCCCTGTTTTTCATAAGCTTTGGCCAGTTCAAGATAAGCTTCCCAGAGGATTTGCCCCCGCTGGATTCCTAAGGCCAATTTGATTGCCTGCTGGTAGTAACGGGTCGATTCCTGGTAATTACCCAGATTATAGTGGACTATTCCCATGTTGTTAAGGATTATGCCTTTAGCTTCTACGTCCTGGATCTCCCGGGCTTTTTTTAGAGCTTCCTGGAAATACTGGAGAGCTTTAGTGTTTTTATTTAAACCTGAATAAACTGTTCCTAAATTATTAAGAACATTAGTTATTATCTTATTATCATTAATTTTTATTGATAAATTTAAGCATTCAATTAAATATTTCTCTGCCTTCAAATAATCTTCTTCAGAATTAGATATAATTGCTTTAGTTCTATATGTGACAGCAATATTATTAAAATAAATTGCTTGATTTTTTAAATTCTTAAGTTTTTTTTCTATTTCGAGATTTTTAAATAAATATATTAAAGACTTTTCGAATTCCCCTAAATTTTTATAAATAATACTTATATTATTTAAACAATTTGTTTGTTCTCTAAAAAAATTATTAGTCTGGGCAATTTGTAATGCATCTTCAAAATGTTTTAATGATTTTGAATAATTATCAACTTTAAGAAAAAATAATCCCATATTATTTAAACATCTTGTCTTCTCTAAATCATGATTTATTTTTTTTGCAATGTCTAAAGCTTTTTTATTAAATGAATAAAATTCTGAGAAGTTACCTTCCTCATATTCGGTTATACTCAATTGCCTCAGACACTTAAGTTCATATTCAGGCAGGTTGAATTTCCGGGCAAGCTGGATGGCTTTTTCGTAGGCAGACCTTGAGCCGGAATAATCCAGCTCCCTTCTTCTTTCTTTGCCCCGGTTGTATAACCGGTGGATTTCAAGCAGAATTTCTGTCCGGGAGATATATTCTTCAAGGCCGTGCTTGGAAGCAAGCTCTGATGCTTTCCGGCAGTACTTTTCTGCCTGGTCCATTCGGCCCAGGTTCCAGAAAACATGGGAGATTTTAAGAAGAAAAGGGATTTCTTCTGCTTCATTCCCGGTTTTTTTTAATTTTGCCAAAGCATCCTGGTAATCAGCTAAGGCCTTTTCAAATTCCCCCTTGGCATAATATTCCTCCGCTCTTCCCAGACTGGATTTACTTTTCTCTGAACCTGAAACCGGCTGCCAGACTAATAAGATAATTAGAGGTAAAAGAATATGAAAAATACCCTGGGAGAATTTTGTTTTCCTGTCCATGCCCGGAATGAACCTCATCCCTTATTATGGACAAGATTAAAACAGGAATCAATCGCCCCTTAGGGTGAATTAGGGGGTGATGGATTATTGTTGAATTTTAAAATTCCCTTTTTTGGCGAGAGGGTTAATTTTTTTTCCCTCTCGCCTTGGGAATAATGTTTTTATTGAATGAATTTAACAAAAATTATTAGTCATCATCACTTGGTGTCTCAATGCTACGAGCGCCTGTAATTTTAACCTTCTTTCCGCTTTTGCCGGAGTCATCACTTAAAGCGGCTTCTGTTTTTCCGTTATCGAATATAGGGATAAAGGAAAGAATGGATGAAAGCATCGCTGCCGGTTTTTTTAACATCAGCTTGAAGTCGATTTTAGGAGAGTTTTTCTCCAGAGCATAGGTTCCGGGAACGGTCAACAGCAAAAGTCCCAGACAAGCAAGGATGGCTGCGGCCTTAAAATAATTTTTTTTACGCATCTGCGTACCTCCTTTAAAATTAAAGAACGTTTAGGAAGAAAGATAAAAAGGATTCAGGCTGAGAAATGTGATCTTGAGTTTCTAAGCTAGATTTTCCCCTCCATCTTCTTCCAGAACGCCCTGTTTAATCTAAATTGCTGCATATAATTTGTCAAGCGATTTTAGGGCCTAAGTTATTATTAAAAAATCACTTAGCAGAAAATCTACTTGATATCGTAGGCTATAGTCACCTCCTTTCTATATATTGAGTCGGAGATGACCGGAAAAAGTGGGGAAAAAAATGAAAAATTTTTCTAAATATTTTGTTTTTTAGAGAAGAATGAAGGATTTAAAAAGAAAATTATTCTTTCTCAGAGTTTAAAAAGTACTGGATTTCCCATTCAGCCGTAGCTTGGCTGTCCGAGCCGTGAACCGCATTTCTTTCAATGGAAAAGCCGAAGGCCTGACGAAGAGTCCCCGGTTTAGCCAAAGCCGGGTCAGTGGCCCCCATGACCTTTCTCCAGTGAGAAAGGGCCTTTTCTCTTTCCAGGAGAAGAACCACAATTCTGCCAGAGGACATAAAATCAGTCAGGCTGTCATAGAAAGGTTTGTCTTTATGTACAATATAAAAACCTTCCGCTTGTTCCTTGGTAAGATGAAGCATTTTCATCTTTAAAATATTAAAATCTTCTTCTTCAATTCGCTGGATAATTTTTCCGATTAGTTTTTTCTTAACAGCATCGGGTTTGATTATTCCCAGGGTTTGTTCCACCATGATTTCTCTCCTTGCCGGCGAAAATGGAAGGTTAAATTCAAGGCCTCATAATAGGAGAATTAAAAAAAAGTGTCAACGGAAACCTGGCTCTGTTTTATCTTAAATTGACAGATATCATTCCGTCCAATTAGAATAAAACCCATGACCAAACCGGAACAGAATTACCAAGAAATAAAAACACTTGCTTTCGACCTCGGCTTTTCCTTATTCGGAGTGGCTGATATTAGAGAAATCAGGGACAAATTCAGGTTTTCAAAAGAAACATGTTTGTGGTTCGATTCCGCTATTAGCCTGGGGAAAAGGTTGTTAGATTCGGTTATTGAAGATATCGATGACCATCCTACCTCTCTTTATTTCCATCACTACCGGCAGGTGAATTTCTTCCTTGACCGGGGAGCTTTTTTACTGTCTTCTCGGATCCAGGAAAGGGGATTTCAGGCACTTCCTGTTCCTGCTTCCCAGATTATTAACTGGGAAAAACAGCAAGCCCATCTTTCCCATAAAGAAATAGGAGTGCTGGCCGGTCTGGGTTGGATCGGCAGAAATAATCTTTTAATAAATCCTCAAATTGGAGCCCGGTTCAGGCTGGTGACGGTTCTGACCGATCTTTCTTTAAAAAAAGATGAGCCTCTAACCGGGGATTGCGGCTCATGCCGCGCCTGTCTTTCAGCCTGTCCGGCAGGAGCAATTTCCGAAAATAAACATTCTTTTAATCACCATGCCTGTTTTGAAAAATTAAAAGATTTCAGGCGGCAAGGCCTGGTCGGTCAGTATATTTGCGGAATTTGTGTAAAGGCCTGCCGGGGCAAATCAAGTTAGTAAAGACGGCTATTTCAGGCATCTACTTAGTTCAATTGCTTCTGGTGAAAGAACAATCTTGTTTTTGCCTGAGTTTTTTGCCTCAAACAAGGCTTTATCAGCTAATCTAACCAGATTAGAGGCGGTTTTTTCATAGTAGCTTCGGGCTGATTTTTCCGGGATTTTCTCTCTTTTCTTTTGGTCGGTAAAATGACAATAGGCGATTCCCAGGCTGATTGTTTTACGTACCATATGTCCCTCAGGGTGAAAAGTGATGTTCTGGAATTTTTGACGGATACGTTCTCCTGCCTGCCGGGCTTCCACCGGGGTCTGGCCGGGAAGAATAATGGCAAATTCATCTCCTCCGAAACGGGAAACCCAGTCGCCGAAGGAGATTTGTCTGCTTTCAGGCATAGGTTGATTCTTATCATATTCCCGGCGGATACTAAGAAGGATAATTCGGGCTAATTCCTTGATCACCTCGTCACCTTCAAGGTGATGATATGAATCGTTATAGGATTTGAAATCATCGATGTCGATCATAATCAGGGCTAAAGAACTGCGCCATCTTTCTGCGGTTCTGATTTCATCAGGCAGGCGTTTGTTGAAATGCCGTCTGTTATAGACACCTGAGAGATCATCGGTGATGGATAACCGCCGCACTTCTTCTTCCAGTTGCTTTCTCTTGGTAATATCTTCGATAACCGTATCGAAATACAAAATTTTTCCCTTTTCATCTTTGACGGCAGAGGAGGTTAGTGATCCCCAGAAAAATTCCTTTTCCCGGGTTTTAAGCAGAATCTCTTTGCCTTTCACATGACTGTTTGTTTCGATTTCCTTAATAAGCTGAGTGTAGTCCTGGAGGCTAAAAAAGAGGTCTGAGAGAATGACTGAAGATAAACTGCCTTGAGGAGAAAATCCGAACATTTCTCTGGCCGCCGGATTGGTCTCTAAAATATCCCCCTGACTGTTGGCCCGGATGATACCGTTTTTTATGTTTCTTACCAGACCGCGGTATTTTTCTTCTGAATCTTTAATTTTCTGGGTAAGCAGTCTTTTCTGGAGGGCTTCGGAAATAAAATTAGCAAATATTTCTAAAGGCCTGACTGTATCCTCGGTGGGCACTAAGCCGCTTTTGGAGTCGTCTACTGAAATAATTCCCATTAGTTCGCCCTGGTTGTCTTTCATGGACACTAAGAGATTATCTTCCTGATGCCAGTGGCCGGGAAGATCGGGATACTCAGCTTCACCGGGAATAACTGCTTCCTGGTCCAGAATCTGGATGCGGTCATGGGGGATATAGCAGGACTGGTTTCCTACTTTCATTCCCTGTTGAAAGTAGCGCTGATATTTTTCCCGGGGCATTTCAATATTCTTTATTTTTTCCAGGTCTTCTGTTTTTATCCCATGATGGGCAATTATTTTGCGGAATGGAGGGGTATCAGTAAAATAAGATATAAGCACCCTCTTGAAATCAGATATGGAAACTATGGCCTCGGCAATATTTCTGAAAAGCACTTCTTCTTGATCAACAGAGAGAAGAGCTGCCGATATTTTAGAAAAATTTTCAAACTGCCTGTTAATCTCTTTTAATCTTTCTTGAGTAATATGCTGTTCGGTGAAATCAATAGCCATATTTATGGCCACAGGTTCTTCTCCCTGGAGATTAATGGGGAAGACTGTTGCCAGGAGATGTTTTTTTTCTCCTTCACGCTGGGTTACCGTCCAGTTGATCAAAGGAGATGGCTGTTGTGTCTCAAAAACATTGTCCAGAAGATTCATAAATTCTTTTTCTTCTTTATCGGTTAGGATAAATTCCTTCAGGGTTTTGCCCCTTATTTGACTTTCCTTGAAACCGAAAAGCTTTTCCGAAAAGGGATTCCAGAATACAACCTCTCCCTTACGATTGAATCCCTGGATAGCCACATGGGGAGCATTGTCAATAATAGCTTTCAGTTGAGATTGAGCTTTTTCTACTTCCTTGTAGGCCTGGCTTAATTTATCAGCCGCGGTTTTCCTTTCTGTAATATCAGTGGCTATGCCCATAAGGCCGACCGGCTGACCGTTTTGCTTTAATTTCCGGCAAAAAGCTTTGACATGGCGCAGCGTGTTCTCTTTATCCAGTATTCGGAATTCAAAAGAGCGGGATTCGCCGGCGAGGATTTTTTCAAAAAGATAAATTAATCTTTCTCTATCTTCCGGATGGACCATAATATGGAAAGGTTTTCCCAGGAGTGTGTTTATGGAGAAACCGCTAACTTTTTCCAGCACCGGACTTATATAAGTAAATCTTTTTTCCGTATCCAGAGTGAAAATGACATGGTTTACGTTTTCAACTAAATACTGAAATTTTTCTTTGGCTTCTACAAGCTCACTCTCCATTTTCTTTCTTTCTGTAATATCACGAACTATGCCCATATCCGCAGGGCGGCCGTCAAATTGGATTAAAGCTGCTGATATTTCTATTTCTTTTATTGAGCCGTCTTTACATTTAATGTTACTTTCATAGACAGAAGGAACATTTTGTTGGGCCATTCTCAAGCGGTAGCGTTCGGCAATTAATTCTTTTTCGTCTGAAGGAAGCCAATCAAAAAAGTTTTTGTTTTTCAGTTCTTTGAATTCATAACCGGTTAGATCCAGGATGGCTTTGTTGGCGTACTTGCAGAGACCGTCCTGAATAACGATTATTCCGTCCTTGGCTCTTTCGACCAGGACTGAATATTTGGAGGCTTCTGATTCTAATGCCTGTTCGAATTTTCTCTGCTCGGTAGAATCTCTGGCAATACCCTGAATGGCCAGAATATTTTTTTTCTCGTTCTTGAGAAGTTTTAAGTGAATATCTAAAGGAATCTGGGTTTTATTGGCGGAGAGAACGGTTACTTTGTGAATAGGAGAATCTTTTTTCTTTTGAATTTCGAGGAGGGATTCCTGAAAGTTTGTTTTGTCCTCCGGAGGCATGAGCTCCATAATGTTCGTTTTCAGAAGAACTTCCCGGGAATAGCCGGTTATTTTCTGGCCGGCATTGTTAATGAACTGAATTTTGCCGGTTGGATCAACGACAAAAACGATATCCGGGGAGTTTTCTACCAGAATTCTGTAGCTTTCATAAAAATCGAAGTAATTGTTTGAATTGGAAATTTTTTTTGAAGTGTTATTCAGAGTGGACATTAATTACCCCGGTTTTTTAATGGTTCATCCTCAATCAAGATAAAAAGAAAAACCGCAAAAGTAAATCACCATCTAAGATGAAATAACAAGGGATTTTTTCTTTGTGTTATTAACCGGCGCGATAAGAAAGACTCACCTTTTAAGACTAATCTTTCTTTTGGCAGGCAATCCAGATCTCTACTTTCCCCTTATCTCTTTCTATTTCTTCCGGTTGACTAACCAAATATCTTTCCATAATCGGTCCCTTCTGCTGATATCCGTTTTCATCCATCCAGTTGTAAATCCGGTCATATACTTCCTGAGGATCTTCTCGGCCTCTCTCATAAGAGGTAACTACTACTAATGGATGTAACCATTGTTTTAATTGAAGCGGATCTTGGGGAAAAACAGGCGGATTGACCGGAAATCCTGTTTCCCAGGAAGTTTCCTGCTGGGTCTCGGAAGGATTGTGATGAAAAATGCCGAAAGTAGGACCGGCCGGAAAAATATTCTGGTTCCGGGAGATGTACATTAACATCTCAATCGCCAGAGGAATATCGGAATAAGGTCCTTTATGGGTAATGGAGACATAGGTGAAAGGCTCTGCTTCTTTAACCTCGATAGTTTGATTTCCCCAGAGTCCGGCTGTATTTAGAAGAATTAAAAAGATTCCTGTTAGAATTGAAAGCTGTTTTTTGCTCACAGTACCCTCCTTTTAAAGATAATTCTCCATGGCGGCTTTGCCGCCCGCTACAAATTAAAAGGCTCATCTTCATTTCTGCAGATGATTTTGGCTCGTCTTGCCCGTCTCGTCCATTTTAATTACTGACTGAACAGACCGAATAGACTGAATGGACGGAACAGACTTATTTTTTGTAATTTATTATAACATATTTCCCCCGATTGAGGTGATAAAAAGAATTACCGGAATTAAGCTTTAAATTTTAATATTTCTTTTTTATAATATTTTTCATCTGGAAATTGGAGGAAATAAAGGAGAAATCATTATGAAATCATTCCCTACGACCTGGGTAAAGCTTTTTTTTATAGGTTTATTTCTTGTAACCGCTTCTTTTTCCTGCGCTCTGTCAAAAGAAGAAACAGCAGACCTGGTTCTTCTTAATGGAGACATCTATACTCTGAATCCGGCAAACCCTCAGGCTAAAGCCTTGGCCATTAAAGACAATAAAATTGTTGCTGTTTGCCGCTCCGGGCAAGAAGCGCAAAAATGGCTGAGGGAAGGAACCCGGATTATTGATTTAGAAGGAGCCTTTGTTACCCCCGGAATAATTGATGCTCATGTTCATTTCAACCGGGCAGGAGCTCTTTTAAATGATGCCAATCTGATGACTGTTTCTGATGAAAAAGGACTTCGTGAGGAAATTGAAAGAGTAGTTGAGCTTCTTGATGAAGGAGAGTGGATAACTGAAGGACTTTGGGGGGCTTATGAACAATGGGCTTTGGGTGATGAAGGTTCCTTAGTCGGTGAAAAAAAAGTTGAACCCTGGCGTCCTCACCGCTCCATGATAGATGATTTGACTCCGGAAAATCCTTGTTTTCTCTGCCGTTTCGATTATAAAGAATGGTTAGCCAATACTTTAGCTCTAAAGGAGGCAGGATTGGAGGAAGAACATCTTCCCGGCTTGGAGTTGGATAAACAAGGAAAACCGACCGGGATTGTTTTCCGGCCCTCTCCTGCTTTTGACAGGCTCTGGGAGGCAAGAAAACCGAAGTCGCAGGCCAGGCTGCTTGATGAGAACCGGGCCGCCCTGAGAGCACTTAGGGAAGCAGGCATTGCGGAGATTCATGATATTGCCACTCCCGAGCAGACTGAAAGATTTATCGAGCTTCAGGAAAAGGGAGAATTAACCTGCCGGGTATGGTTAAGGCCGGATCTTTCGCGGGCAGCGGAATTAAAAGAAAAAGGCCTCGCCATGGGGCTTCACCCTAAGACTAAAGAAAAAGACGATTGGCTGCGCTATGGTGCCCTTAAAGGCTATATTGACGGCATCATGGGAACCCATGGGGCTCTTTTCTTCGAGCCGTATAATGACCAGCCTGAAAACTACGGTCACTGGAGGCGCCATACTTCAGATGATCCGGATTTTAAAACCGGGAACATGGAGAAAATGTACCGCTTGATAAAGACAGGTTTGGAAGCAGGTTTTGTGCCTAATGTTCATGCCATAGGAACAAGAGGCGTGGCTGAAATGCTGGACCTTTATGAAAGGCTTAAAAATGAAGAGATTGATCTGACCGGATTCAGGGTTATCCATGCCCAGGTGATAAGGCCGGAGGATTTTCCCCGTTTCAAAGCTCTGAATGTAATTGCCGAGGTTAATCCTTACCACATATCTGACGACATGCGCTGGATGGAGGAGAGAATAGGCTATGAACGATGCAAGGGAGCCTATGCTTTCCGCTCTCTTCTGGATAACGGAGCCATTTTAAGCTTTGGCTCTGATTGGCCTGGAACAAGTGCTGCTCTTTATCATATGCACCCTAAATATCTCATTTATTCTGCCGTCACCCGGCAAACTCTAAAAGGCACTCCACCTCAGGGATGGTTTCCTGAACAGAGAATTACTGTGGAAGAATCCCTGAAAGCCTATACCATAAACAATGCATATGCTGCTTTTGAAGCAGCCAGGCGTGGTTCGCTGGAGGAGGGAAAACTGGCAGATATTACAGTTTTTGACCGGAATCTTCTGGAAATTCCTCATCAGGAAATTCTTCAGACCGAGGTTCTCTATACCATAGTGGACGGACAGGTCGTTTTCTCCAAAAAATAAATTATTATTGGGGAACGACTTTAATTCTTCCGGAAATGGCCAGGGTTATTTTGAAACTGCCTGCCTGATTTGAGACCAGGATTGAAGCCAAGTTTGATACTGTTCCCTGGGGGTGAAAAACAGGAGAGTTGTTGGCGCTGACAGTTACTCCTTCAAATAATGAGGTTTGGTAAAGCTTCCAATTGCCTGAGTCCGGGTCGTATTTTTCGAGATTGAGTTTCCGCTCATCAAAGACACAGCGAAAGGGCGTCTCTTCCAGAACAGCTTTATAGCGGGCAAGATTTAATCTTGCCTGAATAGCCCAGGTGGTTTGTCTCAGGCGGTAGGAAGGTGACTGCTTTAGAATAGAAACAGAAGCTATGGCGGCAAGAATACCGATGATGGTTAAGGTGACTGATATTTCAAGCAGAGAAAAACCGGCTTCACCCCAACGTGTTTTTCTTACGGTTGAAATAAGCTGTGGGATCATCTTCCCCTCCATTCCAGGGCTTTGAGACTGATTAGAAGAAGGACCGGTTCCCGAGTCAGAGGAGCTGTTTCCCAGTCATCAAGGTTACGGTTGTAAAAAACTTCAATAGAGCTTGAGCCTGAGTTAAGCTGGCTTGTTTGAAGGCTGCCCACAACTTTAACCTCCTTATTTCTTCCTTCAACCGATAATCCTTCTTCTGAGGCGCTGAGGTTGGCCTGGATAGTGATTTCTTTATTCTCACCGGTTTCAATGATGATTTCCCCTTCCCCCTTATCTCCGGAAAGCAAATCCCTACTGCCGGCAAAAATGAATAATTGAGCGGTCTGATCTTTCAAATAGGGTACTCCCTCCTGCCAGTTCAAACCTTGTTGAAAAAGATCGGAAGTTATGGTGATTTCATTAGATGAAATAATGGTTAGCTGTAAGCCGCTGAGGAGACAGGGAATTCTTTCCGAGGCCGGGATTATCTCTCCATCTGAAGTAACTTCTCCTGCTCTCAGGCTGTGTATTATGCCGTTGACAACAATAATTCCCCGGGGAGAAGAGCAATACTCTTCCTGCCCCCAAGGAGTCAGGAATATTGTCTGTTGCTCTGTGGGGCTGAATTTAATAAGCCATGTTCCGGTTGGACAATCAAAGGAGATAACTTGAAATTTGTTTTCGATTCCCAAAAGCATTTCAGTTACTTCACCTTGGATAAATAATCCTCCTAATCCGAGATCATCTTTGATGAGATAAATTCCATCCGGTACCGGCTCGGAACTTATTTCCAAGCCCAGAGCCTGACGGATTCTCCAGGGAGAAAGGTCTTCTGGATAGAATACATCTATTTTCAAGGCTTTACCGATAAGCTTTTCCGGAACCTCAGGGACAATTTCCTGGGCTGGAAAGCTGAGATTAAGTGAGGGAAAAAGCTCCTTTTCTCCTGTTATTTCTACTTTGTGCTTCTGGATGAACTCATCTTTTTCAGAAGGAGTCATCTGTTTTTCTACCAGCAAAGGGAAAAAGGAAAGCGGAAGGTAGCCCAGACCGGCCTGAAGCGAGAGATCCAAGAAAGCGGTTTTCTCCTGGGGAAGAGAATTTAGCTTTCCTATGCTTTCAATGGTGCCTTGGAAATCGAGAAGGTAGAATTTTTCCATGTTCCTGACAGCAGGCTGGCTGAAAATGAAAGTATTTGACCAAGAAGAGATATCTGTTTTTTCCTCTTCTTCTCTTTCCAAAAGAGAACCGGTTAATAGACCGAGAATTTCTTCATAATTTCCGGACAAATCATTTTGAATTGTTTTGAATTCTTCTTCGGACAGAAAAACCGGTTGAGGAATAGAATTAATTGTTTCCCAGAGCTGGAAAATCCCTTTTTTTATACCGTTTTCTGCAGCATAATTCAGGAGGAGAACGTTTTTCCGGTAGGCTTCTGTCCTGATGTAAACCTGGGTCACCAGAAGAGCCCCCAGACCAAAAACGGAAAAGATGAAAAAAGTAAATAGAACGAAAAGAGTGGTTATTCCTTTTTGTTTAAGGGTGCCCGGCCGGGAAAAAGAGTCAATTAGCCGAGGCCAAGGCATTATTTTTGGGAAAAATATGAATTTCGTGTATTTTTTTCTTTTTTTCATTGGTCTCAATTTGGATAACGATTAGATTTGATTCTCTTTGGAATGTGGCCGAGAAAGCTTGTATATTTTCCAGAAGAGGTTGGGCCGGACTGAAGTTTATTTTTCTTCTGATAAGGTTTTTTGTCCGGTCAATATATATATTTATCTCCCGGATTAGAAGCAGACTGACTTCGCTCGCAGGGTAAGAGAAAGAAAGCGGTTCTAAAAGAATAATTGCTTCTTCCAGGACGGATTTAATCCGGCCGGTTTCTCCCCGGTTACGGCCGATAAAACACACCTTCCTGTTTCTGGAAAATGAACTGGTGTTGGAAAGTTCAATTCGAGTCTGCCCCTGCCAGAGAGAAGAAAGAGGATTATGAATTGATTCAACGCTTTGCAGATAAAGACTTCCTTCTGAGGCTGATACTGCTTCTATAAGATCCAAGGCAATGGCTTTCCGGAGACCTTTGCCTGCTTGCTGAATGTCTTCTTTCATCCTTTCCCCTGCAGCTCTGACCGACATGTTTGATTCTTGCTGCTCTTTGAGATAAATAAAATGTTTTCTGGCTGAAAAATAAAACTCGTAGGAGAATATAAGAATAAGACCAAAAAGGGAGAGGCTTATAAGAGATTCCAGGAGAGTGAAGCCTTTGTTCATCATTTTAAAATCCCAGGTGTTTGGAAAGATAGAGGATGATCTCGGTTTTCTGCTGAGGATGGTTTATCGAGTAGCAGAGTAGATATATTTTTTTTAGATTGGGATGGATATCTTCGACGGTCCAATCCAATATAATTTTCTCAGGCCAGGATGGAAATTGACTGAGGGAGGTTTTATTTCCTTCTCTGAGCTCCTCGCTTTCCAGGGGAAGAGATTTCATTTTTTCTAAATGCATGGCTGCTTTTTCTGCTGCAAGTGTTCGAGCTTCACTCCGGTGCTTTACAGCAACAGCCTGAAGAAGAATAGCGGCTGTGCTTAAAAGGATTAAAAAAATGATGGTTGATGAGACAAGGGTTTCAATCAGGGTAATTCCTTTTTTTCTTCTGTTATTTTTTTCTTTTTTTGGCCATGGCATGATTTTTTTCATTGCCTTGATTTAAAGAGCAAAATTTGTACCAGCAGGAGCACTTATTTTCAGAGGGGAAAAAGAAAAGATTTCAATGGATGTCAACAAGAGTTGAGGCAAAGGCAGAAGTTCTTTAAAATAAGTAGACCCTGGTTGACTCTTTTAACCTGAATTATTCTTAAAAAAAATGAAAAAACAGGAACTTTTCCTCTTGACAAGTGACCGTTTTCTTCCTATTATATGTTTCGCTTCTAACGAAGTTCGAAAAAAATTGAAAAATTTTTAGGATTTACTGAGTTTGGAGTTTCTTTCTCGGGATAGAAAGAAATAGTTCTTTGAAAAAAAAAGCGGAGCGACCAAAGTCGAGCCTGATTGCCAATCAAACTTGTAAAGAACTCTTCGGAGTTCTTGTATAACTGGAGAGTTTGATCCTGGCTCAGAGTGAACGTTGGCGGCGTGCCTAACACATGCAAGTCGTACGATCCCCTTGTAGCTTGCTACTTGGGGATAGTGGCGAACGGGTGAGTAACAGGTGGGTAATCTGCCCTCGAGTGGGGAATAACCCCGCGAAAGCGGGACTAATACCACATAATACCCTGGAGCATAAGCTTTCAGAGTCAAAGCCTTCGGGCGCTTGAGGATGAGCCCGCGTCCTATTAGCTAGTTGGTAGGGTAATGGCCTACCAAGGCTGCGATGGGTAGCCGGCCTGAGAGGGTGTCCGGCCACACTGGGACTGAGACACGGCCCAGACTCCTACGGGAGGCAGCAGTGG
>CAYTTR010000035.1:0-26680 GCA_964440805.1 uncultured Eubacteriales bacterium
AAACCAGACAAAATCCTCAGTCTACATAACTTTCGTCTCAGACATAAAAAAACATTGTCAATCAAGATTTCATTTGATATAATTCGAATTTGCTAAATTAAATTTTTTGAAAGGGAGGTTTTCTCATGGGGAAATACCTTGCCATTTTAGGCGGCTTAATTTCCATGGCCGGCGGAGTAATCCTGGTCATTTTTGTCTGGTGGAGGGAATTTTATGAATTAGTCTTCGGCGCTATCCCTCCCTTGCTTTTCTTCGGAGGGCTGATTGCCTTTATCGCCGGTATCAGCAGCATCAAGGACGCCATCAGAACAAAGAAGCTGGAAGAAGATACCGAAGAAATTCAGCCAGAAGAAAAAAAAGAAGAAGAAAAACCGGAATAATTCTGGTTTTCATAGTTTGCCTTCAGGAAATGTAGGCGAATAAATCTATTTAAAACTACCTTTAATTTAATAATTGACAAAAACCGCACTTCTTGCAATAATGTAACTGAATTACACAATTACAGATTACAAGGAGCAAAGAATGCCCGAAAAAGAAAAAAACAAAGAACCAAAAAAAACAAGACAAGTCAGACAAACTAAAAAAACTAAAGAAACTGAAGAAACAAAAAAAACCAAAAAAGATGACCTGGGAACTCAAATGGAAAAATTTGCTGCCCGTACCGCTGAATCAATCCGCAAAGTTATAGATAAGGCCCTTTCTTCCCGGAACACAGTCTTAACTATCCGGGTAAATGATGAATGCAATGAAAAACTCAATATGCTGGTGGATGCCGGTTTGTTCAAAAGCAGGTCGGAAAGTGCCGCCTTTCTTATTCAGGAAGGCATAAAAGTCCAGGAACCTTTGTTTCAAAGAATTTCCAGCCGACTGGAAAAAATAGTTAAAATTCGCAGTGAATTAAAATCAATTGTGGAAAAAGAAATTGAAAAAAAGCCCCGGACTTAATCTCTTGAAAAAAAAATAAGTCTATTCAGTCTGTTCGGTCTATTCAGTCTGTTCAGTTCATTGGTTTGAAAATAGTGAGATGAAACAAACCAGATAAACAAGATAAACTATATAAACCAGACAAACCAGATAAAAGGAGCATTTTCATTGTTTAAGGGCGGCGAGGTAGCCACGGATAAGCAGTATAAGAATGTTTATAGAATATGACAGTATACCTGATGCTCTCTTGTTCCTTTCCCTCTCTTGCCTGTCTTTCAATGGCTGTGTTAACATGGGATAAGTGAGAAGGTTAGTCTTTTATTCAATTTTCTTAATTGCTTTTCTATCTCCTCAAACCACCCCTCAAACCATCCCCAGTATCGAAAAAGCTTTCCTTCAGAATGATGCCGGGATGATCCACCGGCTTTTCTCCTCTCCTGACTACATCCGCCTTTCCTTGCCGGAACCCTTTTCTTTTTCTGACCAGCTTTCCGACCAACAAGCTTATTTTTTCTTCCAACGCTTCTTTTCCAGGTTCACAACCTTCGAATTCTACACTGAAGGCCAGTATTTTTTCTCGGCCGGAGAAAAATCAATTCTAAGAACAAGGTGGTCATTCCGTGATGAAAGAACCAACAACCAGTATGTTCTCCAATTATTTTTCCTGTTGGAAGCCTTCCCGGAAAATGAGTTATCTTCCTGGCCTTGGAGGATAAAGGAAATAAAGGCCGCTGCCTATTGAAAATCAGATGGTAGGAAAGTTTAAAAAACAGCCTTTTTTTGGGGGATTTTTAGGACTTGTCGTTATTACTTTATTTCTGATTTTGACCTATCTTCTTTTTCCTCTCTTCAGGTCATCATCTTATTTCCCTGGTTCTCTCGAAAAATTAAGAGATAAATCATCTGATATCAAAAAAGAATTTTTCTCAATAGAAGAAAATCTTAAAATCAAAAAAGAAAGACTCAGCACAGAGAATTTTCATGGTGACCTTGAGAATCTCTTCAGTGCATTTAAAAAGTTAGTCAATGCTCCCGATAAAGAAGGGGCAGCTTATTTCAATAAAGAGGGCCACCTCCTCCTCTGGCTGGGAAACGTGGTGGACATAGGCGAGCTCATTCCAACCATTCAAAACGCAGCCGGTGAAAGCCACTATTTTTGTCTTAAAGAAAAAGCCTCAGTTTACCTTATTCTTCCTGTTTTTCTGGAAGATGGCGGTCAAGCCGTTTTTTTTCATCTTCTCTCATTCCAGCCTCAATTCAGAACCTCCTATTTAAAAGAATTTCACTTTCTGAGTGAAAGACTGCAAAAAAATTGCGAGCTTGATTATTGGGACTTCCGGGATGATGTGAGCGGTTTCGAAAGACTTTTTGCCCGTTATCAAGATGAATATGTGGGACAACCACGTCTTCAAGGAAATATCCAGACAATATTTTTTCCTTTAAGGAATGAAAATAACTCTATTGTTGCCACTGTTACTCTCCGTTCTCCTCCTCTCTCTGAAATGATTGCTGGAGAAAAGGATTTATTTTCTTTCCTGATTCATGGTGCCTTCGGTCTCGCCCTTCTCCTTCTTGCTGCTCATCTTTTTTCCCGGACAGCCTTTTTCCAAAAGAGACGTTTTTACCCAAATGCACTATTTATTCTGGTTCTTATAGCCTTAAGAGCTATTCTGGTTCCGTTGTTTAGATCACCCTATTTCCAACACAATTCTTATTTTAAGCCTCAAACTGCCGGGTTTGTCTCCTTTCATAACTTAACTTCCTCTCCTGCGGATATTTTATTCACCTTTTTCTTTTTTTTCATTACGGTTTTTCTTCTATTTTGTCTCCTTCAAAAAACTCCACCCCTGAAAACCAGAGGAAAAATTATTACCTCCCTCTGGTTTGTCGCTCCACTTCTAATACTTTTTTCTTTTACAGCCATTTTTGGCTTCCATGAGCTCATCAAGCGTTTTGTTTTCAATACAAATCTTAACCTTCTAAATCCCAGTTTGTCAGCTTCTCTCATCTTGCTCCATTCAGGCTTGCTTTTAGCTGGGCTTAGCCTCCTGGTTATTATTCTCATCTTATTAAAAATTTCATTTATTCTCTTTTCCCGCCGAGTGATTCTATCCATAGCCATTCTGTCTGTTCTAATCTATGCAGGAATTTTTTGGAAAAATATCCCTCCAAGCTGTCTTATAGCCCAAGCCGCTTTTCTTTTATCCCTTTCTTTCTTCCATCTTTTTCCCAGGTTCCACAAGAACAGGATTTCCTGGTTTTTTCCCTTTTCCCTTCTGGTTATGGTTTTGTTTACCTCCCTTTTTCATTTCAGCAATCAAAAAAAAGATTTCATTTTCCAAAATTCTCTGCAAAAAATTGTCATCACGCAACAGAGCTGGGGAAAATTCTTTCTGGAAGATTCATTCTCTGAAATAGATGCTGAACAAAGTAGAATCCGGGATTTCTTCAAGGAAAACGAACCTCCCCAGTTAGCCAATTTTCTCTGGAAAAAAACACAACTTTCCCGGTTTAACTGGTATTCAAAGCTGGAAGTATTGGATAGTGCTGGAAATCCGCTCTCCAGGTTTTCTTTGAATGTACCCGATTACTTCAGCCCAGGTTCAATTCTTCCGGCCAGTTCCGAGTGGACCATTATTCAGGCCTCTCTTTCTTTTTTTAATGAAGAAAAACCTTTTCTTATCGGTTACAAAGATTTCTTGGAGAATGGAAATATCCTTGGCCGGGTTCTTCTTCTGGTATCTCTTGATTATGACATCTATCCATTTCTTTACTCAGCCAATCCCTACTTTGAATTACTCAGAACCTCCTCTCTTCCCTCCCTGGATCAGATGGAATTCGGATTCGCTGTTTTTAATAGAAATGGCACACCTCTTTTTAATCCCCAGAATATAACCACCGGCCTGGATAAAAGACAACTAAATGACGTTCTAAAATCTTCCAGCGGACTATGGATTGAGTTTCAAAACGGGCCACAGAAATTATCTGGCTTCTTTTTCCCTCATCAGGAGGCAATTTACTCTTTCTTTTACCCCAAGGAAAATATTTATACAGTAACAGTTGGTTTTCTCAAGCTTTATGTCCTTTACTTCCTGATGGCTCTTTTTCTGCTTCTTTCCGGCTTCATATTTGTTTATAAAAGAGAAATAAAGCATCCATTCTGGTCGTTTTCCAACCGGGTTTATATATCCTTCATCTTAATTGCTCTCATCCCTATAATTTTATTTACTTTATCATCCAGAAGCTTTTTCGAAAGACTTTTCTTCCAGAAAATTGAGGAAAACACTCAAGCCCACGCCATTTTCGCTCAAAAAGTAATGGAGGATTACTTCTTTCTCCAGAGCGAAGAAGAGGCATCTTCCCCTCTGCCTGACTTTCTGGTTTCCTGGATAAGCACAGCCATCTCCAACGATGTCAATCTCTATCAGGATGGACACTTAGTGGCATCAAGCAGAAGGGATTTTTTTGACTACGGCATTCTTCCAGAGCTTTTAAACGGTGAAGTTTATTTCCAGCTCCGCCACGAAAACAGTCCTTTGGCCATTCAATCCCAGCATATAGGAGACTTTTCATTCAGAAACTTGACCATCCCCTACTCTCACCGCGATTCCATTTTCTTGATCTCTCTTCCTTTTCCTCTGGAAAGAGAAGAATTCCTGGAAGCATCTCAAAACTTGGTTGAATTCTTGTTTTTTATTTCCATCTTTTTTCTGCTTGTGGTTATTTTTATGGCCAGAGCTTTCGGAGATACCATAATCAAACCGATAAGACTTCTCCTGCAAGGAACCGAGGAGATCAGCATGGGGAACCTGGAAGTTTCCCTGGATTATAAAAGAAAAGATGAAATGAAAAACCTTATTGACAGGTTTAACAACATGGTTAAGAGCTTAAAGCACCACCAGCAGGAATTAGCCGAGATGAGCAAAAAAGCAGCCTGGGCTGATATGGCCAGGAAGGTAGCCCACGAGATTAAAAATCCTTTAACTCCCATTCAGCTTTCCGCAGAGCATTTATTAAGAGTTTATGAAGATCGGCCGCAGGATTTCGAGAGAGCCCTGGAAGAATCTGTCTCTTACATAACCAAGGAAGTGGAAAACCTTCGCCGGACTGCCCAGGACTTCCTGGAATTGGCCAAAGAAACTCCTTTGCAAATCAAATCCCTGAACATAAAAAATATCCTGGACGAAATCATTGCTCCATACCAGAAAATACTACCTGATAGAATACAGACTGAAATTTCTTTCAGCGGACAAGATTTTCAATTCGATGGAGATAAAACCAAAATAAAAACTGCTCTCCGTAATATTCTGACCAATGCCGTAGAGGCCATATCCAGAAAAGGATCAATAAGAATAAAAGTGGAAAGTAGTAATTCTTCTATCCTGCTTCAGATATCCGATACCGGAACAGGTATTCCCGAAAAGGTTCTACACAGAGTTTTCGATCTCTACTATTCAACAAAGGAAGCGGGAACAGGTTTGGGGCTTCCTATAGCCAAGAAAATTATTGACGAACATCAGGGTTCACTGCAAATAAAAAGCAAAGAGAACCGCGGTACCTCTGTTTCCATTGAAATCCCTAAAAAACACGCTTCCTCTTTAATCAAAAAATAGGCCTGGTAATTTCAGATAAAATATGGCAAAATTCGGATTTCAATGAGATTGGCTGGAAAAATAATTATTTTCTCTGTAGGAGTTCTTTTTTTATTTAACCAATCCCTTCCAGGTGAAAAAATAAGCTTTCGAATAAGTTACAACACCGTATCTTTCCCTGAAAGTGATATTGACTCCTGGATTTCTTCATATAATCAAATGTGGAAAGATTGGGCAGCTCAAAAAGGAGGTTCTACTTCTGGGGAATTTTCCCCTTTGAATTATAGTCCTACCATTGAATTAGGAATTAATATCCCCATATTTTCTGGTCTTTCTCTTTGTCTTTCCGGTTCCAAGTTTTCTTCGCAAGCAGAAGGTCAGGTTTTTTACTCAAACCAAGCACAAACCCAGGAGGAAAAACACTCCATAGAGAACAAAATTTCCGGATATCCTTTTAAAATTGGATTTCAATACTCCTATATTTTGCCTTTTCAGGAAAAAATCGGAGTCTTGGCCGGAATAGGAAGACATCTTATTTTCATCAAATATCAAACCAAAGAAGACTACGAAGCTCGCTTCGATGTTTTGGGGAAAGAGTTTGTCTACTGGTTTGAGAAGGAAAACACTTACAATTCCGAAGCCCTCGGATTTTATTTTAATGGCGGAGTAGAATATTCGCCAATCAAGTATATTACATTTATAGCCGGATTTGAGCAGGTTTGGAACAAGATTGACGGTTTCAAAGGCCCTTTTTCCTATAAAGATTATTCCGGAGAGGAAGAATCAGGCAAAGCCTCTCTCTATTATTTCGAAAGCAATCAATGGGGACTCAACCAGTATTACCAGGTACTTGACGGCCGGGAAAGCCGTCCCGAAGAATCCACAATTCGGAATGTCCGGCAAGGTCAGTTTGATTTTAGCGGCTTCAGTTTTAAAATTGGATTTAGATTGAATTTTTAAAATGTCCAGAAGTCTGGTTGCATATTTCAGCAAAACAGGAAACACACAGAGCATAGCTGAAGCCATCTACGAAACACTTCCCGCTCCAAAGGAAATAAAACCTTTGACCGAGGTTAAAGACCTTAATGCTTACGACCTGATTTTTATAGGTTTCCCGGTTTACTCACACACTGTACCCTATGTGGTGGAAATGTTCCTTAAATCCATTCCTCCGGGAAAACCTATTGCTCTTTTTTCCACTCACGGGTCACACACAGGCAGCCACCTTTCCCGGGAAGCCCTGGAGTATGCAGTCACCCTTGTTCCCAGGGATAAAATTCTGGGAACATTTTCCTGTAGAGGCAAAGTATCTATGGAAGCCCTGGAATCATTCAAAAAATCACCTGAGCATAGATCCTGGGCTGAAATGGCTGCTTCTGCCCAAACTCACCCTGATGAAAACGACAAGGAGGAAGCGAAATCTTATGCCAAATGGGTCCTAACCGTTTTCCAACAGTAAATTTACTCTTTTATAAGGAAATTCCCTGATCTTGACTCTTAACCTGGATTATTCACGAGTCGAGGTTGGTGCAGGGGTTAGGCTGGGTCGGGGCGAGGCACAAGACACGCAGCTGTGGTTCTCCACCGGCAAGTGTCCTGTAACTAAGCAGATGCGAAAAGCGCCGAAGTAAAGCGGAGGGCATACCTGATACTCATTTTTCTCTGAAAAAAAACCGCTCTATTTCTTTTCCTTGAGCTCGATAAGAACACCGTTAAAAAAAGACGGTTTTATAAAAGCAATGCGGCTGTCCTGGGCTCCTTTTCTCGGCTTGTCCTGGACGAAACTAACTCCTTGTTTTTTTAACTGGGACATGGCTTCTTCTATGCCTTCTACCTCAAAGCAAAAATGGTGTATACCTTCCCCTCTTTTTTCCAGAAAATTACTCACCGGAGATGACTCTCCAATGGGAGAAACAAGCTCAACGGAAGGCCCCTCAGCGGCATGCAGATGAGCCAGGTGAACACCATTTCCTTCTAATCTTTCAACGGCTCCTGCTTTCAAACCAAAAGCTTTACACCAGGATTCAATACTTTCTTGCAAATGACGAACAGCAATCCCTATATGATCAACTCTTTTAACCATAATCAACCCTCCTGAACTTTCTTAATTAGCTCTTCAGCCACCGAATAGGGATCTGTCTCTCTCTGGTAAATTTTGTCTATCAAGGAATCGAATCCACCGCCTGGAATTTTGCTGCTGAGATTGCGGAACAAGGATTCACTGATAATATCCTTCAGCATAGCCATGATCAATCTTTTTCTTCTCGATTCAAGGAGTGTCCTGTCTTTACGGTTGAAAACACGATTAATCTCTTGGATCAGTTCAGAAATTCCTTGGTCTTCGGTGGCAATGGTTTTGATGACCGGCGGGAACTCTGTCTGTTTCAAACCAAGTTCAAGCATGGCTTTTAATTGTCTCTCAGTTCTTGTTATATC
Organism: uncultured Eubacteriales bacterium; assembly: GCA_964440805.1. Lineage (GTDB taxonomy): Bacteria > Acidobacteriota > Aminicenantia > Aminicenantales > Aminicenantaceae > CAYTTR01. The sequence goes on from CAYTTR010000035.1 coordinate 7,953, forward strand.
AGGAGAATCAGCCTTGTTTAGAACAAATATATCTGCAATCTCCATAATTCCAGCCTTATAAACTTGGATATCATCGCCTGCTCCCGGGATGAGAACAACCAGGACAAGGTCAGCCAGTTTGACAATTTCCACCTCATCCTGGCCCACTCCTACAGTTTCCACCAGGATCAGATCCTTTCCGGCCGCCTCCAAAACAGAGATGGCTTCTCCCGTAGCTTTGGCCAATCCTCCCAGCGAACCCCGGGTAGCCATACTTCTAATGAATACCTCAGGATCAATGCTATGCCGCATCATGCGAATGCGATCTCCCAAGATGGCTCCTCCCGAAAAGGGACTGGAGGGGTCAACGGCAATAATGCCGATTTTCTTTTTCTCCTGGCGAAGATAGCCCACCATCTGGTCAAGAAGAGTACTCTTGCCGGAGCCAGGAGACCCGGTAATTCCCACTACCAGAGATTTTCCAGAGTCTTGATAGATCTCTTTCATGAGATGCCTGGCGGCCTCAGGGTCGTTTTCCATTAAAGATATTCCCTTGGCGACCGCTCTGGGGTTTCCTTTAAGTATTTCTTCGGCTAAATTCATTTCTTCATTCCCGGCTCAAACCAGGTTTTTTTAACTGAAAAACAGTCAAGGTTAAAAATGGCTACGGAAGAGATTGCCACACTGGTTTTCTTGTTATTTTGAAAAAAGTCTTATTCAATATTCTGAAAGAACCTTTTGAGCAATAATCCACCGCTGTATTTCCGATGTTCCCTCGCCTATAGTAGCCAGCTTGGAATCCCGGTAAAACTTCTCTGCCAAATAATCCTTGGTAAAACCATAGCCTCCATGTATCTGAACTGCTGCTGAAGAAGATTTCACAGCAAGTTCACTGGCGAACAACTTGGCCATGGCTGATTCCTTTGGGATCTTTTTACCCTGGTCTTCCAGGAAGGCTGCCCGGTAAGTGAGAAGCCTGGCTGCTTCAAGCTCAGTAAAACCATCAGCCAGCATCCATTGAATAGCCTGGAATTCCGCGATTGGCTGGTCAAACTGGACTCTCTCCTTAGCGTATTTCAGACTCATTTCCAGAGCTCCGGCAGCAATACCCAATGAGAATCCAGCAATACTGACTCTGCCCCCATCCAAGATAGCCATAGCCTGACGGTATCCCTGACTCTCTTCGCCAATGAGGTTTTCCTGGGGCACATGGACATCCTCAAAAATAAGTTCGGCCGTATCAGCCGCCCTAATACCCAATTTATCTTCTTTCTTTCCGGGTTTAAATCCTTCCATTCCTTTCTCAATAATAAAGGCGGAGATACCCTTTCTTCCTTTTTCAGGATCCGTTGCAGCCATGATAACCTGGATTTCTGCCAGGGATCCATTGGTAATAAAAAGCTTTGTTCCATTGAGGATCCATTCATTCCCTTTTTTAACCGCTCTTGTCTTGAGGGCAGCTGCATCGGAGCCAGCTCCAGCTTCTGTCAATCCCCAGGCTCCCAAGGTTTCTCCGGCTGCCAGACGGGTAAGATATTTCTTTTTTTGCTCTTCACTGCCAAACATATTGATATGATTGGAACAAAGAGAATTATGAGCTGCCACAACCAATCCCACCGAAGGATCTACTTTGGACAACTCTTCCAGTATGATGACATAGTCCACATTAGAATATCCAGCCCCCGAGTATTCCGGAGGAATAACAATTCCCAGAAGACCCATTTCTCCCAGCTTGCGGCTCAACCCTTCAGGCCAAATCCCTTGGGCATCACTTTCTTTTATTAGGGGCTGTATTTCCTTTTGGGCGAAATTCCGGATTGAATCTCTTAAAAGCTCCTGTTCTTCAGTAAATAAAAAATCCATATCCTCCCTCTCTTTGATAATTATAGTATAATTTTCTCACTTGCTTCATCTTACTTAGACCTGGAAAGCAAATCAAGGAAAATCTCAGTAAGTTTATCTATGGCTGTGATAGAGTTTATTTTCGCTGATAAGAGGAAGAGTATGTGATAAATAATCCCATGCCCTTCCGCTTATAACGATATTTGAATGCTTTATAAACTTCATAACTTCCAACATTGACATCATTACTTGAATCTTCTACAGTGAAATTATGTTGCAAGGATTTTTCAAGTTAATTCTCTATTTCCTTCTTTTTTTGATAATTTATCAAATCATCCGTTTTTTTCAGGCTGTAAGAAAAATTAAAAAGGCTTCGCGCCCGAAAGAAAAATCTCCCGGATTAATGGTCAAGGATGAAGTTTGTAATACCTACCTTCCCAAAAAAGAAGCCCTAAAGGAAATTCATCAAGGACAAGAATTTTATTTCTGTTCTGAAAAGTGCAGGAAAAAATTTCTGGAAGAGAAGAAAAAATCTTAAAGTTTTCCCATAAAGTCAGAGAGCCAAACTCCAGGCATCAAAGGTGATAGTTTCTTCAAGAGTGAATTGCTCATGCTCACAATCAGCAGGAACTACATATGATTCGCCTGTAACCACTATAAAATCTTCATCCTGATCTTCACTCCTTATAATTACTCTCTGCTTCCCTTTAAGAATAGTGGTCACCTGTTCATAAGCATGCTTATGGGGAGGAACATGGGAGCCTTTTTTATAGTCGAATCTAGCCATAAGAACATCTTTGCCACAAGCAAGGGTCGTCCGCATAACTCCATCAAACATTTCCACTTTGACCTGATTCCCTGTTTTAATGGCAGGCATATTCGTTCTCCTCTCCTCTAAAAAGAAATTGGAAAGAACTTTCCACCTTCATTATTATTCTTATCCTGCAATATTATCTGGAAAATAGCAAATTTTGTTTCTCTAGTTTTTTTTGTTTCTTTGGTCTATTTGGTTTGGCAATAGGAATTTTTATTATTCTTGGGTGGCGAAATTGCCATAAATTATTTGCATTAAAGCCAGTCTCTATTGAAAAAACTCTGAAAAGAATAATTTCTCCCCATTATAATAATTTATTTACCAGATAAATAAATTATTCACCAGGTAATCCTGAAATCGCCGAATTCTCCTGTATACTTTTCCCATTTTACCTCAACATCTTCCACTTGGGAATAAGGAGTTCCTTCTCTCATGTAGTTTATCAACTGCTCAAGTTTTTCTTTTTCTCCTTCAGCCACGGCCTCCACCCTTCCATCATCCATATTTCTGACCCATCCTCTTAACCCCAAAGAGGCTGCCCAGCTCCGGGTGGAGTCGCGGAAAAACACTCCCTGGACCCGGCCTGAAACAAGTATATGGGCTCTTTCTTTCATTTTAAATAATCTTAACATATAAGACATCAAAGTCAACGGGAAAGCACAGAACCATCTCCTTAAACGTCCAAATAAGAAAATCCAGTTTCCCAAACAATCATCTTGTTCCTTACCCGGTTTTTTTGCCTGATTCCCCGCATTTATTCAGTAATTTCTGAAGAAAGACAGGGCCAATGATTTGATTCAAAGCAATAACCGCCAGGATAAGTGCTTTGACTTGAGTGCCCCACTCAGGAAAAGTTTTTTCAATAATAACCGCCATCCCAAGGGTTACGCCAGCCTGCGAAATAAAACCTGCCCAGCTCCATTTTTCCATGAAAGGCCCGCTTTTGGCTATTTTTGCCCCCAGTAAAGATCCTCCAAATTTAAGACCTCCTCTGAGCAAAGCAAAAATTACCGCTAAAACCCAGCTTTTTGCCAGAGCGTTCATATCAAGAGATGCTCCGGAAATAGCGAAAAAAATCACAAAAACCGGTAAAGACACCTTCTCTATCGCCTGGATCAATCCTTCTCCATGGGGAGAAAAATTTTCCACCAGGAATCCAGCCACAAGACAAATAAGAAGAGGATGCAGGCCGTAATTATGAGATATTTGATAAGTGAAAAAGGCTACTCCCAGAATAAAAACTGTTAGTTCACGGCGGATAAATTTCAAGTAAAATACTAATCCCAATCCAACCACTATTCCTATAGCGACAGAGCCTCCAACCTCCAGAAGAACTCCGGTTAGAACTCCGTTTTCTTCTCCTTTACCAATCATTGATTGAGCAAGAGAAAGGGAGAAGGCAAAGAAAATGATGACAAAAAAATCCTTGACCACCGCTGCTCCCAGAACTAAATCAGTCACATTCCCCTTGGACCTGGCCTCGGTTATAACTGCAATGGTAGTGGAGGGCGAAGTGGCTGTGGCCAGAGTTCCAAGTAAAAGGAAAATTGGAAGAGCTGGGAGATTTTCTCCCGGCAGAAAAAATGAAAGAGAACCCGGAAAAACCAGACCAAAACAGAGAAATCCACCAATAATAACCACGGTTTGAAAAATTACCAGGCTGCCAATATCCTTGATCCGCGCTTTCAGTCTGGAAAGACGCATTTCTCCCCCTGCCGTTAGAGCGATCAGACCAAGGGCTAACCCGTCCAGAAGCTGAAGAGCCCTGACATCAGGCTGGGAAAGAAAGCCTAAAACATAAGGACCGCAAATAATACCTGCCAGGATAAAACCGGTTATTTGTGGAAGATTGAAACGAGAAATCTCCTTTCCAAAAAGAAAAGCGAAAATGAGAATAAAACCAAAAGCCAGGGATAAAGTGGCTTGACCACCGAGCAAGCTCTGAACATAGGAACTTCTTACCAAGAACATCAGCAAGAACAAAATAACAAGGGGTATCACTCAGCCTTCTCCATGGAATCCATTTTGTTCAGGGCTTTCCGGATAGCCCAAGGACTGAATAATTCAAGGACTAAAATTGTAAAAATTGCTGCAGACATAAAAACAGGGATGAGGGTATGTTCTATCATCAAGGCAATGCTTATGGTAAAAGCAATCCCCATTCCGCCTGATGAGAGAAAGAAAAAACCGAACTCCGGAGTGTAAGGAAAAGGAAATCGAAGTAATTTGGCAAGGCCTGCCACTGGTAAAACTGATATCAAGAATCTCAGTGTAATCAGGAGAAGAATCAAAACCACAACTTTCTCATCCCAATAAATTCGCCACATAGCTCCAATAAGAATTAAGAAAACCACAAACATTGGTTTTTCAGTAGAGATAAGAAGAGGATACAGTTTCTCTTGAATTTTGCTTAGATTAGTATAAACAATTCCCAGGACCATGCCGCAGTAAAGAGGAGGCAAGTTGAAAGAAGAGGCCAGGCCTGAGCAGAAAAAGACAAGACCAATCACATAAATCAAAAGTTCTTGGGGCGATGACTTGTTCCTGGTGAGAAAACTGAATAAAAAAGCAAGAAGAACAGGAAGAAAAGTGGCCAGAACCAGCCTGGTAATCCCTGTTCCGGTTTGATGGTTTTGCCCTGAGGATATATTCCAGAAAGATGAAAGTAGAGCCAGGCCGAGCAATCCCCAGAATCCACTGACTGAAACAATGAACCGGCTAAGATAAGCTGACATGCTTTTTCGGGGCATTTGGAATAAAACTGCACTTAAAAGAGTGGGAGAATTAAGGGTAGATAATAACGCCAATGCTATTGAAAATCCTAAAAGATGGAAAGGCCTTTCCAGGAAATACATATTTTTTAACAGAGGAAAAATTATCAACATGACTAATATAAACATTATGAGAAACTGAAGAAAAGAAAATGAGTAGTATTTTATGGGAAATTTTTGCAGGTACTTATTCTCAAATTGAAAACCGAAAAGGAAACCTATCCACCCCAAGCCCATGGTCACAAGAGGAGACAGGCCTGCTAAAACCTCGTTACTGAGTACATCCCATACCCCTTCTCCCAGACAAACTCCAGCCAGGATGTAAATCAAGCCGGTGTGGAAAAAAAACAAGGCAGAATAAAGATTTTTATTTCTCGTGAGAAAAAGACGAGAACCCAGAAAAGCAATTAAAATAAGAACGGCAAAGGCATAAATAGCTTTCATGACTAACTTGGATTATTCTTGAGAAAGACCACTACTTAAAGAATTAATATTTTGCTGTAATTAAACCTCAGGCTTTAAGCCTTCCACCCGGTCGATTGGTATGGTCCAGGCAATGCCTGTTCCCGTCTGCCCCAAATCTCCCAGCACCTGTTTCAAGAGATTAATTGCCTGCTCTTCCTTCTCCTCCTTTATAACGGATAATATGGTTTTGTTATGAGGCCGGGCACCGCTAAACATAAATCTCAAGCCAGCAAAAATTGGCACTTCCTCAGAAAGAATTTGCCCCATCCCAGTACTTTCTATGACCGTAGCTCCGGTTATGCCTATTTCTAAAAAACCTTCCAGAATCTCTTCCAATTTTTCCACTTTATTAAGGATAATTATCAATAATCTCATTCAATCTTCCTCTCTTCCTCTTCCAGAATATGACAAGCATCTCCCGCCGAACGGATTTTCTTAATTTTTGAAACAAAATCTGTTTCCTTGATTAAACGGCACACATGAGCCAGGATTTTCAACTGTTTACCGGGATCTTCATTATTAACGAGCAAAACAAAAAAAACATGAGTTGGTTTCCCCTCCTTATCGCCAAAATCCACGCCTTTCTGGCTTAGTCCGAGGGCTAAAACCGGAGATTTCAAGGAAGGAAGAAGAGCATGGGGAAGAGCTATTCCCCGGGAAAGGGCTGTACTTCCCAATTCCTCCCTCTTGGAAAGCTCCTCAAGCACTTTTTTATCATCTTTGATAATCCCATTCTCTTTAAGAAAGGATACCAATTCCTGGAGAATAGAAGGTTTATCTTCAGCCTTCAAGTTAAGAAGCACTTGCTCTGTTTTTAAGAAGCTGCATATTCTCATTTTATTTCCTCACAAATTTTCTCGCCTTCATTCTGGCAAGGGTGATGAAAATTGCTCTCCGAATATTTTATCTGCCCTGGAAATAATGTTATCTGGAAATTTAATTCCCTGTTTGCGGGCGCTATCGAGATTTAGGTAAAGAAGAACTTTATCCATATATTCAAAGGGAATTTCAGCTGGATTTTCTCCTTTGTGAATACGGAGGGCCAGGGTTCCGGCCTTATAGCCCATTTCAAAAAAATCCCATCCCATAGCAGCACAAGCACCCTGCTGGGTAGTTAAAAGATTCCCTCCGAAAAGAGGAATCTTGTTTTCTTCAGCTACCTGGCCCAGAGCTTCAAAAGCTGCGTTGATAGTATTGTCTGAAATTGGGAAAAGGGCATCCACCTGACTGTTGACCAAAGTCTGGGCTGCTATTAACACTTCAGTGGAGTTTCTGATAGGCAGAGAAATTAGCTCAAGCCCAAGATTTTCTGCTGCTTTATAAGCCAGGTCCAGGTAGTATTCTGAGTTCAATTCTGCAGGGGTCCATAAAGTTCCAATCTTTTTCACCTGAGGAAGCACTTCTTTTATAAAGATCAGGTTCTGGATAATAGGACCGCGGGAAGAAACTCCGGTGACATTTTTCAAGTGGTTATCTTCAGAAATTCCTGCCCCGACCAGCACCGGATTTGCCACTGAAGAAAAAACTACCGGGATTTCCTGGGTGGCATGAATTGCCGCCTGGAGGCAAGGAGTAGATAAGGCAATTATCATATCCACCTTCATTTCCACAAAATCCTGGGCAATTCTTTGGACCTGTGGAATACTTCCTTCTCCATTCCGAAAAATCATTTGGATATCATCTCCCGGTATCAAGCCGTGATCCTTCAAACATTGGAGAAATCCCTCCCTGACTGTATTCAAGGTGGGAGCATCATTTATTTGAAAAATACCCAAGGTGTATTTGTCTTCCACTTTTTTCTGGCAGCTAAAACCAGTAAAAAGTAATACCAGGCAGGCTAACCCCGTAATAATAAAGGAAAATCTTTTTATCTTAATGGAAAAATTCATAGAATCTCTTTTCTCTCCAATAAAAGATCGCTTGTTATTTTACCCTGGATTCATTCTTAATTCAAAGAAAAAGGGGGGCGTTCCCCTGTTTTCTTACTTTAATTTTTATTAAAATAGTAATGTCATGGAAGGATATTTTGTTGGTCCAGCAGGCTGGAGCTATAAGGACTGGGAAGGGATTGTTTACCCTTTGAAAAAACCGGCTGGTTTTCACCCCCTTCCATATCTCATGCATTTTATGGATATAGTGGAAATAAACAGTACTTTTTATCGTCCTCCGGTTTTGCGCAATTCAATCTCCTGGCTTCGCAAAATAAAGACTTCACCGCGATTTTTCCTATCAGTAAAACTTCACCAGTTGTTTACACACAAGAGAAAAGGTTTTTCTAAGGAAGACATCGACCAGCCGCTTATTTCAAATTCAATTCCTCCTACCTCATATGCTACAACCCAGGACTTCTCCTACGTTCGCCTTCATGGAAGAAACACTAAGAACTGGTTCAAAGAAGACGCCGGAAGAGAGGAAAGGTACAACTATCTCTATTCCAAGGAAGAACTGACCGGTTGGGTGGAAAGGCTAAAAGCTCTGAAAAAGAAGAGTGAAAATGTTTTTGTCATCACCAACAATCATTACCGGGGTCAGGCTGTGATCAATGCCCTTCAGATAAAAAACAGGCTGACCGGAGAAAAATTCAATGTCCCTGCTTCACTAAAAAAATATTATCCTGAGTTGGAGGAGATAGCTATCAATGTAACAGAAGCTGATCTTGCTCTTTTCCCAGACAAAAAAGGGAAAAAAGAGGATTAAGAAATGCCTTGGTGGGAAAACGAATTTCTCCGGGTAAAAAACAACAAGCTCTATCTTGAAGAAACGGAAGCTTCATCCATAGCCGAAAAGAAAGGAACTCCTCTATTTGTTTACAGCCGGAAACAGATTCTTGCCAATATCCGCAACCTAAAACAGGCTCTTGCTCCTCTTTCTGATAAAACCATTAAAATTCATTACGCCATGAAAGCTAATCCCCACCCGGCGATATTAAGTCTTGCCAAAAGGGAAAGCCTGGGAATAGATGCTGTTTCTCCAGCTGAAATCAAGAGAGCCAAAGAATCAAGCTTTCCTGCTTCAAAAATTATCTTCACCGGAACCAGCCTCAGCCGGGAAGACCTCCACCAGGCTCTTCTCCATGATGGACTGATTATTACCTTAGACGCCATAGAACAACTGGAAATGCTCAAGGAAGTCCGAAACCTGGAATTCCCAAAAAAAGAAGTCAAATTATCCTTCCGCTGGAATCCTGGTATTGGAAAAGGCTTCAATTCAAAGGTTATTACAGCTGGAGAACGAACTCCGGACGGCATTCCTATCAAATTCGGCCTCGATGATTCACTTCTTTTCGAGGCATTCCAGACAGCCCAGAATTATGGTTTTCAAACTGTGGGACTGCATCAACACCTGGGTTCAGGCTGGATGGAGGAAGATTACTCTTCAGTCTGCGAGGGTGTCTCCCGTTTGGTAGAAAAAGCTTCGCTGCTTGAGAAAAAAGGGTATCACCTTGAATTCCTGGATTTCGGAGGTGGCTTCGGTCCCAGATACTCCAAAGATCAAACCCTATTCCCTTTGGAGAAATATGCTTTGTTTATAAGCCGGCAAATAAAAGAAAAAAAACTAAGACTGAAAATCCTGGTCTTTGAACCAGGAAAATATCTGGTGGGAAACGCCGGTATACTGCTTGTAAAAGTAGAATACGTCAAAAAAAATTTCGGCAATCTCTTTGCCTGTGTCAATACAGGCACCTTCAATTCTGTTCCCAGACCGGTTATCTACGAGGGGGCTAGGCACGAAATCGCCAACTGTTCGCAGGTAAAAACTGACAAGGAAGAGAAAATAACTGTTGCCGGAAACCTCTGCGAGACAGGTGATATTTTTGCCCGGGAAATTCTCCTTCCACTTCCAAAACCCGGTGATATTCTGGCCTTGCTGACCACAGGAGCCTATTGCCGGAGCATGGCCTCAACTTTTAATCTGAGAGAAATCCCCCGCGAAATTTTTATTTGACTTAATTTTCTTCTCGAAGAGTGAATTCACTAAGGAAGGCCACTTCTTCCAGTGGTTTTCTCTCCGGCCGGTTTTTCTCCCACTCTACCTGTTTTTCGGAGAGAACGGGATTGAGCTCTTCTGATTTCTTTCCCACAATAATCAAGGTTATTACTTGATATTCTTGGGGTATTCCTAATATTTCCCTGGTTTTTTGGGGACTGTATCCGGCTATAGGATGAGCCACCAATCCTAGTTCGGTTGCCCTCAGGATTAAAAATCCGGCAGCCAGCCCGCAGTCAAACTGGTGGTAAACCCTGTCTTTGATGACGCAATCATCCTCTTCTTTACTAAAAACAGCTATAATCATGGAGGCCTCATAAGCCCATTCATTTCCTTCAGAGAGGGCTTCTCTCATTTGTCTCAAAACCTCTTTTTCTTTAACAAAACAAAACCGGGCCGGCTGATTGTTGAAGCAGGATGGAGCCAAGCGGGCACACTCAGCCAAATCCTTGATCAAATCATCGGTTATTTCTACCGGCTCAAGCGACCGGTAAGCACGCCGGTTGTTTATGGCTTTAACTACATCCATTTTCCCTCCTCCCTTCTCTGAAATAATTACATAAATGAAAGTAAAAATCGAGCTTCCCATAGAAGTCTAACCGGTTCATTTAGGCTCAGGTATGTTTGTATAACTTAAGAGCATCAGGTATGTTCGGAGCGGCATTGAGGCGCCAGCCTTATCGAACCGCGATTCGAGGGAATCCGACTTTGTCGGACGGCGAGTATGTATTGAGCATGACTCTAATAAAATGGGTAATATATTTACAAACACAGAATAAAATAATTTTTCTTGAAAAATGGCGTGGAGTTACGCAGCCGCCGAGAAGAACGGTGAGAGAAGGCGGAAAAGGCGCCGAATTAAAGCGGAGGACATTCCTGATGCTCTTTTAATCAATGATTTCACTCCCACAAAATTGAAATAAACAGTTAGACAAATATTGGAATACAACCGTCTACAAACTGCTTGCAAAAAGACAGCCGGTAAGTTTTATTCCGCCGGAGCCGGAGTCAGAATAATCCCTCCCACGTGAAGAGAATTTTCGCTATGAACATTCTTCAAAGCGACAGCCGCCTTCCATATTTCCCGGGCTCCCGGAGGAGCCTGGTCTTCTTTTAAAACCTCGGGCCCGGCAAACAAAGGAAGGTTCTTACTGAGAGAGCGGGCTTCCCGGGGAGGAAAACCGAATGCCCGGGCAGTTTCATAGACAGCAGAACGGGCCCGGTAGTTTTTCAAACTGCAGACAAAAGCAGCACCGGTCCGGCCTTTTCCGTATTTTTTCAGGACATAAGCCAGGACCTCATCCCGGCGGCCGGATTCAAAATCAAGATCGAAATCCGGAGGTTCGACCCGGCCGGGATTAAGAAATCTTTCAAAATAAAGGTCGCAGCCAAGAGGATTGATCCAGGAAATGCCCAGAAGATAAGCCAGGAAGGAAGAAGCACCCGAGCCTTTCAGATTGTGAAGTATTCCCCGCTTCCGGGCAAAACAGGCCACATCGTAAACAACCTGGAAATAGGGAGCAAAGCCTGAGTTTTCCACCACCTCAAGCTCTCTGCGAGCCCGTTCCCTTTCCTTCCAGCCGAGGCTTCTCATCTGCCGCAAACGGGTCAAAACCTCCTCTCTCAAGCTGACCGGAAAAAGGTCGGCCGGCAGAGAAGGAACAATGTCCTCAAAGGAAAAAGAGCATTTCTCAGCCACCTGAAAGGTATGCTGAAAAAAAGGCTTTACTTCCCGGCCGAACTTACTCAGAGCTAAGCTTTCCTGGCGGGGACCGAAAAGGCTTATTTTCCGCTTCCATTTCTTCCATTCCGGAGGGAAAGGCGTTTTTTTTATAAAGGAGCGGAGAAGAATAAGCCTTTCCGGCCGGCAGACAAACTTCAAGGGATTGGCCCAGACCAGAGGCAGTTCAAGGTTTTTTCCCCAGGCAAAAGCCGCCTTTAAGTTTAAAAACTCCCCTCCGGTATAAAACTCCCCTCCGCTTCCGGAAACAAGGCTGCGGATAAAAGAAGGGGGCTCAAGCTCTTCTCTCTGAGGCAAAAGAACAACCACCAGGCCCTCGGTTGACCGGATTTTCCGGCTGTTAAGAATTTCCATCAGGTTCCAGTAACCCTGCCGCTCTTTGACCAGAAAGAGAAAAGACCGGCCGCCCACCTCAATTTCACAGCCTAAAAGAGGACGGACTCCGGCTGCCTGCATCAGGCGCACCCATTTTTCCCAGCCGTAAATATTGCCGGTGTCGGTCAGGGCCGCTTCGGGAATACCCGTTTCTTTAGCCCAGGAGGCAAGCTCCTCCAGCGTGCCGCCGCCTCGGCCTTTGCTGTAAACTGAATGAATCCTGAGTGGAATAAACATCTTCTTACTTCGTCAAGGAAGCTGTTTTTAAAATATAGCCCCGCTTTATTTCAAAATCGTAGACAGCATCCAGCATCTTTTCCCTGACCGTAAGGACCGAACCGAAGCCGTATTTTTCTCTGACTGCATAAACTGCCGACCCCAGTTTTTCCTGCCGCTCCCGGTAGGGCTCAAAAAGAGAAAGGGAGCGGGCGGAGGCCAGGTCCGAAGCCTTAACCCCCAGCAGACGCAGAGCCAGAGGATAAGTGTTCCGCTTTTCCCCTGCCCGACGTTTTTCCGTTTCCGCTGGCCGTTTCCCGGCTGCAGCCCTGAATCCCGGCCTGTGAGGAAGCAAGTTTTCCTCCCTTGTGTCTCCGGGCCTTGACTTTTCGGCGGCTGCGGCAAGAGAGGCCCCGGTTTTTTTGACCGGGAAAAGAGACCGGAAAAGCTCCCGGGCTACCCGGTAAATCTCTCCCATATCCTGGAGGGGCATGAGCAGGAGCCGGCGCCGGCTTTCCGTCCGGAAATCGGAGTAGCGGATTTTGACTTCTATGATGTGGGCATAAAGACGCTCTTTCCGCAGAGCCAGAGCCAGCCGGTCGCAGAGGTAGGCAAGATGGGCCAGGAGCAGCCGCTCTTCCCAGGTGTCCCCCAGAAAAGTGGTCTCTCTGGAAATGGATTTGGCTTCAGATGAAGCCAGTACCGGCCGGCTGTCCACTCCCCGGGCTTGTAAATAAAGCTCCTCACCGTTAAGACCGAAGAGTGAGCGCAGGGATGTCCGGGGCAGTCCCCTGAGATCTCCTATTCTGCGGATGTTGAGCAGGCGAAGTACAGCCTGGGTTTTGGCTCCTATCCCGGGCAGAGACTCCACTGGCAGAGAACTCAGAAACTCATCCTCGCTTCCCGGGGTAATTTCAAACAACCCCCCTGGCTTGGCCCGGTTGGTGGCCAGTTTGGCCAGCAGCTTGTTGGGTCCCGCTCCCACGGAAACCGTTAATCCCAGTTCCTTTTCCACTCGCTGCTTGATTTCCCGGACAATCCTTGAAAATGAAGGATAGAGGTGCCCGCAGCGGGTAAGCTCCAAGTAAGCCTCATCCAAGGAAGCTGCTTCCACATCGGGCGTATAGCGGGAGAGAATGCGGAAAAATTTTTCGGAGAAAGCCTGGTAGAGGCGGTAATTCCCCCTCAGAAAAATTCCGTGGGGACAAAGCCGGTAGGCTTGGTGAAGGGACATGCCGGAATGAACTCCGTATTTCCGGGCTTCATAAGAAGCGGTGGAAGCTACCCCTCTCTCATGGGGAAGCCCGCCCACAACAACCGGCTTGCCTTTAAGGGAAGGATCAAGCAGCACCTCCACGGCGGCAAAAAAAGCATCAATATCGATATGGGCTATCCATCTCCGTCTCATTGTCTTTTCCTCTCTTATTTCGTTTTCAAAAAATCAGGCAAGACTTCTCCTTCTTCTGATCCGGTCTTTTAAATTTTTACTGTGATTGCTGAGGACTCTGCCGTCCCCTGCTTTTTCAGTACTTTCTCAGCACTCCTACCACCCGGCCTAAAATCTTCACCTCTTCGGCCTCAATGGGCGAGAATTCCGGGTTCTCCGGTATCAGCCGGACCCGGTTCCGGTCGATTTTCAGACGCTTCAGGGTAACCGAGCCGTCGGGAAGGAGAGCAATGACCATTTCGCCGGAGCTGGCTGTATTGGTTCGCTCAACCAGAACCATATCGCCGTCGTCGATGTAGGCATCGACCATACTCTTGCCGTCCACCCGGACACAAAAGATATTCCCCTGCCGCCGGCCTATCATCCAGTCGGGAACATCCACGCCTTCACCGGAGGGTTCAAAAACTTCCCGCGGCCGGCCGGCAGGAACCAACCCTGCCAGGGGAACCCGAACCCGGCTCTCCCCTCTTTGAATAAGCCCGGCAAGTTCTATCCGTCCCTTGACCCGCCTGAGATAGCCTTTCTGCTCGAGACTGAGCACATGCTTGAAAACAGCCGAGGGAAAAACTATTCCTAATTTTTCTCCTATCTGCCGGATAGCAGGAGCATAACCGTACTCCAGAATAAAATCCCTGATGACCGTCAACACCTGCTGCTGCCGGCCGGTTAATTGACTCCGCCTTCTGTTCACCACTTTGTTCACCATTTATAAAATAAGCCTCCCCTCCCTTTTTGTCAAGTGTTTTTTAAACTATTTTCTGAGGCAGGATTTGGAATTTGCATTTGACTTTATAAGATTTGCTCTGATATACATAAAGGTGCAAGAATAAAGGAGAAAAAATCCGTGGTTAGAGTCGAGCATTACCCTGTTGAAAAATTAAAAAAGCAAATTTTAGAAATTGTGGGCAAATATCTGGATCTGCGCTTATATCGAGTTTTCTTTTTCGGCTCAAGGGTTTCTGCATGCAATTCCCGTCGCTCCGACATAGACATTGGAATTGAAGGGCCTGAAGAAATTCCCGCCAGAGTCAGTGCGGAGATCCGGGAGGCGCTCGACAACCTCCCCACTCTCTACAGATTTGATCTTGTGGACTTCAAGAAAGTGACTCCTGAATTCAAGAAGGAAGCTTCAAAGAGTATCGAACATGTCAACTGAACTCCCGATTTTACAAGACTTTAAAAGAACCATTTTCCGGCTGGAAGAAGCTCTAAATCTCGAAAAAACCGATATTGTCCGGGACTCTGCTATAAAACGTTTTGAGCTTTGTTTTGATCTTGCCTGGAAAAATATCCAGATTTATGCCAGAAAGGAAGGAATTGAATCCCTCTCTCCCCGAAACTGCTTTAAAACAGCCTTTCAATTGAATCTGATTGAGTACGATGAGAGTTGGTTGGAGATGCTTGAAGACCGGAATCTGACTGTCCATATGTATAAAGAGAAGTACGCAGAAGAGGTCTTCGCCCGGCTCCCAAAGTATCTTCTTCTTTTTAAGGGCTTAGCTAAGAGCTTAACTAAATAAAGTCATTCACAATGTTAAAAGCCCATCAATTTGATGTTTTTCCCGGTCTACTTTTGGATCGCCTCGGCCACTGCATGGCCTCGCGATGACATTGAAATTTCTGCCCTTCGCTCGTCTCACTCATTTTCTATTATTAACTGAACAGACAGAACAGATTGAATAGGTGGAATCAACTCAACAAACTCGATAAACGCTATTAACGCTATTAACGCTATCAACTTTGCTTTATCTTACCGGTTCCCCTTCCGGATATTTGGCTATTACTTCGGCCGGAACCTCAAAAACCCGGCTCCATCCCCCCAATCTCTGAAGGACAACCGGAGAAGTAATTCCTCGTTTTTTACCGTCTTCAATAAGAAAAACCGGGCGGTTGGGCCGGTTGCTTTGCTCTATTATCAAACAACCATCAAAAGTCAATTCAATTACAGGCCCCTCTTCCATTTTCCTTAGGGTTTCTTCCCTTACCTGGACAAGATGTTTCCAGGGATCTTTTCCCCTGTTCATGTCATAATTGAAGCGGTAGAGGCTTTCCAGGTCTTTAAAAACCCGGAGAATATAATTTCCCGGCCCCTTTCGTTCTATCATATAAACTGCATCTTCCCGGGATTTGATATATTTTTGATGAAGGTAAGCCAGGTTGTCTTCCGAAGGCCAGCGGGAAAACTCATATTCCAGACGCTCCAGGATATCATCAATGTCCCTTAAAGAATAAGGCATCACTCCCACTTGGCGCATTTCCTCCTTCAATTCATTGTAATAACGAGTGAGAAAAACATAAGCCTGATAAAGATTGGTTCTGACATAACCTGATTTGAAATAAGCAGATTTTTCTTCGGCCAACTTTAGAAAAAGACGGCAGGAGGCCGCAAAAGCTTCGGATTTAAATAATACTGCCTGTTCCTCATCTGAAATAGCTTGATTCCATCCCTTAAAATGCTCATAACTGCTTTGGGCAAGGGAAGTTGCCTCTTTCTCCAACTCCAGTCCCAGTTTGAAAATGACGTCTCTTTGGTCTCCCCTAATATTTGAAAACAGCAAAATAAACGACAGCAAAATAAATATCGCCTTTTTAATCGATTTCATTGGTCACTCCTTTTGTTCTGATAAATATGCTATCGGCAAGCAATTGTCAACCGGCATACACCGGTTAATGTACAGTCGAGTTCGCAATTTTGATTTATAAATTAATACATCTTAAAAACATTATCTTTCTTTCATCAACTCGTTCTGAGGGTATAATATCTATGTCTACATCAGAAGAGTGAAAATTGTATTTTCTTCACCTGGAGCCAAATCAATGATAATTCTTCCTTGAGCCGGAAGTTTGAATGGATCATCGCTCCCTCCACAAACTTATCCTGTAAGGCTCAGGTGTTTCTTTGGCAAATCTTCCTTAAGTCTCCCTCGTCAAGTCTAACCACTCTATCCACTGAAGCTAAGTCTTCGCTGCGGTGAGATATAAGAAGACAAGTCTTTTCCTTGAACCGCTCACTGATTATTTCCAATAGCCTTCTCTCCCCTCCCCGGTCAAGATGAGAAGCCGCCTCATCAAATATTATTATGTCTGCTCTCCTAAGAAACGCCCGGGCCAGCGCTATCTTTTGTTTTTCTCCACCTGAAAGACGTTTCCCCATCTCTCCCACAGGGCTTCCTGGCTGAAAAGGCCAAAAAAATAGCTTGAAAGAAAGGAAAAAATGAGCTTTATTAACTGGATTAAAACCAGAAGCAATATGATAAGATTAAGCAGCCGGAGATTCTTCTCTGCCAGAACATCATCGATGATGATTTTCATAAGGTAGGGTGCAGGAAGAGTCAGAAGGGAAACTGCTATTACTGAAACTGAGGCAATAACGGCATATTTTTTAAAAGTAAATGTGTAAGAAAGAAGGATTTTTAGGTTTTTTTTATTTTAATGCCTCTATCTCCTCAGAATCTGAGAGGAAAAAAGAAATTTTTTTTATCTTATATTTTAGAAAATTTATAAGATTTTAATAATATATCTATTAACTTTTGGGGCTTCAGGATTATCAATTGAATAGACTCTTTTTTGTTTATCTATTGCCTGAGGAAAATCTTAAGTCTCAATTCCATTTATATATTTATAATTTTTAAAGATATCGATTTTATATTCTTCTTTTTCTAAGTTAAAAGATACATACAATATGTCCTGATGTTCCAATATAGAATAATTGCTGAAGATAACCCCATAAGAAATAGCTCCTGGACGCTCAGATTTTTTGCCTTCTGGCCGAGTTCTTCTCCCGCCAGGTCTTCGCTCTTCTCCTCAGGCAGGAGCTCATATCAGAGGCACTGGCTTACACGCCCCTCACGACAAATGAAAATGCTCATATTCATTCCTGGAGATTTTTTCCCTCGTCTCGCTTTTTCTAACCAGAAAAACCAGATTAACGCAATAAACGCTATTAACGCTATTAACGCAACAAACGCAAGTAACGCAATAAACGCAATAAACGCAATAAACGCATTTATTCAGGGAAAGGGGTGTCCCTTTAGGGAACGTCCCCCTTTCTATAGTTTCCAGCCGCCGGCTACAAGGAGATTTTCTCCGGTGATATAGGAAGCTTCATCAGAAATAAGAAATAAAAGAGCCTTGCTTACATCTTCAAAACTGCCTAAGCGGCCGGCCGGCACCTCTTCGTCCTTGGGGAGAATACTACCTTCCAGCAGGCCGGGGGAAACCATATTGACGGTTATTCCATAAGAAGCTTCGGTCCGGGCAGCAGTCCGGGTCAGAATTAAAAGACCGGTTTTGGCTACAGCATAAGCAGTTATGGTGGGAAAAGCAGTCAACTGCTCGACCCGGCTGTAACCGATATTTATTACCCTGCCCCATCTCCTCTTCCGCATTCCGGAAAGGGCTGCTTTCATTGTCTCCCAGGCACTGAAAAGATTTGTTCTAAGAACCGTTTCCGCTTCCTCAGTCTCCACTTGAGCCCATGGTTTAACCAGAAGAGGACCGGTATTATTAATCAGGATATCAACCGGACCCAAATTCTCTTCTACTTGGGATATAAGCTTCACTGCCTGTCCCGGAAGGCTTAAATCGGCCTGAAAGGCCCGGCTTTTAACTCCCACGGCCCCAATCTCGGCCGCAACCTCAAGGGCTTCCTCTCTTTTTTCACGGTAATGGACAGCCACTGCGCCGGCGGCCTGAGCCAGGCTTAAAGCAATATTTCTTCCCAATCCCCGGCTGCTGCCGGTGACCAAGGCTACTCTTTCCTTATTTTCAGCTTTCACATTTAAATTCCGGATGTTTTTTACCGGCTCTTACTCTATTAAATCTAATCAGAACAAACAAGAGTATGGTCTAACAAATTAGCTAAGAAGCCATATCAAAATATCACCTGAAGTTATCGCGGCGAAATATAAATTACCATAAAAAAGATGTCAAGGATACGCGGAAATCGCTGGGGGAAAAGAGACGGATTTAAGAATTTCATAGATGACAAATTTGATAATTCTTTTGGCAAAAGATAATATTAATAAAAAGTATTCCATGGCAAAAATTTTAGGCATCGATATTGGTTCTCTGACTATAAAAGCGGCCACC
>CAYTTR010000036.1:0-24853 GCA_964440805.1 uncultured Eubacteriales bacterium
TATTTGATGTCCGGTTTTGCGTTCCCAAATGTCCGATTTTGATGTTACGCATCACCTGAAAAGAATATTGTTGCAAAAAACAATTAAAAATATTATTATTATTTGAAATGGATGATAACATGTTAAAAAGAATTTCTACATCAGAAGCTGTAGTGAATTATTTTAAGAAAGAGATTGGAGATGGAAGACTGAAGGGTGGAGATAAACTTCCTAGCGAAAGGGAATTACAAAATCGTCTAGGAATAAGCCGATTCAGTCTTAGAGAAGGACTAGCAAGACTTTCTGCTCTGGGAATAATAAAGATTGTACATGGAGAGGGATCTTTTATATCAAATGAAATAAATAGTTTGAGCTTAGAAAATGTTTTATTGCCTCTATTTTCAAATAGAGATAAAAGTTCACTGGAAGATCTCTTTGAAGCCCTTTCGCTTATTGAGGGGCATCTCGCATATTTAGCAGCGCATAGACGATCTGATAAAGACCTTGAGGATCTACAAGATATATTGATTAAATCAGAGAAAGCAGTAAATGATCATACATCCTTCTTAGAACTTGATTATCAATTTCACCGCAAGATAGCAATCTCTACTGAAAATGTATTTTTTCAAAAGATTGTGGATGTTTTAAATGAATATGTCCAATCTATGCTTAGAGATTATTCATATGGACTCAATAATCGAAAAAATTCGCTCAAAAGTCACTATAAAATATTTAATTTTATAAAAAATGGAGATGCAAAAGGTGCAGAAGAAATCACTAGAAATCATGTTCTTAAAAGTTTGAAAGGATACCAGAAAAATACATAGAAAAGTAGAAAGAAAGACATAAAATGTTAACATTAAAAAGAAATAAATTCCTTTATTCAGGAACCATTATAACCTTAAACCCACATTTAAGTAAATATATTATATATCTATAAAATTTAACATATTAGCTTTTTTAAAAGGAGAGGAAGTGCATAAAGATTATGAAGAAGGGTTATATTCTCCTGAATTGATGGAAGAGATTAGGAGCCAGTTCGCCTATGTTAATGGAGATCCTTATTCAGGAAAAAGGATCTACTTTGATGCTGCTTCAGGTGCACTTAGACCTAAATCAGTGATTAAAGCAATGTCCAAAGAGACGTCCCTTCCTGATCAACAAGGAAGAGCAAATCCTGGATCTCATCATGCAGTTGAGGTTACAAAAAAAGGAATTGAAGACCTTATGACATTTTTTGGAGCGAAATCGGGTTATATCTTGCCTGGCTGGAGCAGTAGTCATGTGATATTCCGCATTGTAAATGCGATTCTCTCTGCTATTCCAGGAACAAACGTAGTAACCACAGGGCTAGATCATGCTTCAGTCCGTAGCGCAGTAACGATGTTTGCTAAGAAATACAACAAGGAAGAGAGGGTAGCTGAAATATCTAGAGAAACAGAATCAGTCTCTTTAAATACAATTTTAGAGAAAATCAATAAGGACACTTGTCTTCTCGCTATCATACATACTTCCAATGTTACTGGGGAGATATTCGATGTCAAAAAAACCGTCGAAGAAGCAAGGAAGATAAAGAATGATTTATATATCATGGTGGATGGTGTCCAATACTCTCCATCCGATTTAATTGATGTGGAAGATATCGGAGCAGATGCTTATGTGCTCGCTCCTTATAAGAACTATGGTGTTAAAGGTTGTGGATTTGCTCACGCTTCAGATAGATTGGCCCGACTTCCGCATTGGAAATATACATCTAAGCCTGAAACGAATTGGGACTTAGGTGGGGTAGAGCATCAATCTTATGCAGCATGGTCAGCTGTCGTTGACTATTTGTGTTGGCTTGGCAGTCATTTTACAAATTATTCAGACCGGCGGGCAAAGGTAGTAGCTGCTATGCAGAGTATAAAAGGACATTCAGTAGGACTCTTATCTATGATAATCAATGGCACACATAATATTTCTGGTTTCAAAGATATGAAGCATGTGAGTGTCTATGGGATAGGTGATGATCTATCAAATCACGTATGTCTTGTTGGATTCAACCTGAAAGGTATTAAATCAACAAAGGGATGTGATCTTTACAAAAATAAACAATTCAGACTCCATGCTCCTGGACAAGATCCGTATTTTGGGCATATGTTGCAACAGCTTGGTATAAAAAGCTTTATCAGACTATCAGCATGCCATTATAATACACCGGAAGAAATAGAGCAGTTTCTCGAAGCTACAGCAAGTTTCTCAAATTAATGTTTATTGTTTTTTTAACAATACCGGTATTTATTTTTAAGGAGAAGTTCCTGAGCGTTTAGCTTATTTTGATAAAGTCCAAAACCCTCATGTAAACATAAGGATTATAAGGTAAGTGATGAGTAAGTAGAAGAAGGAATCATTTTAAATAGAGGAAGAATTAGGTTTTCAAATATGATAAGGCTTCGTTAGAAATCTGAATAAATCTTAGAAAAAACAATAAAAAGAAAGCTAATGAAAAATCAAAAAATTATTTTTTTAATTGTTTTTTTAATGTTAATGGCACTATTTTGCATTGGTCAAGAACAATTTTTATCTCCACATCCAGGCAAATTACACATTATTCCTTCTTTCATAACTTTGACTAATGGAAAAACAGTTCCATATGAAGAGGGGCTTCTTTTCGTTAAGGAAAATAGGAATAATCCGAAGAGTCAGGTTGCTGCTGTACATTTCATAAGATTCAAAGCAAAACCATCTGTTAATGGCTTACCGGTATTCTATTTATTTGGTGGTCCCGGCAGTTCAATAAGTATACAGAAGCTCAAGTCGAAGTGGGGACAGAGAACAATTGAATTTTTTTCATCTATTGGTGACTTGATCTTTGTTGATCAGAGGGGAAATGCAAATGCACGTTTTATGCCAGAAATGAAAGTTGATATCAGAAGTTTACCTATTGATCGATTATGTACCTCGAGTGATTATAGTGAAGCACTACGTGAAGGATTACAGGAAGCTGTTTACAAGTGGAAAAAACGTGGTGTTGATATCTCCGGGTATGATATTTTTCATGTAGTTGATGACGTAAATGTACTTAGGAAGGCGCTTGGATATGAAAAGATTATCCTACGTGGTAATAGTTTTGGTAGTCAATGGGCCATCTCATTCATTAAACGATACCCCCAGTACGTTGAAAGAGCATTGCTGGGTGGTGTTGAACCACTTAATTTTTGTTATGATATGCCGACCGATGTTTGGAGTGCAATGAAACGTATTGCTAAGCTAGCGGATTCTGATCCTGATCTAAAACCTGTTATTTCAAAAAGCGGGTTAGCTAAAATTATAAAAAATTTGATAAAGTCTTTAAGCAATAATCCTGTTCATACCAACATTACACATCCTCAAACTGGAAAACAAATTGAAGTAATCATTGGTAAGCATGACTTGCAGCGAGTTCTAAAAAACTTCAGTGAGGATTACTACACTCGTAAAGGCCTTTCTAAATGGCCTCGATTTTTCCTTGAAATGGATAGAGGAGATTTTAGGTACCTTGCTTGGTTGGCATACAAAAACCGTCGAGACAAACATTATCCTCTCATTTTTTTTACTATTGACAACAGCTTGGGTATAAATACCAAGAGAGAGTTAACTATTTTGAAGGATCCAACAAAGGATATTCTTGGTAATATAAACGAAATTTACTTTTCTACGAGATGTCTTACTCCAATTCCAGATGTAGGGGATGAATTTCGTTCAGATTTCTTTGTAAACGTTCCGGTGTTGCTTATCCAGGGGAATTTAGATATGGATACTCCGGTGGAGAACGCTATACACATGAGAAAATACCTTAGGAATGGACACCTACTATATGTCGAAAATGGCAGCCATCTTGCTATTTCTGAAGTACGGGATTTCTTCCCTGCTGTAGCAGAGGAAATTTTAGAATTTTTAAGAGAAGGAGACTTTAGTGGAATACCGGACCGAGTAAGTTTGCCTGCACCTGACTTTGAAACGCTTATAGGCGCTAGTCTGTATGAGAGATTGTTTGCTTGCCCATCAAAAATTATGGAACCTCAAAATAATAATTGAGGATTATATGAATTTTTCTAAAATGAATTTTCAGGAATGACTTGATTTGGCACTTTAGAAAAACAGGTGATCAAATTACCTCTTGAAAATTGGGTTGATTAAAAGAGACGTGGAATCAATGACCACCCAAGACAAACTTATTAAAAGAAAGCTTAACTTGCCAGAGCTTGTTGAGTTTCTTTAAAACGTTTCCAAGGCCTTTAAGATCAACAAATGCTCGAGGCAGAGCTTCTACGACATCAGAAAAGCCTGTGAAGATTATGGCATGAAAGGTTTGCGAGAAAAAAACAGAGGGAAATCGATCAGCTTCAACAACATTAGTCAGATAACCGTAAAGTTATTTCTACCTGGAAGGCTATATAAGAGAAACAGTCAGTCTATTTCATACCCCCAGATCCTTACAGGTATTCGAACTGTCCACAAAATTTGTACCACCTATAGGCTTATAGTTTTGAAGTAATCGATTTACTTCTTCATTTTGGTAACTAATATATAATAATTGCTGATTCCGATTTATTCCGGTAACTTGGAGGTAAAATGAGAGCCCAGCGTCGCTTCGCTCCAAAAGGTGTCCGGATAACTTCGGAATTAATGTCCGGTTTCACTGGAATATACAAAAAAAGCGGTCGGACTCATTAAATTTACAGCCAGATGGGAAAAGTTTGGGAAATAAAGGCAGGGTTTTATGATCTCTGTGTTTGTTAATAAGTATATATTCTGTGAATAGTCCAAAGTTTATGATGGGTTTTGATGAAAAATCTTGTTTTTTTGTAAATGTCAAGTACTTTTGAACTAAAATGTCTATTTTTGTGTTCCTAACGTCTACTTTTAAAAGTTACGTAACAGTACTTTTGAACTAAACCGCTTCGCGGTATAGAGATAATCGTTTGATCATTTGGACCTGGATATACTTTCATATCCCTGTGGTAAACCTCTTTTGAAAAGTCTAAGATTTGCATCATCTAATCTAACATTTAACAAAGGAGGTTTCTATGACAAAATTGCGTCAACGCATGTGGGAAGACATGCGTTGACGTAAACTTTCTCTGGCTACTCAAAAGAAGTATCTGAAACAGGTTGCCGCATTCGCTAATTATTTCCATAAGTCTCCTCGATTACTGGGAATTGAGGAGATTCGTGTTTTCCTCCTTTATCTTGCTCAGGTGAAAAAGTTCTCATCAAGCTCCATAAATGTCACAGTCTCTGCTTTACGATTCCTGTAAAAAGTCACTCTGGGATGCAATTGGGATATTGAAAAGATTCATTTTTCAAGGCGGGGGAGGAAACTCCCGGTTGTTCTCAGCCCAGATGAAGTTATGCAGTTTTTAAAGGCTGTCAAGAGTAAAAAGCATCGAGTGATTTTAATGACTGTGTATGCAACCGGGCTTCGGATTTTAGAAGCCACAAGGCTAAAAATATCCGACATTGACAGCCGCCGGATGACTATTCGAGTCAGACAAGGAAAGGGGAAAAAGGATCGCTATGTTATGCTTTCAAAAAAACTGCTTACAGTGCTTCGGGATTACTGGAGGCAATACAGGCCTTGCTCATGGCTGTTCTATGGTGAAACCAGGAATGCGCCTCTTTCCCCGGGGACAGTCCGTCAGGTTTGTAGGCTGGCCAGTTATGAATCGGGACTTAAGAAAAGAGTAACCCCTCACGTGCTTCGCCACTCTTTTGCCACTCATTTACTGGAGCAAGACACAAATCTTCGGACCATCCAGATTCTTCTCGGTCATCAAAGCCCCAAATCCACAACAGTTTACACCCACATTGCTGTCCGAGATTTAAAAGCAACTACCAGTCCCTTTGATTTACTTCCGGATTTTTAATTTCCCTGCTTGGAATGGGAAGAGCAAACCTGGAAGTGGCAGACATTTTTCGTGAATATGAAGGAGTGTTCCTTCGTAATTTCAGTAAATCACTCTCCAGAGAACAATATCGGACGATAAGGGCTATCAAGATATGTCGCACCTCTGAACTTGGCGGCCACATTGACCGCTGTTATCATTGTGGGCATGAAGTTATCTCTTACAACTCCTGCCGAAACCGTCATTGTCCCAAATGTCAATCATTGGCCAAAGCGAGATGGCTTGATGAAAGAGAAGCGGAGTTACTTGCTACCTCCTATTTTCATGTAGTTTTTACAATACCTAAAGTCCTTAACCAGATCGCCCTGCAGAATAAGCGTGAAGTTTATGACATTCTCTTTAAAACCGTGGCAAAGACTCTGCTTACGATTGCGGCTGATGCTAGACATTTAGGGGCAAAAATCGGCTTTATGGCTGTGCTCCACACCTGGGGACAGAATCTTCTTTTCCACCCTCATCTTCACTGCCTTATTCTTGGAGGAGGACTATTAAATGATGAGAAAAGATGGATCCCTGCCGCAAGAAGTTCTTCCTTCCTGTGCGCGTCCTTTTGCGTCTCTTCAGGCGCCTTTTTCTTGAACTCCTCACAAAGGCCTTCAGAAAAGGTGAGTTGAAGTTTTATGGGAGAACCACTCATCTCTCTAATCCGGAATTATTTTCAAAGCTCATAGAGAAGTGTTTTAAAACCGAATGGGTGGTCTATTCAAAGCCTCCTTTTACAGGAGCGGAAAAAGTCCTGGATTATTTAGCCCGTTACATCCATCGCATCGCCATTTCCAACAACCGTTTATTGAGTCTGGAAGAGGGAAAAATTACTTTCACCTGGAAGAACTACCAGAAGGGGAATAAATTCCAGACTATGACCTTGAAGGCAGAAGAGTTCATCCGCCGTTTCCTACTCCACGTTCTTCCTTCTGGTTTTATGCGCATACGATACTTCGGTTTCTTATCCAACCGGCATCGCACCCAGAAATTAAAACTTAGCCAAAAACTTCTCTCTAAGAAATGTTTAAAATCAACCCTTAAATCAATGAACTGGAAACAACGGTATGAGGCCCTGACTGGAAAAAAGGTTGACCTCTGCCCTCTATGCGGGAAAGGACACATGGTTACTGTAGAAAGACTCTTACCTTGGCGGTTTTCTCCAGTCCGCCCGCCCCCGTAGATAGAATCAATAATTTCAACATAAGCAAATGCATTTATAAATATACTCAGATATCCAGGATTAAGAGGACTTCTATGGACATTTTAATTGAAAACATTCCATTTTGTGCACCTGGAATATACAGATTTTGCAATTATATGCATCTTTTATGTTTTAATCCGAGAAAATATATCTTGCCCATTGTATTAAGATCAATATTTTATCCAAGAGTCTCAATACAATCCCAATAGAAGCGATCCCCCTGTTTTTAGTTCAATTCATTCTTTCGGTAATGCTCTCTCATTTCATTCGCTCGACCACCGAAAGAATCTTATTCATTCCATGTTGGTAGGAATTCTGTTTACCATTTCTATTTTTCAAATCAAAATTTTTAAGCAATATACCATTCAAGTATAATGCAATAAATAAGATATTAGGTTTTTCCAATTTATAATTCAACCTAAATGTAAGATAAATAAGATTAAAAGAAAAATTTATTTGAATATTATGGTCTTATGAGTATACTAATAATAAGGAGAATAAAATAAAGAAAGGAGTATTTTAAAATGAATAATAATTTAAATTTCAATGAATCAGGTTCATATAGTGAAGAAAAAGTAAAAACTTTGCTCAAAAAATATGGAATTTCCACGCCTAAATATTTCATTATAGAAAATGAGGAAGATATTGTGTCTTTGAAATTAAAATTTCCTGTAGCATTAAAGGTTTGTTCGCCTAAGATAATACATAAAACTGAAGTCGGTGGTGTTAAGCTTAACATTAATAATAAAAGTAAGTTGGTAAAAGAATTTAAAAAGATGAAAAAGAAATTTACTAAGGAAAAATTTTTAGTTGAAACAATGGAAAAATATGGCTTAGAGTTAATTGTAGGTTTAATTAATGACAAAACCTTTGGCCTGTGTATATTGTTTGGATTAGGGGGTATATTTACTGAGATATTTGAAGATGTAACATTTAGAGCGATACCCATAACTAGATTTGATGCAGAAGAGATGATTGATGATCTTAAAGCAAAAAAGATTTTAGAAGGATATAGGGGAATAAATATTAAAAAGGAATTAATTATAGATTTATTAATCAAAATTAATAAATTGGCTATTGATTTCAAAGATCGAATTGATCAACTTGACTTGAACCCTGTACTAATAAGAGAGAATGATCTCTGTGTATTAGATGCGAAGATGATAACAAGAAATTATAAAGAAATTCCTGGAAAAAAGGAGATGAATAATAATTTCAATTTAGAGACAATAAAAAGAACTCTTTATCCAAAAAACATTGCTTTAATTGGGGCTTCTGCTTCATCAAATAAAGTTGGCAATCTTATTTTAACAAATCTCATCAATGGAGGATTTAAAGGAAATATATATCCTATAAATCCACGTGAGAAAGAGATATTAAATTTACCAGTTTACAGAAGTATTCTTGAAATAAATGAAAACATAGATTTAGCAATCATTACTATTCCTGCTAAGTTTGTTCCTAAGGTAGTTGAAGAATGTGGAAAAAGACAAGTGAGAGGCATCCTACTTATTACAGGTGGTTTTAGTGAAATAGGAAAAGAAGGAGAGGAATTGGAAAAAGAAGTTTTAAAACAAGCAAGAAGGTATAATATTAGAATTATCGGTCCAAATTGTTCTGGGATGGTAAATACACATATAAATCTAGCTGCGGGTTTTGGTATAAAAACACTAGTTCCATTATTTTCAAAAGGAAACATTGGATTAATACAACAGAGTGGTTCTGTGGGTTCCTATTTTGTTCAAAATGCAATCAAAGAAAAAGTAGGCTTTTCATTATGGATTAATACAGGTAATAAAATGGATTTAAATGAAAGTGATTTTATTAGGTATATGAATAGTGATCCTAATATTTCTACAATAGTAGCTTACTTAGAAGGAGTTAAGAACGGAAAAGATTTATTAAATACATTAGGTAGTATTAAAAAACCAATGGTGATTATGAAATCAGGACGAACGCAAGCAGGTCGAAAAGCTGCACGTTCGCATAGTGCAGCTCTCGCTGAAAATGATAAAATTTGGGATGGCATTTTAAGACAAAATAATGTCATTAGAGCAGAAACAATTGAGGATTTATATGATTTGGCTAAAGGATTTAATTATATTAAAAAACCTCTTGAAGGAAAAAGAATATTAATTATAGAATCTTCAGGTGGTTTAGGGACCATTGCATCGGATCACATAGATCAAACAGGTTTAGAATTGCCAGAATTAGATGATGAGATCAAGAAAAGACTAAGAGATATTTTGCCTTCTCATATTTCGCCAAATAATCCTCTGGACATGGCTGTAATTCATAGTGAGCCTTTCGAAAAAGTTGCCTCAATCGGGATTATGAATAGATATGACGGTCTTTTGTTAATATTTGGAGATCCAGTTTTAAATGCTTCAAAAATTGTCTCAGATTTTAAAAAAAATACTGATAAACCTATTGTTGTTGTTTTTTCAGGTGGGGGAGAAGTCGAAAAAATGGAAAGAAAAAAAATTTATGATCTCAAAGTTCCAATTTATCCAACGGTAACAAGAGCAATAAGGTATTTTCATGTTTGTACTAAAATAAAGCAAAAATAATATATAAACATATTATAAATTATATGAGATAATAAAGTTCATTCATAAATTAACAAGTCTTAGGGGTTGGATCCATCTTCGAATAAAAAAGTAACAAAAAAAGTAATTATTGAAATTTCTTGAAGGAGATATATCAAAAAGATCAGGTCAAATTTTGTTCGCAACTTCGCCATCGCAAACTGCATATTCCGGTCGATTCCGGCCGGTCATTCCGATTCATTCCGGCCACCTATTCCGGTTGATTCCGGACAGTTTTTGGCCGGGACCGGAATTTGTTAAGAGGCGTATTATTTTACGCACGGATCGGCGCATAGTTTTACGCACCCTTTCCAAGGCTTTAACCCGAATTAAAATGAGATTGCGGCTTATACGGCATTTAAGAGCGCCGGAATTGAGCAGGAAAGCGATATTTGCTTCTATTCGGCAATAAGACGGGAATTTTAGTTGTCGTTAAGTCAGGGATTCCAAAAAGAGAGTTAATGTGGCATCCTCCCCTCTTGACCGGGGGCAAAAAGTGGACTTAAGAATAACTCAAAAAACAGTCTCAGTTCACAAAGACGGCTGCCGTATCAGCTCTCATGTCCGCAGTCACCTAAAAGGAGGTCACACCACGATACTTGAACATTTACCCAAGGCTCACAGGGAATATAAGCAGTGACTGATCAAATCAGGCTTCGGTTAGATTCTTAAATGAGCCAACACGGGACATGACACTAGTTTTCTTTTTGTTTCGCCCTACTATAAAGAAAATAAATTTATAATATCATTTTTCTGCTCTTTTTCTACTGTGTAGAATATATACCCGCCCCCATTGAAAAAAGATTTGTTCAATGGGGACGGGTCAAAATTAAGTATTAAGGGATATCTTGACTTAGAATTCTAATTTTAATCCGATCTGTAAACGTCTTGGAGCAGGAATTGCAGAAGGTTCAAGATAAGCTAAAGACCACATATAATGAGTTTGATATTCGGTTGTTGTATTTACATTGAAGACATTAAAGATATCAGCCGTTAAGCTAAATTTTAGTCTATTGTATAGATGGAAATTTTTCTGTAGCCTCAAATGTAGCAAGTTTATAGGATCAAATCTGTTTTTATCACTTCTTGGTTCAGCCATGATTATTCTTCTTCCCTGGTCAGGATATACACGAACCCTTGGTGTCCATGGCCTTCCTCCCAAATAATTGTAATTTACGCTTGCCAATATTCCCCATGGAAAATTGTAACCTAACTGGAACTTGAAAACCCACTTTCTGTCCATTTGTAATAATCCGTCAGCGTTAATCCAGTCGTTAGGATCTCTCCCATATGTCCACGAAGATATTGCGATTATTCCCTGTTGGGAATATTGACCAGTTTGTCTAGGTGAGACACAAATCAAGCCTTCAGACCTTGACCGAGTTAAAGAAGCATTCATCATCCAATTATTTGAGTATCTCTTTTTTAGAGTAAAGATAATCCCTTTGTAAGTCTGATCAAAATCTTCTTGATTAGTTATTACGTATTCATTGTCTCCAACATTGAGTTGATTGTAAACCATATAAGTTTCTCCATTATCTGGAGAAATCATTGGTACCAATTCATATTCCCCGGCTACATTTTTTATGGCTGCATGATCATAGTGCTTCTTGTAAACTGCTCTCAGTCCTATAGAAAAATCAGCGATAATTTCTCTCTCCAGCCCAATTGTGTACATGTCCATAACAGTAGGTCTTAAATTTTGAGGATCATTTCTTACTTTTTCTGCTGGAACATAATTATATACTTCCCATTCTGTACCGGTCCAATAGGAGGCTATCCAAGGAGTAGCATTTGGCCCAGGGAAGTCAAATGCTCCAGAAATCATTGGGTACTGGTAACGCCCATAATGAGCTTTGAGAACGGTTTGTTTATCTTTTGTTAGCTGAAGAACAAAGCCTAACCGAGGAGAAATAGTGTTCCATTCAACAAGACCTTTAACCGGAGGATTGGTCTTATCAGTTTTATTCCAAACATCCATAACAGGTAATTCCGGAACGGCGCCAGTGTGATTATCATACCTAAGACCTAGATTTAGGGTTAATCGATCATTCCATAATGTCCAAGAGTCATCAATAAATACACCTGTATGATTAACTAAAGAACCATAGTAAAAGGGATGTTGTTGGTAACGAAGATATGGCTCACCCCCATAAGTAAACATAACATAACCACCGCCATAAAGGCACGCTGTACCTTTTTCAGTTCTTGTATATTGAGCTCCTACTTTAAATTCATGATCTCCTCCAAGGAACTCTTCTGCGAAATAAGATAGCTTAACTTTCCCCTGGAATCTTTCCTTATATTCAAGTCTAGGCCACCAAGCACCATTTGATGTAACACCAGTAAGAAGGTCGTAATGGACGGGATTATGAATGCTACCTTCAGGGGGAGGAACTCTTTCTAAATCATTTCTATATCCAGATATCTTCAATTCCAAGTATGCGTTCGAACTAATCAACCAAGTATAGATGAGATTCCAGTTTGGAGTAAAATCATCAGTTATATAAGTTGATTCTGGCTTTGTATAAGGAGTTGGAGGATACTCTATGTGATGATTTCTAAAAGAGAAAATTCCAGAAAGCTTGTGAGATTTTCCTAATTTTGAAGTCAATTTCAAAAAATAATTATCATCGTTAATGGGAGCTTGATATTCAGGGTTTTCTTGCCAACTTGTGGCATCATTTCTTACAATATTAACAGAAGTAAAAAACCATAATCTATCTTTAATTATAGGCCCTCCAAGAGTGAATACCGCATCATTATATTTGTTGCGATTAAAAGAAAAATATTTTTCAGGATCTGGATTATTATCATCGGTTAGAGAATTGAATTGGCCAAAATAACCAATCGAACCTGAAAATTCATTTCCCCCAGATTTTGTTACAATATTAACAACCGCCCCGGTAAAGTTTCCATACTCAGCAGAAGAACCCATTGCTGAAACATGTACTTCTTTATAAATCTCTTGATTGGGTAGTACTATTGCAGTCCCTTGTACAGGATCACCTATATCTAATCCATCTAATCGGATAGCGTTTGATTCAATATTCGAACCTAATGACGAAAAATCTAGATCTTGTGCCCAAGAAGATTCTCCATGAATAATTCCTGGTGCCTGTTTTACAATATCGATAAATGTATATCGCCCTGAGGCAATAGTTTCTAAGTAGTCTTCATCAAAATGTGTATCTGTCCCGGAACTAGAGATATCAATCATAGTAGTTTTTCCCATTACTATAATAGTTTCTTGAATGGGAGATGGTTTCATAACGATATCTTGGGTAACGGTCACTCCAACTCTAACTCTAATGTCTTCAATTATTATTTTCTGAAATCCATTCAATTTAGCAACAATAGTGTATGAACCAGGGGGTAAATCAAGAAAATTGAATCCACCTTTCTTGGAAGTTATTCGAAATTGAGGCCCTCCTATTAATGCCTCGCTAGATAATTCAACACTCACTCCAGGTAGTGTCGTCCCTTCTTCATCGGTAACGGTCCCTTTGATATTCCCAGTCAATATTTGAGCATGAGAAATAATTGTACAGGCGAAAATCACAAAAATACCAATAAACACCATTTTTAAACTTGTTTTGTTGAATTTCACTTTACCTTTCCTCCTTTAAAATTAAAATTTTAATTTTTCTTACTTTCTTTAATGCGTATTATTTCATGGAGATATTTGTAATATTAACAATAAAATAAAATAGATAAATCATATGATAACTCTTTTATTGTTTTTCAATTTTCTTTCTTTCCCTCTGATACTTCCTCCCTAACATCTCTTAAAAGCTGTTTTGCATCATATATTATTCCATCTTTTATGGTGTATTTTACGCCTCCTACTGGCCTAAACTTTCCCATATCATCCACTTTCATGTGTCCAATTCCATAAAGAGTCTTTAAGTTTAACGGGTTCTCTTCTACCAATATTAAATCAGCAAGCTTTCCTGGTCTTATAATCCCAAATTGAATAGGTTCTTTTTTTGGTGCAAACAGAGTCTCAGCTCCATACAAAGTAGCTGAGCGAATTACTTCAAGAGGATGAAAACCTGCTTCTTGTAAAAGTTCTAACTCTTGAACATATGTAAATCCATAAAGGCAATACCCATATCCTGCATCAGGACCCACAGTAACTTTGCCACCTTTATTTTTATATTCATTTACAAAAGCCATCCATGCTTTAAAAAGATTCTTCCATTCGGTCTCATGCGTCGTAGTCCAATCAGAATAAAATGTAAAATGGGAAGAAGGGCTTGGCTTCCAAAAATCCAAAAGTACCGGAAGTGTGTATTCTTCATGCCATACAGCATTACGGGCTTTTGAAACATCGCGACAAATGTTATAGGGCAGAAAAGTTGGTTCAAGGACAATCCCAGATTGTAAAAGCTCTGTCATTACATCGTTCCATTTTTTACTTCCCTGTTTTGCTGCTTGCCGCCAAAGACGTCCCGTCTCATAAAGACGGGTATTATAAATATTTGGTCTGTAATCGGGAGGAAGATCAGGTATAGTTCTTTTTTCAAATAGAGATTCAAAAAGCCCAAGCACATGCACTGCAGTACCTAACCCGAGACGAGCTGCATCCAGAGTATTCATTCTCATGAGCCCATGGCGATCCAGATGAGCCATTGTACCCAAACCATGTTTTTTTGCCTCATCTATAAGTGCCGCCATAATATCTGGATCGTGTGCACCTAGCTTCAGTCCATCTATCCCTTTTTTGGCAACTTCACGCACCCATTCTCGGGCTTTTTCAGGAGTTTTCAGAGGATTTACACTATTCCATTTTTTGGCACGGATATAAACAAATATACGCGGAGCGGCAATTTCATTCTTTGTGCTTCGGTCTCTTTCTTTAAGCGTCCAATCAATTCCATTGTTTGAACCTGGTTCTCGGATGGTTGTAACTCCATGACCCAGCATTAGTTTGTAAATATATTCGACAGGGATGTCTAAAGCGGGTACTCCTAAATGAGTATGGGTGGATATAAGACCAGGAAGCATAAACATTCCGTGTGCATCTATCTCATATTCTGCATTTTTAGGTCTGATTTCATCGGGAATCTTAACGCCTGGGTAACCGAGGCTTCTAACTTCTGCTATTCGATTTCCCTCGATGGCTACATCATAAGGACCAATAGGAGGACCACCTGTACCGTCAATTAAAGTGACTCCTCGAATAATCAGCCGTTTGAATGGTCCCATTCCGTGGTGTAAAGTTCCTTCTGTTTTTAAGTGAGTTTTATTGAAAACAAATGATGCAAAAAAGAGAATGGAAAAGAGGAAATAAAATAGAAGACGGTACTTCTTTTTTATTTTCAAATGCATATTAATTAGACCTTATATTGAGTATGCTCATCATACATGTTATAAAGATATAAATTTAATTTGACTTTGTCAAGTATTTTTTTAATTTTTGTGATAACAAAGCATAGTGTCCCCATCGGTACTAACAAGTATTTTGTATAAATTCATTTGAGGCCAAGAGATGGGGACGGAACATAGCAGTCAACACTTTCCCCATAGGGTTTTTCCTCCAATGCAATTCCATCTTCAAACAGATGAAAGCCAGGAGATTGTAACAGGCTTTCTCTCCGGCTACTATCTCCATAACCTTCGTCCTCTGTTTAAATTCCTTGTTCAGGCGCTCGATGATGTTTGTTGTCCGAAGCGATATCCATTCCTCTGGGGGATATTTAAAAAATGTTAGACAGGAGTCGATGGAATTGGCCAAGCATTTAACCGCGGAGGGAACTTCTCGTTCCCACCTGTCCCTAAAAGCTTGGAATAACTCCTTCGCCTTCTCTAAGGACGGAGCATAGAAGATAGAGCTAAGATCTGAAGCCATGTCTTGCTTAAGTTTCTTGGGTACCTTTGCTAAAATATTTTTTGTCACGTGCACGGTACAGCGCTGCACCTCTGCATTCACAAACTTCTCTCGAAACACCTTCTCTAAAGCAGGCAGCCCGTCCATCACACCCAGCTTTACCAGCTCTCTTCTTCAACCCTCGTCTTTTGAGGTCTTTGAAGAACTCCCTCCAGGTCGAGGTAGATTCTTTCGATCCTGCCTGGAATCCTAAAACAAGCCGCCGCCCATCCTCTCTGACCCCGATCACCACAAACACGGGAACATTCTCCACACTATCGGTCACCCGCATCTTGAAGTTGACTCCGTCGATAAAAAGATATTTCACCTTCTCCTCAGACAGGTTCCTCGTCTTCCACCGCTCCACCGCATCCACCAGTTGTTTGGTTACGCGGCTGACTTCGCCCGCAGAGATCTTCCGGCCTAACAGCCTCTCTGAGATCATCGAGAGAGTCCGCGTGCTTATCCCCGTCAGATACATCACACAGATGTCCTGGCGAAGCTCATCTTCATACCTCTTGCTGCGAGGGAGGACCTGACTGTGGAACTTACCTTTCCGGTCCCTGGCCATCTGGACCAGGACTTGTCCAATCCTTTTGAGCGTGAAATTGCGATGATAAGACCCATTGCGATGATTCCTATTCCCCTTGCAGCGTTCATAAGGCCTTCGTCCAAGAAAATCAGTCAGCTCCATCTTTATCAGTTCGGAAAGATACTGGCCTGTAGTTTCTCGAATCTCCTGGCGCATCATCTTAAAAAGCCTTCCTGGGCGCTTATGGATGCCCTGTCAAGTCATTTAAAAATCTAACCGTGGCCTTATCATCTTGTCATTTAAAATCTAACCGTGGGCTATGTCTATCAACTCACCATTTTGATGAGTTCTGAGATAAACATCTATTCCAAAGGTTTGAGCAATACCTTCCAAAATTTCTTTCTCTTCACTGGAAAGCTGCTCTTTTACATCTTGAGCTCCTTTCTTTTTATCTTTGGGTTTATAACTATAATGAGCTAAGTCCAAGATTCTCTGCAGCTTCCAGTTAACCGTCTCTGCCAGTTGGAAAGGATTTAGTCTTCTTATCAGTTCTAAAATCTCTTCTCTCTTGGATTCACAAAGAGAAGATGTGGAGAGGAGTCGGTCCAAAGGAGTCTGAGGCTTGTCATAAAGGCGTATTTTCCGGGAGCCTTTCCGTACTGTCTTTACCAGTTTCACAGAAGGTTGAAACTGATTCATAAAAAGAGGAAGTTCTTTCTCATAGAGGTCATTTATTGCGCGGAGGGCTTCTGGGGAATCGTAACGATCCCACCCCAGGAACTTGCGTACATGAGTCCAGTTCTTCTGCTCCACATGGGCATTATCATCTTTTTTTGTAGGCTCGGGAGCGGGTAAATTGAATGCCTTCTCTTTCACAGTAATTCCATAAATGGTGGTTAATAAACTCAGAGCCGTTATCTGAATCGAGCCCTAAGAGGGCAAAGGGCAACCTCTTAGAGATTTTCTTCAAGGCTTCCAGCATTGCTATCTGACTTTTTCCCATTACTGCCTGGGTTTCCACCCACTGAGTACAGATATCGATGAGGTTAAGAGAGTAGATAAATTCACCCAGGCCTGATTCTCCGCTGTGAGAAACTAAATCATCCTCCTCAAACCCAGGCTGCTTGACATCCCAATAATCGGTTTTCACGGGAATCCTATGCCGGAGTAAAATTCCCGGCTTAGTCCGGCCATAAAGTCGACGTTTTAGCTTCCTTTTTTTGTCTTTACTTTAAGAGCTCGATCGACGGTGCGTGCACTTATGGAAAGCAACTTCTCTTCCATTTCCGAAGTGGTGTGGTACCTTTCCTTTATCCAGGGAAGCCAAAGACGAAGTATTTCCTTCAGCCTCAAAGACCAGGGATAATTGGCCTTCCTCCACACCTTCTCTACAATCTCTAGGACCTCATGACCGTATTTCCTCTCCCTCTTCCGCTTGGAATAAGATAAAGGCTCCTCTCTCAAAGGCATCTGGTTTAGCTTCCATATTGCGTATTTGCAGTTGTACCAGCATATGTGACACAACTCATCCAAAATCTTTCCTTTGGATTCTTTAGAAGCCTTTTTGTAGCGTCTGTAAGTTTTCTCTAAATATTTCATTCGCAGCTCCAACCTCATAACCTAACCTCCTTTCTCTCAAGGTTAGGTTATAATCTCTGTAGACTTTCCTGTCTTCATCGGTTAGATTTTTAAATGACAAGACATTACTCCTAAAGTTAGATTTTAGATGATTTGATTCGATGCCTTGAATTTATCCGGAAATAAAGCTAATCTAATAATGATGGCCGGAGCAATGACAAATAAACTACTTCTGCTTTTTCTGATAATCCTGCTAACGATCACTCCCCTTCAGGCTGAAAAAAAATCCCCGAAAGACCTTCCTGAAAAATATAGAAAATGGCTGGAGGAAGATGTCGTCTACATTATCTCCAATACAGAAAAGGAAGTCTTTCTTCAGCTGGAGACCGACAAGGAAAGAGAACTTTTCATTGAAGCTTTCTGGAAGCACCGGGACCCTACGCCAGGCACCCCTGAAAACGAATTCAAGAACGAGCATTACCGAAGAATAAGCTACGCCAATTACCACTTCGGCCGCGGCGTTCCCAAACCGGGATGGAGAACCGACCGCGGCAGGATCTATATCATCCTGGGCGAACCACGCGATATAGAAAGGTTTAGTGGTGAAAGCCATATCAACAACACCGAAGTCTGGTTCTATCAAGGATTGAGAGAATACGGCCTCCCGCCTGGGTTCAACCTCATTTTTTTCCAGAAAGGAGGCATTGGAGAATATATCCTCTACAGCCCGACAGCTGACGGCCCTCAAGCCTTGCTGGTTTCCTACTTTGGGGATCAGGCAAATTATCTGGCTGCCTACCAGGCGTTGAGGAAGATCAATCCAACTCTGGCCCAGACCACCATGTCTCTCATCCCAGGGGAATCTGCTTCCTTCGGGCATCCCTCGCTGTCTTCCGATATTCTGCTCCAGAATGTTCAAACGGTTCCCCAGAGACAGATCAAAGACAAATATGCTGAGAAGTTCCTGGCTTACAAAGATATTGTCGAGGTTGATTACACGGCCAATTACATCGATAATGACCATTCGGTGAAGGTCCTTCGGGATCCTTCCGGGATCTATTTTGTGCATTATATGGTGGAGCTGACTAAGTTCTCCCTTCAGGAGTACGAAAATAAATATTCCACACACTTAGTAGTGAATGGCAGCGTCACCGATGAACAAGGTAAAATCATCTATCAGTACGAGGGAGTATTTCCTGTTAATCTAGATGAACAAAGCCTCAAGAGCGTTACCTACAGGCCCTTTAACCTTTATGATATGTTTCCCCTTCTTCCCGGAAAGTATAAGCTATCCCTTATTTTAAAAAATGAGGTGTCCAAGGAATTTACTTCTTTGGAAAAAAACATCACTGTTCCTGAAGAAGACCCCGCTCTCCAGATGAGCTCTCTGATTTTGGGCTATAAGGTAGAACGCTCTTCTTCTGAACCGAACAGGCTTATGCCTTTCATCATGGGATCTGACCAGGTTTTCCATCAGCCCAGAAACATCTTCCTTCCTCAGGACAAGCTGTTCCTGGCCTTCCAGATTTTGGGCCTTGACCAGAGCTTTTACCAGAAAGGCCTCATAAAGTATGAGTTTTTCAGGGAGGAAGAGCTGATCACCTCCTCCACCAAAAAATTGATCGACTATCAGAGCAGGGTTAATTTCAAAGAAGAATTTTCCCTCCAGGATTTTGTCCCTGCCAGCTACCGCCTGAAAGTCACTCTCTCTGACAGCGAACGCGACCTGGTATCGGAGCAGGGAGATTTTGATATCACGCCTGTTTCCGCGCTACCACGACCCTGGGTGTATAATAAAAGGCTTTTGCCCTCAAGCGACCCTGTTTACGATTTCATCCTGGGGAAGCAGCACCTGAATAAAGGCGAGATAGAGAAAGCAAGGATTAGGCTGGAGACAGCCTGCCAGAAAAAGCCTGATTCCCTGGACTTCGCTCTGGGATTGTCGCAAGCTTATTTCCTGCAGTCAGAGTTCCAAAAAACCAAGGAAGTTTTACTCCCCTTTTTTGAATCAAGAGGAGAATTGCCTTACCAGGCCTATTTTCTGCTGGGGATAGGCCACCAGTCACTGGGAGAATACGATAAGTCCATCTCAGTCTTCAATAAGGCTATCTCCCATTTTGGGATAAATTTCAATCTCTTAAATACCCTGGGTGAAAGCTATTTTCGGGCCGGCTCACTGGATGAAGCCCTGGCAGCGTGGGAGAAATCCCTGGAAATCAACCCTGATCAACCGGAGATAAAAAAGAATATCGAGGCCATTAAAGAATAATTTTTTCTCCGCTTGTACCTGAAGCGGCCAGGGAGCTCTGCCAAGAAAGAACAGAAAACATTTAGCAAGGCCAAAGACCTCCCAGTTTCGATAATTTTAAACGAAAGGATTTAGAAATGATAAAACCCCTAAGACCCAAGCTTGAACTTTTAAGCAAAGAGTTGATTCTAAAGATCACCGAGGAGGCCCCGAATGTTCTGGAGAATCAGGGTGTCTTTGTCGAGAACCAAGAGGCCATCAAACTCCTCCAAGATGTCGGGATGAAGGTCGATGTGGCAGCGCGAAGGCCTATATTACGGCAAATCTCGTCGAGGAGTGCCTTTCTTCTACTCCTTCCACGATTAAACTCTATGACCGGGAGGGGAAGAGAAATTATAAGAAAGTCTAAAGTCAAGGGTGATGTTCCCCAAAGGACTCCCTTTTCAGAGGGAAATCAAGAAATAAATTATCGATTTCAGGAGAGCTGCATGAGTCCCTGATTTCCAAGGCATTTATTATAAAACATTCAACTTTATTAATAATTCAAGCTAGTTTTCCGTGTCGGCCTTGCCACCCACGACAAATGAAAATGCTCATATTCATTCCTGCAGATATTTTTTTGCTCGTCTCGCCCGTCTATCTTGTTTATCTCGTTTATCTTGTTTATTTATTGTCATTTATCTCGCCAAAAATCTGGACTTCCCCCCGAAAAAAAGGACACCTTAAAAAGCTTGAGCTTCATCATAATAATATTCCAAAGGGCTTTTATGATTCAAGGCAGAATGTCTTCTCTGCCGATTGTAAAAGATTTCAATTTATTCAAATAAAGCCCGACGAGCTTGGTCTTTACTATGAAAAGACATTAGGTGGACAAGCTCTTTTTTCAACGAGCTGAAGAACGATTCCATAGTGGCATTATCAAAACAGTTCCCTTTGCAAGAGATGCCCTGACGAATATGTCACACTTTCAACATCTTTTTCACTTTGTCACTGGCATACTGACTCCCACGATCAGAAAGAAAAATGAGTCCTGGCTGAAGAGAGCGCTGCTTAAGGGCCTTACTCAACGCATTGACTACAAACTCCTGGCTCAGACGATCATGAAGTGTCCAGCCGACAATCTGCCGGATGTAGACATCCATTACTGCTGTCAGATACATCCATCCTTCCCAGATCCAGATGTAGGTTATATCCGAGAGCCAAAGTTTATTCTCTTGCGAGGCTGAAAAATCTCTCCCCACAAGGTCTGGAGTCATAGAAAGGTTATGACTAGATTTGGTTGTGATTTTGAACTTTTTTCTCCTGCGGGCTTTTATCCCGTTGTCTTTCATAAGCCGGGCTACCCGATTCTCCCCACAAACAAAACCCTGGGCGCGAAGCTCAGCTGTGATCCTCGGAGAGTCATAGACACCTCGGACCTCATGCCAGATTTGTTTGATCTTTTCGACCAAGCGACGATTTTCTTCATGCCTACGGCTCAAACCGCGTCTAAGATACGAATAATATCCGCTCCGGCTTACTCCCAAAACACGGCACATCCTCCTCACCCCAAATCCGGAGCCGTACCTCTGTATAAAAAAGTACTTCATTTGGGGCGTTTCGAGAAGATGGCCACCGCTTTTTTTAAGATCGCTCGATCCTCCTCCAAATCCGCAATCTTTTTCTTTAACTTAAAAATCTCTTCCTCATGGGGCTTCATGTGTCCTTTACCAGGAAACGCATCCTCACGGTCCTCAAGATATTCCTTTCTCCATCTATGCAGCATGGTCTCATGGACACCAAGATCCCTCGCCACTCCTCTTACTGTCCTGCCACCATCCAGAATCAGCCTCACTGCGTCTTCCTTAAATTCCCGATCGTGTTTTCTACGAACTCTTTCTTCTCCCATAACTAACTTCCAAGCCTGATTTTATGTCAAACTTTTCGGTGTGTCCACGAAATCAGGGGAAGTCCAACCCTATGTGTCGATCATTTCTGAACCGAAAGGTACAGAAAGATTTGATGACAATCTCATGGTGGATGCGAGGGTTCAGAAAACCTTTAGAGTCTACCATACTCTCAAGATCCATGTCTTTGCTGACGTCTTCAACCTGTTCAACGATGACACCTTTGTTCGCTACCGCTCCAATAACATTTGGTCAGCTGCCTATGGAGTTCCCGCTACCATACCCTACCCCAGACGTGTTCAGATAGGGGTCAGGATCGAGTTCTGAGCTTAAGCGAAAAAAAGGGGTTTTCCCTCAATTGAAGAGGGAAGGCCCCTTTTAATTTTGGGGCTATTTATTCAGCTAAAGAGTCAATCGGAGAGGGTTTTCTGGAGTTCTCTGGCTTTGTTGGCATGCATCTCGGATTCCCTGATTCTTCCCATTCGGTTGTAGATATCAGCCAGAACCAAGTGACCCAGAATATTTATCTTTAAATCAGGTTCTAACTCCAATCCTTTAAGGGCCAGTCTCTCAGCCTCCTGAAGGTCCCTTTGACTGTCCATAAAAAATTTTGCTAAAAAGACGTAGGCATCTGGAAACTTATCGTTTTTTTGGAGACTGCTTTCGAGTTCTTTTATAGCCAGATCCCACTTTCCCGCCCTGGAGTACAGAAGTCCCAGATTGAAATCTGGTTTATGGTTGTAGGGGATGGTCTCCTGTTCTTTCCTGTATTCCTGAATAGCCAGCTCGAATTCTCCCCTTGCCTCATGGAGCAGGGCCATGTTGAAATGAGCGTTCGGAAGGGGAAACCTGAGTTCTACGTTCAGGGCTTTTTTAAGCTCTCTCTCTGCAGCCTCGTACATGCCCTTTTTGAGGTAGAGGGCACCTAACTTGTTGTGGAAAACCGGCGCTTCAGGATCAATCTCAGAGGCGGTCTTTAAATACTTCATAGCCTCATCGATCTCTCCCTTTTCCTCATAAATGTCTCCCAGGTGAAGGTAAGGCTTGGTGTCCCTGGGATCCATGTCGATTAACCGCTTAAACCCAATGATGGCTTCTTCTACTTCCCCTTGCTTTCTGTAAGCCAAGGCCAGTCCAAACACTGCCTCGTAATATCCGGGGTCCACTTCCAATGCCTGCCGGTATTCTTCTATGGCCTCTTCAAATTTGTTCTGCTTGGAATAAATATTCCCCAGGATGTACCTGGCTTCCAAGACAGAGGGGTCTTTAGCCAACACCTTTTTTATTTTTTCCTCGGCTTCCTCCATATTTTCTTCGGTAACCAGAAACTGGGCTAATTTTATCTCGTTGTAGAGCTCAATCTTGTCTTTGGGATCGGCCAGCTTCTCCCCTTTCTGCTTGGTGGAGGCCCGGAAAGAACCAATGTACCCGAGTGCCTGGAGCTTGATCAGAGAGTCATCGTCTATTTTCTGAGGAACAACATCTTCGATACCTTCTGCCGAGTATTTTTCGACAAGAGCATCAAGTTCTCTTTTCATCTCATGGGCAAGGCTAGCTTTTCTGTTCACCAGATTGTTCACCTCTCCAGGATCCTCATAAACATTGTAGAGCTCGGGCCTGGGGGCATCGATGAACTTATAACGTTCCTTGCGAACAGAATTCAGCTCGCTCCAGCCATAATGATACCTCGGCCAGTAGGTCTCGCTGTAGGCCAGAAGGTTGTCATCCTGGTGCCTTCCCATGATGAGGGGAAGTAAGGTTTTCCCCTGAACGATCTGAGGTGGCTTCTCCCCGATCATGCTGAGTATAGAGGGCATGATATCTATGATTCTTACCTGGTTGGCTATGATATTTCCCTGAAATTTCCTGTTTGGGAAGCGGATGATGAGAGGAACTCTTATGGCTGAGTCATAGATGAAAAAGCCGTGCGCGCTTTCTTTATGCTCTCCCAGGCTTTCCCCATGGTCCGAGGTGAAAATGATCAGGGTTTTCTCCAACAGATTCCTCTTTTCCATGAATTCACGGAATTCTCCCATGAGCTGGTCCACATAGGCAACCTCGCCGTCGTAAAGGCCGAAGAGACGGCCTCCGAACTCTGTTTTATAGGGTTCAGGAGGGTCATAGGGAGTATGGGGATCGTAAAGATGAATCCAGGCAAAAAATTTATTCTGTGCCTTTTCCTCCAGCCATCTATACACCTCGGCTAACACCTCATCTCCTCTTCTCTGGACTGAATCAAGGCTTACAGTTTTATACCTGGTCAAGTCGAAGTTGTCATAGTAATGGTCAAAGCCTCGATTGAGCCCCCAGCGGGAGTCGAGGACAAAAGCGCCGACAAAGCCTCCGGTTGTGTATCCACTATCTTTTAAAGTCTCGGCCAGGGTAATGTGGCTTTCCTCCAGGTAAAACCCGCCGTTATCCCTGATGCCGTGAAAGAGAGGATAGGTCCCGGTGAAAATAGATGCGTGGGAGGGCAAGGTCAGAGGAGTCGTGGCAATTGTATGCTCAAAAAGCACGCCCTCAGCAGCCAGCTTATTGATGTAGGGAGTTTTGACTTTATCATACCCGTAACATTCCAGGCGATCTGCCCGGAGAGTATCGATGGTGAAGAGAATGATGTTCATCTCCTCGATATCCAGCGGCTTCATCCGGGATTGGAAGTTTTCGAATATTTTATCAACCGGGACTTTCTTGACTGGTCTGGCTCTGAAAAATAAAACATATACCAGACAGGCAGCCAGAGGCATTACAAAAAGGGTGAAAACTAGCAATTTTTTTGTTTTTATCATTTTTCTTTTCCGCCTAAAAATATTTTAAATTATTTGCTGCTTAAGGTAAATAGCTTGATGCGATCAGAAGAAAAGACTAAGCTTCCTTTTTTCATGATATCTCACTTATCCACAAAAAACTCGGAGGCCCGAGCATGATACCGTTTTTCATTCTAAGGCCACACATTTAAAAATAGAGTTTGTCCCAAAGTGACGGGAAAGAGTTGACATGAAAACAAGAGAAGGGCTACAACCTTCAAAAGAAGTTATCCAAAACAATGGAGGTGTA
>CAYTTR010000037.1:0-24651 GCA_964440805.1 uncultured Eubacteriales bacterium
ACCATTTCCCCTTTGCCAAGCAGGGAGTTCCGGCTCTGAATGCCGGCTCCGGAGTTCAGCACATAGAAAAAGGTGAGGAATGGGGTCTGGCCCAAAAAGAAAAATACATTAAGGAGAAATATCACAAACCTTCAGATGAATACGACTCAAGCTGGGATTTGGACGGTCTGCTGGATGACCTTCATATGTATTTCATGCTCGGCTACCGCTTATGCATGACCGATGATTTTCCGGAATGGAAAGAAGGCAGCGAATTCAAGCTTATCAGGGAAGAAGCCATGCGGAAAGCCGCCGATTAAACCTATCAGCCTTAAAAATCTCTCAAAAATCTGCTTCAAGAGAGAGAATAAAATTCCGGCAAGGACCGGATATTCCTGAGCTATAGGGCCTGTATCTCTGATCGGTTATATTTTCAATCCCGGCATTTATTCTTAAATTTTCCGTGATTCTGTACATGGCCTTGATATTAAGGGTGTACCAGCTGGGAGCATAAGTATTTCCGTCGGCATCGGCAGCATATATTTCATATTTGCTTTTTTCTTCTTCCGGCATATCTTTATGCCTGCGTTCTCCCTGGTAAGCGGAGTATAGCTGCAAGGTGAGATTGCTTATATCATAAGTAATTCTGGAAACCCCGAACCAGGGAGCAGCATGGCGGGAAGGACTGACGCTTCCATCGTCCAATTCTCCTTCTTGGTAGTTGAAATCGGAGGAAAAACTGAAATCGAAAGGAAGCTTTATTTCAATTCCCGCCTGAATTCCATAGACACGGGCCGCAGCGGCATTCTGAAGAGCCTGGACCCGGCTTAATACGCCGTCATAATAAATATATTCCCGCCCGTTGAGTGTAAAATCGCGCCTGACCATGGCATTTTCAAGGGTTGTATAATAAAGGCTCAGGTCGATTCTGGCCGTGTCCCCGAATACTTTGGCGGTGTTGAAATCGGCAGAATAAGCATATTCTGCTTCCAAATCCGGATTCGGCACTACCACTGCCCCCGGCTCGGAGTCAAACACTTTGCCTATATCGTCCACGTTGGGAGCTCGGAAGGCGGTGGCGAGATTGGCGCTGATGACCCATGAATCCGAAGGCCTGTAAACTGCTCCCATACTTCCGGTCAATGATCCCTTATTGAGATGCGCTTCTGAAAAAGGGAAAGGGTAAAAAGTAGTGTCGAATTCGGTATCCAGGATATATTGATTGTAGCGTAAGGCAGCTTGAAGTAGAAATTTATCTGAAAATTTATACTGATCGGTAATATAGGCTGCCAGGGACTGCCAGGTGGCTTGAGGATAGCGGGAGGGCCCGGGTGTTTTTAAGCCGGTGGCGATATTTTCTTCAATACCGGTTGAGGTTACATCATTCAATACATATTCCACTCCGAAATACAAAATATTCTTGGTG
This sequence comes from uncultured Eubacteriales bacterium, assembly GCA_964440805.1. GTDB lineage: Bacteria > Acidobacteriota > Aminicenantia > Aminicenantales > Aminicenantaceae > CAYTTR01. The sequence continues at coordinate 1,406 of CAYTTR010000037.1, forward strand.
CCGGTTTGCTTGACAAAATCTAAATTGGCCGAATAGGCCTCCACTTCTTCTATTCTTATATGCTTTTCCTCGCTGTTTAAGGAGCGGTCTATCCGGCTTTCTTCAAAGGACTGCAGGGCCAGGCGAACGGTCATTTGATCGTAAACGGCATTGGGGCTGCTTTGGGTGATACTCAGATTGTTCATCATCCACTTTTGGGGGCCGTATTTCCATTCCGCATAACGGGGCAAACCGTTCCTGGTCCGGTTGTGGCGGTCGTACCGTCCGAAGGGAGAAGTCTCGGAATAGTGAAAACCGTACTGGAAATCCCATTGTTCATTGGGCATAAAACGAATTTTCTGCATTAGATTTTTCTGAGAATAGGCTGAAGGGATTTGAAGCTGGGGGTCATCCTGCATAATAACTCTGTCCACTCCGTCCTGACGCTGGACATAAAACAGTTTCAGGTAATCGTCCGGTCCGTGACTGCCCTGGTGCAGGTGGTCATAATCAAAGGAGCTTATACTGGTAACCAAAGCCCATTTTTTCCAGCCTGCGTTTATGTCGAAATGTCCTGTCTTTTCGTTGTTGGCCGATGAGTGGCGGGCAACCGCTTTACCGGTTATCAAGGGCTCATCGGAAAGGGAAAACTGAGGCATCAGGGTTTGAAAACTCATTACCCCGCCGATGGCGTCACTCCCGTAAATTATGGAGCCGGGGCCGAAAAACACTTCTGTTTTCTCTAAGGAAAAGGGGTCCAGAGAGATGACGTTTTGAATGTTTCCTCCCCGGAAAATGGCAGTATTCATTCTGACTCCATCTACAGAATAAAGTAAGCGGTTAGTGGCAAATCCCCTTATCATGGGGCTGCCGCCGGCCTGCTGGCTTTTTTGGATGAAAACCCTGCCCGAAACACTCAATATATCTGCCGCTGTTTGGGGGCTTTGCAGAGCCACTTCAACCGGAAAAATGGAAACGATTTGAGAGGGGACATCGCTTGAAGTTTGCCGCCAGCGGGTAGCCGAAACTACTACTTCATGGATATTTATGGGTTTAGGCTGCAGAAAAAGCTCAAAAGATAACTCTTGAAGCTCAGCATAACTTTTAACTGCGGTTTCATAACCGAGTCTGCGGATTACGATTACCTCTGCCTCTTTAAAAGCGGAAATATCCGCCTTTCCTTGGGCATCTGTTTTGGCAGATGCTTTGGGATTTTCGCTTGTAAGCGAAACCAATTCAACAGGCTCTTTGGTTTCTTTATCTTTAACTGTTACTATCTGGGCGTAGGCACTAAAAGAAAGTCCCAGCAACAGCAATATGAGACACAGCTTTTTCATTTTATTTTTTGCTCCTTTCTGCTCCTTTCATCTATTTTGGCGAAGGATAAGGCAAAGCCGAGTGATGCGGTCATCTCAAAATAGCCCGGGAAAGCCAGAATGAAGCACCTCCCATTGGCTTTCCTCACGCCTCATCGCGAGGCTGGGAGGCAATCGCGGCGATCCCAGTATTAAAAACGGGAAGGATAACGTGAGGCACTACAGGGAGCCTTTACTGCACTCCAATGGGATCACCACGCTCGCTTGGCTCGCTTGTGATGACCGTGCGTTTTCTAATTAAATCTTGGGGGAGGTGAGGGAGGCTGAATGATAAATTGAGAATATTTAATGTATATTTGCCCTTTAGATAACTTTCCGGAAGACAAGACGAGCCGGTTTTGGTAAATAGATTCATTAAGACTAAAAAATAACCGATAAAACGGTTTGAGTCAACTATCTAATATATGATATATTCACTATTTCTTCCTGATTTTTGATTTCCAGCTTGACTATATGTACATGGAAGTAGAATGGGATAGCAAGAAAGCTGTTTCCAATCTCAAAAAGCATAGAGTAGATTTTGCAGATGCTGTGGCTGCATTATGTTGCCACAGCCAACGCGCAGTCAATGATGAGCTTTATATAGATTTAGGCTCGGTTTTCTTCCCTTGAGTATTTCTCTTCTAATTCTTTTATTTTCTCCAGGAGTGCAGGGGAGTTGTCTCCCTTTTTGTTTCCGTAAGAGTTGAATTGAATTCCGATCTGGTACTTATAATTTTGAGTGGGGCTTAGAGATTTCCACATAACTCGGCCGTTAAACTCTACAGGGGAGCTATAATCAGGTACATTCAGGGTTAACTGTATTTTGCTGTTAATTTTTTGGGATTTATTGGAAAGCAATCTCATTCCCCCTCGGCTGACCTCAATGACAGGACAATTTTCTTCGCTAAATTTTTTAGTAATAGAAAAAAATTTTGGTTTTTTGTAGCTGACTGTAGCTCCGTCAATTTTTAACCGACTACATTCTCTTCTTTCTATTCCTTTATTTTCCATTTGACCCCCTATAGCAAATTTTTTAGTCTCCTTCTCGAGCGATTGCTCCTAGCTTATCATATTTATGAAGAAAATCAAGAATTCTTTTTAGTTGGGAACATCCTTTGTAACTCCTTAAATAAATCATCATTTTCATATTCATATGCTCCTATATCTGGGGAGTAGTCATGGTAGGCTAAGCTTATATTCTGACCTAAATTCCAGATAAGAGGCCTATCCACAATTATAATATTATTCTCATAATCTACTTCTACTACCAAAGCTGTCTGATTGTCTCCTTCCAGTTGAATAGTATCCCCTTCTATTATTCCCCAGCCGTCCATGAAGTAACCAGCATCTTCCACATAGATATTGGTTCCACTTCCTTGACTGGTGGTTTGAGTTAGAAAGACACCTGCGTTAATCAGGGGGGAAAAAGGCTGGAGATGAAGATCTCTTTCCTTTTCATCCTGAAACATGGGGTTGAAAGAGAGATTATCTTTCCATAAATTGGGGTATTCACTCTGGAGATAAGAATGACTTACTTCCCCATCTGGATAATAGTAAATTAAATTACCCATTATATTATTACTTATGTAATAATTATTCCGAGGAGTATCTGTAATCAGCTCATGAATTTCGTAATCTCTATTCATGTAGAAAATATTATTCTTGAGCACGTTATCATTAACTGAACCCTTACAGTTAGAGAAGAGAGCCATATAATTTTTGTAGAAGGTATTGTTATATATCCGGTTATGATTAGCCAAAGAAGACCGGTCTTCTTTGGATTCCAGACAAAAAGAGCCGTTGTTGATCATGACGTTGTGACGGATGATATTGTGAGATGCTCCAAGTTGAATGGCTCTATGATATTGTCTGGCTGCTAACCTATCTTTTTCAGAACCACAATCATTTTCCAGATGTTTTTCACCCGAATCTAAGATAATATTTCCCTCGACAAGAGTATGATGAGCGTTAGTATAAACGATAATTGCTGTGTGATAATAATTATGGAAAACGTTATTTCTGATTATATTATGATGGGTGGGATAGCTTCTTCCTTCAAGTTCAATAGCAGCATGGGGACCATAGATAAATTTGTTTCCCTGGAATAAATTGTAAGCTGCCCCAGAAGAGCACTGGATTAAGTTGTCAGGCCGGCATTTACCTTTTAAGGTGTTGTTGAGGATTCTGTTGAAATGGGAGTGCCCTTCTCTTCCTACATCTCCACCCATGAAGATACCAGCCCATCCGCTGGTGCATTCTTCCATATGACAATTTTTAATGGTGTTGTGAGTAGAAGGTTCAAACCGCATGTACACCCAGTATTTGGTGTTACAGATGGTCAGGCCGTCGATGATGATGTAGTGTTTGTTCCGCAGGTCAACCCCTATAGTTACGTCTGAAATGATTACTTTATCTTTTTGATACCGGGCATAAGTAATAGGTTTTCCGGGTTTTCCTGAGCGTTGAGGATTTATAGTCTGGTTATAGGTTCCGGCTATGATGTAAACTGTGTCTCCGGGGATTAAGGTTTTATTAGCTTTGTTGATAGTCTTCCAGGCGGTTTGAGGGGAAAGACCGTTATTTTCGTCCTGTCCTTCCTTTCCATTCAGGTAATACACATCAGCACATAAAAGAATAGGAGAAAGGAATAGAATTACAGCTATAATCAGGGAAAATTGTCTTGTTTTTTGGATAAATGAGGCAAAGAAAATGGATAATTGGTGAATTTTATTAACTTGGTTAATCATAGTTCTTTATTTATTGTTAATTGTTGAAGAAGTAAGGAGATAGGTAAATCGCCTATGCAGGTGAATTTAGGGGTGAAATTTCCTGTCTTTTTTTTCACCCCTATCTACTAATCCCTATAGATAATTCAAAATTCAAAAATCATAAATCTAAATGATTAATATTAATTAAAAACCAAAATTGTTGGACAAAGAAGAAGGGAAATAATATGCTTATTTTTAAAAATGAACGCAGGACAGTATTCATCAGGAAAATCAAAAAATGCGCTCATAGCTATAATTATTATCCTGGTTATTAGTTCTGTTTTTTGGGTTTGGTTCGGCCTAACCCAAAAGAGCATAGATGAGGATGAAGGCATCTCTATCCTCTCTGCACAGGGAGTTTTAGAACACGGTTATCCTCTTCTCCCCTCTGGTTTTCTTTATCATAGAGGCTACTTTCCTGCTTATATTTTAGCTGGTTCAATAGGTATTTTGGGTCTAAATGACTTCTCCATTATTCTTCCCGGTGTGCTTTTTGCTCTGGGCTCTCTCTGGCTAACTTTTCTTTTTGGCAAAAACGTTTTAGGCAACTCTTGGCTGGGAGTAGGAGCAGCAGCCTTATTAATTACCCTTCAAATCACTACTTACTCTGCTACAAGTCCCAGGATGTATATATTCCTTCAATTTTTCAGTCTTCTATTCATCTACTTTGGTTATTTCTGGTTTACCACCCAAAAGTATAAATATCTTGTTTTAGCTGGATTATCTGTGTTGGCTTCAATATTCAGCCACAGACTGGGAGGTTCATTGATATTTTCTCTTCCTCTGTTTACTTTTTTAAGTAGCTGGTTCACCAGAAAAAAATTAAGATCAATTTTTGGATTCAAACAAGCTGCGGTCTATGGTCTGGTTTTATTGGGAATTCTATATCTCTTCGTTTACACACCCCCAAATGTAGTTAAGCCTGTAGCCGTCCATGGTGGAGAAATTAATCATTTTGTGGGGATTAATTTTAATTTTGTCCAGTTGAGTCGGGGACTTTACCAGCTGGAGAGTGTTTTTCCTTTTTCTTTTCCTTTTATTTTCTTGATCCCTTTAGTCCTGATAAAGGCTGTGAATAACAAAAATTTTGGATTAGTGTTTACTATTTTTATGTATGTTTTTAGCCTGGTTCCTGTTCTTGTCTTCCTCCATCTGACCAAAACTCGCTACTGGATGTTCATCCTCCCTTTGTCCGCTCTGCTTCTCTGTGTTCTTATCTCTGAAGCACTTCAAGCAGTCAAAGCAGTGGTTAGGGGAGATTTATCGCCCGGTTATTACTATCCTAAATTGGTGCTCATCTTAATAGGAGTGGGAATACTGGTCTATGGAGGGCTGAATACAGGCCTTCTCTCTTCACGGTACCGAGCTCACAGTGTAGAAGCTTTCCAAGCGGCATACGGAAATCCCTGCCAGAGCGAAGAATGCCATCCCCAGATAGAGAAAATTTATAAACTACTTAAACCCGGGATAAAACCGCAGGATTTTATCGTCTCTACTAATCCCTGGGTAAGCCGCTACTATTTAGGACGGGTGGATGGATTTTTAAGAGAGAAAAAGACAGGAAGAAGGGAGGATGATTTTTCTGCTTTTGAGAAAGAAAAAGATGAATACCTGGGGATTCCTCTGATAGACCGGATATCAAAACTTCAGGGATTGTTAGAGAAATACAACCGGGTTTGGGTGTTTGTTGACTACAAAAAAAAAGAGTTTGTGAGCCAGAGGGTAATTAATTTTTTGGAGCACAACTTAGACCAGCAATATTATCAGTTCCTCATCGTCTATCAAAATAGTTCAAAAATTCAAAATTAAAACCCAAAATAAGAATAATATTTTTGAATTTTGACCTTTAAACTTTGAATTCATCTAGTCTTTAGAGGTGAATAGAAAGACAGAAAAATCATCCCCTCCTTCATCTCCAGAGGTATTTACTTTCTGGGATCACGTGTATAATAATGAGCTTCAAAAAGTTTTCTCTATTGGCTAACTAACCCGCAGGAGATAATTGGTCATTTAAGAGAAAGTGAGACAAGGGTAAGCTTTGAGCGTAGGCTCTGAAGAAACCTAATTATTTGGTTTCAACGGCGGTAGCTTATCTAAATTCAAAGTACAAATGAAAATATTGTTTCTTCTTCGCTACTCCATGTGGAATTATATGGGGGGAGCGGAGCTTCAGGCTGAGTATTTAAGCCGGGAGTTAGTTAAAAGAGGTTATGAAGTTCATCAGATTTTTGATTCCAGCAAAAAAATAAACTATCCCCGTGATGGAATCGTTCGTCATCTCCTCCCCGATTATTACATGTCCTCTTGCTGGCTGAATACAAAGAAGATAAAAAAAATAATCCGGGACGTGACTCCTTCTCTCATTTACCAGAGGATTCGCTGTGCCTATACCGGTATCGCAGCCTATTATGCTCACCAGAACAACATTAAGATGGTCTATCATGTTAGTTCTAACAGCAACTGTGATCGGCAAAGGGTCCCCTTTGATAGAAGATTTATCCTCAACATGATCAATGAACATGGGGGCAGGTATGGAGTGAGGAAAGCTGATTTAATCATCGCTCAAACTCAATCCCAGAAGAAAGCTCTCCAGAAAAATTTCCACCGCCACGCTGAGGTCATTCCTAATGCCCTTTATCCTCCTTCCCCTCCTTTTGAGAAAGCAAACCCACCTTTGGTGGTCTGGGTGGCTAACCTGAAACCATGGAAGAAGCCGGAGTTTTTTATAAGGCTGGCCCAGGAACTCCAGTCTCCCTCTGTCCGGTTTATTTTAGCTGGCCGGTCAGAGCCTTCTCCTTATCTCCGCTGGCTGCTTAAGAAAATAAATTCAGTTCCCAACCTGAGCTACTTAGGAGAACTTTCTCTGGAAAAAGTTCATGACCTGATATCTCAAGCTTCTCTCTTCATAAACACCAGTTCTCCCCGGGAAGGTTTTCCCAACACCTATATCCAGGCCTGGATGAGAGAGACTCCTGTAGTGACCCTGGATTTTGATCCAGATGATTTAATAAAAACAAAAAATTTGGGTTTTCATTCCGGGAGTTTCCAGAAGATGGCTCAGGATGTCCGGTATTTATTGGAAAATCAGGATCAGCGTCAAAGAATGGGCCAGGCTGCCCGGGAATACGCTCTTAAAAATCATGATATGAACAAAGTAGGGGAGAGGTTTGTGAAGGAGATTCAGAAGATAATGCCAGGTACTGGATAATTATTCTATGGAAAACGATAAGAATTATTCTCAAAAAACAGCTTCAGTGGAATCAGTGCCTTTTAAACTGGCAGAGTTTCTGGGGCCAGTAGGAAGTGGAAAAACAACTTTATATCCTTGGGTAAAAAAGATATTTCATAAATATGATAAAAAAGTCTTAGGAAATAAAGAGGGGTTGTTTTTTTCCCTTAGAAATGAGCTTAATTCAAGTTTAAAGGGAAAAGCTTTGAAGTTTATACCTCAGAAAATAGGGAAGAGGGCCGGAGAAAGACTTTTTTATAAAAGTGGAATAGCTAATAAATACACTCTGGAATATATTCAGGAGCATTTAGAATTTTTCCATTTTATTTTATCTATGCAGAATAAAAGACCCATCTCCCGGGTCCATAAAAAAGAAATAACAAAGTGGTTTTTATACACGGGATGTCTATATCAATTTTATAAGAAGAATCTTGATTCTCGTTTCACTTTGATTTTCGAAGAAGGATTTATTCATGGTCGAGCCATTAACCTGTTTGTTTCTTCAGAGGAAGAAATTAAAACTTCGCTTATTCAGCAGTATCTCCAGATGATTCCCCCTTTAGATGTGCTTATTTATGTTGATGCAGGTTTAGAAATTTGTTTTTCACGGCTTAAATCCAGGGGGCTTCCTTTAAGATTAAAAGGAGCTAAAGATGAAGAAGTAATTAAATTTATCCAGAATTCAATAATAGTGTCTGAAGTAATTTTAGATTTAATAGAGAAAAATTTTCCAGATACATACATTATAAAAGTTAATAACAGCGGCCATTTATCCTCCGCAGTTTCCTTGTTTGAACAAAAAATAGAAGATTACCGGATAGAGAATAGAGAGAGATAAAAGATGTCTAAATTTTGGAGAGGGATAAAGAATGCCGCCTACTTGGCTTTTGGTAATTTCCTGGTTCAGGCTGTAAGTTTTGTGGGATTTGTCTTTATCGCCCGCCTGTTAGGACCTCGTGACTACGGTGTTTATGTAACTGTGGGAGCTTTTGTGGGGATGTTTAACATTTTCCTTCTCCAGGGATTGGGAAAAGCTGTGGTTAGAGAGGGGAGCAAGAACCTCTCTTCTCTTCCTTCCTACCTGGAAAGAACGGTGGGAGTAAGGAACCTACTCATCCTGGCGGCCATGGTGGTCTGCATCGGAGCTTCATTTTTTACTCCCTATGAATTCCAGACTAAACTCTACATCATACTCTTCAGTTTTGACCTGGCTTACAAAGGTATAACCAGCTTTTTGGAGATTATCTACCAATCGCAGGAAAAGATGCACTATATTTCACTTTTTAACCTCCTCAACCGGTTTTTGTTTGTTTCTTTATCCGTTGGTTTCCTCTACTTAGGTTACGGACTCCTTTCTCTGTTTTTGATCGCTCTTTTTTCCCATATGATAACTATCCTTATCGATTACAGGTTTTCGCGGAGGCTGGTGAATTTCCCCTTTTTTTCTAAGGTTCATTGGGATAAAAGCCTTTTAAAGCCAGCCTGGATTTTTTCTCTGTTTTCCTTTGTTAGTTTTCTTGCCTCCAGGATTGATGTGGTGATGATTTCTTTTTTAGGGACCACAGAAGAGGTGGGGATTTACGGTATTGCTTACAAAATAACGCATCAAGGGACCATGCTCAGGAATGTTACGAGTACTGCTTTTTTCCCTATATTGGTCCAGCAGTTTATGCATAAAAAAATAAAAGGAGAGGACTTGATAAGGTACTCTCTTATTTTTTTAGGAGCGGTAGCTTTAGTTTGTCTGGTATTATTTTTTTTTGTAGAGGAAATTGTAGTTTTTCTTTTCAGTGCTCAGTATCAAAATTCAGCATCGGTACTTAAAGTGTTGATTTTTCATTTGGCTCTTTGGTGGGCGACTCTTCCTTTTACCACCGCCGCTCAGGCCACTCATAACGAAAAAGTGCTGGTAGTTATCCTTTCTTTAATGGCTGCCCTCAATATTCCTTTGAATTATTTTCTGTTCTTAAAATACAGGATTATGGGCATTGCCTATTCCACTCTCATTGTCTACTTCCTGGGAGGAATAGCCCTCTGTTTAGTTCCTTATATAAAAATGAAAAAACAACGCTACATTATTTAACTTGGACTATTCATAAAAAAGGCCGATTTTAGATAAGACTTAAATGAAGATACTTTACCTTCACGATCATCCTTTGGATTCGGAGAAAGCCAATATTATTCAGGTTTTACACATGTGTCAGTCTTTTTCTTTCTGGGGAGACAAGATTACTTTAGCTGTTCCTGAGAGCAGGAAGAAAAAAGAAAAAAATTCTTATTTATCCAAAGATTATCTGCAGGATCAGGCAGCCGGGAAAATAGGCAAAAAAATTAAATTTTCTCTAATCCCCTACTCTCGGCTAACTCTAAAAGGACGTTTTACTATGGTCGGAGGGATTCTTGGGGTTAGTAGTCTCATAAACAGGATGGAAAAAGACATTGATTGTTGTTATGTAAGAAATCCAATATTCTTAAACCTCACTTTAAGAAAAAATATTCCCACTATCTTCGAATCACATGGGTCAATTATACATAACAGAAGCAAGTGGCTGGATATGATGTGGAGAAGAAACCTGGTTAAAAAATCTCGTTCCCCTTACCTGATTAAATTTATCACAGTCAGTCACAGGTTAGCTCAGGTGTGGAAGCTTCGTGGAGTACCATCTGAAAAACTGGAAGTTTTCCCTGATGGTTTTGATGAAGAGGCCTTTTCTGTTCCTTTGGATAAAGGCAAGGTTAGAAAAGAGCTAAATCTTCCCCTGAACCAGAAGATTGTAGTTTATGCCGGAAGTCTCTACCCTAACCGGGGAATCGAAAGTATTCTCAAACTTACTGCCTCTTTTCCTCGCACTTTGTTTTTAGTCTTAGGAGGACCGGGGGATAGAAAACTTTATTACCAGAAATTAGCTCAAGATTCCAGCATAAAAAATCTTATCCTTGCCGGTTATGTACCCCACTATAAAGTAAAAAAATACTTATTCGCCGCTGATGTTCTGTTAATGCTGTGGACAGAAAAAGTGAAAACCATCCGTGACTGCTCTCCCCTAAAGATGTTCGAGTACATGGCCACAGGTAGAATTATCGTAGGTCAGGCTTTTCCTAGTATAAAAGAAGTTTTAACCGACGGTCAGAATGCTTATTTAGCCCACCCTCAGTCTTTTGAACATTTAAAGCAAAAGCTAAAAATGGCTTTAGAAGCGGATTATCCTCATCATATTGCTCAGGCAGCCCGAAAATTAGCTTTTGACCGCTTCACCTGGAAAAAGAGAGCCAAGGAAATTAAAGGTAGGGTCAGACAAATTAATCTTGTTGGTATTAAAGGAGATAAAGATAATAAAGCTTCTGGTTTTGGGTAAACCATGAACATTCGGCAGAAGGGATTAAAATAATCTTTTTGAAGCTTTTTAAATTTTAAATGTATTTAAGAAATATCTGGATAAAACTTTACAAGAACCAGAGATACTTAATTTGGGGGGGGATTTTTGGTTTTGGCCTGCTCTTATCCTATCTGATAGCAACCAGAAACATAAACCTCATAGGAGCCTTAGTAGCCATAATAGGATTACTCCTGGTGGTTTATTTCCATTTATCCGCCATCTTTATCCTTTTCCTGATAATCTTTACCGGAGACCAATTTACCGACCTGGGTCTAATACCCCATATTTTTCCAGATGTGCTGATAAGCATTTTAATCTTAGTTTTATTTTTTAAAGCCATATTTTTAAAAATTCACTCCGAAGAAAGAATAAAGTTATGGGGCGTTTACCCTGTTTTAGCCCTCCTTTTGGTTTGTTTTGTTTCAGCCTTATACAATGGGGGCGGCGGCTTAAGGTTAGCGCTTTTTTTAAGACATGTAATTCAATTTTATCTGTTCTTTTTAGCTCTTTTAAACTTAGAATTAATAGAGAAAGAATTAAAGAAAGTAAACATATTTTTGATGATCCTTTTTCTCATCCAGATTCCAACGGCTCTCATCAAATGGTTTGTTTTTGGTTACAGTGAATTAACTTCTTCTTTTGGGGGAGAAGCAGCGATAGGGACTTATGGAACAAAACCTGGAGCCATGTCCACCCTTTTACCCCTCTTAGCTATAGGTTTTTTGTTTCCCCTTTATGTGGGAACCAGAAAGAAAGTGTATTTATTAATGATAATGGGATTTATATTATTCAGTTTTTTAGGAGGAAAAAGGGCTTTTCCTCTCGTTCTTCCTTTATTCGGGCTGTATTTGATTTTATTAATGCGCTCACAGTTAAACTTCAATCCCAGCTTAAAGTCTGTATTAGCGGGAATATTCATCCTGTTTTTAGCTCTTATCCTGGGAGCAAAACTCCACCCCACCTTAAACCCTTCCCATAAAGTGTGGGGAGAATTTAGCCCCCGCTTCCTCCTGGATATGGCTTTAAACTACACCAGTGCCATAGTACCTGAAGGTCATACCATAGGACGATTTTCCTCTACCCAAAGAATTCTTGCCATTCTGGGGAAAGAAGGAGGTTATAGTTTATTCTTGGGAAAAGGACCCGGAGTCTTCTTAAAATCCGGGGTTTTAGAAGAGACCTTTTATCAGGGGTTTCGCAGTACTTTCGGGATACAATACGGGTTTACCGGGTTTGTATGGTTATTTGCCCAGACTGGAATTTTAGGCGTCTTGTGTATTTTATGGCTTATTTTTTTGTTTTTTAAAGAGGCATATAACATTTACCAGAAGACACTTCCTCCTTATTGGAAGATTTTCATAGCGGGAGTTTTGGCAGCTTTGATGGTCACTGCTTTTGACTTTATAGCCTACTCTACCAATTTTATAGCGGGCAAGCTTTTTCCCAGCGTAGTTTATTATTCGTTGGCAGTGATGATAATTCAAAATGAAAAAAAAATCATTCAAGAAAACTCAAAACAGTCCAAACCACCACAATTGCTTTAATCCAAAGCGAAAAATTAAGGTTCTGGTGGTAACTAAGGATGATGAAAGTGTAGGAGGGATTTCCAATTATTACCGTCTGTTTTTTAAAAAATACCAGGATCCTGTTCTTAAAATCCAGAGGTTTGACATCGGTTCCAGAGGGGGGGCGGAGACAGAGACAGGGATAAAGACAGGGGTAGAGGCATCTCCTCAAAAACCTGCTTCACCAACTCCAATTCAAATTCCAATTTCAATTTTTGGTTACCTCTTCCAATTTCGCCGTGATTTAAGAGACTTCCAGAAAATTGAAATGAAAGACCCGGCTATAAAAATTGTCCACCTCAATCCTTCTTTAAAGCCTTTACCTTTAATAAGGGACGGCCTTCTCCTCAGACAGGCTAAGAAAGCAGGGAAGAAGGTAGTGGTTTCTATCCGGGGTTGGAGGGATTATCTGCAATCAGCCATAAATAGAATCTATTTAGTCCGTGTTTTATTTCTTTTTCTTTATAAAAAAGCAGACTGGTTTATTGTTTTGGCTGAAGAATTTAAACACTCCCTTATCCGCTGGGGGGTTCATCCTGATTTAATCTCTGTTTCCAAAACCATGTTTGACGGCTGTTCAGTTTATCCTTTATATTCTCCCCAGGAGAGAAAACATTCCTCACTACGCTTTCTTTACTTAGGAAGAATTCATAAATCCAAGGGAGTTTTGGAGATAATAGAAGCCGCATCTCTTTTAAAGTCGTGGGAGTACAGTTTTAAACTTGATTTTTTCGGTTTTGACCCAGACCAAAAAACACTCTTCAAATTGAAAAAGAGTGCTCAGAAAAAAGGGGTCATAGATTTCTGTCGGTTTTACGGGTATGTAGAGGGCAGAGAAAAATACAAGGAGTTATCTAAGGCCGACGTCTATCTTCTTCCTTCCTGGAATGAAGGCTGTCCTACTTCTGTTTTAGAGGCCTTAGCTTGCGGTCTATTCATAATCTCCACTCCCACAGGAGCCCTTAAAGAAATTATTAAAGATGGGAAAAACGGCCGTTTAGTTAGAAAAAAAGACCCCCGTGACTTAGCTCTAAAAATGAAATGGGTTGCAGATAACAGACAGCAAATTTGGAACAAGCGCAGAGATAACAGGAACTATGCTTTTAGACATTTTGAATCAAAGATTATAATAAACCAGATAAAAAATATTTATAAAGAGATGTTACTGGAGGCCGAACAGAGCAAAGAGTAAAGGATAAAATAAAAGAATTATAAAACAGAAAAATAATTAAGGGGATTAGTTGAATTGCAATAAACTTACAAAAAGCTTTCCCTTCCAACTTCAATGAACAAGGTCAAAAATTCTCTCTCCAGACTCATCTCCTACTGCCGGAGTAAGGGATGGGAAGGTTATGACCCTTATGATGGATTAAACAGCAGGATTTTTCAACGGCTCCCTTTATTCAAAAACAGGCTCTCCAGGATGGCCTTTCTGCAGTTCCACAAAAAATCTCCCTTTAATTTACGTCCTTTGTTTAAGGTTTATCCTGGAAGAAATCCCAAAGGAACAGGACTTTTTCTTCTGGCCTTCCTCCATTTGCACGAAATGACTAAAAACCAGGACTATTTGCCTCTTCTAAAAAAGTTCATCAACTGGCTTAAACAAGATATTTCCCCTGGATACAGTGGAGCCTGTTGGGGCTACAATTTTCCCTGGCAGAGCAGAGCTTTTTTCCTCCCGTCCAATACTCCCACTGTGGTTAACACCAGCTTTATAGGAAGGGCCTTTATCCGAGCCTATGAGGTTCTGGAAGAAAAGAGTTATCTGGATACGGCCAGAAGTGCCTGTCAATTTATACTCAAGGACTTAAACAGGAGGGAGAGTGCACATGGAGTGTGTTTTTCCTACTCCCCTCAGGATAGATACTTTGTCCACAACGCTACCGCCTTAGCTTCTTCTCTCCTGGCTTTGACTTACCAGAAAACAGGAGAAGAAAATTTAGCCCAGATCGCCCAAAAATCTATCCGCTGGGTTGTTGATAACCAGAACTCTGATGGTTCCTGGGCTTACGGAGAGGACCCAGTAGCTCAAAAGACAGGAACAGATAATTTTCACACCGGTTTTATCCTGGAAAGCCTGCAGCTTTACATGGACGCCACCGGCGACACTCAATATCGACAAAACCTGAAAAAAGGACTCCGGTTTTACCAGCAAAATTTTTTTGCCCCTCATTTCACCTCCCGGGGTCAGATCGAATACTTCCAGACCAAATACTTCCCCCATAAAACCTACCCTCTGGATATCCACTGCGCAGCCCAGGCTGTAATCACTCTGGTGAAGCTTAGAAAATCTGGTGCAGACATGGACCTCTGCGATAAAGTTATTCACTGGATGATGGACTGCTTCCAGGATGAGAAGGGATTTTTTTATTACCAGAAGAATCCCCTTTACACCAATAAAATCCCTTACATGCGCTGGAGTCAGGCTTGGACTCTCCTGGCTCTGGCCGCCTATTTGTCCTATGGTCAACAATCATGAACAACACCCGTAAAACTGTACTGGGAGTTCCCGTGGATGTATACAATCCAGACGAACTGATGTCCCAGATCAAAAAAGCCCTCCAGGAAAACTGTTTGAAGACTATATTTGCGGTCAACGCAGAGAAAATAATGAGGGCCCGCCGTGACTCTGAGTTTTTATCAATCCTGGAACAGGCAGACTTTCTTCTTCCAGACGGTTTCGGTCCGGTGGTAGGGCTTAAACTCATTCACCGGAAAAACGTTCCCCGGATGAGCGGTTTCTTTCTTATGCAAGAAGTTTTGGCTCTGGCTTCCCAGGAGAAAAGCAGGGTTTTTCTCCTGGGTTCTAAACCTGAGGTTATAAGCCAGACTGCTGCCCATATTCGGAAAAAGCACCCCTGCTTAAACCTGGTGGGTGCTCAACATGGATATATTCCCCGGCCCGAATACATCCCTTTAGTGGACAGAATAAACCACCTCCACACAGATATTCTTTTAGTAGGCATGGGAAGTCCCAGGCAGGAAAAATGGATCCATGAGCATAAGAAATCTCTTAGAGTTAAAATTTGTATTGGCGTGGGGGGCTCTTTTGATGTCTTAGCGGGTAGGGTGCCTCTTGCTCCAGCCTGGGTATCCAGTTTATACCTGGAATGGGTGTATAGATTGTTAAAACAACCCCAGAGATTTAAAAGACAGAGGGTAGTGCCTGTGTTTATAATCACCATGTTGCTCCAAGCTTTAAGGAGTCGAATCAATGGTCGTACCAACGCTCAAATCAACGGAAAATAAAAAGATTATTCTGGCTGTAGGAGCCCGGCCCAATTTCATGAAAGCAGCTCCTGTTTGGGAAAAACTTAAAAATTCCTCTCATTTTAATCTTCTTTTGATTCATACCGGACAGCACTACGACCCAGAAATGTCTGGTTCTTTTATCCAGGATTTAGGTTTACCTCAGCCTGATGTTCATTTAGAAGTGGGCTCTGGGACCCATGCCCGGCAGACCGGAAAGATAATGTCTGCTTTTGAGGAAATTTGTTTTAAACAAAAGCCCCACCTGGTCATGGTGGTGGGAGATGTAAACTCCACTTTAGCCTGTGCTCTGGTGGCGGCCAAACTCTGTATCCCGACAGCCCATATAGAGGCGGGCCTGAGAAGCTTTGACCGGTCTATGCCTGAAGAAATTAACCGCATCCTCACCGACCAGGTATCTGATTATCTTTTCACCACCTGTGAAGATGCCAACCAGAATCTTTTGCGCGAAGGAATACCGGAGGACAGGATTCATTTTGTGGGCAACGTAATGATTGATTCTCTGCTCAAGTTCAGGGATAGAGCCCGGAAATCTAAGATTTTGTCCAATCTGGGATTAAAAGAGGACAAAGAAAAAAAAGAGGTAAAAGACTACGCTGTGGTCACCCTTCACCGGCCCTCCAACGTAGATGACCCCCAGATTTTTAAAAGTATTCTTCACGCGTTAAAACAGATATCCTTAAAAATTCCGGTTATTTTCCCCATTCATCCCAGGACCTTGAAACAGATTAAAAAACTGGGATTAGAAAAAAGTGTTTACTCTGAACATGAGTATTTTTCAAAAAGCTTTAACCTCCAATCGCAGCCCTTCCTGGTGATTAAACCCCTGGGTTACGTAGATTTTCTTTGCTTGATGTCAGAGGCTTCGGTAGTTTTAACGGATTCGGGAGGGATTCAGGAGGAGACCACGATTTTAGGAATCCCCTGTCTTACTCTGAGAGAAAACACAGAAAGGCCGGTTACTATCCGGGAGGGGACTAACCGTCTGGTGGGGAATAACCCGGATAAGATAATACAGGGAGTGGAGGAAGTTTTGGCCCGCGGAGTATCCAGAAATAGAATCCCCCGTTACTGGGATGGAAAAGCCGCCCATCGAATCGTAAATATAATTCAAAATTCAAATGTCAAAATTTAAAGTTATTGAATTTTGAATTATTCATAGAAAGGGAAAATTTAGGGGTTCAAGATTCAATATGATATAATAAATGAAACAATAATTACAATTACAAAATATTTTCAGGAGGGAAAGGGAATTTTCCCCCTGAGGAGATAAAAAATGACAAGGAATGATAAGAAAAAAGAAGTAGATTTACTGGAATACTGGCTGGTTATAGTCAGGCGGAAATGGGTGCTCATTACCTTCGGTGTTACCCTAATTATTTTTACCGGGGGATTCTCATTCCTGACTGCTCCCAAATACAAAGCTACAACCACTCTTCTACTGGAAGAAGAAGGATCCAAAATGTTAAGCATTGAGGATGAATTCGGCTTCCGTCAGCAAGTTTCGGATTTAAGGTTTTTTAACACTCAAGTCAGCCTTCTCAAGAGCAAGTCTTTGGCCGAGAGAGTGGTCAAGAAAATGAATCTTCTTTCCCGGCCTGAGCTGTCAGGAGGGGATAAACCGGAAAAGAATACCGTCGCTTCTTTAAAAGACTTTCTGACTTTTAAATGGTTAACTTCAGATAATGGCCAGGCAGCCCCTAATCCAGACATTCCAGGTTCCGCAGACATAAAAGATCCTTACTGGGCCGTAGTAGAAAGGATTCAGGCAAGCTTGAAAGTCTCTCCTATACGGGACACCAGGTTAGTAGAGTTGAGCTTTACTTCTTCTTCTCCTGAGCTGGCGGCTGAGATGGCTAACAATTTTGCTCAGGAGTTCATGAGTTTTTCAGTGGAGAAAAGATACCAGGCCACTCAGCGGGCTTCAGAGTTTCTGAGCGAGCAGATAGAAGAGTTGAGGAATGGCCTGGCAGAAAAAGAGAAAGAACTTCAAAAATACAGTCAGGAAAAAGAGATTTATTTTCTGAACAATGATGAAAGCACTGCCGTCAACAAGTTTGCTGATGTAAACAAAGCGTACACTCAGGCTCAGATCGATAGGATTAAGGCTGAATCAGCCTACCGGGAACTGGAAAATCTGGATGTGGATTCTTTGCCCCAGTTTGTAAACAACCATATGATTCAGGAGCTTAAAACAGAATATACCCGTATAAAAAATGAGTACGAGGAAAAAAGCAAGACTTTTAAGCCCAGTTATCCTCAAATGCAAAGTCTAAAAGCCAGGTTGGACAGCATGAAGGATGAGCTTGGCAGTGAGATACGGAAAGCCGTGAAGGCCACCAAATCGGACTACGAATCTGCTTTACAGAGGGAGCGTTCTCTGGAAAATCTCTTAGAGGAGGAAAGAAGGAATGTAGCTAAGATGAACTCTAACGCTATTCTCTATAACAGCTTAAAGATTGAGGTGGAAAATAAACGTAAACTCCTTAATTCTCTGGTAGAGAGACAGAACCAGACAGTAGTCTCTTCAGGTCTGAGCGGAATAAAAGCCAGCAACATCAGCATCGTGGACGAAGCCCGGGTTCCTCAGAATCCAGTTTCTCCAAAAAAGAAATTAAACCTTTTTCTAGCTCTTTTATTGGGACTTTTCGGAGGAGTGGGGCTGTGTTTTGTGGTGGAGTATTTTGATAACACCATAAAAGAACCCGAAGATGTAGAAAGGCTGGCCGGACTCCCTTCCTTAGGTTTAATTCCATTATTCTCTACAAAAAAGAATAATCATGAACAAAACGGGTATTTTTCCGGATATAAAAATGCTTATTCTAACCCAGACAAAAATATTCTAAAGGAGGTGGATTATTCGGAGATAAAAAACGTGGAATTGATAAATCACTTCTATCCCCAGCTTTCCATTGCTGAGGATTACAGAACTGTGCGTAGTTCTATCCTTCTTTCCCAGGCAGAAAACCTTCCCCAAATTATCATGTTGACCAGTGCACTGCCCCAGGAAGGAAAGACCTCGGCCACGGCTAACATGGCGGTGGCTTTTTCCCAATTGGACCAAAGAGTATTAGTGGTGGATGCTGATTTAAGAAAACCCCGGCTTCATAAGATTTTCAAAGTCAGGAATACCAATGGTTTAAGTGGGTATCTGGTGGGAAAATTTTCGATGAAAGAGGTTGTCCAGAAGACCGAAATTCCTAATGTTTGGATTTTGCCCAGCGGACTGATTCCTCCTGACCCCACTGAACTTTTAAATTCCAACCGGATGAGCGAACTGGTGGAGGAGTTAAAGAAAGAGTTTGATATTATCTTGATCGACTCTCCTCCAGTCTTGGCGGCTATTGACTCGGCTATTCTCACTAAAAACACAGAAAAAATACTGATGGTGTTGGAAGCAGAAAAAACCTCCCGGAAGGATTTTTCTCGGGCAGTGGCGGAGCTGAATAAACAACACTCCAAAATTATGGGCGTTTTGTTCAACAGAGTAAAAATGAGAAGAGAAGACTATAATTACATGAACTACTACCGCTACAACCACTACAGCTCTTAATTTTGAATTTTAAATTTTGACTTCTTAGGTTTTTGACTTTTGAACCTTGACTTTTAACTTATGATGGTGAAGCGCTTATTCGACATTACTCTTTCCTCCATAGGGATTCTCTTATCTTTCCCCTTCTGGCTTCTGTTTGCTCTTTTAATCTGGTTTGAAGATAGAGGGCCAGTCTTTTATACTCAAGAGAGAGTAGGGAAAGATGGAAAGTTTTTCAAAGTCCTTAAATTTCGCTCCATGATAAAGGATGCAGAAAAGGAATCCGGCCCTGTTCAAGCTCAACAAAACGACCCTCGGGTCACCCGGGTAGGAAAAATCCTCCGCTCAATGGCCATGGATGAGCTTCCTCAACTTATAAATATCTTGAAGGGGGATATGAGCTTTGTGGGGCCCAGAGCGCTGCGGCCTGCAGAGAGAGAAGTCAATTTCGATCCCAAAAGAAAACCTTTCCATCTGCTTCCCGGCTACAGGGAAAGGCATTCTGTCAGGCCTGGTCTAACCGGAGTAGCTCAGGTCTACCTCCCTTCAGATGCACCTTTCCCCCAAAAACTACGGTATGATATCCTCTACATCCAGAACCAAAGTTTCAAACAGGATTTAAAACTCATATTCCTCTCTTTCTGGATCTCCTTCAGAGGCAAATGGAGTATTAAAGAGGATAAGATATAGGTAAGAAGATAAAATATAAGGCATGTTACCATGATTGATTTACACTGTCATATAGTTCCGGGAGTGGATGATGGTCCCAGGGATACACAAGAATGTCTCCATATGGCCCGCCTTGCCCGGAAAGATGGGATTGAAAAAATTGTGGCCACTCCTCATCTTTTCAGAAAAGATGTAGTCCTAAATAGTATGCAAGAGATTGAAGAGAAACGCAGGGAATTAATCAAGGTCTTGAAAGAAAATAATTTAGAAATTGAAATCTTCCCCGGGGCCGAAATCTATGTCACCCACAATTTACTCCAGCAGGTAAGAGAAAAAAGAGACCGTCTAACCATAAATAAAACATCCTATATGTTTATAGAATTTCCTTCAGAACATGTTTTCCCGGGAGTAAAAAACCTTTTATTCCAGCTCATGAGCGAACAGATTATTCCCATCATCGCTCACCCAGAGAGGAATCGAGTTTTTGCCCGAAGGCCCTTCCTCCTTTATGAACTCCTGAGGATGGGTGCTCTGGCTCAGGCCAACGCCGGATCTTTCTCTGGTTTATACGGAAGAAAAGCCGAAGAGACAGTGTACAGCTTTCTGGAGATGAGGTTTATTCATTTTATAGCCAGTGACGGACACAACTCCCGCCTTATCCCTCCTCGGCTTACTTCGGCCGTGGAGAAAGCCTCATCTTTCATAGGAGAAAAGGAGGCTTTGGCTCTGGTCAGAGACAATCCCCAGGCAGTCCTTGAGGATAAACAGATTCCTTATTATCCCGAGCCCCTTTTCCCCCAAAAGAAAAAATCCTTATCCATCAAAATACCCCACCTTTTCAAAAATAACTAATCCCTCCCTTCAATCCTTCCCGATTTTATTCTAAAATCCTACCCAAACAATCCCTTTATCTAAATCTCTCAGATATTAAATGAAAGTCTATCTGTTCTTTTGAATTTTGACTTATTTTAATGGTTGACTTTATTAATAACCTTTAAGTTGTTTATAACCACATAAGAAAGGGCGGCATTACATAATCCACTAATGACCCAGGCTAAGGTTTTATTTTTTTGATGGAGTTTTTGAAGAAGGTAGACGTTACTGGCCGTAAAACCCAGCTTTAAAGCCGCAAAAGCAATATCGTTTTTAGCTAAGGATTTCAACAGGGGGTTGGCTTCTCTCACACCGCTGTACTTTAACGCTTCTCGGGTGGAAAAATAATCAGCCGCATTTAAAATAGTGTAAGAAATGAGGGAAACTGCAAAAAGTGAATTGTCTAATTTTGGAGAGGAAGGCGGTGATTCTGCGGGAAAAGAAGATATTTTCCGGTCCTTGTTTATTTTTTCAGAAGAGAGACTTAAATCTTTAACCTGAGAGAAGGTCCCGTCTATATTTGCGGATAGAGAGAAAGAGGTTATTTTTAAATTCTCCGGCGGTGTTCTTTCTTGTGTTGGTGGATATGGTAAATAAGGAGTTAGAAAAGTTAAAGAAAAGTTTCCAGAATTACCTTTCAGTGAAAGAGGTTGTTTATCAAGTGAGATCAAGTAATTGGTAGATTCATCTTTATCTTTTGCTGCTGCCGGGGAAACTAAAAGAGTAAATAAAAAAGAAAAAACCAAGAGGATGTTTAATTTATATTTTATATTTTTCATTCTTCTTGCCTCGTTTAATAAGTAGCAAGAAGAATGCCAGCGGCTTTGTTAAGTTAAGTTGTTGAAAATAAAGATAATAAAAGAATAATTTTACAGAAAAAATTCTTTAAATAGTGTTCAATAATTAAACATAGATAAGAATCACTCTTTTTCCTCGGGCGGCTTTAAATTTAACTTTGGATGATTGTGTTCATTAATTGTAATCAATGTTCATTTATTGAACACCAATCATTTTTTGTCTTTTGCTGGGATATAAAATTTTTTAAAATTAATCACCCTTCCCCAAATTTCTTATAACCAAACAAACCAGATAAACTATAGAAACCAGATTATCCAGAAATTCCCGATTTTAAGAAATATTGTATTTTTTGAGTTTGTTGTAGAGGGTGGTGCGGGAGATATGGAGCAGTTCCGCTGTTCGTTTTATGTTTTTTCGGGTGTAGTGGAAAACGTAGTTGATGTATTCTTTTTCCAGTTCGTTCAGGGAAGTTATATTTTCTGACCTCAGCACCGGTATTTTTTGACTCGAAGCCGCCCGTTTTTTGAACTCTTCAGGCAGATCGTTAAGGTGGATAAAGTTTTTTTTGGTCAGCATACAGGCACTTTCCAGTACGTTCTCCAGTTCTCTCACGTTACCCGGCCAGTGGTAATCGTGAAAGAGATTTTGTACTTTCTGGGAAACACCGTTAACTTTTTTATCGAATTTCTGGTTAAAATGCTGGATAAAATGCCGGATCAAAAGAAAGATATCTTCTTCTCTCCTTCTTAAAGGAGGAATATGAATCTGAAGTTTATTCAACCTGTAGAATAAATCCTCCCGGAAACTTCCCTTCTCCACATCATGTTTTAAGTTCCGGTTGGTGGAAACAATTATCCGGACATCCACGTTTTTTTCCTCAGTTGACCCTAGAGACCTGAGTTTATGATACTCCAGGACCCGGAGCAGCTTGGACTGCAGGGGAAAAGGCATTTCCCCGATTTCATCCAGAAAAATAGTCCCCTGCTGGGCCTTCTCGAACAAGCCTTTTTTATCCTTACCCGCCCCGGTAAAGGCTCCTCTTAGGTAACCGAAAAGTTCTGATTCAAAGAGGGTCTCCGGGACCGAGTTGCAGTTGAAATTGACCATGTTCCTGTTTCTGACAGGGCTGAGCTTATGAACAGCTCTGGCTACCAGTTCTTTTCCTGTCCCGGTCTCTCCTGTGATTAAAACCGTGGAGTAGTAAGGAGCAATCTTTTCTATAAGATTAAATATCTCCAGCATAGCCGGGTTTTTGGAAACTATTCCCTGGAAATAATATTTTTTATCCAGTTTTTTCTCTAAACTGAACGTCCTTTTCTTAAGTTCTTTTCGGCGGTGGATTTTTTCCAGTGTTCTGAAAAGCTTTTTCTGCTCCACCGGTTTAACCAGATAGTCCCTGGCTCCCAGGATAATGAGCTCTTCAATTTTTTCAGAAGCCAGAGGTTTTCCTATGATTATAATATCTACCAGAGGATCGAATGATTTAATCTGTTTAATTAAAGAGGGGACACGGATATCTTTTCTCTCGCTGTCTAAAATAACAATATTGATATTTTTATGTTGTATAACAGAAAGAATATTATCCCTTGTATCTGGAAAATAGACATTTTCCTCTTCCACGTAAGGGGATTCTTTTAACAGTTCAAAAAGGGAAAGATTTTCCTCCACGATAAGCACATTATGTTTTAGCCCTTTAATTTTCACTGATAAGATTCCTTACCTTATTCCATAAGAATTTTTTCTTTGTTCTTTTCTCATATTTAACCTAAAACAAAATTAACCTGAACTATTCATAAAAAAGGCCGATACCTTTTATATCACAAATACT
>CAYTTR010000038.1:0-23654 GCA_964440805.1 uncultured Eubacteriales bacterium
TATCAGGCACTAAAAAAAAGCTTGAGCTGACTATTTCCGGATAACTTTAAATTTTTTTCCCACATCTTCTATGATGTTTAAGGCCTCATCCAGCATCTCATCGGTATGGGTAGGCATGTAGGAAGTCCGGATCAAAGCTCCATTAGGCGGTGTGGCCGGGGTTATAAAAGCGTTGGTGAAGACGCCTTTATCGAATAATTGTTTCCAGAATTTGACGCACTTGGTATCGTCTCCGATCATGATGGGGATTATCTGACTTTGGGAGCCTCTTGTATCAAATCCAATAGCCTTTAGCCCTTCTCTCATTTTTTCTGAATTCCGGAGAACTGCTTTCCGCCTGTCGTCTGCTTGTCTTATTATATCCAGGGCTTTCCTGGCTCCGGCCACTGAAGCTGGAGGAAGACTGGCTGAAAAAATCATGGTGCGAGCCTTATGTTTTATCCACATGATGACTTCGTAAGGTCCAGCTACAAATCCTCCTATTCCTCCAAATGATTTGCTGAAGGTAGCCATGATGAGGTCGACATTTTTTAGCTGTCCCTGTTCATCAGAAATACCCCGGCCTTCAGAGCCGTAAACTCCTATGGAATGAGCCTCGTCTATCATTACCCGGGCTCCATATTCTTTGGCCAGCTTGACAATCCCGGTTATATCGGCAATGGTTCCCTCGGCTGAAAAAACACCGTCAACCACGATGAATTTGCCCATTTTGCGGGGAATTTTTTCCAGTGTCCGCCTCAAGTCTTCCAGATCATTATGTTTGTAACGGATGGTCTCACCACCGGCTAAACGGCAGCCTTCAATAATACTGGCATGATTCAGACGATCCGATATAATTATATCGTCTTTGGAGACCAGTGAGGATATTACTCCCTGGTTAACAAAAAAGCCGGTTGAGAATACTAAAACTGCTTCCTTCCCCAGCCATTTGGCTAAGGCTTCTTCCAGCTCTACATGAATATCCAGGGTTCCGTTGAGGAAACGGGAACCTGTACAGCCTGAACCGTATCTTTTGACGGCCTCAATGGCCGCTTGCTTAACTTCAGGATGGTTGGTCAGGCCCATGTAATTATTGGAACCCAACATTATTTTGCGTTTGCCGTTGATAAAAACGGCAGCGTCAGCTTCACTCTCAATAGGAGTAAAGTATGGATAGTATCCCATAGCCTGGGCGATTTTCCATTCTTTCCACTTATAACATTTTTTGAAGATATCCATAGTTTTTTGTCACTCTGAAAATTTTATGGAGAAAATTCTCCTTTTTTGCCGGAACTTCAGAAAAAAATTCTTTGTTTCCGGAAGGAAAAAACTATACCAAATTAAGGCCTCAAAAAGCAAGTAAAGTGAAAAACATAAACCACCCGAATAGACTGAATAGATCGAATAGACTGAACAGATTTTAAAAATATATTCTGAAAGAAGTGAAGAAAATATCGGGATAGCCGCCGAATTCAGAGGAATAAACAAGTTCGGACAGGCCGGTGGATTTAAAAGTTAAAGCCGGTTTTTTACCCGCTCCAATGAAAGCACCTCCTGCTAAATATATATTTTCGGCTATATTATAATCAAGGGACGGAGCTATAAAACAGGAAGAATCAGTAAGGTTCAGCAGTGCTTGGCCGGATAAAGTGAGAAGTGGAGTTATTTGCCAGGAAAGTCCCGGGGCCAAGTAATGTTTTCCCATTAAATAAACAGAGCCTTCCGCTACCCCGGGCCGGGAAATGTTTTCCAGATAATCACCGGGTTCATAGACCCCGGCTCCGCTGTAATGATATTCCAAAAAACCGTAGATTTTACTGCTGAAGCTGTAATCGAGTCCGGTGGTAAATCTTAGATAATTCTGCTTTCTGCCTGGGAAATCCTCTTTAAAAGCCTTGACCAAAACATAAGCTCCTTCCAGCCAGAATCCGGCTCCTCCGATTGAACGGGCAAGGTCCCATCCGACCAGAAGGTTTTCCTGGAAGTTTAAGAGGAGAAGAGAAACATCGGTTCTGGCGATATAAAACTTTCCCCGGATAAAGGCAGCGCTTCTGGAAAAACGAAAATCTTCACCAAAGACCCAGCCCGAGTCAATTTCTCCCATGAATCCTAAAGGTATTCTTATACGTAAAGCATCTACTCCAATCCGGTCCTCTGTATCCAGCTCATCGAAAGTAAAAGGAGCGATAACATCGGTGGGATTAAGCACACGGGCGCTTCCCCAGGCAATAGCCTGGCGGCCGAGATAGATGTCGGCCGGACCGGTCTTGACGGTACAATAAGCCCGGTCAAGATTCTGGAAGAGGGCGAAGCTTGTAGGCTGTTTTTCTCTTGATGGATAAAGCTGCAGCCGGAGGTCATCAAAGCGATATCGAAAAAGCTCGACCCCGGTAACTACGGGCTTCTGAGAGAAAAGATAATTATCCTGAATTCTAAAGGAAAGAGAATAAGAGAAAGCAAAAGAGAGGGTTTTATTTGCTTGGTAATTAAGATTTAAGCGGAGGCGGTTGTTAACCATCCCAACGGGCTGCCCGGGAAATAGGCCGACGGGGTCGTTTTCTACTTGCGGAAAATTAAAAATAACTGAAAAATTCTTGAAATAACCGGTTACAAGCAAGGGAGATTCCGGGTAAAGAGGAATAGAAGTAAAAATGAAAAACAGGGCCAAAAGGCTTGTTTTTTTTACTGCTTTGGGGATTAACATTTTTTTAGTCTGCCTCTAAATTAGTTCGAAAATAACAAAAACTGTCTATTTAGTCTATCTTGTCTATCTGGTTTGTCTTGTTAATCTGTCTTGGAGAATGCGAGACGAGCGGGAAAGGCGAGAAAAACAACCGGCATATGTAAAAATTAAAAGTGTTCATTTTCATCCATTGCTGGCGGCAAGTCGGCAACGGGCAATGTGTCAAAGAGAACATCTCCTTCAGTTTTCTCTGATTTCATCCGATGCCACTCGTCCGTCCTTCAAAATAATCAACCGGCAGGCTCTTTTCATTACATTCTCATCATGGGTTGAAAAGATATAGGTCATGCCTGTTTTTTGGTTAAGTTCCCTCATCATATCCAGAAGTCCTCCTCCTGTTTCTGAATCCAGGTTGGCTGTAGGTTCATCAGCCAGAATGAGAGAAGGCCGGGAGACCATAGCCCGGGCAACAGCCACCCGCTGCTGCTGACCTCCTGAAAGCTGAGGCGGCCGGCGTTTGATATAGCCTTCAAGTCCCAATTCCTTAAGTATTTTTTCTACCCGTCGGCGTCTTTCATTTTTGGAAATTTTCTGGAGAAGCATTATATATTCCACGTTTTCTTCCACTGTCAGGACAGGAATCAGGTTGTACGCCTGGAAAATAAAACCCAGGTTATCCCTCCGGAAATCGGAAAGCTCTTTGTCGCTCATTTCAGAAATTAGCCTTCCCTTCAGCCAGACTTTACCCTCAGTGGCTCTGTCCAATCCGGACATAATATTAAGCAGGGTTGTTTTGCCTGAGCCGGAGGGTCCGACAATAGCGGTGAATTCACCCTGTTTAAGAGTCAAGTCGACTCCGCGGAGGGCTTCTACAGGTACTCCATCATCAGAATAGATTTTCTTGAGTCCTTCAACTTTTATCAATATATCTTTTATTTCGTTTTTTTCCATCATTGTCTCCTTAAAGGCTTTTACGCATGGCCTCGGCCGGGGCGATTTTGGCTGCATAAAGAGCCGGGTAAATACCTATGACCACTGTAAACACCATTACCCACAAGGGGTATTTGATAAATTGGTTCAGAGTGAGTACAGGATAAATCAATTCCCTAAAGGTCATCCCGGCAAATTCTATGCCGGTATAATCGATGCCCGCCGAAGCTGTGATTAATGTAATAATGAATCCTATAATCGATCCCAGAAATATACTCAAAACCGATAAAGTCCAGGCTTCAAAAAGAATTAATTTGCCTACACCTATCTTTCTTGTCCCTACTGCCCGGAGTACCCCGAACTCAAAAATGCGTTCATAGAGGGACATAAACAGGGTGTTAATGATACACAGAGCTACTACTCCGAGGAGGATAACGGCCATAATATAGACGCTGAAATCACTCATTTCCAGGGCAAACTTTATCTGAGGAAGGATTTCTGTCCAGCCCACTGCTTCATTACCGAAGTCTGAATATTTTTCCCAGATGGGATGGTTTTCATCTTGACCTATACTGATATCTTTAAATTTAAGAGCTATTTGGTGAATTTTGTCCGGTATTCCCAACATTTCCTGAGCTTTCTCCAGTCTGATAAAAACCATGCCCCGGTCCATTTCCCTGACATTGAAATGAAAAATTCCGGATACTCTGAATAATTCTTGAGATAGATCACCGCTTTCTGCTTGAGAGACCGTTACTACCAGCCTGTCATTGAGTTTGACCTCAAGTATTTCGGCCAGTTTGCTTCCAATTAAAATCTCCCTGGGACTTTGTTCCTCAAAAAAAGTGCCCTGCTGCAGAGCATCATCAATCTGGGAGAGAAAGTGCTCAGTTGAAGGTTTTACACCCACCACATTGACCGGGCTGAGATTGGCGGCTGAGGTGACCATGCCGAAGGCCATAACTCTGGGGGTGAATTTATCAACAGCCGGTTCTTTTTCCAAGCTGTCCGTTACCCAATCAAGATTATTAACGGTAGCTTCAATCTCTTGAGTTTTCCTGAATCCCTGGCGGTGAATCTGGCCTTCGCCCAAAAAAGAAGATGTGGCTGAGTGAATCATGTTTTCTTTCATGCCGATAATAAGGGCGTCTGTAAAAATTAATGAAGCCAGGCCAATGCCTATAGCGGTTCCGGCTATAAAGGAGCGGCGTTTGTTCCGGAAAAGGTTTCTCCAGGCTAATTTTAAATAGACGGCTATCATTTTATACTTTAGTGCATTCTCAAGGCCCGGGCCGGAGCTATACGGGCTGCCCGGAGGGCCGGGAACAGGCTGACTACAGAAGCAGCCAGGGCTACGGTTAATGAGGGAAGGTATAAGCTCCGGGCGCTTATTTCCGAATACATGGTTTTAAATTCCATTCCTCCGTAGGTAAAGGAGTAAGGGAGATTAATCCCATGGATGGAAAGAATGTGATTAATAATAAGGCTGAGACCGGCACCTATGATAATTGATGCCAGAGCGATTATATTTATTTCCAGTATTACTTGAAGAAAAATCTGTTTCGGCTTGGTCCCTAATGCTTTTAGAACCCCATATTCACGGGTGCGTTCAAGAACGGTCATCAAAACAGTATTAAGCACGCCCACAGCCACAATCAGAATAATAACAAAAAGCATTATCCACATTCCCTGGAGATCAGCTTTCATGGCCTGGTAAAAATCCCTGGCAAACTCTTTCCAGGAAGCCGCACTCAGGTTGTTGTCTTTGAGGACATTCTGAATTTTTAGGGTTACTTCATCAACCAGGGCCAATTTTTTTACTAGAACAGCAATCTCGTGGACTTTGTCTTCCTGAACAAAGAGTTTCTGGGCGTCTTCAAGATGGAGGTAAAAGGAAGTGCGGTCACTCATATCATCACCGCTTTCCAGAATACCCGTTATGGTATAGATATCATTGGCAATAGAGCCGTCTGCAGCCTGGGATACAATGACTGCTTCCTCACCGATTTCTGCCCGGAGAATCTCGGCCAGACCTTTTCCCAGTATGGCCTGATGGGACGGTTCTTGGGAAAAAAGTTCCCCCCGGATAATTTTCCGGCTGAATCTGGTTGCTCTTTCTTCTCTTGCCGGGTCGATGCCGTAAACTTCGCAGGCGCTGCTTTTTTCCTCAACCGAAACCAGGCCGGCTGCTTTGTAACGTGGTGTCCAGGCTTCCACCCCTTCCACTGACTGAATTTTTTCACCCGTTGTTTCATAATCTTCTATGGCTTTGTAGATTGAGGATTTGTCCAGATATCCTTGGCTGTGGATCTGGATATGTCCCAGCCTGTTCCGGGTAAACATGTCTATTATGTAGGAGTAGGACCCTTCTGACCAGCCGATGGAAATAGAAGCTAAGGTAAAGCCCCCGAACATAGTCAGGGCGGTTAGAATGGTTCTTCTTTTTTGTCTGAGGGCATTCCTGAAGGCAATTTTCAGGTTTATCATGGCAAATTTTGACCGCTTCTCAAGTTTCTCAGGGAAAAAATATCCTCAGGCAACTGAGGATTAAACTCCAA
Source organism: uncultured Eubacteriales bacterium (assembly GCA_964440805.1). Lineage (GTDB taxonomy): Bacteria > Acidobacteriota > Aminicenantia > Aminicenantales > Aminicenantaceae > CAYTTR01. The sequence continues at coordinate 6,151 of CAYTTR010000038.1, forward strand.
TTCAAGATAGCGGATAACTGTTTTATGATCTTTCTTGGTTTGGGGAATAAGTTCAAGCACTGAAGGAATTTGTCTGCCGTCAAACTCCTTGATTTCTTTAAATTCCATCACTCTCATTAACTTCCCGCTTTCATCATAGTATTTCTGCCAGACGGGGAGGTAATCGTTCTTTCTGACAGCCGCCGTCACTTCACCCCAGACGATCGGGCGGTTTTCTTTGGGAACAAAACGGATGTAATAGAGCTCTTCCTCCGATTCATTAAGCTGGGTAAGCTCATAGGTGTAATCGTCAAAAAAAGTAAATTCTTTAACCAGGTCGTCATTGGTGAAGTCGGAGCCCATCCAGGAGCTCATCATCATTGAGGGCGGAATTTTAATTACCTTGTTTGTCCGGGGCAGATAATTCCACATTTCTGTGCCTATTCTGAGAGTAGCCACTCCTCTTTCCTTGGCTGGTGAAATAATCCGGATAAAAGTTTTTTCCATGCCTTCCGACCAAGCCTTCATCCGGAGAGTCCGTTCCCAGTTGGGAGTGATTATGTTCATTTCCATTTCCGCATAGCTTGAATCGGCCCTGAATAATTCATCGATTTTTTTAACTATTGTCTCTACATCGGGCGGGCTTTCCCCGGTCAAGGATCCGCCGGAGATATTCAGGAATAGAAAGCAGGTCAGAATAAAGGTGGAGAATATTTTCTTTTTCATCAGCTTATTTCCTGTTTTGTGATATTAAAAAAATATAATATCATATTGCGGCTTTTATTAAAAAAAACTGATAATTATCTTCTAACATAATTTAGCTTGAAAATAAAAAAAGTCTATTCGGTTGAGAAAATCCGATATTTAAATTTAGATTATGCGAAACGAGCGAGAAAGGCGAGAAAAGTAATTGGTATCTACGGAAATGCTAAATGATTATTTTCATTGTTTGGGGGTGGCAGGGCAGCAATGGGAAATTAGTTTGATGTTTTCAACGCTTTGATGGAAATGGGTTTTAGGGGAGGCCGGACTGTGAAAAGCCCTATTTCTTGCGCCTCTTTTTGGCAGAGAATTTGAAAAAGGTCATAGATGACCGGAGAGCAGGTTCGTCCCTGGCACTTGCCCATAGCGCACCGGGTGGAGATTTTAAGACTGTTCGGATTATCACATCCCATATTTATTGCCTCTTTAATCTGTTTCAGACTCACGCTTTCGCAGCGGCAGACAATGGTTTCATCGGGAATTTCCAGGATTGATTCAGGCTGAACTTGATAAAGAGAATTGAAGTATTTTGTAAAACTCAGGTGATGTTTTCTTTCCTTCTGGAGCTTTTTGAGTATCCGGGATGTTCGTTTTCCATCTTCTTTTCCCATTTTTTCCAGGATATTATAAGCAGCAATCTTCCCTTCATTCAAAGACTTATGTGCTCCGCCGATACCGGTTATTTCCCCGGCTGCTAAGATGTTTTCCACACTGGTTTCCATCCTATCATTGACTTTGACTATCCAGCCTCCTCTTTCTCCGAGATACTCAAGCTCACAGCCTGCCAGTTGAGGGGCTTCGATATTGGGTATAAATCCATATCCCACCGCTAAAGCATCGACAGGGTAATTTTTCTCTGTTCCCCTGATAAATTTTCCTTTTTTGTCCACTTTTCCCACTATTACTTCTTCCAGTCTGTTTTCTCCTCTGGCTTCAATTATCTTTCTACTGTATTTGACAGGAACACCGGAACAGTAGATACGGGAGAGGTATTTAGCTCCTTCCTGGAATTTGGGGAATTGATGGATAATTTGAGTGATAAACTTGAATTTATTGGAAAACGGGGTTTGTTCCATCACTCCAAGGAGTTGTCCTCCGTTTTTTAGATATTCGTAAGCAGAGGCAAAGAGAAAAAGCCCGGAACCGGCGATAAGCATCTTCTTTGAAGGAAGGATGCCTGAACTTTTCATCATGACCTGAAGCAGCCCGGCTGAATAAACTCCGGGAAGAGTCCATCCTTTAAAAGGGAAAAACCTCTCTCGTGCCCCCGGGGCAAAAAGGAGAACATCATATTTAAGAGAGAAAGATTTTTCCCGTTTCCATTCAACCAAGATTTCATTGTTATCATAAACACCCATTAAAATGGTTTTATTCATTAGGCTGATTTTTTTCTGTTTGACTTTATCAATAAAACCGAAACCTATTCTTTTTATTTTATCCGGTTTGTAGGAAGGATATTCTCCGAGAGCTTCCGGAATTTTTCTTAATAGTTGACCACCGGTGTGGATATTTTCATCCAGTAAGAGAATACTCAAGTCATAATCTGCCAGGATGTCGGCGGCGACAATACCGGAAAACCCGCTGCCCACGATAATGATGTTGTATTTATGGTTATTTTTAAACATTTAGCTCAATTTCCATTCCATCTTGAACTTCGGTCATGCATGACCTGAGGTTGGGAACACCGTTTATGGTTACTGTACATTCAAAACAAACTCCCATTCCGCATAAAGCGCCCCTCGGTTCTTGATTGACCGGGTTTTTCTGAAGGGTTTTATACCCGGCGGCAATTAAGGCGGCTAAAACAGTTTCTCCCACGTAAGCGTCGATTTGTTTTCCGTTGACGGTTAATTTGACTCTTTTTTTTCTTTTGATTGAAGCTATTCTTAAGTCTTCCATTATGATGAGTCCATAGGAAAAAATAATTAGACTATAAACTATCTATTTAGATAAAAGTTGTCAATAAACTTAGATTGAAAATATTCAATCTTGTCTTTTCGGTCTGTTCAGTCTATTAAGTTTGTTTGGTTTGTTTAGTTTATCTGGTTAATCTGGTTTGTCTGATATAAATGGATGAAAAAGAGGAGGCAGGGAATAAAATTTAGACTAAATAAACAAGATAAACGAGATAAACAATATAGACGAGCAAGACGAGTAAAAAGCATCTGGAGGAATGAATATGGGCATTTTCATTTGCCGCTGGAACCAAGGCCTCTATGAGTAATTAGATTGAATTGACTTTGAATAGCGGCTGTGTTAATAAATTGCCCTGTAATGAATTCCAATAAAGAAACATGAGAAACTACGATATTGCCGTCATCGGTGCCGGTATTATCGGTATGGCTGCCGCCTACTACTTAAGTGAATCAGGGGTTAGGCTGGCGGTTGTAGAAAAAGATTACATCGGTTCAGGTTCGACCCTGCGCTGTATTGGAGGAATCCGCCAGCAGTTTTCCACTCCGGCTTCCATCCGGTTAATGAAAGAGAGTATTTCTCTCTTTTCCAGAATGGAAGAAGAATTCGGTTTTTCGGTTGAGTTTTATCAAGGTGGTTATTTATTGCTGGCGCATGACGAACAGCTTATTGATGTCTTTAAATCAAACATCCGGATTCAAAAGCAGGAAGGGGTCAATGTTTCTCTTCTTGATCCGAAAAAAGCCCAGGAAGTTGTTCCCTCACTTAATACCGAAGAACTGCTGGCTGCAGCTTACTGTCCTGACGACGGCCAGGCTTATCCTTTTATGGTATTGAAAGGATACAAAAACAAACTGGATGAGAAAAAACAAGATTTTTATCTTAACAATCCGGTGGTGAAAATCGATATTAAAAATAACTTCATCCTAACTCTTGCCGATATGACAACCATAGAAGCCGGAAAAGTCCTTCTCAGTGCCGGACCGTGGACAGGAGAACTGAGCCGAATGGTGGGTCTCGAACTTCCTCTTTTTCCGGAAAGACATGAAGCCTTAGCTACCGAGAGGATGACGAAAATTATTGAACCGATGCTGGTTGATTATCGAAAAGACGGATGTTATTTTCATCAACAAATAAGCGGGCATATTGTCGGCTGTTATACTCCCTATCCCAATATCCCGGGGATTCGAAAAGACAGTTCCCTCGAATTCTTGCTGGAGATGGGAAAAAGAATTATCCGTATTGTTCCGGAATTAGAAAAAGCAGCTTTCCTCAGGCAGTGGGCAGGCTGTTACACCATGACCCCGGATGGAAGCCCTATTGTTGATGAAAGCTCAATTGAAAATTTATACATTGCTTCAGGAATGAGCGGTCACGGTTTTATGTTCGGACCGGGTATCGGCAAGCACTTAGCCCATTTTATGCTCGAGGAAGAATGGGATACAGATTTTACTGAATTCTCCATCAGCCGGTCCTTCGATAGAAAAGAAAGTCTCAAGTAAAATAATAATATAAAAGGAGAATTCAGCAGAGGAACTTCTTTTAAAAGGGGAGAAATATGAGTACAACGGTTAAGGTAATCATTATTTTTTTGGTCTTGAACCTCGTTGCCGGGGCCGGCTATTTCACCTATAAGGCTGTCGTTAAGGGAAAGTCGGCTGAACCTCAGGAAAGTTATGAATGGATTGAGATCGATGAATTTTATACTCCCAGAAATTTCATTGAAGAATTCATAAAAAAAGATTCAGCTGAAAGAGGGCTTTTTCCTGTGTACATAAAAAATTATGATAAAAACGTTAAAATGCTCAAGAAATTCCGTGGCAGTAAATTGGCCGGACCAGGTCAGGCTCAGCTTAATATGATGTATCCGGGGCTTGAGGATTGGATGCTGGTGGAGATTAAATATAAAAGAAATGAAAGAGAAGCAGTAAGGGCTGTTCTTTATATTCTGCTCAAAGGAGAATGGAGAGTGGCTGACAGCGGCTCACTCTATGAAAAATAGAAATTGTGAAAAAAGAGGATCGATGTAAGACATTGAGAGAAATTAAGCGAATCGGAGTTCTTACCCGGGATTGTGCCGGAATAAATGCAGCCCTGAGGGCTGTTGTCCGGACTGCCGACAGTTATTCTATCGAAGTTATGGGAGTGAGCCGACAGTATGAAGGATTGATAGAGGGGGAGTTCCTTCCTCTTACCAGGAAGTCTGTCTCAGGTATTATTAACCAGGGCGGGACAATACTCAGGACTTCCCGCTCAAATCGTTTCTTAACCGAATACGGTCAAAAGCAAGCTGTTCTTAACATTCGTCAGCATCAATTGGATGGACTGGTAATTATAGGAGGAAACGGTTCACTGGCCGGGGCTTACATTTTAGAAGAAAAATTCGGAGTGCCTGCAATAGGAGTTCCGGCAACTATTGATAATGATGTAAATGGAGTCGAAATGAGTATCGGAGCCGATACTGCGGTTAATGTGGCTCTGGATGCTATTGACAAAATAAGAGACACTGCCTTTAGCCTGGAGAGGATATTCGTAGTGGAAGTAATGGGGAGAAACTGCGGTTACATAGCTTCCCAGGTAGCTTTGGCCGGAGGCTGTGAAGACCTTCTTATTCCGGAGAGAAAAAGTGATTTGGATGAAATCTGCCGGCGGATACAGGAGGGAAACAAGAGAGGCAAGATGAGCTGGATTATTATAGTGGCTGAGGGGAAAGCCAGAGCAGGAGAAGTGGCCGAGGATATCCACAGAAAAACCGGTCTTGAAACAAGGGAAGCAGTTCTCGGTCATATCCAGAGAGGAGGCCGGCCCACTGCTCTTGACCGGATTATAGCTGCCCGAATGGGAAGTCATGCAGTTGAGCTTTTGGCTCAAGGCCGCTCCGGAATTTGCGTTACTTTTAACTGCGGTATTCTAAACTCTATTCCCTTGGCTTCTGCCATTCAGCCCAAACATTTTGATTTTGATTCAGATTATGCCTTAATTAAGATGCTTACTTGAGAGGAGGATTTCAGGTTGTTTAACGGGCCTGTTCCCGAAGAAGAAGAGAAAAAAGTTTTCAAGGTACTGGAAAAACTGGGAATCTCTTTTAAGATTCACCGTCATCCTCCTGTTTTTACTGTAGAGGAGGCGGCCAGGCATTGGAGTGGTTTGGAAGGAGCACACTGCAAGAACCTATTTCTTCGTAACAAGAAAGGAAATCGTCATTATCTGGTAATTCTTGAATGTTCCAAAAAGATTGACCTGCAAAAATTCTGCCGGAAACTGGGAGAGGATAGATTCAGTTTTGCTTCTGCCGGAAGACTGCAGAAGTATCTGGGATTGGAACCGGGAGCTGTTTCTCCTTTTGGATTGATTAACGAAAAAGCCCGGGAAGTCAGGGTGATAATTGATGAGGATTTAAAGGCTTACTCTTTTGTAAATTTCCATCCTAATGATAACACTGCCACAGTGACCTTATCGTTTAAAGATTTTCAGAAATTTTTAGATAGGACCGGCAACCCAGTTTATTACTATAAATTATCTTAAAAATAAAAAAATCTATTTCTCTAACTGGCTTGATTTTCTTGATTTATAAATAACTATAGGTAAAAATAGCTTTAAGAGTAACGGAATGGGACAGAGATATCAGAAGCAGGTAATTTTAGAACAGATTGGGCAAAAGGGGCAAAAAAAATTATCCCAATCCTCGGTCTTGGTTGCCGGATGCGGCGGACTGGGTTGTATTATAGCTGATTTTCTGGTTAGAGCCGGTGTGGGGAAAATTACCCTGGTTGACAGGGATGTAGTCGAGCTTGATAATCTTCACCGGCAGATTCTTTTCGATGAGGATGATGCCGAAAAAGCAATCCCAAAGGCTCTGGCCGCCTCAGAGAAACTGAAGAAAGCCAACAGCGGAGTTGATATAGAAGCTGAGGTAGCTGATATTTCTCCGGCAAATGTAGAAAAAATCATACGGAATGCAGACCTTGTTCTTGACGGAACAGACAATTTCGAAACCCGTTTTCTTCTCAATGATGCCTGTTTGAAAAAGGGGATTCCCTGGGTTTACGGCGGAGTAGTAGCAACCCGGGGTATGTGTTTGGCGGTAATTCCAGGGAAAACTCCCTGCCTTCGCTGTTTTCTTTCCGAACCGCCGCCTCCCGGTGAAGTCCCTACCTGTGAAACAGTGGGAGTATTGGGTCCGGCAGTGGCAGTAATTGCTTCTCTTGAAGTTTCCGAAGCCATGAAGATACTTATGGGGAAGAAAGATGAGTTGCTGGAAGGAATGGTTAATTTTGATATCTGGACAGGAGACTGGGCGCTTTTTCAGATAAAAAAAAATACTGAGTGTCCGGCCTGCAGTCAAGGGGATTACCAGTATCTACGGAAAGGGATAGCAAGAACCACTGTAATTTGCGGTGAAAATGCAGTCCAAGTAACTCCTCTGAAGAAAGTTAAGGTCTCTTTTCCGGAATTGACCGAACGTTTAGCCGCGGCAGGCAAAGTCCATCAAACCAAGCATGTAGTGCGTTTTGAAGTGCCGCCTTTTGAGTTTTTAATTTTTTCCGACGGAAGAACCATTATTAAAGGCACTTCCGATGAAGCTGAAGCAAGAAAAGCTTTTTCCAGGTATCTGGGGTTTTGAGCATTGCTTGAGAAGAGAAAGAATAATTTTCTGCCCATAGGGACGGATAGTCATGCCAAAGGCAAAGTCCCGCAACTCAGCCTGTGCCTTTGACTCTCATCGGCAGAATTGAATTTAGACAGGAAAGAGAAAAATGAAAATAATCGGTATTGTCGGTCATTCTGATTCAGGGAAAACTGCTTTGATTGAAAAACTTTTGATTGAGCTGAACCGGAGAAACCTTTCTGTTGCTGTAATTAAATCATGCTCCAGGGGATTTTCTCTGGATTGGAAGGGAAAGGATTCCTGGAAATTCAAGGAAGCAGGAGCAAAAGGAATAGCCTTGATTTCTCTTTCAGAGCTAACTGTTTTTCGAAGTAGAGAAGGATATCCCCGGGCGGTTATTTTGGCTGAGAGATTTTTCAATGACATGGATATTGTTATAGTAGAAGGAGGCAGGGGAGAACCGGGTTATAAAAAAATTGAACTTCTCAGGCAGGGAATCTCAAAAAGATTGGAGTGTTCTCCATCAGAGATAGCAGCTGTTGTTTCAGATTTACCTGCAGCCATTGACCGGCCGGTCTTTTCTCCGGAAGCAATTACGGAAATAGCTGATTTTCTGGAGAAGTATCCCCAACATGAAAAGCCGAGGACTGTTCTTGAAATCGACGGCCGCCGCATCCCCATCAAGCAATTTGTTCAGGATTTCATGGCTGAAACTGTTTTGGCAATGGTGCAAACTCTAAAAAAAATCCCTCCGGAAGCATCCACTATCCACCTGGAAATAAGAAGGGGGGACGTTCCCCAAAGGGACACCCCTTCCCCTGATGCAAAGAAAAATTAAAATTCCTAAGAAAAATCATGACGGAAGAAAGCAAGCCTGTTTTTTCACTCAACCGGATCTTTATTTTTTGGGTCCCTATGGCTGCCACATGGCTAATGATGTCGGTGGAAGGACCTTTTCTGGCTGCAGTCATTGCCCGCCTGGCGGAACCCAAGTTTAATCTGGCCGCCTATGGAGTGGCTTTTGCCTTTGCTGTGCTTCTGGAAGCTCCCGTTGTCATGATTATGAGCGCCTCTACAGCCCTGGTTCAGGACAAAGAAAGCTTCCTCAGATTAAAACGGTTCACCTACACCTTGAATTTATTGGTTACCGCAGTCATGATAATTTTTCTTCTGCCTTCTGTATTTAACCTGATTACAACTAAAATCATGGGATTACCAGTTGAAGTAGTATCTCTTACCCATTGGGCTTGCATAGCCCTTCTTCCCTGGCCGGCTGCCATCGGTTACCGGAGATTTTATCAGGGAATTCTAATCCGGAGCGGCTTAACCCGACTGGTGGCTTATGGAACTGTTACCAGGATTTTTTTTATGAGCATGACAGCGGTTATTCTGGCTGTTTTTTTTCAAGTCAACGGTGCCTTGGTCGGGGCGGCAGCTCTTTCTGCGGGAGTGACAGCCGAAGCTGCAGCCAGTCGCTTAATGGCTATAGGTTCGGTGAGAAAATTATTACAGTTTGCCAACAATGATCCTCCAGGCAAGGAGTTAAATTACAGATACATATTTCAATTCTATTATCCTTTGGCCCTGACCTCTATTCTGGCCCTGGGAGTTTATCCCTTAGTGACTTTTTTTATGGGTCACAGCCGGATGGCTCTGGAGTCCCTGGCTGTTCTTCCGGTAGTAAATTCCTTGGTATTCATTTTCAGAAGTATGGGACTTTCGTTCCAGGAAGTAAGTATTGCTGTGCTCAGTTTTGACAGGCGAAATTTAGCAGTTTTAAAGAAGTTTGCTCTCCGCCTGGCATTTTTTGCTTCTGCGGCCCTGTTCCTGGTTGCCTTTTCACCTGTTTCTCACCTATGGTTCAGAGGTATTTCCGGACTTAGCCCAGCTCTTTCGGAATTCGCTCTTCCCCCTACCAGAATACTGGTAGTTATTCCTGCCCTGACTGTTCTCCTGGCCTTTATCCGTGCTTTTTTGGTCACCCACAGGAGAACCAAACCTATTACTCTGGCTACAGGGATAGAAGTAGGGACAATTGCAGGATTTCTTATTCTCAACCTGGAAGTGTTTAATTTAGTGGGAGCTGTAGCTGCGGCCTTGGCTATGGTCAGCGGGAGATTTCTGGCAGACCTTTACCTTCTTTTCATTAAGGGGGAACGTCCCCCTTTACTTGAAATTAAGGTTATGTTATAAAACTTTTTCTTATGAATTTCCTTCCTAATTTCTATCTTCCCCTTTACAAAATAATTATTAATCCAAAATTCAAAAGCAAGGAGGTCTTTTCATGAAAGAAAAGTTTAAAGGATTTCATCCTGTAAAATTTATCTTTTTTATGGTCATTTTTTTTATATTATTTAATCTTTCTTTGTTCCTTAAAGCCCAGGAGAAGCTTTATGAGGAATCTTACATTGTTCCTCCGGAGTCAGTGCAGGAGCTCCTTCAGAGAGACCGCCATTATGATATGTTGAGCAATCTCAGCCCGGATGGAAAATATTTTGTGATTCCAGTGGAGGAAGAATTTTCTTCTTTAAATAAAATGGCTCAGCGGACTCTCCGTTTGGCCATGCTTGAGTTCTGTCCAGGCGTCAACCGGGAATGGCGGCTTTCCACTTATGGAATTAAAGGGATAAGAATTTTTTCCTTAACTGAAAAAAAATTTCATAATATAGAACTTCCTCCTGATATTCTGATTGGCGACCTAGTCTGGTCTCCGGACGGGCAAAAAATTGCCTTTTTGGCGCACCTCAAGGAAGGCAGCCAGGTATGGACGGCAGATATTATGACCGGCAAGGCGGGCCCTGTTTCTCAGGCTTTTGTTATGGCCACTCTTGCTGGAAGGCCGTCATACCGCAGGGGAAGTTTTCCTCCTTCCAGAATGCTCCAATGGACTCCTGACGGTGGACTCCTGGCTCTTTTAGTACCTGATAAAAGAGAGCCGGAGCCCCAGCCTCCTGATGTTCCGGGAACTCCTCTCATCCGCCGGACAAGAGAAAAAGAAACCCCTACCCGCACCTATCCTTTTCTCCTCCGCACTCCCCATGACAAGGAGCTTTTCCGTTATTATACGACAGCTCAGCTGGCCCTGCTTTATCCAGGGAAAAAACCTGAATTATTGGGGCAGCCGGGGATGTTCATGGATATCTCTCTTAGCCCGGATGGAAAATATATTCTGACTGAGAGGCTGACTGAGCCTTTTTCTTATATTGTCGGCTACTCTGATTTTCCCCGCCTGTTGGAGATTGTGGACCTTGAAGGCAATATTCTGGCTGCAGTCAGAAAAGTGCCCCTTCAAGAAGCCATGTCAAGGGGCGATAACAATGGGTTGCGGGATCTTCCCCGCGATGTATCCTGGCGTCCCGACGGTAAGGGGCTTGCCTTTCTCTGGAGAGAAGAGAAAAAGGATGAAAATGAAGAAAACGGTGAGGAAGAGGAAAAAAGAAAAGACCGCCTGATGTTCCTGCCTCCGCCTTTTGAGATGGAAAAAGCGGTAGCTCTGGTGGAAAGCGAGAAAAGATTCAGCAATATTTCTTTTACTCCTGAGGGTTCGTTTGTAGTAGCAAAATTGAGCGGCAAAAATGATGCCGGGAAAAACCGGGAAGAAATTATTGCCTATGATTTGACCAAAGAACCTCCTCAGCCTTTTGTTTTAGTTAAGGATATTGATCCTGAGGATATTTTAAAAGATCCTGGCAATATCCTCACTCAAAGAACCGCCAATGGGATTCTTTACGCTGTCATTTCCGAAGAAAAGAACAGTCTTTATCTCCAGGGACCTGGTTACAGAGAGGATTTGAAGCCGCAGCCCTTTATTGACCGGGTTCAGATTAAAAGCGGAAAAATAGACAGGATTTTTGAAAGCTCATCTGATGCCTACGAAAGACCATTGGCTGTTCTTGATAATGATCTTAAGCAGATTGTGATCAGCCGGGAGGCTCCGGGTGTTTTTCCCGATTGCTTTCTCTGGAAAGAGGGGAAAATAAAAGAGCGTCTTACTTCCAATAAAGACCCCTTCCCTGAGATAACTTCCTGCCGGAGCGAAGATTTCACTTTCGTTCGCCGCGATGGATTGGAAATACACGGAAGAATTATGCTTCCTGCTGGATACGAGGAAGGAGAAAAAGTGCCTGCAGTTTTCTGGACCTATCCCCGGGAATTTCAGTCTTTCGAGGATTATAAAAAATCCGTTACCCGCTCGAAAAATCTTAACTCTTTTCAACACTTAAACTACAGGAATGCTTCAGGCATTTGGCTTACCCAGGGATATGCTGTGGTAGTTCCTGATATTCCCATAGTTGGAAAAGGCAATCAGTACAATAATAATTACATCGCCCACTTGGTTGATTCCATGTATGCTGCAATCCGGAAAGTCGATCAACTTGGTTATGTGGATGTCGATCGTCTGGGTCACGGAGGCCATAGCTATGGAGCTTTTGCCACTGCCAATATTCTGGCTCATACTCCTTTTTTCAAGGCAGGAATTGCCGGTGACGGCGCTTATAACCGTACTCTTACCCCCATGACTTTCCAGAGGGAGCGCCGCTTTATTTGGGAAGCCCAGGATGTTTATTTAGAAATGTCACCTTTCTTTTATGCTGATCACCTGGAAACTCCGCTTTTAATGTACCATGGAGCCGAAGATAACAACAGCGGTACTTTCTTGATTCAGTCGGAACGGATGCTTCAAGCCCTGACCGGGCTGGGAAAGAAAGCTGTGCTTTATATCTATCCCTTCGAGTCCCACGGTCCTCGCTGTTTGGAAACCTATTTTGACCTCTGGGCCCGGTGGCTGGAGTGGTTTGACCGGTATGTCAAAAATGAAGGGGGACGTTCCCCAAAGGGACACCCCTTACCCTGATGCAAATAAAACTAAAATCCCTTTGTTTTTAGTTTGGTTATTAAGCCTGAATCATTCATAAAAAAGGCCGATAATTTTAACTTAACAAAAACCATGAGATGCTTCCACTTAGAATTACTATCTTGACCTTGGAAGAGATATAAGATAATTTGATTTCACTCATCCTTTCGAGGAGAGGAGAAAATGAAAGTATCAACAGTCAATCAAATGAAAGAGCTGGACCGGACTGCAGTGGAAAAGTTTTCCATCAAAGAAGAGCTTCTTATGGAAAACGCCGGCCTGGGAACGTTTTCTGTAATCCAGGATGAATTTGGCATTAAAGGGAAAAAATTTCTGATTCTCTGCGGGATTGGAAATAACGGCGGTGACGGGCTTGTGGTAGCCCGAAAAATTCACGCTGGTGGAGGAGAAGTCAAGGTTCTTTTTATGGGAGACCCGGCAAATTTCAAAGGAGCAGCCCGGGAGAATTTCAACATTTTCTCTAAACTCCCCATCCCTCATGAAATCCTCCAATCAGTTGAAGTCCTGGAGAAAGAACTCAAAGAATGCGAGGCAGTGGTTGATGGAATTTTCGGGACCGGTCTGGCCAGGGATGTTGAAGGACTTTATCTGGAAGCAATCAAGCAGGTTAATCTCTCCGGAAAAACGGTTTTCAGCCTGGATGTTCCATCCGGAATTGATGGCGACAGCGGAGAGGTCAGGGGAGATGCTGTTTGGGCAGACTTTACCGTAACCTTCGGTTTGCCTAAGGTAGGAAACCTCCTTTATCCGGGATTCGGACACTGCGGCCGGCTTTATGTAACCAATATTTCATTTCCCCGTGAACTCACAGATAAACCATCCATAAAAACTGAGATTAATATTCCTCCCTGGCTTCCTGAGCGCAGGGAAGACGGTCATAAAAATGAATTCGGCAGTGTTCTTTGTATTGCCGGTGCTTCAAGCTACTTCGGGGCTCCCTATTTTTCAGCTGCTTCCTTCCTTAAGGCAGGCGGCGGCTATTCCCGTTTGGCCTCAACTCCCGAAGTTTGCCGGGTGGTGGCTCAAAAAGGAAGTGAAATTGTTTTTATTCCTTTAGAAGAAACTCCGGCCGGCAGCCTTGCCTTAAAAAACAAAGAAAAACTTTTGGAATTATCCGAAATTGTGGATATGGTTGTTCTTGGTCCCGGGCTTTCCTTGGAAGAAGAGACTCAGCAATTAGTAAAAGAGCTTGTTGTTTCCGTTAAAAAGCCGTTACTTGTGGATGGTGACGGATTGACTGCTCTTGTCCTAGAAGTAGAGAATCTGGCTTCCCGGGCAGAGCCGACAGTGCTGACTCCTCATCCTGGTGAGATGTCGCGTCTGGTGGATATGCCTGTAACCCATATTAAAAAGAACAGCATTTCTGTGGTCAGAGAAGCGGCTAAAGACTGGAACTGTGCCGTGGTTCTTAAAGGGGCCCATTCTCTTATCGGCTTCCCCGACGGCAGAGTCCTGATTAATCTCAGCGGAAACTCAGGAATGGCCAGTGCTGGGTCGGGGGATGTACTAACCGGGACCATTGCGGCTATGTTCGGCCTGGGGCTTTCCTGGGAGGAGGCGGTTCAAACCGGAGTTTTTATTCACGGCCTGGCCGGTGATTTGGCTGCAGAAGAAAAAGGGGCTGATGGAATGACTGCTAATGATATTTTGGAAAACCTGCCTTTTGCGGTGGAAATGTTCAGGGAAAATTACGAGGAAATTCTGGAAGACTATTACGGCAAGATTTATATTGTTTAAAAATTAGGCTCAAGAAAGTCTATTTCGTTTATTTTATGTATCAAGTTTCGCCCATCTTATTCATCTCGCCCATTTTACTCTTCCTCTCAACCAAATAAACCAAAGAAACCAGACTAACGCAATTAACGCAACAAACGCAACTAACGCAATAAACGCAACTAACGCAACAAACGCTATTAACGCAACAAACGCTATTAACCCAATAAACTCTTCCCACCAGCCTTGCCCCATTTTATTCTTGACTGAACAGACGGAATAGACTGAATCAACAAGACTTGAAATGTCTATTTTCTAAGTTATAATATTTTTCATTATTGAGTTTAGATGAAGTCCCATAAGGTAAGGTTTTTGGGAAGCAAAAGCCATGGCCTGTTCCAGAATAGCCTCTTCAGCGTATTTAACACTAAAGCGCCAGGTCATGTAGTTGAAAGTTACAGAACGGGCAAAATAAAGAGGCTTAAGCGTATCTATTATTTCCTTTTTTTCCTCGGCAGTTCCATTGTGGTAAGAGTAAAGTATTTGGAAGACAATCTGGGTCCACATGAGGATATCGATGTGATAACGGTCCTGCTCGAACATTTTTTCCAGGTTGGAACAGGTATAATCGTTTAGGTATTTTCTTAATAGCTGGCGGCGGGGAATATATTCTTCCCGCAGCTTCTCCTTGAGCTCCCTTATATTGATTTTTAATTCCTGGGGAGAACAGAGCTTTTTCAGTCCATAACGCTTTAAAGGAACCGGGGTTTCAAAGGGAACAGCCAGCCATTCCGGTTCCTTGGCCAGAATCATATCGAAAAGAGTGGTTAATACTTGAGTAAACATGGGGCCAAGCTTGGGAGCACTGGCTTTATGGATTTTAACTCCCAAACCTGCCTCACAGAGCTTAAACTTACCAAAAACTGCACAAAGCGTTATAAAGATATCAACACCATATTGTCTGGTTGTTTCCTGCCATTCTTGTTCCAGAAAATACTTTGCCAGACGGGGAGAGAAGGCAAAATCTCCTCCAATGGGCTGACGGATATTCTGGTTTAAAAGGCCGTAGAAAAGAGGATAACAGATATGATTGGTGATAGTGCCGTCGAATTGATGTCGGGAATAATAGGGAATGGCCAGGTCATAACCTTTCAGAATGGGCTCTCCCAGGTATTTAATCCATTCCGGTGTTATGGAGCGTAAATCGGCATCGACCATGATTATTCCTTTGCCTGATTTTCCTTGACGGCAGGCGAATTTCAGGAGATTAAGAACATTGTTTCCTTTTCCTTTGATGCCTTGAGAAGTAGCTATATATTCTTTTGGGGCTGTAGTTTTTGTGTCCAGAAATACATCTCTGGTTCCGTCTTCGCTGTTGTTATCCATGTTGACGATAACGCTTTTCAAGTTAGGAAAGTATTTTTTAAGACCTTTGTCAACCTGGGAAACCACGAACGAAATGGTGTCTGCTTCGTTATAAGAAGGAATTCCCACCAGGATTTCAAAACCTTCCTTGACGCTCATTACATTACCTCCCTTGACATTACACAATCCGCCATTCTCAAAAATTGATCTCGAGAGAGAAGATTATATTTCCGGCAGTCATGAAAAAGAGTTTCCAGCAACATTCTTATCATTTTTATTCACAAGATGGAAAACTTGAAAATTGTTTGGCTAAAATAAGTTTCTCCTGGCTTGAGAATAGTTGACGGAAATAAAATCTTCCCCTTCCTTTGGGCCGGCTGTCCACAGCACCTTGTCGAATCCTTTAAGGCCTCCGTGAAGGTGATTGTTTCCGTCGTTTGCCGCCAGAGTATACTTTTTCCCTTCCAGAGTGAAGCCGGCTCCTCCAATCCGGTTGGCATAGCGGCCCACAGTAGAACCGAAATAAGGGGAAGCTTCTAAGTAACCTTCAAGAGTATCGTGATCCAAGGTTATATCAGCTAATATATTTTCCCGGTCCGGAACCTCTAAGGATACCAGGGTTGCTCCATAAGTCATTATCCGGGCTTTAAGGCCGTTGGGATTAGTCAAGGTGAAAAGCTTAACTTCCCGTCTGTCGGGAAGTGTTCCGAAGAATTTCTGGTCAATATTCAAGGTTGGCTGTCCTTTGATTGTTGAGGTGGAGGTGGATTCTCCGGTTTTTTTCTTCCTGCAGGAAAACGGAAGCAGCAGGCTCAAGATCAGGAGGAAAACCATGATGGAGGCTGGCGGCTTTGTCATTCTATCCTCCTTATTTTTTTTGAAGAGGTAATCTTAAGTAAAATAAGATATAACAGTCAAGGGGGGGAACGTCCCCCTTTATTTTAGATATAGAGTATGATATTCTTTTTCTGCTTAAAAGGAGTTTTCGTTGGCAAATATTCAGAAAGGGGAAAGATATGAAGGCGACCGAGAGTAACATATATACCAAAGCCGATAAATGTTTTGAGGTTCTGTCTGAAGCCATTCGTATTTTTAAAATTATATCCGAAAAAAATGAATCATTTCTCCAATCTGACTACTACAAGGCCCGGAGTTTACTAAGGGAAGGAGAGCAGTATTTTGAAGAGCTTTTAAGGAATGCCAAAAAGCTTCTGGGGCCGGCGCCGGCCTATGTTTCGCCGGACTTTGATAAATGGCGCCAGGACCTCCTGGGAAAAGAAAATATATTAGTTACCGGTTCGGAAGCAAAAGAAGTTCTAACAGAATTGTTGGAAGATGAAAACTTAAAAAAATGGTTGCCGGAGGAAAAAATCCGGAATTTATTCAACAAGCATTTTCCTTCCCAACAGAAAGGAAAAAGGAAGCTGGCTAATATTAAAGTGAGAATTCTTATTGATAACCTGGAAGAATTTCTGGAAGAAACAAAAGGCTTAAATAAAAGAGCAATGGAAATACTAAACCGCACTTAATCAAAGGGGAATGTCCCTCTTTATTTTTATTTTAGAGAAACATTTCTTTGAATATATTGACCAGGTCCAGGGCGTAGTCGATCTGGATAAGGGGGATACTGTTTTTCTGGGCAATAGTGTCAAAGCGGCCGTCTTTGTTGCTGTCCTTGGTAACAATGATGGCATCAGCATAAGGGGCGACAGCGTTGATCATCCGTTCATTATCGCTTCCGGGAGCTCCCCGCTTGGAGGCTCCTCCAATATGAACGGCCAGAATAAAGATGTTGTTTTCCTGACAGTAATCAATTAGAGATTTTAACCGGTTGACTTCGGATTCAACTGTCAAGCCTGAGGCTCCCATTCCTTTAAGGCTGGCTCCGATGGCGAAAGCCACTGTTTTGTAAGGAGTACCTTTGGGGTAAACATCCAAATCTGTATTTATTTCCACATGAAATCCCGGTCCTGATTCTTTGTCCGCCAGGCCTACTCCGGCTTTGAAAAGCTCCACTGTAGGCACATCACAGTAATCATAGGCTACTCCGGCTTCTTCAGCCACTATAGTCAGGGTGGTTACATCAGGGCTTTGTCCGGCAGAAGTTATTAGAAGGGGAAGCTGAGTCTGCGGCGCTTCGGTTTCTGTCATTACCGGGTAACTTAGGAGAACTATAATTGACAAAAGAAAAAGCAATTTTTTCATTTAAAAACCTCCTCAATTTCTTATCTAAATTAACCTGAACTATTCATAAAAAAGGCCGATACCTTTTATATCACAAATACT
>CAYTTR010000039.1:0-16023 GCA_964440805.1 uncultured Eubacteriales bacterium
ATTCCTTACTGGAGAGATTCTTTAAAAAAGTGCCTAAGAAAAAATATAAGCTTTTAGCTTCGGTTGTTGTAATTATTTTTGGAGGAGTTCACCTCTGGAACTCCACTCATTCACTCTCGCTTGCCGCCCGTACCCGAGAACTGGGAATTAAGCAGGAGTTCGGTTTTTATCAATGGGAAAAAACAGATGATGGAAGACGGTTTCGCTGGACTAAGAGTTGCGCCGGAATGGAGCTTGACATAGAGCAGGAGCTTATGGAGATAGCTTTGCTTGCTTCCCATCCCGATATAGAGAAAAGGCCGGTAACGGTCAGAATTTATTTAGTGAAGGATTTTTTTAAAGAAAAGAGACTGCTGGATGAGCTTGTTTTGGAGCAAAGCATTTGGCAGACATATGGGTATTCGCTGCCGGAGGAAGGGGGGGAGAAGGCGATTCTTTTATTCAAGGTCAGCCGGACCTGGATCCCGCAGAAGCAGCACGGAACCCAGGATCCCCGCAGCCTGGGCGTAGCCGTCGGTCAAATAAGATGGGGAGATGTTCCCTAAAATGACCTTAATGATGCTTCAGCAACCTTCCCTGAAGTGAGTTAATGCGTTACTTGCGTTGATTGCGTTATAAGCGTTACTCGCGTTAGTTGAGTTTAGAAAGTTAAATCTGTTTTTATCATAGAAGTGGCTTCCGGAGAAAGATTACGGAAGCCACTTTTTTTTTAGGCGCTATTTTTATATCTTAAAGAAAGGACATTTGCTTATTTCTTGAAAGGCGATGAAAAGACGGCTTCGGATTTTTCTTGACTGGTTGTGGGTGGTTTTGGGTGCTCTTTCTATTTGGGCTTTGGTGCCTGTTGCCAGAAG
Source organism: uncultured Eubacteriales bacterium (assembly GCA_964440805.1). Classification (GTDB taxonomy): domain Bacteria; phylum Acidobacteriota; class Aminicenantia; order Aminicenantales; family Aminicenantaceae; genus CAYTTR01. The sequence goes on from CAYTTR010000039.1 coordinate 855, forward strand.
TATTAATAGTTTTGTATCACGTAACTTTGGAAGAGATGCCTTTGTTTACCTGGTTTATTTTGTTCTTGGGGCTGTTGTTGTTTTTTTGTTGTATGTTCTTATTTTCAGGTTAAAGGTTCATGCTTTTAAAAATTATTTCTGGCTGATTGTGGTAGCTGTTTTGTATATTTATTGTATCAATAAGTTCCGAAGAGCGCCTGCAGAAACAGTTCATTTTTTGGAATACGGCTTGTTGGGGATTCTTCTTTTCCGGGCTTTAAGCCATAAGATAAATGATAAAAGCATTTACTTCACGGCTGCCTTGATTGCTGTTCTGGTGGGGATTGCGGATGAATTCATTCAGTGGATAACTCCTGGGAGGTTTTGGGAATTCCGCGATGTAGGACTCAATGCTCTTTCCGGAAGTCTGGCCTTGTTCGGATTGTGGACGGTAGTAAATCCACGCCGGCTCTCAGGCAGGCTTTCACCTAAATCGGTCCGGCTTTTATGTTCTGTGCTGGCGGTCAGCCTTATTGCGCTGGGATTGTGTGCTTCCAATACTCCTGAGGTGGTGGCTGCTTATACGGATTATTTCCCGCGGCTTTCTTTTCTCAATCGTGAAGAGGCGATGAGTGAATTCGGTTATAAATACAAAGACCCGGAGATAGGAGTTTTTTTCTCCAGGTTGTCTATGGAAAAGATGGAGAAGGTGGATGAAGAAAAGGGAGAGGAATACGGACAGATTTTGACCGCTTATTCAAAAATTGACTATCAGGATTTTTTGGAGAGATTTAATCCTGTTTCCAATCCATTTTTATATGAGGTGCGGATTCATATATTCAGGCGGGATACTTACTGGAGAAAGGGAAAAAGAGCTCCCGGAGAGGAAGAGAAGAAAGAGTGTTATTTTGTTGCTTATAAAGAAAATAGGATTTTAGAGAAATATTTTGGGAAGACTTTGGAAAATTCTGTTTATAAGTGGGAAGAGGAAAAAGCGGAGGAGATTGAAAGATTGGTGGATAAAGATAAATTTTATGAAAGCCCGGTAAGCTCAGAACTCTTTACCACCTTCACCTTGGGCCAGATGTGGCTTGCTGTCGGAGTCGTTTTGGTGGTGCTTTTTTTGTGGGGGACGTTCCCGGTTTTACTTTAGGGAGCGTCCCCGGATTTAGGGGGGCCTTCCACTTTGTCGCGGCGGATAAGGGAGACGGCGTATTCGTAGGTGCGGTCCGGGGAGATGCCGAGGTCGAGGTACCGGTTTGAGAAGCTGATGAAATTGGGGGAGCCGATAGAGCCTTGAACAGCCGCATCGCCCTTAAAAATCCTCTTGCTTTTAACAAGCTGATAAGAGCTTTCTGGATTGGAGCTATCCCTGCGGTAAATTCCGTAAGCGCTGAATTTACTTATATCCGCTATTTTCGAGTTATCTTTCCAGGTTACTAAATTAAGCTCCTGCGCCTCGCTTCCGGAACCGTTCTCCAGTCTTTCCACCCGGATGTTCTGAGGAGGAAAGGGAAGGTTATCGATTTCGCTGAACCAGGATTCAGCCATCAACTGATAGCCTTTTTCGCTGGGGTGAACATTGTCCTCGCTTAGAAGAGAAGTCCAGCCCCCATCCTCCTGGGGATAATTAAAAAAGATTTCAAAGAGATCAATCAGGGGCACCCTTTCATTTTTGGCAATATCCCGGATTCTCCGGTTGAGTTCATAGATTCGTTCTTTGTAATATATTATTCCCCAGCGCCAGTCATTGCGGGGGATAATTGTGGCCAACAAGATTAAAACCCCGTAATTTTTAGCTTTCCTGACCATTTCTCTTATATTGAATTCAGAGGTATCGGTCGATATTTCGTGGAAAATGATATCGTTTGTGCCTTCCTTTAAAAGAAGATACTGGGAGGAATAGGTGGTCAGGACATCATCGAACCGTGACAGGCCATTGGGAGTAGTTTCTCCGAGCCGGCCCTCGTTTATAATTTCTGTATCGCCGTAATGCTGATCCATGATTTCATCTAAGCGGGGAATATAGCCCAGCTCAGGGGCCGGATGGTAGTCGAGGTAGCCGTAGGTAATGCTGTCGCCGAAGGCAGTGTAATGGTTTTCTTCAAGGAGAGAATTGACGGCGATAGGTGGGGCTTGGGCGGCAGTAGAAGAGGACGAGAGGGGAGGGGGGTCTTTTTTATTTTTATGTGGAAATAGCTCAGAGAGAGTGAGCTTAAGGGACAAAATTTCATCCCCGCATTGAAGCAGGAGTGCTATTTGGTCAAAGGAAGCAGTGAGCCGGGGGATGATAGAGGAAGTTTCGGTCTGAAAGATTTCTGCAGGTGAGCTCCACTGGCCTTCAAGCAGGTAGGAAGCCAGGACTACTTGCTTTCCCGGCTGAGGCTGGCTCCAAGCGACAACAGGGATAGTCTCTGAAACGAAGGTGAGAGAAGGAAAAAGATCTCCCCTTGAATTGTCAGTGATTTTTTTTATAGCTGACCAGCCGGAGCCGTCCTGAAAGCAGTAGAAAATTTCATAGTTACTTCCGTCATAGCCTGACCAAACCAGCCAGAGCCGGCCGTTTCCGTCTATTCCGGCCTGGGGAAGGATGTCGGGGAAGGGATTCTCGCTTGTAAGATTGGTGGGATTTGACCAGGATAGGCCGTTGTAAGTGAGGCAGAAGATGTCGTCGCCTTGGCCTTTTTTTCCTGTCCAGAAAATCCAAACCTGGTTTAAATTGTCCACTATAATTTTTGGGCTGGACGCCTCTGTAATTGATGAATAGTTTATCCGCCAGCTTTGTTGGCTTAGGTCATCATTTATTTTAGTTACTTTTAGGGTGCACTCGCCTCTGCTGTAATCCAGCCAGGCAAGCCAGGGATTGTTGTTCAGGTCGAAATAAAGGCTGGGGGATAGGATTGTCTCTGAGGAAGCAATCAGAGTCCTGGAGACAAGGCTTAAGCATTGGTTATTGATTCGGCCGTAATATATTTCACTTTTTTCTCCTGTTTCTTCCACCCAGGCGGCCCAGAGATTGCCGAGCCTGTCTTTTTTTAAGATTAAGGTGGAGACGAAATTGTTTAAAGGAAGGGCTGAAGTTGAAGATAAGCCTTCAATTTTATTTTGCGAAGCTGACCGCAGCTCGCCAAAGGCAGTGTTATAAAGAAAGAAAATATTTCCGTCAGGGAGAAAAAGAGGATTAGAAGCTTTTCCTTGGATTGACTTTTCTGGGATAGTTTTTCCATGAATGATTTTTTCCCTGTTTTTTTCTTGAGGAAAGGAAAGATGGGCCGCAGCAATAAATAGAAAGAGCAAACAAAGGGCTTTCTTCATTTATTTAACCAACAGCAAACATTCTATTGCTTCCTCCCCCAAATTTCAACTAAAAGAGAGGGGGACGTTCCCCAAAGGGACACCTCTTTCCCTGGAGAGAAGGGAAGCGTCCTCCCTTTTTTTATTGACAAGAGGCAGGGGAATTAGTATAGTTATATCTAAATGAAAATGATTTTCATTATCATAAAAGACGGAACCAGAAGGGATGACTGTTCAGCGTCCCTTAAGGTGTGATCAAATAATCGAAAACTCAGGAGGTAAATTAAAATGAAAGTTGCTATTTCAACTGATCATGATTTTGTTTCCGCTCATTTTGGTAGGTGTCAATCGTATACCATTGTCGAAATAAAGGACGGAGAGGTAGTGAGCAAGGAAGAAATCCCCAATCCAGGCCACCGGCCTGGTTTTCTTCCCCAGTTTCTGGCTGAAAGGGAAGTGGAGTGTATTATTGCCGGAGGCATGGGGCCTCGTGCCCAGGCATTGTTTGCCGGAAAGAACATCCAAACTGTTATCGGCGTCCAGGGTCAAGTAGAAGAGGTCATAGAAAAATTCGCCAGAAATGAGCTTGAAGCCGGCGACGATCTCTGCGGCCACAAGCATGAAGAAAAAGAAGAAGGTGCAAACCATCACGCTGACGCTCGACCTTCCTCCGGTAAAATCTGTATCACAGCCAAAGGAGATTCACTCGACTCAAAGGTTGACCCCAGGTTTGGCCGGGCGGTCTATTTTCATATCTATGATCCTCAGAAAGAAGAGTGGGAAGTTTTGGTCAATGAAAACATAGAAGCTGCCCATGGTGCAGGAGTCCAGTCAGCTCAGTTAACAGCTGGAAGAAATGTGGCGGTTGTTCTGACCGGCGAATGCGGTCCCAATGCAGAGAGAATTCTTTCTGCTGCGGGAGTAAAAATCATTACCGGCACAACCGGAACCGTTAAAGAAGCATTAAGCAACTATTTAAATTCTTAGGATTAAAAATGGGACAGTTTACCTGTTTACCTATTTTTTTGCCAAAGATGACTGACAAACCAGACAAACCAGACAAACCAGACAAACCAGACAAACCAGACAAACCAGACAAACTAAATAAACTAAATAAACTAAATAGATTCTAAGGAGATTTCATGAAAAAAATCGGCATTATAATCTGCGGCCGCTATCAGGAATGTGGCGGAGGTAAATGTTTCCGTGCCATAAGTGAAAGAAAAGGTGGCTTTGCCCGCTATCCCAAGGATGAACAGGTTGAAGTAGTCGGCTATTCCTATTGCGGTGGCTGTCCTGGTGGCAATATCGAGTATGTTCCTGCAGAGATGAAGAAAAACGGAGCTGAAGTCATTCACTTGGCCACAGGCCTGGTGGTTGGTTACCCTCCCTGTCCCCGCATCAGGCAGTTTAAGGAATTCATCGAGAGCTATTATCAGATTCCTGTGGTCGTAGGAACCCATCCCATTCCCCTGAAATACATGAAAGCTCATCAAAAGATTTCTTTTTGGAAGAAAACGAAAATGGAGGAGCTGGCCAGAGACTTGATGAATGAAGATGAAAAAACAATGGGATCTTATAATTAAAAAATCTAAAAAATTAAAAGACAAGAAAAAAAATAGGTACAATTTGTAGATTTACATAATTCTTAAAGGTTGAGGGCAAAAGCCCTTAAGGAGGGAAAAATGCCTAATGGACAAGGACAAGGCGGAAGAGGAGCTTCTGGTGGAGGAGCTGGCCGTGGAGCTGGCGGAGGCCGCGGACGCGGCGGTGGCAGAGGAACCGGACCTGGCGGAAGTTGTGTTTGCCCCTCCTGTGGAAAGAAGGTTCCGCATGAAAGAGGAGTTCCTTGTTATAAGAAAAAGTGCCCTGAATGCGGCACCCCCATGGTCCGTGGATAAAAGCGAGCTGGAACTCATCATTCTCTACGACAATAATCCAGGAGACCCTCAATTTCAGACTGATTGGGGTTTTTCCTGTTTTGTTTCCGGCCTGGGAAAAACGATTCTTTTCGATACCGGCACTAAGGGGAAAATTCTTATTTCAAATATGGAGAAGGCTGGAATTTCTCCCGGAGAGCTCCAGGTTGTAGTGCTTTCCCATTTCCACCGGGATCATACGGGCGGTTTAGGTGCGCTTCTGACGATTAATTCTCAGCTTGAAGTCTGGCTTCCCGGCTTTTTCCCTCAGGATTTTAAGCACGGAATTTGGGCCAAAGGGGGCAGAGTAAAAGAAGTGACCTCGGCTGAAAAGATTTTCTCTAATGCTTATACTACCGGAGTTGTTGAAGGCTGGATTAGGGAACAGTCGCTTGTTCTGGATACAGGGGAAGGCCTTGTTCTTATTACTGGATGTGCCCATTCCCGGATTGTTAAAATCCTCGAGAGAGTTAAAGAGCAGTTCAGGAAGGATATTTATTTGGCCATGGGCGGTTTTCATCTGGCAGGGTTTGAAAAAAATGAAATAAGAGAGATTCTGGGCCGGTTCAGGGAGTTTGGAGTTAAAAAAACAGCTCCCTCTCATTGCACAGGCGGCGAAGCCAGGGCCCTTTTTGAGGAAGAATATGGAGATGATTTTTTTGCGCTCGGAGTGGGTAAGAGGCTGAAAATACCATGATTATCTCTATTGCCAGCGGCAAAGGCGGAACAGGCAAGACCACTGTAGCTGTAAACCTGGCTTTGGCGCTGAAGGATCTTTTTCCTCTGCAGTTTCTGGACTGTGATGTTGAAGAACCTAATGCTCACTTCTTTTTAAAGCCTGAGCCTAAAGAACAAATCATTGTTGATATTCCAGTGCCGGAAATAGATGAGAAAAAATGCGATTTTTGCGGAAAATGTGCTGAAATCTGCGCCTATAATGCCTTAGCTGTTCTTAAGGACACAGTTATGGTTTTTCCCGGGCTCTGCCATGGCTGCGGAGGCTGCAGCCTGCTTTGCCCGCAAGAGGCTATTGTGGAGAAAGGGAGAAGGTGCGGAGTTATTGATTTTGGCAAAGCAGGTAAATCAGGTAAGGTTGGATCGATTTCTTTTATTGGGGGCAAACTGGATATAGGGCAGGCCATGGCGCCGCCGGTTATAAGAGAGATGAAGAAATTCATCAATCCCTTAAGACAGGTAATTATTGATGCTCCTCCCGGTACGTCGTGCCCGGTTATTGAGGCGGTCAAAGGAAGCGATTTTTGTCTGCTGGTAACAGAGCCTACTCCTTTCGGTTTAAACGATCTGCGGCTGGCCGTGGAGACAGTTAAAGAGATGGGAATTCCCTTGGGAGTGATAATAAACCGGGATGGAGCCGGAGAAGGGGACAGCGGGGTGGAAGATTACTGTCATGAGGAAAACATATCGGTTTTAATGAAAATCCCCTTGGAGCGGGAAATTGCAGTAGCTTATTCAGAAGGAAAATCAATTATTGAATACAAACCATCCTGGAAGGCCAAATTTATTGAGTTATTTGAGGCGATTCGGAGCTTCGGGGTGAGAGGAAAGGAAGTGTTGAAACAGTGAGGCAGTAAGGCGCAATGAGGTATGTGACCATGAAGTGATGAAACAATGAAGCAATTAGTGGTTATAAGCGGCAAAGGAGGGACAGGCAAGACGGTTGTCTCTGCTTCTCTGGCTGTTTTGGCCTGCAACAAAGTAATGGCTGATTGTGATGTGGATGCTGCCAATCTTCATCTTCTGCTTCATCCGGAAATCGAGGAGGAGCACTCATTTTCAGGGGGAAAAAAGGCCCGGGTAAATTTTGATGACTGTACTGCTTGCGGACGCTGCTTAGAGGTGTGCCGGTTTGGGGCGGTAGTGGAAGAAGAAGACGGAAAAGTCTCCATTGACCAGCTCTCCTGTGAAGGCTGCGGCATCTGTTCTTATGTCTGTCCTGAGTCGGCGGTTGAAATGGAGAAATCTATTTCTGGGCAGTGGTTTGTTTCGCGGACCAAATATGGTCCCTTTGTTCATGCCCGGCTGGGAATTGGTGAGGAGAATTCCGGAAAATTGGTTACCCGGGTGCGGCAAAAGGCTGTGGAGCTCGCTGAACAGAACGGTTTTGAGTTGATCATAATCGACGGACCGCCTGGAACAGGCTGTCCGGTAATTGCTTCATTATCAGGAGCTGATGAGGTTTTGGTAGTGACAGAGCCTTCTTTATCCGGCATTCATGATATGGAAAGAGTGGTTCAGGTAGCAAGACATTTTAAGGCGGAGCCGTTCTGCTGCATTAATAAATTTAATCTGAATGAGGGGATGACCGATCGAATTGAGAAGTGGTGCCGGGAAAATTCGGTTCCGCTTGTTGGCAAAATTCCTTATGACGAAATCGTGATTAAATCAGTAGTGGAAGGAATTCCTTTAGTTGAATTTTCAGAAAATCAGTCTGCCCGGGAAATTCAAAAAATGTGGGAAAAATTGGAGGTAAAATGAAAAGAACCGATTGGAAATATTTGGTGGATAGCCTTCTTTTTATAAGCTTTTTCGGTTTGGCTTTAATCGGCATTCTCATGGGTTTTTTTATCGCCTCACTAAGGGTGCTGAAAGATAAGTACTTTTTAGGGCTTCACCGTCACCAATGGGGTGATATCCATCTCTATCTTGCCTTGACCTTTGTAACTTTGGGGATTATTCATCTTATCCTGAGCTGGAGCTGGATAAAGGGAAAAGCCAAGAATATTTTTAAAAGCGGCTGGAAAATAATGATGACTGCCACTGTGCTGGCGGGTTTATTGGTGGTGGTTCTTTTCTGGGCTTTTTCTCCTAAAAATTCATCCGTTTATGAAGGATATGGTCTAGGGCGAGGAAGGAATCTCCAGGCCGGAGAGTCAAGGATTTCTACTCCGGCTCAAGAAAAAGAAATGACTGCCATTCAGGCTCAATCTCAATTTCCGGTTCAGGCTGAGGCTCAATCTCAGGTTAAAGAACCGGCAAAAGTTGTAGATGAGGATATTATTGAAGAAAAAACAGAAGAAAAGCGAGCCGCCGGGGGAAGAATATCTTATGATACTTCGGAGATTGTCATCACCGGCAGGATGAGTTTAAAAGATGTTGAGAGGGTAAGCGGGATTCCGGCTCAGCGCATTATTGAAGCTTTGAGCCTTCAGCCCGGCATATCCCTAAATGAAACCCTCGGCCGCCTGCGCAAAATTTACCCCTTCACTATTCAGCAAGTAAGAGAAGTAGTGGAAAAAGAAAGAGGGGGGGACGTTCCCCAAAGGGACACCTTTCACCCTGATAAAAATGCAGACACCGTAAGTCTAAAAAAGCTCTCCAGGGGAAGGGGTGGTACCTTGGGGAACGTCTCCCTTTCTTAAAGTCTTTTTTCTCCCTGCAGTTTTTGGATTTCGGTTATGTCTTGGCTTACTTCAAGGACACCGAGGTAATTGCCCTGTTTGTCTCTTACAGGAAAGTAGCGGATGAAGATTTTTTTACCCTGAAGGTCGATCCAGAAATCATGCGGTTCGTTTCTTCCCTGGTTGAAGGAATTGATAATATTTTCCACTTTATCCAGGCTTTGGGGTGGATGACAGTGCTGCACCTGGCGTCCTATAACTGAGCGGGTGCGGACGAAAATACGGTCTTTGTTGTCTGAGTAGTAGCGGACCCGGTCGTCTTTATCCACGAAAGTGACGTCGACCGGCAGGGTGTTAAGAATATTCATCAATTCATTAAGGCTGAGTGTGCCGGTAGGAAGATTTATTTTTTCCTCTTCAAAAACAGGCTCTTCTGCTTGAGCATGCTCCAGGTCTTTTATAAGGGCCTCGGTTTCCTTTGGTTTTTCGATAAAAACATAGCCCACATCGTCGCTTTCTCTAAGTATTTGAACCCAGTCTCCTGAATCCAGTTTCTCAAGACAAGTGGGGAAAAGGATGTTTTCTTCCTTGAAAATCATCCCTTGAATTTCTTCCATGAGAAGGGAAATTTTTTCCTGGAAAAGATTCTTCAGTTCATCCTTATTTTCAGCTTTCTCCAGGCCGGATATAGATTCTCTAAGCAGGTCGCGAATCTCATTGTCTTTGCCCCACATGACCTTGGAAGGACCGAAGAAACCAACCTTTTCTAAGTAGGGAAAAAGAACCTGTTCTTTTCTGTCGTAGTGGATGGTGATTTTTTTAAGCTCGTTCAGGCTTTGTTTTATTTCCGCTTTCCACTGCTCGAAAGAAAGCTCTTTGTGGTTTTTAGCTAATTCCTTGAGAGATTCGAGGCGCTTTGCGGTTTCGCGGTTTTCCAGTTTGAAAAGATATACCGGATGAGAAGGAGATGTTTCTTTGATCACTGATTTTTCCAGGGCTTTCTGAAAAAGCAAGGCGTGGACATTGCAGAATTTCTTAATTTCATCCGGGGAGAGGCCTTCGTTTATAAGCGCCTGTTCGATTTCTGCTATTTCGGTGGAACTTGCTTCTCCCACCTTTTCTTCGAATTCTTTCTTGGCTTCTTCCACGGACATTCCCTGGTGAAGTTTCCGGATTATCTCCTTCATGGCTTCTTTTTTACTTTGATTTTGATTATTTCCGCTCATCTTTTTCTCCTTTAACTTTTATAAAATCATATAAAACGCGTTAAACGCAACAAACGCTATAAACGCTATAAACGCTATAAACTCCCTTCATCTTTAAGCAGGCCGGCCAAAGTGATCGATTCCAATTCCTTTAAAAACGACCGTTCAAGGAGTTTGATTCTTTTGCGGAGAGGGCAGGTTTTAATGTCCGGGCAGATTTTTTCCTTAAAAACACACTCATTAAGTTTAACCGGGCCCTGGAATATGCGGATTATTTCAATAAGGGAGATTTTATCCGGAGGGCGGTTAAGACGAAAACCTCCACCTTTTCCTTTAAAAGACTGAAGAATTCCTTCTTTATTTATAATCTGAAGAATTTTTCTGAGGAAAGGATGGGAGACGGATAGCTCATCAGAGAGATCAATAACTGAAATTTTTCTGGAACTGTTTTTAGCAAGATAGAGAAGTGCTTTGACAGCGTTATCGGTATCCCTGTTTATTAACTTCATTTGATTCCAGTTTAGTTTCTACTCTTCATTTTTTCAAGCATAATGACCCGCTCTCTTTTCTCCTCTCCCCCAAACGCAATTAACGCAACAAACGCAATTAACGCAACAAACGCAATTAACGCAACAAACGCAATTAACGCAATAAACGCAATTAACGCAAGTAACTCTATTTGGAGTAAGGGGTGTCCCTTTGGGGAACGTCCCCCCTCTAATTTCACCCTAAAAGGTGATTGACAGCGGTGGTTCTATTTTTTAGTTTTAATAGTGTTTGGTCCCGTTCCTTCCTTATAAGAGGGAAAAAGGAGGAAAAATGAGGAAAAACAAAGTAATTTTGGGAATTTTTCTGCTGTTTTTCTTTTTGGTTGGACCATCGGCAGCAGAAAATGTAGGAAAGAGCTTTGTCTCCGCTCCGGAGGAATACCGACTGGAGAAAGGAGATAGCAAGGAATTTCACCTGACCAATCGTTCCCTTGAGCAGTTTTTTAACCTCCAAATTGAGAAAGGCAACCTGGTTGCTTTCAGGCATCAAATAGATAGTCTGACCGGGATGGAACACATCCGTTATGCTCAAATGTATAAGGGACTGCCGGTTTTCGGCGGTCAGATTGTTTATCACCTGAAAGACGGAGTTCTGCAGAGCATCAACGGCGAGTACTTCCAGGTTAAAAATGTGGATGTTAATCCTACTCTCCCCGGCGGCGAAGCTGCTGAAGCCTACCGCCTTCATCTGGAAAAACCGTCCTTGAAGGAGAAGACTGGAGAAAGAAGACTGGGGATTTTCCCCCTTTCGGACGAAGAATTTCGCTTAGCCTACGAACTTACTCTAATAGAAGAGAATCATTACAGCATGACCGGTATAGTGGATGCTCATACCGGAGAAATACTTTTACAATATTCCAATATTCATTTAGATGAACCTGCCATCGGATTTGGTTATAACTACCACGGTATCAGCATGAAGCTGGCTACCACTCTATACTCAGACGGTTATTATTATCTCTTTGATGAAAAAAGAGTCAGGCCTTTCAATCATTACACATTCAATTACAAGAAAGGTTATATCCCTGGCGATGGAGATAATTACTGGGATTTTGACGGAGTTCTGGTAAGCGGTCATGCTCTGGTGGGACTTATCTACGATTTCTATTTCAAATTTTTCGGCAGGAAAGGGATAAATGACAACAATCTGGATACAATTGTTTTTCTTCACAACAACAAATACAAGGACAATGCCTTTTGGAACGGTGAAAGCTTGAATTTCTGTGTTCCGGGAAAGAAAAACTTTCAGACCGCAGCTTGCCTGGATGTAGTCGCTCATGAATATACCCATGGAGTAACCGACTATTCCTCCGATTTATTATATGCATTTGAATCGGGGGCTCTTAATGAGTCGTTTTCCGATATCATGGGGACTGCGGCCGAGTTTTACTGGTACCCTGAAGGGGAGGGATTGTATATGGCCGACTGGTATATAGGTGAAGACGGCTTGCCTTATTACAGCATTCAAGGCTGCCGCAATTTGGCTGACCCCAACACCAATTCTCAACTGGGGGATCCGAGATATCCTGATCCCTGTCATCTTTCTCAGAAGTACAATGTACCTTATGAGATAGACGCGGGAGGAGTTCATCTTAATGCTACTATCTATGCCCATGCTTATTATCTTCTGGCTAACGGGGGCCGCAACCGGGTATCCAAAATCAGGGTAAATGGAATTGGAATCGATAAAGCTTCAAAAATCTTTTATATTGCCTGGGTCTATTACTTGACCAGGTATTCGGATTTTCGTGATGCTGCCAATGCCTTGCTGGAAGTGGCCTATTCAGAATACGGAGGAGGAAGCGAGGAATACCGCCAGACCATAAGAGCAATGGAAGCAATAGGCTGGATTGTAAACTAAAGGGGGAAGTGATGATTAGAAAAAACGCTGTAATTTTAGTCGTCTTGGCGGGCTTACTTTTTTCTTGGGGATTGGCTGAGGCAGGTCAGGAGGACGGCCTGAAGGTTCGGGTAAAAGTGAGTGTGGCTAATATCCGGAGTCAGCCTTCTTTGTCCAGCGCAGTGGTTCATCAGGCGTCAATGGGAACTGAGTTCCAGGCCTTGGAAAAAAGGGGAGGCTGGTTCCTGATTGTGGTTCCTGCTGAGGGCAACCGGCCTGAGATGAGAGTATATATTCATCAGAGTGTTGTCGAAATTGTGGCCGATGAGGAGAGAATTGTTGGAGAAGAATTTCAGGAAAAAGAAGAGAAGACAAAGGAAGAATCTGAAAGAAAAGCAGCCAGAATAGAGCCTGTAAGCGCGTCTCCCGAATCATTTGGAGAAATTAAAAGGCAGCCAAAAGCGGAATTTCGGCGGATTTATTTTTTAACCGGATTCAACATGGGATTTCAGGAGGAGGATATAACCCGATCCTGGACAGAACAGATCTATTATGAAACGGCCGCTTCCAGTTTGGGTTATGGGGTAAAGAAAGGATTTCCTGTGTCTGCTTCTCTTGGATTTATGGTTACACCTGAAATTGGACTTGAGCTGGGAGTGGATATAACTTCGAGAGATATTGATGGAACTTTTTCATCTTCGATTCCTCACCCTCTGCTTTTTGAATCAAACCGGACAGGAGAAGGCACCGGCGCTTATTCGCTTAGTGAAAATGCAGTGACTCTGTGTGCTGTTTATGCTGCCAGATTTGGCCGGATGGGGATTGATGTTTTCGGAGGCGGGGCCTATATTATGGCCAAGGCAAATGTAATTTCTTCTATCAGTTTCAGTGAAAGTTATCCTTACGACTCGATAAGCCTTTCAGCGAGCAGCAGCGAAATATCTAAAAATGTATTCGGGTTCATAGGAGGGGCGCGCTTTCTTTTTTATATAAGTGACGGTTTTGCCCTTTTCGGAGGAGCCAGCTATCTTAACGGAAAAGCTGCGTTTGCTCCCGATACCGGAATCCCGGGACCGGAAATTACCTTAGGAGGCTTAAAGGTCGGTGGAGGCCTAAAACTCCTCTTTTAAGAGAGGGGACGTTCCCCAAGGTACCACCCCTTCCCCTGGAGCGAGTGAAATGAGCGTGGCGAGCTCACCCTAAAGAGAATAGTTGATAGCGTTCATAGCGTTCATTGAATTGCCTTAATGCGATACGGGCTGGAAAGATGAGATTGCCGCATGAATTTAATTCGCTGGCAACGGGGGATGCTGTAGCGACTATTCCCCCTCGTAATGAGCGGGTACACCCTACTCTCCATCCCTTCGGCTTGCCCCTTACGAGGAGGTGAAGGAAAAAGTGAAGGAGGGTATAAATGAAAATATTAAAATCTGAAATCGGCAGGAGATTTATTTGCCTTATATTTCTCTCTTTTCTTTTACTTAGCTGCCAAATGGGAAATAACGGTTTAATTCATAAACGATATCCCCAGGGTTTTTCCCTGAAACATCCGGCAACCTGGAAAGCCGTAGTTGAAAACAACAAATACATTCTGATTTCATCTGAAGAGGAAGAAACATCTCCTTTTGCTTTTGTCTATCCCTTCTTTCTCAAACAAAAAAGCCGGAGTGCTGACTGGCTGGGTAAAAATTTGGGGCAGCTGGACAAATTTTCCGGAAAAGTTGATATTCTGAAGAAGGATCAAGTGCGCGGTTTTCCTGATGAGACTGCTCTCCGCTTCCGTTTCCAGCGTAACCAGGTTCCCTGGCAGGGAATTGCTCTTTGTTCCATTCATGAGAAAAGCGGAATTCTTTACGTTATGGCTGCCGAAGAGGAGTCCTTTGAGCAACATAGAGAAATGCTGCTGGCCGTTTTAAAATCTTTCCGGTTTGAGCAGCCCGATGAAGGGGTAAAAGAACAAGTTCCGGCCCGGCCGCAGATCAGTTATATTTCCTGGCAGGATCCCAGGGAAAGAGCCTTTACTATGGATGTTCCGCAGGGATGGGATGTTCAAGGAGGTACTTTCAGGAGAGCTTCGGTGGACCTTGTCCATGTGCTGCAGGCGGCCTCTCCCGACGGCAGGATTCGGATTCAATTTAACGATGGAAACCTGCCTGTTTTTGCTGTTCCCAATCAAACCCTGGCTTTTGCCGGATTCGTAGAGGGTTCGTGGTATTCGCCGGGATACGGAGTAAATATGCTGGTTAAAAAATATCTTCCCGGTCATTATTTCCTTCTTGAATATCTTAATCAAAATTACCGGCCGTCTCTGGCTTCGTTTTCCATAGTCAGCCAGAAGGAGCGGCCTGATGTCGTCTCCAATTTCAACCGCATTTACAGCCAGTTTGCTTCTTATGGAATTTCTTTTACGCTTCATGGCGGGGAAGCGGCTTTTCGTTTCGAGCAGCAGCAACAGCCTTTTATCGGCTACGGCCTGGCTTTGACTCAATTAGTTCAAACCCAGGGAATGGGAAATTGGTCGGTGGCTTTGCTTGTAATCTTCACTTGCCCTGAAGGTGAGGAAGATACAGTAAGGGAAATTGCCGGTCATATGTTTAAAAGCGTTAGACTCAATCCCCAGTGGGTGGCTTCCCAGCAGCAATTGACGGCCAATGTTTCCCAGATAGTAACTCAAACCAATCAGGAAATCTCAAGAATTATTGATGAATCCTACTGGAACCGCCAGGCTGTTCTGGATGAGACGAGCCGCAGGTTTTCCAATTATATTCTGGGCGTCACTGATGTGGTTGACCCGGTTACAGGTGAAAAATGGAAGGTTGAGGCCGGACACAATTATTACTGGCGGAAAGATTACACAAACCAGATAGCAGGAACCGAAACTGCCGACAGACCGGATATAGACTTCTCCCTGCTGAAGGAATTTTAATATTGTCTGTTTAGTCTGTTTAGTCTATTTAGTCTATTTAGTCTGTTTAGTCTGTTTAGTCTGTTTAGTCTGTTTAGTCTGTTTAGTCTGTTTAGTCTG
>CAYTTR010000039.1:16123-23404 GCA_964440805.1 uncultured Eubacteriales bacterium
GTTTAGTCTGTTTAGTCTGTTTAGTCTGTTTAGTCTGTTTAGTCTGTTTAGTCTGTTTAGTCTGCTCCGTCTTTTTAAAATATAAATTATTTTCTATTGTCCATTCACTATTCACCTTTCACTGTTTTTGATTTTTTCTAATGATTGGATTAGTAAATAGTGAATAGTAAATAGTGAAGAGTAAATAGTGAATGGTAAAGGAGAATATTCCCCTTTGACCGGCAGGACCAAATAGACCAAATAGACCAAATAGACCAAATAGACGAAATGGACTGGATTAACGCAACGAACGCAAATAACTCGAGTAACGCGTAACGCTATCAATTATTCTCTCCAGGGGAAGGAGTGTCCCTTTGGGGAACGTCCCCCTCTTAATTGACAATCTTTTCTATGGTTGTTTATTATATTGAACAAAAGGTTTTTTGCTAAAAAAACGGTGAGTTAGTGAAAGGAAAGGCAACATTGCAGTTATTGTCGGCTACATTCTCCTTGAGGGTTTGTTTTTTGCAGCCTCTTATAAATATTTTGCCCTTCCAACTCTTTCTTTTTCCACTGCTTTTAAAGGCGGCCTGGTGGCTGCTTTTTTCTGGGAAGTACTGAAAAATGTTTTCGGGCTCTATATTGTCCGGGTCAAGATGTATCACCTTATTTACGGGGCTATCGGATCCCTAGTTCTCTTGCTTCTCTGGCTTTACTATTCGATCCTGGTTTATTTTCTGGGAGCAATGATTAGCGCTCAACTTTCTTCAAGGTCCAAATGAAAAAACGAACCAAGAAAAAATTGATTATAGCCGGAAGCCTAATCATATTTTTTCTGGCTGGATTGTTCTTGTTTATCCATTCTCCCCTGGTAAAGAATAAAATCATTCAATTGGCTGCTGATAATCTTAGAGAAAACCAGGATATACAATTAAAAATCCGTAACTTGAAATATAATCTATTTAACCTTCAGGTGGTTCTGAAAGGGCTGAGCGTTGGGGCAGGAGAGGAAGGAGAGGTTCCTTTTTTTGAGGCGGAAGAACTTCAGGCCCGTTTGTCGTCAGCTATTATTTCAGGAAAACTCCGCTTCAGGGAGATTAAGGTTAAAAATCCCCAAATAAATATCCAGGTAGGCCCTGAAGGAGAAAGAAACCTTCCCCGGGCTGAAAGCCCTAAAGAAGATTCCGGGCCTTCTTTTCTTCCTGAAATAATCATTGAACAACTGGAAATAAAAGAAGCCTCTCTTTCTTTTATTGATGAGCAGAGCGGATTTTCATTTCTTCTTCCCGGTTTTGATATAAGCGGGGAAAAAAACGAGGAAGCAAATCACACTTTCCGGCTTGACCTTGCCAAGGAAGGCCTGGTGAAGACGGAACAGGCTTCTTTCCCTCTAAATGTCCTGCGGATCTCCGGTCTTTGGTCTTCGCAGGAGCTTGATATAGATTCCTTGTTGCTTCAGGCCAAGGGAATGACTCTTGAAGGTAAAGGCAGTCTGGGAAATCCGCTCGATTTATTTCTCTATTTTGAGCTTGAATCTCTGATTGACCTTGAACAATTTCTTTCCTTAACCAGCCTTTCATCTCTTCCTGGGGGCAGGCTGAGGGGCAGACTGAAAATAAAAAGTCACCTGCAAGGACCCCCGAAACCGGAAAGCCTTATTTTAAAGGCCGAAATAGAAGGAGAAAAGCTTTCCTATAATTCGTTAGAGGACGGAAGAATCACGGCCCAACTACTGATGGAGAAGGGGAGCCTTGAAATGCCCTCCTTTGTTCTGGGTAGTTCCTTATTCCAGATGAAAGGGGATGCCCGGTTTTCCCCATTTCTCAAAAACGAATTAAATCAACTGAATCTTAAGTGGGAATCATTTAGGCCCAACTTTATTCTCCAGGCCATGGAACAGCCTTTCCGGCTTGGTTCAGTGAGTCGAGGTTATATCCGCCTTGGCTGGGAAGAGAATTTCCTTGATTCCCTAAGGGGAGAATCCGAGATTCACTTTATTCCATTTTCTCCGGAAGAAGAGCTTTTAAAAGGACTTCCTCTCCGGGCTTTAATAAAAGCAGAAGCCCAGGCCGGCCGTCTATCTGTCCTCATTGAAAATATTTCCCTTCCGGGTATGCAGTTAAAAGGGAATCTCCGCCTGAAGCAGGAAGACCTTTCAGGGAAAATTATTTTAATAGCCGAGCAGCCGGAGAAAACTTTTTCTTTGATAGAGCCTTATCTGCCTCTTCCGCTAAGAGAGCAGATAGAGCAGGCTGATTTTTCCGGAATGCTCGAAGCAGAAGCTGAAATCGGAGGAAAAAGGTCTTCCCCAAGAATGGACCTTGAGCTTTCTTTGGAAAACCCGGTTCTTTTTGAAAAAAAGCTTGATAAAATCGAAGCCTCTCTCCGTTATGCCGAGAATATAATTAAGATGAATTATTTTTCAGCAGTCAGAGAAGAGGGAAGACTTGAAGGGGAAGGTGAGTATAATCTTCTTGAAAAAGACTACCGGCTCAAATTCAATTGTTTTGATTTTCCTCTCCTTGAAGGAGACCTTCCACAAGCTCTCTCCAGCCTCGGAGCTTCTGTTTATTTCAACTTTGAGGGAAAAAGCAAAAGCCGCACCTCTATTCCCGGTTTTAGTTTAAAGGGAAGATTGGTCGGGATTACCTGGGAGGGGATAAATCTTGGAGAGTTGGAATTCCAGGCAAGAAATCCCCAGGAAGAAATTGAATTCAGCTTCTCTTTGCCGCAATTCTCAAGCCGGGGGCAAGGCTCTGTACAGACCAGCCATCCCTTTTCTTTTAAGGCTTCTGTTGATGTAAAAGAGCTTTCTTTAAATGAGCTTTTAACCAGGTTTTTTCCGGAATCAGCCGGGGAAATTTCAGGAGAACTCAGGGCATCCCTGGAAACAGAAGCCAACCTGGCTTTTTTAAGAGAAACCCTGAAGGCAAGGCTTAGTCTTCAAAAACTTGAACTTGAGAGGGAGCAATATTGGATTAAAACAGATAAACCGGCCAGTCTTCGATTTTCTCCCCATGGATTCGAGGTTGAGGATTTGTCGCTTTCAGGAAACGGGTTTTCACTGCAAGCTGACGGTGAATTGCCCACAAAGGTAGTTTCCGAAAAGGGACTCTTAATAACCGGAAGAGTAGATCCGGGAATTGCTTCGGGCCTTATTGAGGGTTTGGAGCTTGAAGGCGGAATCAATCTTAATATTCTGCTTAACGGCCTTCTTTTGCAGCCAGTGCTTTCAGGCGGCTTAAAGATTGAAGACGCTTCTCTATCTCTAAGCACTCCTCCGGTTGAAGTCTTAAATCTAAATGCCGGCTTATCGTTTTCCCAGGGTTGGTTGAATCTTGAAGGGCTTTCTTTTCTTTTGAATGGAAGCCCTTTTGAGGTAAAGGGAAGGTTTCCTCAGACTATTTTTTTTCCTGGAAGGTTAAGAGAAGAAAATGCCTCTTTTGAGCCTGGTGAGATAAGAACTATATTTCAAAACCTGGAGCCTTTTTTCTTTGTTTCTTTTTTAAGCGAAGAGTTTGCCGGAAAAATTAGAGGAAGACTCAGTGGTGAGGCTGAATTTCAGGTAAAAGATACTGACTGGCGAAGTTTATCCGGCTCCTTGAGCTTTGATGAATTTACTTTGGAAGTGCCCGGAATTAGCCTGAAAAATGACCGAGTAGTAAAACTTCTTCTGGATGAAGGGATTTTATATCTTTCTTCTTTTTCCTTGAAGAACAGCAATCAGAGCCTGGAATTTAGAGGTAAAGTAGATTTTGTTAATGAAAAAATTACGGATGCGGGAGTAAGAGGAGAAGCTAATTTGGATTTAATTGCTCCCTTTTTTAAAGAATGGCTTTTGTCCGGAAAAACCACTTTTGAGGTTGATATTTCAGGTCCGTTAAACCAGCCTCAAATAGATGGAGTTATTAATTTATCCCGGGGAGGATTACAGAGAGTCTCTCCCTATATCCTTCTTTCCGATTTGGAAGGAAAAGTCAGAATCACAGGCGATAAGAAAATTCTCCTTGAAGAATTTAAGGGGCAATTAAATGACGGCTTGCTCAGCTTTAAGGCAGAAGTTGATTTTTCCGGTTGGAAGATGAACCGGTTTAGTGCCAGCATGAATCTTGAAGAAATCGGGTGGCATTTTCCTCCAGGGGTTGAGGCCAAGTTTTCTTCAGACCTTTCTCTTAATACCTTGGATGAGCAATTTTTGGTTGAAGGAAGGGTGAATCTTCATCGGGCCAAGTACAGTGAAGATTTCAGCCTGCAATCAGCCCTTGTGCAATATTTGAAGCGGCCCAGGGGAAGGGCTTCAAGAGTAATTAATCCTCTTTTAAACCAGATAAATCTGAACATAACGGTCATCACTCAAGAAAATATCTTAGTTTCTAACAACCTCTCCCGGGCTGAAATCGGTGCTTCCCTGAGGCTGGTTGGTACGGCCCAGAGTCCTGCTTTTGCCGGCAGGGCCCAGATTAAGGAAGGGGGAGAGCTCTATTTTCACGGCCAGACATTTCTAATTGAACAGGGAACTGTGGATTTTTTAACTGAAATCCGGATTGAGCCCTATCTGCAATTACAAGCTGAGACGCGGGTTAAATCCTATGATATCCGGCTTTCCCTATCCGGTACTCCGGAGACCCTTTCAGCCTCTTTTGTCTCTGAGCCGCCTCTTCCCGAACCCGACATAATTTCGCTCTTGATCACCGGAAGAACCCTCGAGGATGTATCTGGGAGCGTTCTGGAGGCGGTTGGTTATGAAGCTCTATCCTTCCTTAACAGCGCCCTTACAGGAAGACTTGAAGCTTTTGCAGCCAGGTTTCTGGGAATAGAGAGTGTTAAAATTGACGCTGCCCTTATTGCTTCTGAAGAAAATCCGGCTGCCAGGATTACTTTCGAACAGCACCTTTACCGGAATCTGCTGTTGACTCTCTCCCAGGATTTAAAAGACGCTCAGAATCGTACCTGGATTATCGATTATACACCCTTCCAGAACTTGAATCTTCAGGGAGTGAAACGGGACGATAATCTTTACATTCTTCATCTAAGGCATGAACTCCGGTTCGGAGGAGTAAAAGAAGAGGAGAAGAGACTAAAGAAAGCTTTTCAAGAAGAAAAAGTGGTTTTTGGTGAAATCGAGTGGGAAGGGAATCTTTTATATCCGGAGAATGTGGTTCAGAAACAGCTTAAAATACGGAAGGGAAAACCATACCGGTTTGTTAAACTTCTGGAAGGGATGGAGAGGCTGCGCCGTTTTTACCGAAAGCAAGGCTTCCTTGAATTTAACTTGAGTAAGAAAACCGAACGTACTGGAAATAGAGTAAATCTGTTTTTCCAGGTGGAGCCGGGTCCGGTTGTGGAAGTTGAGTTTGAAGGAGCTTCTGTTCCTCGCAAGATTTCCAGGAAGAGTCAAGAAATTTGGGTAAACAGCCTTTCTTCCAGATGGGCGGCGGAAGAGATCCGGTCTTTGCTTAAGAAGCATTTTTTCAAAAACAAATATTACGAGGTCCGGGTTGAGGTTGAGGAAAAACTGGAAAGAGATGGAATAAAACGGATGGTTTTTTCTATAGAACCAGGCCTGAGTTATGAAAAAACCGGAATCATTTTTTCTGGTAATGACAAGGTTTCTGACCAGAGATTAAAAAGATTTCTTAGACAGAGCGGAGGAGTAGTGTTTTTATTAGAAGACTCCTTTGAATTTACCAGGAAAATGGAAGAACTTCTTAAAAACGAGGGCTATCTCAGGTGCCGGGTGAAGTTGGAGGAAATCGTTTTTAATGAAGAAGAAAGCCGGGCTATCTTTTATTTTACAGTCGATGAAGGCCTCAGGTTTACGGTAAGAGAAATCTCTCTTAAAGGAAATAAATATCTAAGCGAAGATTGGGTCAGAAAAGAATTTCCGCTCAAAAAAGGGGATATTTACAGAGAGGAAGTTATTTACAGGACAGAAGAAAAACTGCGCAAAGCCCTTACAAGGGAAGGATTCCATGAAGCGAAAATACAGGTTTTGCCTTTCTATGAGGAAAAAGAAGGCCGGGTTGATCTCAAGCTGGAAATGGAAGAAGGCGGGCGGGCCGTTATCGGGGAAATAAATTTTCAAAAGGCCGGAATAACCGGCAGGAAAACTATTCTCCGGGAGCTTGAATTTAAGGAAGGAGAAATTCTGGATCTGGCCAAAATTCAACAATCGCGGAAAAACCTTTATGGACTGGGAATTTTTGAGTGGGTGGATATAAATATAAGAAAAATTGATGCATCTGGTGAACCCGAAAAAGAAAGTGGTATTGCTCCTGAAGTGCCCTATGCAGTTGAGGTTAATCTATCGGAGCTTAAACCGGTCAGGCTTCGCTACGGCCTGCATGGAAACAGTGAAAATCTAATAGGGATATCCGGTGAAATAATCCACCGCAATCTTGGCGGCAAAGCCCATCTTGCCGGCTCCAGTTTCCGCCTTAACAAGGATGAAAGAGCTCTCCGCTTTTTTTTCAGAAGTCCTTATTTTATGGGGATTAAAATTCCAACCGATGTTTCCGCCTTCTTTGAACGTCAGAAGCGGCCTGCCTTCTCTCTTGACCGCCGCGGTTTATCCCTGCAACAGCAAATCTGGTTGAAAAGGCCTGTTCTTCTGGCTGCAGTTTTAAGTCTTGAACATGAGAAAGCAATACTTCCGGAAACTTTTACTGATTTTCAAGATAAGGCTGCCCGGAATTTTGGAATGCTGAATCTGGCCCTTACCAGAGATACCAGGAATAATATTATGGATACAGAAAGCGGTTCCTTTTTTGCCCAGAATCTTGAGTATGTCCCGCCTTTTCTGGGGGGAGGTGCAGGTTTTTTCCGAAGCTTCTCCCAGTATTACTTTTTTCAACCACTCTGGAAAGATGTAATCTATGCCTCGGGATTGAGAGTCGGCCTGGGCCGGGGCATTGGTCAGGAACTTCCTCTGGGCCGGAGATATTTTGCCGGGGGAGGAGCAACAGTCAGGGGATTCGGCCGGGACGAGGTCAGGCTGGTGGGAGGAGATGCCCTTTTCATAATTAATCAGGAAATAAGATTTCCTGTCTATAAAAGTATTGGAGGAGTTGTTTTTCTGGATGCAGGGAATATCTATTCCCGTATGAAGGATTTCGACCCACTAAACCTGAGAAAATCTTTGGGCCTTGGTCTGCGCTGGAATACTCCTTATGTTCTTCTCCGCTTTGACTGGGGCTTTAAACTTGACCGCCGGCCCGGTGAAGCTGCCTCCGCCGTTTTCATCGGCATCGGCCAGGCGTTTTAGGAAAGTCTGTTCAGTCTATTCGGTCTGAATGATCTGAG
>CAYTTR010000040.1:0-22331 GCA_964440805.1 uncultured Eubacteriales bacterium
GAATTTGGTTATTCACCCGAAGATGTTGTTAATTCCCCTGGCGAATTGGCTTGGCGCGGGGGAGTGGTGGATGTTTTTTCTCCCTGGCAAAGCTATCCTTTCCGACTTGAATTCAGTGGGGATGAAATCTTATCCCTTCGCGAATTTAATACATCTTCTCAGCGGTCTGTGCAGAGACTTCAAAGGATTGTCATTCCTTCTCTTCGTGAGTATCCATCCTCTCGAAAATTCTTTGATTCATGGCAGAGAAGATTCTCCCAGAGTTTTTCCCCTTTTTCTTTTGATGAAAAAGAAAGGCTCATAAAGTCCTTAAAGGACAAATCTGATTTTCCTGGTTTTCTCCATCTTTCTCTTCTTAACAGAGAAAAATTTTGCTCTTTAACAGAGTATTTTAAAGATCCCCTATGGGTTATAGACGATTTTGAGGCAGTGGAAAAGGAATGGAAAGAATTGCTGCAAGATTTCAAAAAGCAAGGCCGGGAACTCAGGGATCAGAAACAGTTTGTTCTTGAGCCGGAAAAGATATTTGATCTAAATGCATGGGAAGAGATTAAACGAAAGGCTGTCCGTCTGGAAGATATTTCCTCATCGGGAAAAAGAACAATCTCTTTTTCTTTTCAATCATTACCCCGTTTTTCCAACAGAATCCCTTTTTTCCTTGATTTCCTGAAAAAACGCCAACAGGAAGGAACACGTTGCCTGATTTTTCTTTCCGGCTCTTATTTAAGAGAAAAAGTTGAAGCTTTGCTGCAGGATCATGGAATTAATTGCCGGCTTTCCGATAATCCTTTTGTTTATCCTCCTGATGAGGTTGTTGTTCTTTTAATAGGCCGGTTGCGCCGCGGTTTTGCTGACCCCGGAGAGAAATTGTTTATTTTTGCCGAAGAGGATTTTCTGACTGAAGCCAGGGAAGTTCCTCGGATCCCAAGATCAAAACCTTTTATCTCTCATTTCCAGGATTTGAGAGCAGGAGACTATGTGGTTCATAACGACTACGGGATAGGTAAGTTCCAGGGGCTGGTAAAAATGGGTTATGATGGTAAAAGCCAGGATTTCATGGAACTTCTCTACCGGGATGGAGACAAGCTATTTGTTCCGGTAGAAGATCTCTATTTGGTCCAGAAGTATACCCAGGTTGGTTCTTCCCTTCCGCCTCTGAATAAATTGGGGACAGCTTCCTGGGATAAAGTGAAGTCCCGCACAAAAAAAGCCATCGAAGAAATAGCCACAGAACTTCTCAGGCTCTATGCCCAGAGAAAAGCTTTAAAAGGATTTGCTTTCAGTCCAGCCGGAAATTGGGAAAGGGATTTTGAAAAAGCTTTCCAGTACAGAGAAACCGAAGATCAGATGAAATCCATCCAGGAAATTCTGGCAGACATGGAAAATGATTCCCCTATGGATCGTCTTTTATGTGGAGATGTTGGCTACGGTAAGACCGAAGTGGCCATGAGAGCCTGTTTTAAAGCAGTCATGGATGGCAAGCAGGTGGCCGTTCTTTGCCCCACTACTGTGTTGGCCAGTCAACACCTGGAAACTTTCAGAAACCGGATGACTCTTTTTCCGATCCGGATTGAAGCGCTTACCAGGCTGCAAACACCGGCTCAGCAAAAAAGAATTGTGGCGGATTTGAAAAAAGGCCTGGTGGATATAGTTATTGGCACTCACCGCCTTCTTTCAGGCGATGTAGGATTCAAAGAGGTTGGCCTTCTGATAATTGATGAAGAACAGAGATTTGGAGTCAAGCACAAGGAAAAACTGAAACAGATGAAAGCCAACATTGATGTTCTTACCATGACGGCTACTCCTATTCCCCGGACACTGAATTTATCTTTCTCTGGATTAAGTGATATCAGTCTAATTGAAACTGCTCCCAGAGACCGCTTAGCAGTGCATACTGTAGTCACTCCTTTCAGTAAAAGTCTTATCACTAAAGCCGTTTCCAGAGAATTGGTCAGAAATGGACAGGTTTACTTCATTCATAACAGGATAGAGGACATTGATAATCTGGCTGAAAAAATCAGGAACTGGGTTCCCAGGGCAAAGGTTGTAGTTCTTCATGGAAGGATGTCCGCTGCTACTCTGGAGAGGAGAATGATTGATTTTATTCAACAAAAATATAATGTCCTGATTTCCACTACTATTATTGAAAATGGAATTGATATTCCCTTGGTGAATACTCTTATTGTTAACCGGGCTGACCGGTTCGGCCTGGCTCAGCTCTATCAATTTCGGGGCCGGGTGGGGCGATCTTCACGCCAGGCCTATGCCTATTTCCTGATTCCTGCTCTTTCCGGACTGAGTTTTGCTGCCAAGGAAAGGCTTAAAGCCCTGAAGGAATTCAGTGCCCTGGGTTCTGGCTTCAGGCTGGCGGCCAAGGATTTGGAAATCCGGGGAGCAGGCAACTTTCTGGGCTCCCAGCAGCACGGATATATGGAATCAGTAGGATTTGATTTCTATATGAAACTATTAGAAGAAACTGTTAGAGACCTCAAAGAAGAAAAAATCGAACAGGTGAAAAGCAGAATCAATTTGAAAATAAATGTCAGAATACCAGAGAATTATCTCCCTCAAATAAACTTAAGGCTGAATCTTTACAAGCGGGTTTCATCTGCGGAAAGCCTGGAGGAAATTTCCAGGATAAAAGATGAGGTAAGAGACCGTTATGGTCCTTTGCCGGAAGAAGTCAACTCTCTTCTCGAGTACGGGAAAATCAAACACTTGGCCGGGAAAGCCTCGGTTGAGTCTCTTGACCGGGCCGGCTCAAAACTGGTCATTAAGTTTCACCGGGGAGCATCTTCTCTTGTTCCGAGCCTTATTCAAGTAATGAAAAAATATAAAGGAAATCTTACTCCCCAGGGAGTAATGACCCTGCGGCTACCTGTCCTAAGGGAGAAACAAATTCTGGCTGAAACAATATCTATCTTGAAGGAGTTTATATCAGTATACTATAATGAAAGAACTGAATAAAAATGAAGATGTTAAAAAAGAGAGCGAAAATTGCTATTGTACTTCTAACCGCGGCGGGAATAATGGGCGGAGTTTCTTGCCGGAAAGAGGAAGAGTTTTCTCCAGATACTTCATTTTCCGAAGATCCAGCCAAGAAAAATCAGATCATCCTGAGGGTGGGAGAATCATTCTACTTTAACGCTGACTTTGAAAGATATGTGATGCTTGCTGCAGGTCAGGACTCTTCTTTGTCGCTTGATTCATTAAGCCGGCTCCTTGACAATTTCATTGAAGACAAACTTTTTCTTGAAGCTGCCCGGGAAGCAAGAATTGAAGTAACCTGGGAAGAAATTAAACAGTATCTGGCCAAAGTAACCAGTGGCATTGATTCAACAAGTGGCATAAATAGCATGGATCGGAAGGCTATTGATAGCCTGCGAGAAGGATTAGTGATAGAAGAATATATTTATGAACTCGTCCAGGATATAGAAGTAGAAGAGGATGAAATCCGGTCATATTATGACTTAAATAAAAGAGAATTCCTTCGGCCCAAAAGACTCAAAGTCAGTCAGATTCTGGTAAAGACAGAGGATAAGGCGGTTGAGTTGTTAAAAAGTCTCAAGGGAGCCGGAGGAGAACAGGTTAGAGAATTGGCCCGAGCTGAGTCCATTGGAGCTGAAGCCTCCCGGGGAGGAGAAATAGGTACTTTCGAAATGGGGCAGCTCCCTTTTGAATTCGATAAAGTGGTCTTTTCTCTTGATGAAGGAGAATTAAGCCAGGTTGTGGAGTCAAGTTACGGATACCACATTTTCCGGGTTGACAAAATATTTCCGGCTGAACTGGTCCCTCTTGAACGAGCTTCCGAGGAAATCAAGGTTATTCTGCTTGAGCAGAAAATTAAGGAGCGCCTGTCTCAGCAACTCGAGGATTTGAAAGATAATCTTGACTGGCAGTTTTTCCCGGATAACCTCTCTTTCCCCTATCAAAGGAAAAACAATGACAATGATTAGAAAATTTATAATAGCAAGTTGTCTTATTTTAACCACAGCTGCCGGGAGTCTTTCTGGCCAAAAACTGGTCGAAGCCATAGTAGCCATCGTCAATAATGAAATTATTACTCTTTCTGATTTCAGGGAGCAACACGACAACCTCTACGCCATGCTCCGGTCTCAGTTTGAAGGTGAAGAATTCACTAAGCGTTATAACCAGTTGAGCAAACAACTTCTGGATACCATGATTACCGAACTCCTTCTTCTCCAGGAAGCCCAGAAAATGGGAATTGATGTCACAGAACAGATCAAGATGACCATAGAAAGCATTAAGGAAGAGAATAACCTGCAGACGGATGAGCAACTGAGGCGCTTGATGGCTCAGCAAGGCATTAGTTTTGAAGAATGGCGGAAGAGCATGGAAGAAAACTACATGAAGCAAAGCGTCATTATGGCCAATATCAACCGGGAAATCGTCATTGATGATTCAGAGATTGTCAATTATTATAAAAGTCATCAGGATGAATTTATTGAGCCTGAGGAATATACTTTAAAAGCCATTTTTCTTCAGAATGAAGGAAAAACTGCTGAAGAAATTGAATCTATCAAAAAAGAAATCCTGGAAAAAATAGTTGAAGAAGAGGGTTTTGGACAACTGGCATCGCAATATTCAGATGGTCCTTCACAGAATGACCAGGGTGAATTAGGAAGTTTCCGGAAAGGTGAGCTGGCTGAGAACCTGGAAAAAGCAGTTTCAGCCATAAAACCGGGAGAAATGACTTCCTGGCTTAGAGTGGAAAAAGGTTGGTACTTGTTAAAACTGGAAGACAAAAAGGAAAGCCGCCTGAAATCTTTTGAAGAAGTTCGGCGTGAAATAGAAGAGAAATTGTTTGAAGAAAAAAGAGATCAAAAATCTCAGGAATTTATCGAAAGATTAAAAAAAGAAAGCTATATTAAAATTCTTATCGAAAATCCTCTTGAGCACATAACCTGAATCAGGCGGTATTTCTCAGTTACATAACAAAAACAGCTGCTGCCAGAGCGGTAGTCCATTTTCCCTTTATTCCGGGAGCAAGCTGAGTTATGGATCTGGTTTGAATGGAGTTCTCTATCAACTCATTGGCATTAACATCCCCGTTTTTTTTCTCTCCTGTTTTATTTTCCTGCATTGCTTTATTGAGCATAATGGCTGCCAGTTTTTCTGCCCTTTTTCCGGCTTCTTTCTCTGTTAAACCGCTTCCTTTGAATTCATAAAGATAGCCATGATTTTCATTTGATGAGGGGAGAGCTATTCCAATGGATGCAGTGATAGTGGCCAGGTTATCTGCTGTAGAAATCTCGCTTAGTACCACGAAAACTATCTGCCCGGGTTGAAGCTGGGAAACTCCTTCTTTCCTGGCAATGATCTGGCAGCGAGGGGGAAGAATACTGGAGACCTTGACCAGGTTGAAAGCCGAAAGGCCAGCTTCCCTTAAAGCTTGATCAAAGCTTACCAGTTTGTCTTCATGCACACCTTTCCCTTTTGTCAAAAACATTTTGGCAGGAATAAAGAAGGACATTGTTTTTCACCTCTTTGCTGATATGGATCTTGTTATTTTGTCGGCAAGAAAGACCGGGAAAATTATTTCTCTTCTTTCTCTTCCGCCTGTTTTTTCTCCTCTTTTTCTGGAATTCCAACATCTTCGGGTTCCTCGAAATCTATCTTTTTAGCTATTCCCCATTCTCCGAGAAGAACATACTGGGAACCTTTTGACTGAACGAACAGCTTTACGATTACAGGTTTCCAATGGGGATTGTCCTTAAATGAGGCCTTGCTCTTACCTTCCACGCCATAATTGCTTTTAAGAAGGATAACATCACTTTTTTCTCCTGGGAGAACAGGATCTTTACGAATAGCAGCCAGAAAGCAGTCTCCCAGATTTTCAAAGTCATCACGGAAACGGAAATTAGCGTTAAAATTGATATAGCGCAAAGGCTTATCAGAGATATTTTTTACTTTAAAGGAAACTGCGGGAACCAGGATGAGCTTGGGAGGCCAGGGTTGGTAATATTTATCAACCCACATGGTTTCGACATCAGTAACCTCAAGGGAATTTTTAAGTTCTTCGGCTGAGATTGTATGCAATAGTTCTGTTTTTTCGAATACAATGGCCAGAATTATGGCAATTATAATAATTATCAAAATGAAGACCCATTTTTTCATGGCTGCCTCCTTTTCTATTAAAAATATAAATGATAGTTAGGAATTATGCAAATAATGTATTTTTATGATATTAATTATTGCAAGAGATTGGAGACAGCAACTGGCTGGCAGTTGTATTTTTCAAAAAGGTCAAGGTTTTCCTGAAGTACCTGGATTGTTTCTGGCCAGGGATGGCCGATTCCCACTGCGTGGCCATTTTTTTGGGCCAACTCGAGCAATGTTTCCAATTGAGATTTAACTGATTTTGGATTAACTTCTGTGTCCAGAAAAACATGACGGTAGGTAGCCGGAACTCCTATTTTTTGGGCTACCTGAAAAGCCACTGACCGAGGAGAAGTCCGGCTGTCAACAAAGAAAAGATGTTTTTTCTTGATTTCTCCCAGTATCAGTTCCATTAAACGGCTGTCTGCCGTCACCTTTGAACCCATGTGGTTGTTGACGCCTTTAATATGAGGGATTTTGGTGAAACAATCCTGAAGAGAGTCCAGAATTTCTTCTTCAGTCATAATGGTTGTAATAAGCCCTTCTGTATGGTTGCTGCCATTGTCTTCGTTGACAGCTTCCAGGGGAAGGTGAAGAAGAATTTCCAGATTATGCCGATGAGCAATCTGGGCTGTTTCCCAGGCAAAGGGACTGTAAGGAAGGATGGCAACAGCAACAGGAATGTTAAGACGGCAAATGTCGTCTATCGCCTTTAAACTGTAACCTAAGTCATCAATAATAATGGCTACCTTGGAGCGGGCAAGAGTTTTTAGAGAATCCGGGGCAGAAGGTTGAGGCAGGCTCTCCGGTTGCGGGGGGAAAGAAAAGAGGAGAGAAAGCCTCTCTTTTTCTTTTCCCAGGATTTTCCAAAGCTGGTAGTTTTTTCCCTCCAGGTCCTGGCTCTCTTTGCTTTCCAGTTTAGCCCTGGAACTATGAAATAAATTCTCCAGTTCAGGGGCCAAAGCTTTGTATTCGGATGGATACAAGTCAATTTTTATGTGTATGGTTTTTTGGTCATCCCGGTAAGACGAAATGGCCTCCGGTAAGATTCCTTGTTTGAGAATGCTTTGAATCACTGAGTCTTTCAGATTTTCTTTTGAAAGTGGTTTTTTTTTATCCAGATGTATTCCTGAAAAAAAATAGGAGGACCTTCTTTTTTTCCAGTTTATATAATCTAATCCTCCAATTGAAAAAATAGCTGTAATTACCAGAAGGACTGTAATCAGGGAAGTAGGAGAACGGTTTCTCCCCTTATTTCTGGCGGGCATTAATCTTTTTTACTGTTTTCCAATAAGATTAAGAGTTTTTTCTAAATAGGCTTGAAAGGAAGCCTCGCTGTTTACTATTTCTTCTGACGGTTCAATACCTTTCATCCAGAATTTCTGGTCAGGTTTCAATTGATAAACCGAAGTGGTCAGAAGAAGGCCTGTTCCATCCTGGAGAGGAAAAAGTTTCTGCCGGGCAATTAAGCCGGGAGTAGAGGTGCCCACCACCGTGGCTTTTCTATATTCTTGAAGAACAATACCAGCCAGTTCGGCCGGACCGAGGGTAGCCTGGTTAGTCCAGATGATTAACGGGAGAAGGGAGAGTGAAGCTGGCTGCGGACAGGAGAGGGGAATTGCTTTCTGATTTTTACTTCTGAAGAAGCCGATATTATCTGCCTGAAGGAAAATATTGATGAAGGACAGGGCTTCTTCTATTTCTCCTTCCCAGCAGTTCCTCAGATCAATGATTAAAGGGCGGGAGGAGTCTTTGATTTCGGGGATTATTTCAGCCCGGATGTTATCTGAGAAAGATTTTTTAAAGCTGTGTATTTTAAGAATTCCTGAAGTGCCAGTATGCGAAGTAAAATCGAAATATTTCTGATGAAGAATAGTCCTTTGAACTTCTATTTCTTTCTTGGTGTTAACTTTCATTATTTCCAGTTTGACGGGAGTTGGCTGACTGTTTTTCAAGGCTAAGTTGACCTCGATCATACTCATGTCAACAGTTTGAATATCATCTATGGAACTCAAAAGATCTCCTTTTTTAAGGCTTTCATTTTCGGCTGGAGAGCCTTCTTTAATCCCTATTATTACCGGGAAAGAACCAAATCTTTTATAGAGGATAATTCCTGTTTCAAAAAGATTTCCAGAAGAATGAAGGCGGAATTTTTCCATATCTTCTTCGTCAAGGTAGCTGGAGAGAATATCCAGGGAATCGACCATCCCCTTAAAAGCTCCTTCCATGGTTTCCCTGGGATTTGGTTCTTCCACGTAATCATTCCGGATTAACTGGAGGGCGGTTAGAAGAATGTTAAATGATGATGGTGTTCCCGAGGATAATACCGGAATAATACTTCGCTCCAAGAAAAAAACTACAGAGAAAAAAAGTAAAACCAGAAGAACTATTCGGACTTTCTTTGAGTGCATATTTTTTTAACTGAATGCAAATTCTATCATCTTTTCTCCAGCCATTGCAAGGGGTCCAAGGGCTTTGTCTTGAACCTTAGTTCAAAATACATGGCAGGGCCGACCATTGAGCCACTTTCTCCGGTCAGGGCTATAGGCTGGCCAGTCCGGACAAAAGCGCCTTTTTTTACCAGAAACTCCGAGCAATGCCCGTAAAGTGAATAATAGGTCAATCCATGGTCAAGGATTATCAAATTCCCATATCCCTGAAAATGATCTTTGTAAACCACAGAACCATCATGAATGGCGTTTATTACGGAATTTTCAGGAACCGATACTTCAATGCCGTTATTCATGGTGACAGTATTAAAGCGGGGATGTCTTTGCAGGCCAAACCTGCTAATCACTTTTCCGGAAATTGGCCAGGGAAGTTTGCTTTTTTTTTCGTAAAGAGGGATCAGATGATAAGGAAGTTCAATTTCTTTTTTTTGAAGTTTTTCAATGAGAAGGCGAAGCTGTTCTGCCTGAGCATTCAGTTCTTCCAGGGTTTGTAGAAAAGTTTTTTTGTTTCTCTCGATTCTCTGTATAAGCTGGCGCCTTTCTTTCTCCTGAGCTTCTAACTCTTTTTTTTTCATTCCAGATTGCTCAATAAGCTTAACTATTTCTTGTTTTTTCTCTTCCAAGGCTTTTTCTTTCTGCTGTAATTCCTGAAGAGTATTTAAATAGCGGGTAATCAAGTTTTCCTGGTGCTGGACCAGGAGATGAAGCTGTTTGCTTGAACCTATCACCTGGTTCAGATCATCAGCTTTAAAAAGGAGTTCCAGAAAATCGGGGCGGCCGTATTTATAGATTGTTTGAAGGGTGAGGGTGATAGCTTTATTTTCCTTATCAAGTTCTTTTTTTAGTCCGGGAATTTGAGATTCGATTTTGGAAAGTTCTAGGTTTGCCTGGCCCATACGGGTATTGAGAACAGATATTTCGCTCTGGAGGAGTTTCTTTTTGAAACCAATTTTATCCATTTCGGAAAGAAGGGTGGATTTCTTTCCTTCTTCTTTTTTAATTTTTTCCTTGAGTTCTGCGATCTCTCGGGCAAGTTCGGTCAGTTTTTTCTGATAGTCGCTGGTTTCCTGGGAAAAGATAAGGACCGGGTGCCAGAAAATCGCAAAAAGCAAAATAAATAATGAAGGGGAAAAAAACCACCGGTCATGAATAGGTGTTTGGATCCTTCTTCCCTTGAACATTATTTCCGGATAGCGTAGATTATCCCTCCTATTATACCAAGAATAATGCCAAAGGCCACATCTATCAGGGAAAAAGTGAAGGCAACTTCCGGGAGAATTCCGTAATACCTGAAAATTCCGATATAAGAACCTTCTCTTAGACCAAGGCCATTAATGGTAATGGGAATAGTCAGGATAAGCAAGACAATGGGAACAAAAATAAAATAGTCAATTAATTTTATTTCTAATGAAAGAGCCAGGCCTATAAAATAATAATGAAGCACCACATTTACTTGAAGCAGGAAGGCCCAGAGAAAAGCAAGGCCAAGCTCTTTCTTTTTTTCCTTGTAAAAGAGAACGACTTGGCGGAATTCCAGGATTTTAATTTTGATCCGGACAAAGACTCCTTTTTCAGGGATAAAACCAATAACTTTTTGAAAAACGGGAAAGAAAAAAAGTGAAATTAAACCTAAGCCGGTGACACTGATTCCGAGGGCAGCCCAGATTACAGGCAGGTTTGAAGCCATATCAAGCCTCAGAAGAGAGGCTGCTAAAGCAAAAGCAAGGAGAACAATAATTCCTGTCATTCTCTCCACCAGGATGATGGCCGTTGATTTCATGAGAGACCGAGAATAACGCGAACCATCCCAAATGCGAACCACATCACCGCCGAAGCGGGTGGGAAGAAAGTTATTGAAAAATGTTCCCACTAAATAGGACTGGGTCAGCAAAGACAAAGGGACGGTGTCTCCTTGAGCCCGGATAAGTATTTGCCAGCGCACAGCGCTTATTAAAAGTCCCAGGGAATGCAAGGAGAAAGAGAGAATCAGCCAGAAAAGATCAACTGATTTTAGTGTTATTAGCACTTCCCGCAAGGAAATTTTATAAACCAGAAGGAGTATGATGATTAAAGCACTAAAGAAGAACTTCAAGCTAAAGGAAACCAGCCGTTTATTCATTTTATTTTAGTTATTCTATGCAATTTGGTGTGAGCGAAGCCATTGAATGGGAGAGCATCATGTATGCTCTCCTATTATACAAGCCTATCCACAGTAAATGGAAGAGGAACATTTTGGTTAATTCCTGTTTATCTATGATCATGTTTTTAGCCAGTTAAAAGCCTGATAAAGACAAGAATAGTGATTATGGCCAAGGGGGCCAGGAATTTTATGTTGAAAATCCAGAGTGGTTTAAGCTTAAAGGATGTATTTCCCTGAGCGATTTCTTTTAGAGCCCGTGGTATGCCCCAGGAATAGGCAAGAAAGATAGTAATAAACAATCCTCCCACAGCCAGCATGATGTTGCCAAAGATGAGATCCAGTTTCATCATTAAACCGGTTTTGGTAAAGAAAGGGGAGGCTCCATTGGAGAGGGCCGAAGGAATGCCCAGCATAAAGGCCAAAGCCCCTATTAACAGAGCTGCTTTTTCCCTCTTCCAGTTGTGCTCGTCCACCAGGAAGGCCGTGGGGACTTCAAGGAGAGAGATGGTTGAAGTCAAGGCAGCAACCAGGAGCAGAATGAAAAAAAGCAGCCCGAAAATATAACCGCCGGGGAGTTTGGAAATGATCAGAGGAAAAACTTGAAACATTAGACCCGTGCTCACCTCAAATTCCTGTGGATTGACTCCTGGAGTAGCAAAAAGGGTGGGAAAAATGATTATTCCGGCCAAAAATGCCACCAGAGTAGTGGAAAAACAAACCCAGCCAGCGGAAGAAACAAGATTATCTTTCTTGGAAATATAGCTGCCATAGGTCATCATGGTGCCCATTCCCAGGCTGAGGGAGAAAAAAGCCTGACCGACGGCAAAGAAAAAAACTTTGGGATTAAGCTTTCCCAGGTCGGGCTTTAGATAGAAAGAAATTCCCGGGCCTGCACCTTCCAGAGTTAGGGCGCGAATTGCTAAAAAAATGATCAGGGCGAAAAGCATGGGCATTAGGATTTTTGACCAGCGCTCTATTCCACCTTTAACTCCCTTGGAAATGACAAAAGTAGTCAGGGCAATGATTATAAAAAGGCAGCCCAGAACCTCAAGAGAATTGGCAGCATAAGAAGTAAAGATATGGTCTGAATGAGCCCAGGTTACTTCACCCCGGAAAGCACCGGAAATAGTTTTATAGAGATAACCAAAGGCCCAGCCAGCGACCACTGAGTAATAAGAAAGTATAAAAACACCGGTCATGACTCCCATGTAACCAACAAGCTTCCAGGGCGTTCCTGGTTTTATAGCCTTAAAAGCTCCCACTGGATTCTTTTCTGTGTGGCGGCCGATGGTTAATTCAGCCAGCATAACAGTAAAGCCTATGAAAAAGACGGCCAGGATATAGGCGAAAACAAATACAGCGCCTCCATTTAAGCCAACCATGATGGGAAATCGCCAGATGCTTCCCAGTCCGATAGCTGATCCGGAGGCAGCGAAGATGAAGGCGATTTTTGAACCCCAGTTTCCTCTGATTTTCAGACCGACGCTTTCCATGTCCGGCTCCTTTTTTAGAGAAATCGCATTCAGTTCATAATTCCCTATTTATTACCACAAACCTGGTTGATTGTAAAAGAGGAAGGAATTCGGGTTCTTATCTTTTAAATAAACGGTTCTCTTCCATTTTATAAAGACTGCCCGATGCTCTGCTATTCTGTAAGTATACTCATAAAAATTGAAAGGGAATCGATAAATTTTTATTGCGGAAACGAAAGGCTGGCTGCTTTTTTTAAATTTTGCCCTTTTATATTCTTTAAAGTATTATAAAAAAAGCTATTATGAGCAGTCACAGAAAAAATAAGGAAATTCTGCAAAAAACAAAAACTATTTATCAAGATGCTCTGGAGGCTGTTTCTCCGGAATCTTTGATAAGAGAAAGTCTTAAAGTCTACGGTAAAAAGCTTTGGATTCAGGGCAAAAGAGTTGATCTTGATCGCTTCAATCGGATTTTTTTGTGTGCTATAGGCAAGGCGGCGCCTTACTTAGCCCAGGCAGTTTATAAGAGGATGAGCAGTTTTCTCAATGGGGGAGTGGTCTTATATTTGCCTCCCCAGCCTTTGGCTATTCCGGGACTGTCTTTTCTTCCTGCTTCGCATCCCCTTCCCGATGAGAAAAGCCAGCAAGCAGCTCAGGAGGTCTTGAAGTGTGCCCGGGAAATAAAAGAAAAAGACCTTCTTCTAATGCTTATCTCCGGAGGCGGCTCGGCTCAGCTTTCTCTTCCGGCAGCAGGGGTGGAACTTCAAGAGAAAAAGAATGTGATTAAGATGCTTCTTGAAACCGGAGCTGACATAAGGGAATTAAATACAGTCAGAAAACATCTCTCCCGGATAAAAGGAGGGCGGTTAGCCCAGGCAGTTTATCCAGGAAGCATTATCAACCTAATTGTTTCAGATGTTATCGGAAATGATCTTGAAGTCATTGCTTCTGGTCCTACCCACTGGGATTCCAGCACTTTTGGAGATGCCTGCCGGGCTTTAGAAAAATACGATTTATGGCAGACTGTTCCTGACCCGGTCAGGCATATCCTGGAAAAGGGAAAGTCAGGGCAGATTGAGGAAACGCTTAAAAAAGAATCTCCTGTATTTTCAAGAGTTAATTCATTTATTATTGGGGATAATCATAAAGCACTGGATAGAGCAGCCAGACAAGCCAGGAAAATGGGTTTTGAGACTTTCCTAATCAGTTCCTCTGATCGAGGTGAAGCTAAGGAAGCAGCCCGGCGTTATGCAGCCTTGCTTGCTTCTTTGATTCCCTGGGTAAAAAGATACCTAAGACCATTATGTTTGATTTCAGGGGGAGAGCTGACGGTGACCGTAAAAGGAAAAGGGAAAGGGGGAAGAAACCAGGAGTTTGCCTTGGCCTTTCTTCTGGAAATAGAAAAAATTGCCCCCAGGCTGAAAAACTGGTTAGCCATGAGCCTGGGTACTGACGGAATAGATGGTCCTACTGATGCTGCCGGTGCCTGGGTCGATGGTTCTACCTTGAGCAAAGCCGCCCGGTTCTCCTTAAAACCAGAAAAGTTCCTTGAAAATAACGATTCCTACTCATTTTTTAGTAAACTCGGTCAATTATTGATTACCGGATCCACCCAAACTAATGTTATGGACTTCCGGATTTTTATTCTTTATGGCGAGTGAAGCAAAGCCATCTCAAAATAGTTTTCCCATGTTTGATATGGAAACAGGTAAAAAAATATGATAAAATAACCTCAAATTTCAATCGAGACGGTTAATCTGGGTCATTCATAAGAAAGGTAGCCATGAATTCAAACTGGTTAAAAACACTGGCAGAAGTTTTTGAAGGAATCCGCATAATTCAACAGAGCAAGAAGGAAACCTTGTTGAAGTTTGAACAGTTTTGTGAATTTGTTGCTGAACCGGCTTTTGAAAGCCTGGTTGAAGCCCTGGGTGAATACAAGGTAAAAGCCAAAATAAAGAAAAAAAAAGAAAAATGCATTATTCTTCAGATAAATTTTGAACAGTCCCGGGTTGAGCAGTTTGAATATATCCTGGAATTACCGCAAAACAGCGTGGAATTTAAGCTTTCACTTACAACCAGGGGAAGGAGAACGAAAAAGGGGCGAAAAGAGGAAAAAAGCCAGCCTTTCCTTATTCAGGCAGGTGAAGAAGATCTTCTGAAAATCTCCAAAGAAGATATTATCATAGATGTTATTAACCATTACCGGGATCATGTTTATGATTCTTTGACTTCTAACAAATAATAAATATAGGTCCAGGTTTTTGGAAGATAGTTTGTTAACAGTTGATTGTTTTAATGAAATTCCAGGGGTAGTTCATGCATTTGGCCAAAAAGGTTTGATTGAAAGAGAGCTGTTAAAACTTACTCCTTTTCAAGGATTCCGGATTGTTCATTTAAAGCAGATTCATTCAGATAAAATTCAATTTATAAACAGTGTTCCCGGTAACAATTTGGTTGGAGATGCTCTTATAACCAGCCATCCCGGTCTTCTCCTCAGCGTAAAAACAGCTGACTGTCTTCCTGTTCTTATAGCTCATCCCGGCAGGCAAGTAGTAGCTGCTGTCCATTGTGGTTGGCGGAGCACTGCCAAAAGGCTTCTCCAGAAAGTGGCTGAAGCCCTGATCGGAAAATATGGATGTGAGCCGGGAGCTCTCAGAGTTGCCCTGGGACCGTGTATTGAAAAAGAGTGCTTTCAGGTGGGAAAAGATGTCTTTAATATTTTTCAAAAGGCAGGTTTTTCCCGGGAAATTTTTGAAGAAGATTCTGTTTTTTCTGGAAAGTGGCTGCTTGACCTGAAAAAAGCAAACCGGATTCTGCTGTTAGAGACCGGGGTTTTGGGTTCCCGTATCTGCTCTTTAGATTTATGTACTAAGTGCTTCCAGTCTCTGGCTTCCTACAGAAGAGATGGCGATAGAAGTGGAAGAATGTTAAATGTGATAGGGATTGCTGGAAGCGTCTCCAAAGAAAATAGAGAAGAGGAAAAACTAACTCTATCTCAGAGATAATGATGATCTGGTTGTTGTTTTTGATTTGATTTTTGCAAATGATTGAATTATGGTAAATACACTATGAGTCAAGCAATAGGCGAAATATCACTTTCCGGCATCCCTAAGTTTAAAAAAGGGAAGGTACGAGACATATTTGAAGTTGAAGATGAACTTCTTATTGTCGCTTCGGACCGGATTTCAGCTTTCGATTTTGTTCTCCCTTCCCTAATTCCTGAGAAGGGGAAAGTTTTAACTCAGCTTTCCAGGTTCTGGTTTGATTTCACCAGTCTTGTCTGCCCGAACCATATGATTTCTTCTGATGTTAATGAATTTCCTTCTCCGCTTCTTCAGTATAAGGATGTCTTGGCTCAAAGATCCATGTTGGTCAAGCGAACCGAAGTTCTCCCTGTAGAATGTGTTGTTCGAGGATATCTGGCCGGTTCAGGCTGGAAGGAATACAAAGAAACAGGGAAGATATGCGGAATTAAGCTTCCTTCAGGCTTGAAAGAAGGAGACAGGCTGGAAAAGATTATTTTTACGCCTGCCACTAAAGCAGAAGAGGGCCACGATGAAAATATTTCCTTCAAAGAAATGCAGAAGCTAACCGGAAGCGATTTGGCGGAAAAAATCAGGGATATAAGCCTCGAACTTTATACTAAAGCCTCTCTTCACGCCATATCCAAGGGCATAATTGTGGCCGACACCAAGTTTGAATTCGGGCTCCTTAATGATGAGTTAATCCTGGTTGATGAAATATTTACTCCTGATTCTTCCAGGTTCTGGCCCGTTTCAAGTTATTCGCCCGGGACTTCGCCCCCGAGCCTCGATAAACAATTTGTGAGAGATTATTTGGAAACCACCGGATGGGATAAAAAATCTTCTCCTCCTTCTCTTCCTCCGGACATAATTGAAAAAACATCTCATCGATATCTTGAGATTTATCGCTTATTAACCGGTCAGAGCCAGTTGTGATGGATGAACGCATTGATCTTCACATTCATTCAGACCGAAGTAGCGATGGAGATTATCCTCCCCGGGAAATAGTACGCTTAGGCCGGAAGCATAACCTGAGAGCGATTGCTATTGCTGATCATGACTCAGTTGCAGCCTATCCGGAAGCCTTAAAATACGGCCAAGAATTCGGCCTGGAAGTTATTCCGAATATTGAACTGACTACTATCTTCAATCAGAGAGAATTCCATCTGCTCCTGCCTTTTATTGACTGGAAAAAGCCCTTTGTGGAAGAGATTGTCCAAGAAGTGGTTGAAAGAAGAAGAAGGGAAGCAAAGAAAAGAACGGGGAAACTTCAGGAGCTGGGCTTTGATATTGAATGGGAAGAAGTTGAACAGAGTTCAGCTCCATTTGCTCCTTTAGGAGTGACTATTGCTCAGGTGCTCCTTAAAAAGCCTGGCTCTAAAAAAGATCCCCGGTTGGAAAAATATCTATCTGGTTCTCATCAAATTCAAGCGCCCTATCTTTTTTACAAGGATTATTTCATGGAGGGAAAGCCGGCTTCGGTTCCCCGTCAAAACTTATCCCTGACTGAAGTCCTGGATAAGAGTCATCTCACTGGAGGAGTTCCGGTATTGGCCCATCCAGGTGCCTATTTCCAGCAAGCTACAGAGGAAGATATAAGGAGGCTGAAAGAAAAGGGTTTAGCTGGCCTTGAAGTTTATAGTTCCTACCATGATTCTGAGGAAAAAGAGAAATATCTATGCTTTTGCCAGAAATTTGACCTTATACCTACCGCAGGCTCTGATTTCCATGGATCCATTAAGCCTCATGTAAAGTTCGGGGGGCTTCAGGAGGGAGGTTGCTGGATGGTGGAAAAACTTAAAGAGAGGAGGCCCTGAATGTCCTTCAATTGGCTGGATATTTTACTTCTGGTCATTTTGATGGTAATGATTATTGTGGGCTTAATGAAGGGGTTGATCAGGCAGATTATCGGGCTGTTGGCTATTATCCTAGGATTTGTCCTGGCTTTGTTTTATTACCCTCAGGTTGCCCGGGTATTACAGGAGTTTATAAAAGGAGAAACTCTATCTCAATTTCTGGGATTTCTCTTGACCTTTTTGGCTGTTATTTTTGTAGGAGGAGTACTGTCTTTTTTTCTCTCCAAGCTTATTAAAGGATCGATTAAGTTTTTTGACCGTCTCCTGGGAGCTGGGTTGGGATTGGTAAAGGGTGTCCTGATCTGCGGTATACTTCTTTTAGCTTTTCTTCTTTTCCCTGTCAACAAGCGGGCAGTCCAGCAATCCAAAATCGCACCATATTGCCTTTATATGACACGCTTGACAGTCAACCTGATCCCTCAGGATTTAAAACAACAGTTCCACTCAACTTACAAAGAATTTTTTCAGAAAGAGGAAAGAAGGAAAAATGTGCGGAGAATATAAGGAACTAAATTTTCATCAACGGCTGGAGATGGTTATAGAGGACATGGTGGATCAAGAAATTCCCATAAGAGAAGCTACTAAAGAATTTGAGCGCATTTATCTTGCCCAGGCCAATAGGAAATACAATGGGAAAAAAGCTAAGGTGGCTAAGGCTCTGGGAGTCCACCGGAACACTCTCCGCAACATGCTCAACAGACTGGACTAAGATTAACCAAAGGATTAACATTTTTGATGTGTTATTGAAATTAGCAATCGAAAGCTCCGACTGCTAATTTTTTGCGATTTGCTCTTGACAAATCTCTTTCTCTGTCATATATTAGCATTCTCAATCTTCAACTGCTAATTTTTAAAGGAGGTCTTTCATGAAGATTTTACCATTATACGATAGGGTTCTTTTAAAAAGGATCGAAGAGGAAGAAGTGAAAAAAAGCGGAATCATTATTCCCGACACAGCCAAAGAAAAGCCTCAGGAAGCTGAAGTTATTGAAGTAGGAGAAGGCCGGGTTTCGGATGAAGGCAAGGTTATTCCTTTGAAGGTCAAGAAGGGAGACCGGGTTCTTATTGGAAAATACAGCGGAACAGAAGTTACTATCGATGATGAAGAACATCTGATAGTCCGGGAAGAAGAGATTCTGGCCAAAATGTCCAGATAAAAACTTGTAGAAAGGAGGAATCATGGCAAAGAAAATTTCACTTGGTGAAGACGCCAGGCATTCTCTTTTAAAAGGTGTCAACACCTTAAGCAATTTGGTTAAAGAGACGTTAGGGCCCCGCGGCAAAAATGTAGTTATTGAGAAAAAATTCGGTTCCCCTTTGAGCACCAAAGACGGGGTAACTGTAGCCAAAGAGGTTGAGCTCAAAGACCCGCTGGAAAATATGGGTGCCCAATTGGTAAAGGAAGTGGCTTCCAAAACTTCTGATGTGGCTGGAGACGGAACCACCACCGCCACCTTGCTGGCTCAAATTATCTATGCCGAAGGAATGAAATACGTCACTGCCGGAGCTAATCCTAATCTGGTTAAAAAAGGGATTGAAAGGGCGGTAGTCAAAGTAGTGGAAGACCTGAAAGAAATGAGCCAGGATGTCACCGGCGACATGATCACTCAGGTTGGTGCCGTTTCAGCCAACAATGATGAGTCCATTGGCAAGATTATTGCTGAAGCTATGGATAAAGTGGGCAAAGATGGTGTTATCACTGTGGAGGAAGCCAAGGGACTGGAAACCACCATGGAGATTGTGGAAGGGATGCAGTTTGACCGGGGTTATCTTTCTCCTTATTTCGTCACCGATTCTGAACGGATGGAATGTGTTCTGGAGAATCCTCTGATTCTGCTCCATGAGAAAAAGATCAGCAACCTGAGGGAATTCCTTCCTCTTTTAGAGAATGTGGCCAAGATGGGCCGTCCTCTTCTGGTTGTAGCTGAGGAAGTTGAAGGCGAAGCTCTGGCCACCCTGGTGGTTAACAAACTGAAAGGAACCTTTTCTTGTGCTGCAGTCAAGGCTCCCGGTTTCGGTGACAGGCGCAAAGCCATGCTGGAAGATATTGCTATTTTGACTGGAGGCAGGGTCATTACAGAGGATATCGGCGTCAAGCTGGAAAATGTAACCGTAGACTGGCTTGGAGAAGCCAATAAAGTGGTAATAGACAAGGACAACACCACTGTTGTTGAAGGAAAAGGAAAATCCGAAGATGTCCAGGCCAGGATCAAACAGATCCGGACTCAAATCGAAGAAACCACATCTGATTACGACCGGGAAAAATTACAGGAGAGACTGGCCAAATTGGTTGGTGGAGTAGCTCTTATCAGAGTGGGAGCTGCTACTGAGTCCGAACTTAAAGAAAAGAAAGCCCGGGTGGAAGATGCCATGCATGCCACCAAAGCGGCAGTGGAAGAAGGAATAGTAGCCGGAGGAGGAGTGGCTTTACTGCGCTGTCAGAAAGGCCTGGATGAACTCAAGTTAAACGGGGACCTCCATATTGGAGTCAACATTGTCAGGCGGGCCTTAGAAGAGCCTCTGCGACAGATTGCCAGTAACTCCGGCCATGAAGGTTCGATAGTGGTGGAAAAAGTCAAAGAAAAAGATGTCAATATCGGGTTTAATGCTCTTACTGAAAAATATGAGGACCTGGTAAAAGCAGGTGTGCTCGATCCCACCAAGGTCGTCCGGACAGCTCTTCAGAATGCTTCCAGTATCGCTGGTTTGATGCTGACTACAGAAGGTCTGGTTTACGAAGTTCCTGAAGAAAATAAAGAACCTAAATATCCCACCCCCCCGCCGGACATGTACTGAGAAGAAAATAGACTCTAAAGTATAAGAAAGGCCTCCTGCAGCCAGAAAGGGCAGGAGGCCTTTCTTTTTTTTACCTCATTTATATGGTATATCTATCCACGTGTTTAAACCTTTAGACAGATATATTTTTAAAGAAATATTGCCCCCCTTTTTTTTGGGAATCCTTTTATTCACCTTCATCTTACTGATGAACCAGGTTCTCCTTCTCTCGGAAATGTTTATTGCCAAGGGTGTCCCTTTCCGGACGGTAATTCAATTGCTGGTTAATCTTATTCCCTCTGTCCTGGCTTTTGCCGTTCCCATGTCTGTTTTGGTAGGGATATTATCTGGATTAAGCCGGATGTCATCGGATTCAGAAATTGTTGCCTTTAAAATTCTTGGAATAAGCGATATCAGAATACTGCAGCCTCTTTTGGTTTTTTCTTTGGTGGGATGGCTGTTGACTTCGTTTCTGGCCCTTTACCTTGCGCCCCGGGCGAATTATAGGTGGGTCCAGGCTCTAACCAATTCTGTTTTGACCAATGTCCAGATTCAAATAGAGCCCAGGCAGTTTTATGAAAATATTCCCCGGACCGTTCTTTATATACAGGACATTCCTGAGGAAGGATATTGGGAGAATGTTTTTGTCTATTCATTACAAACGCCTGAAGAACCACGGATTATATTGGCCAATAAAGGAAGTCTTTACGTCCACCCGGAAGAAAAAAGGATTGTTCTTGATTTATACCAGGGCAGGATTCATTCTTACCCTTCAGCTGAACCAGATAAATACCGGGTGACTGAATTTTCCAATTTTCAGGAAAGTTTAGATACAGAAGCTTTTTTCCAGGACATAAAGACAGAGAAGAGAGTCAGGGAAAAAACAATTTTCGAATTGCAGGGAGACAGCGATCAGCTTCGCCTGGAATTAGAAAATATTTCTCAGGATGAAATATCCCCTGAACTTCTTGCCCTTAAAAAAAGAAATCTCTTGTCCCACCGGGTTGAAATCCATAAAAAATTTGCTCTTCCTTTTGCCTGTATTGTTTTTGCTCTTTTAGGCCTGCCTTTGGGAGCAACCACCAGAAAGGGTGGAAGAACAAGCGGCTTTACTCTCAGCTTAGGAATTATTTTGATTTACTATATCCTGATTACAGCCGGAGAAAAGTTCTCTATAGATGGCAGAATCGCCCCTTGGTTGGGCATGTGGGGAGCAAATATAATAATTGGCTTAGGCGGCATCTGGTTACTTCTTCGAACAATGAGGGAGTCGCCCTTGTTTAATTTCTGGATAAAAAAGAGAAAGCTTAAATCTTCTCCCACTCCTGTTCCCATTAAGAGAATGAACCGAAAGGGACCCTTGTTTCGAACTCGTTTTCCAGGCATTCTGGATCGCTATATTATCCGCAGATATGTCTTTGTTTTCTCTCTAATCTTTGCGGCCTTTATTTCTGTCTCTGTCATTGTTACTTTTTTCGAACGAATCGACCGGGTTTATGAGTATCAGAAACCTATCAGTCTGTTCCTAAACTATCTGTGGTATAGATTGCCGGAGTTTATTCATTACACTCTTCCCGTGGCTGCTTTGACTGCTTCTCTTTTAACCCTTGGCCTGATGACCAAGTTCAACGAAGTGATGGCTGCTAAAGCCTGCGGCATTAGTATCTACCGACTGATTCTTCCTGTGGTCATCATGGGAGTTCTGGTTGGGTTTCTTTCTTTTTACCTTCAGGAAAATATTTTGCCTGCTGCAAACAAAAAGCAGGAAAAAATCTGGAATGACATCAACAACATACCACCCAGGACTTATACTCACCCTGATCAACGCTGGATTATGGGCAAAGACCGAAACCGCATTTATTACTTCCGGGTGTTTGATCCTATCTCATCTACTTTTGGCCAATTATCTGTCTTCGATATTGATCTTGAGAAC
The DNA here is from genome assembly GCA_964440805.1 of uncultured Eubacteriales bacterium. GTDB lineage: Bacteria > Acidobacteriota > Aminicenantia > Aminicenantales > Aminicenantaceae > CAYTTR01. The sequence goes on from CAYTTR010000040.1 coordinate 21,773, forward strand.
TGGACTCTTAGCCGGAGGATTTGGACTGAAAAGGCATACCTGAAGGAGAGCTTGCTCGTTTTGATTAATGCCTGGATGAGGGAGTTTGATGAAGGATTGCCTGTCTCTTACAAAGAGACAGAGCGGGCCGAAATCATTCCTGTGGAGGAAAAGAGTTATTTTATCAAAGAACATAAAGATCCTGAGCAGATGAGTTATCAAGAACTCAATACCTATATGAGTGAGATTGAAAGGTTGGGATTTGCCACTACCAGATTAAAGGTTGATCTTCATTACAAGCTTTCTTTTCCCTTTGCGTGCCTGATTATGACTCTTCTGGCTATCCCTTTTGCCTTTACCATGGGAAAAAAAGGAGCCTTGGTCGGCCTGGGGCTGAGTGTGGTGATGGCCATGGTTTTCTGGGGAGCAATCGGGGTATTTAAAAGCTTTGGTTATGTAGCCCAACTTCCACCTTTACTGGCAGCATGGGGACCAAATCTTCTCTTTGGTTTGAGTGCTTTATACCTTATTCTTTCGCTAAGAACTTGAAAAGCATTAATCACTGAATTTGTGGTATTTA
>CAYTTR010000041.1:0-21368 GCA_964440805.1 uncultured Eubacteriales bacterium
TTGCGTTTATTGCGTTTGTTGCGTTCATTGCGTTTATTGCGTTTGTTGCGTTTATTGCGTTGGTTGCGTTTGCTCGAGGTTAGTGAGGTGGTGGGATTTGTTGAGTGGGAAGGAGTTTTTGAGCTGGAAATAGTCATATGAGTATTTCGTGGGATTTTTCCCTGATTTAATTAGGATTCCTAATATTAAAGATATTTTCCCTTCTTGTCAACGGGCAAACGGGGGACGTTCCCCAAAGGGACATCCCTTACCCTGAAAAACATGCTGTGCATTAACTTCTTTTATTTATATAAGTTCTGCTTGTTCTCATCTCCACTTTTTGAGTATTATGCCGAATACGATACACTTCTGGAGGCTTATTTTCAGATGAAACTGGCTGTAGCATGATGAAGGAAATACACCTAAAAAAAGATTTCAATTTGGTCTTGACATCCAGACCATTTCCATTTTCTAATGCAGATGTCTTACAGCAGTTGTTTTTTCCAATGAACAAATTAAATTGTTTAAAGTCCTCAAGCTTTATATCGGAGATTCCTCTAAATCTTTGTATATGAATATTTTTAAACATACGTTAGTATTATTAAATTTAATAAAATAAAACAAGAAGTAAATGTGCTTATACCTGTGTATCAGTTTTTAACCAAGAATGCCAAAACATGGCTAAAATAGTAACCTTTTGCAGTCTAAAATCCAATGAAGACCCAAAATTTTGTAGTCAATCTGATTTTTTCTAAACCAAATTTTTGCCATTCAAAACCAATTTATATAGGATAGAGATTTGCCATTCTTTTGCCATTTTCGGCTTAAAATAACTCAAAATAACCAACTATGGCTAAACTGTACTTTGAGGAAAACTCTTTAAAATAAAGGAGTTACTGGCGCGCCTGGAGAGACTCGAACTCCCGACCCGCTGCTTAGAAGGCAGCTGCTCTGTCCAACTGAGCTACAGGCGCGCTCTCTTTTATCTAATCTAAATGGCTCTTTTTTTTATCTATTATAAAGATTCTCGAATCCTACCTGAATCCCGGCAATCGGGGAGACCGGATTTGAACCGATGACCTCCTGCTCCCAAGGCAGGCGCGCTAACCAAGCTGCGCTACTCCCCGGATTAATCAACCTTAAATTCAAAAATAACACAAACTCTCATCACCAGGCTTTAAAGCCATGAAATCTTAGCAAATGAGCTTTTTATTGTCAATCAGAAGGGGGGACGTTCCCCCTTTATCTTTTAAGGTTTTTTTCGATTTCTTTGCGGGAGAGTTTGAGCATCACCGGCCGGCCATGGGGGCAAAGTGAAGGATTGCTGGTTTTAAAAAGCTCCTCCACCAAGTAATTCATCCTGGAAAAAGAAAGAGGCTCGCCGGCCTTGACCGCTGTTTTACAAGCCATGGTGGCCAGAAGCTTTTTCTTTTTCTCCTCGAGGCCTCCCTCCTTAATATCTTCCAGCAGCGAAAGGAAAATGTTCTTAGCGTCTTCTTCCTTCAAAATGTCCGGCAACTCTTTTAAGGCAAAACTCCTTTGTCCCATGTCTTCTGCCCTGAAACCCGCCTCCTCCAGCAGTGCTCCATTTTCCTCAAGGCTTAAAATCTGGGCTGGAGAAAGTTCTACCAAGGGCGGAATTAGAAGAGTTTTCACCGGCCACTTTTTCTTTTCATGTATTTTTTTGTAATTTTCAAAAAGAATCCGCTCGTGAGCATTATGCTGGTCTATAACAAGTAATCCTTCTTCACTTTCAACAACTATGTACATTCCTGCCGCCTGACCTAAAACCCGGTGGTGCGGCCTGGCCTCTTCTGAGGAAGGAAGCCTTTCTTCCCGGGGAGAAAAAGAAGTCTCAAAAGGCGTCTGCCAGCTCCCCGGAAGCGGCTTCTCCTTAACCTCAGATGGCGAAGCCTCTGCAGCGGAGGCTACAGAGGCTTCTTTAATCCCCATTTCCCGGCGAAGTCCGAGCTCCACACCGCGCCTTACTAAATGGAAAACGGTCTGGGAGCTTCGGAAGCGTACCTCTGCTTTGGCCGGATGGACGTTTACGTCAAGCTCACGAGGAGGAATTTTCAGAAACAACCAGGCTTCGGGATGCCTGTCTTTTTCCATAAAACCCCGGTAGGCTTGACTTAAAGCAGATTGAAGCAGGCGGTCTTTAACCCAGCGCCTGTTGACAAAAAACATCTGGTGAGCCCGGTCACCCCGTCCGGTTAGAGGTCTTGAAGCAAAGCCTGAAAGCAGGTAGTCACCATCCTTGAGCTCAATTTCCACCAGGCGTTCCAGAACGTCCCTTCCATAGATCTGGAAGAGCCGCTCCTTTAATGATTCCACTCCGGGATAGTGAAAGACTTCTCTGCTTCCACGACGGAGCAGGAACCGTTTCTCCGGATTAACCAGGGCCGATGCCGTCAAAAAGCGCACTGCCTGTTTCAGTTCAGACTGGTCGGATTTAAGAAATTTTCTCCGGGCCGGAAGATTGAAAAAAAGATTCCGCACCTCAACACTTGTTCCTCTGGGGAAAGCAATGTCTTCAACTTCAAGCAAGCATTCACCTTCCCGGCGGATAAGAACGCCCTTTCTTCCATCAACAGAAGTCTTCATCACCACCCGGGAGACAGCGGAAATACTGGGAAGAGCCTCCCCCCTGAAACCCAGGGTCATTATTTGCTGCAAATCTTCTTCTGAGGAAATCTTGCTGGTGGAATGTCTTTCGAAACAGAGCCGGGCATCCTCCCGACTCATACCGGCGCCGTTATCAACAACTCTGATCAGGCTTTTTCCGCCGTTAATTAATTCAACCCTGATATCAAAGGCGCCGGCATCAAGGGAGTTTTCAACTAATTCCTTGACCACAGAAGCAGGCCGTTCGATAACCTCTCCGGCTGCGATCTTTCCGGCTATTTCCTGGGGAAGACGGATAATCTTATTCATTTCTATCACTCAATCACGAGTTTGCCCCAGGTTGCTTTCTCCTCCACTCTTGCGATTTTGATTCGCACCGGCTCCCTTTCTCCGGCCGGATATTTAGCAACTCTTACTTTAAGGTAGTTACCGGTCAGAACCTCGGCATATTTTTCTTTCTCCTGAATGACCACAGCCTTTAGTTCCCGGCCCAGAAAGCGGCACCGGAATTCCAGGTCTTTCTTTTTACTTAGAGCCCGGAGTTTTGAGGACCGGAGTTTTTTCACTTCTTCTGGAACCTGGGAAAGAGCAGCCGCCCGGGTTCCGGGCCGGCACGAATAGCTGAACACATGAAAATAGTTTAGATGAGAATCTGCTAAGAAACAAAAAGTCTCTTCATGTTCACTATCTGTCTCCCGGGGAAAACCAGTCAAAATATCACAGCCCAGTGAAGCCTGGGGATTTTTCTTTTGGAAATCCTTCAGGATTTTCCGGTAATAAGAAACCTGATTACCCCTTCCCATCCGGCGCAGAACTTCATCTGAGCCGCTTTGCAGGGAAAAATGAAAATGGGGACAAATGCGCGGATTAGAACAAAGAAAATCAATCAATTCCTCATTCAAAAAGCGGGGATCCAGAGTTCCCAGGCGGAGGCGGGCCGGCTCAGCTCTTTCCGCCAGTTCCCGGAGAAGGTCAAGCAGGGAATAATGAGAATTCTTTTCCCGGCCGTAGAGACAGATATGGACGCCCGTCAAAACCAGCTCCCTGAATCCCTGCTGCAAAGCTTCTTCCACCTGGGTGAATATCTTTTCCTTCGGCAGGCTGCGGCTGTTACCCCTCACATGAGGAACAATACAAAAAGTGCAGCGGTAGTTGCATCCATCCTGGATTTTTAGAAAAGCCCGGGAACGGTACGGCCTTCCGTTTCTTTTAGGGAAAAGAGACAGGCAAGAGATATCTTCAATGACTTTATCCTTTTCCCGGTTAGAATAAATATGCCAGGATTCAGGTAATTTATTCAGGAAAGAGGGAGCTCTTTCCGTCAGGCAGCCGGTAACAAGCACCTTAGCCTGAGGATTTTCTCTTACCATTTTATTCAGAAATCTCCTCACATCCCGGTCAGCCCGGTGGGTTAGAGTACAGGTATTAACTATGACTAAATCGCTCTTTTCAGCTTCCGGTGTAAACTGCCATCCTTTCTTCCGCAGCAGTTCGCTCCACTCAAAGGCTTCGGACTGGTTTACCCGGCAGCCGAAAACCTGAACTGAAAACAGGTTCATAATTGCATCTTGACCCGGCGGCCGCTTTCCTCCACCTGCTTGATCATTTTCTTCCGGTGTTCTTCAAGTTTCTCTTGAAGCGCATTGTCTTTAAGGCTGAGAATCTGTATTGCCAGAAGGGCTGCATTGGCTGCTCCTGCTTTTCCTATCCCCATACAGGCAACCGGAACACCTTGGGGCATCTGAACCGTAGAAAGCAAAGCATCTAGCCCGCCAAGGGTCTGTCCGCCAACCGGAACGCCGATTACCGGGCGGACAGTGTGGGCAGCCACCACTCCTCCTAAGTGAGCCGCCTTTCCGGCACAAGTTATAAAGACCTCCACTCCGGCTTCCTGCCAACTCTGAACAAGAGACGCTGTTCGCTCCGGCGAGCGGTGGGCTGATGTGACCTCCACTGTATAAGGTATTTCAAACTCCCGGAAAATTTTAACTGCTTCCAGGGCAATAGCCAAATCTGATTCACTTCCCATAAACAAAGCGACTTTCATTGTTGCTCCTCCTTCAAAGCCCCTATATCCCGGCGGAAATGGACAGCTTCAAAGTAAATTTTTCCGCAGGCCTGGTAAATTTTGGACATAGTCTCGGTCAGGTTTTCTTCTGAAGCACAGACATTGAGAACCCGGCCTCCATCGGTGTAGTTATCGTTTTTTTCCAGCTTGGTTCCGGCATGAAATATGACCACCCCGGGAATTTCCGAGGCTTCTTTCAATCCTTCTATTTTTTTCCCTTTCTCATATTTCAGGGGATAGCCACCGGATGCCATAACCACACATCCTGAGGGCTTGGAACTCCACTCAACTTTTTCATCAAGAACATTGCCTTCCATGGCCGAAATGATGAGATCAAGCAGGTCCGATTTCAGACGGAGCATCTGGGGCTGGGTTTCAGGATCTCCAAACCGGCAGTTGTATTCCAGCACCTTGGGTCCTTCGGCCGTCAACATCAATCCAACGTAAAGAACGCCTGTGTACTTTCTTCCTTCTTCCAGCATTCTGGTTACAGTGGGAAAGACGATTACTTTCATGACCTCATTAAACAAGTCTTTGTTGATATACGGAGATGGGGAGATGGCTCCCATTCCTCCTGTGTTAGGACCCTTATCTCCATCGTATGCCGCTTTATGGTCCATTGTGGTGACTAGGGGAGACACCTTGACTCCATCTGTCACTACAATAAAGGAAGCTTCTTCGCCCCTAAGAAATTCTTCAATGACCACTCTTTTCCCGGCCTCTCCGAACTTCTTTTCCACCATGATTATTTCAATCGCTTCTTCTGCTTTAATCATGCCCCGGCAGATTATAACTCCTTTTCCGGCAGCCAAGCCGTCAGCTTTAATGACCACAGGAAAGCCAAGTTCGCCTGATCTTACAATCTCCCTGGCTTCCTCCGGGGTGTCTGCCACCTTGTAACGGGAGGTAGGAATTTGGTGACGCTCCATGAACTGTTTCGAAAAAACCTTGCTCCCTTCAAGCTCGGCTGCATTTTTTCTCGGCCCGAATGCTTTCAATTCTTTTCCCTGGAAAAAATCAACCAATCCCATAGTCAGGGGAAGCTCTGGCCCAACAATGGTTAAATCAATTTCCTCTTTTTCCGCAAAATCTGCTAATCCCTGAATATCTTCGGCCGGAATAGGGATATTGGTACCTAAGGATTCGGTTCCGCCGTTTCCGGGAGCACAAAATATTTTTTTAACCTTTGAATTTTGGGCGATTTTCCAGGCAAGGGCATGCTCCCTGCCTCCTGAACCGACAACTAAAACTTTCATCGCTCTCTCCCTCTATTGTTCCATTAAATTTTTTCCTTGAAAAGACGGCGATTTATTTTCATGAACGCTCCTTGGCTAAATTCTCAATAAATTTTTCCGTGAAACCTCTCCGGGGAAAGGCTGACTGAAAAATCCCGGCTGCAAGAGGCACCGCCTCTTCGGGGGACAAACAGTACTTCATTTCTAAGAAATTTTTCCTGTACTTCTTTACTTCATCTTTTACCGTTTTGCCTTCTTTTAGGACCTCGGCAATCAGCCCGGCCAAGACAGCAAAATCATCCCCCTTCATGCCGAAGCGGGTCATCTCCTGAACTCCCATTCTGATACCGCTGGGCTCAAGGAAGGTTTCATCATCAGGCAGAGCCTGATAATTGGTGATGATATTGTTATCTTCCAGTCTCCGGGCAATTTCCATTCCATTACCGAAAGAACTTATGCGGATAAGAACCTGATGGGTTTCTGTAAACCCGTCTCCAGGATCCCCTTCCACCTTAATCCCTTGTTCATGCAGGGCCCTGGCTAAAATCTTGGCGTTTCTTAAAACCTGGCTCTGGTAGTCTTCCTTGAATTCATTCATTTCGTAGGAAGCCATCAACAGGCCAATAAGGGTTCCTAAGTGATGGTTGCTGGTTGAACCGGGAAAAGCCCTGCTTTTAATATCCAGCCAGAGTTTTCTCAGCGGGCTTTCTTTGGGTAAATTACCGGCGACAACTCCCCGTTGAGGACCATAGAATGTCTTGTGCGTGCTTCCGGTAAGCAAGTCGGCTCCTTCATCAAAAGGTGCCTGGAAGGCTCCGTACAAGCCAAGCACATGGGCCATGTCAAACATAAGGACCGGCTTTTGCGGCCAATCCTTGACCAAGTGGCTTACAAATCCCACCGGTTCCCGGTAAATAAACATGCTTTTTCCGAAAACAATCAGCTCTGGCCGGTGTTCCTCAAGCAGCTCCTCGAGCTTGTTTAAATCAGCCTTGTAAGGATTATCATCAGAGACAGGAAAGTTGATTACTCTTTCCTGGCCAGTAGCCGGGTCTTCTTCCACGTAATTGAACAAGGCTCCCATGGGCTGAGAACTTAGATGCCCTCCTTTATTCAAATCGTTATTCATGACCAGGTGCAACTTGCGTAATGGTTTATCCTTGGGGCGGTCTCTGTTTATAAACTTGACCATGGCCTTGAAAACAACCTCATTGGCCATTTGCCCGCTTATGGGCCGGAGCTCAACATGAGAACAACCAAATAAACTGGTCAGTTCTTCCCGGGTTTCTTCTTCCACTTCACGGATAAAATCTGTCCCCTGATAAAAATAAATTTCCCGGCCTTTCATGGTCCTGTGTTCTGCATAACGGCCGGCCGGATCAGATATCTCACACAGCTTTACCAGCAGAGAGGGAGTGGACTCTGAAGGAATGAGATTGAAGCACTCTTCCTGCCTCCAGTAATTGTTTTCCATCACTCTCTCGGCCAAATGCCTTATTTTTTCTTGAAAAGATGCCATTTTTAGTTCCTCAATATATTTATTATCTAAAATTTTTTTCTTCCAAGGCAGTCAGCTTGGTTAGTCTGACCGCATGGCGGCCTGCTTCAAAAGGAGTTTCAAGCCAGGTTTCAACAATTAACAAAGCCTCATCCAGAGGGAGAACTCTTCCTCCCAGGGTAAGGCAATTCGAATTATTGTGCTTCCGGCTCATCTCAGCCACATATTCGTCGCAGCAAGGGGTAGCTCTTATGCCCTTATATTTATTGGCCACCATAGCCATCCCCAAGCCTGTCCCGCAAACCATGATCGCCCGGTCGCAATTCCCTTTTTTCACTGCTTCCACGGCCTTGATTCCATAATCTACATAGTCAACTTTTTCTTCAGGACCGCAGCCGAAATCAGTGAAAGGAACTCCCATTTTACCAAGATAATCAATAACGCCGGACTTCAATTTATACCCGGCATGATCAGAAGCCAAAGCGATCCTCATCCCCGACTCCTTTCATTACGAAGTTAGAAACAGATTTTATTATAACAACAAAAGAAAGACAAATAGGGGGACGTTCCCCAAAAGGACACCTCTTCCCCACGCAAAGCAAAAGAAGTTTAAATAATAAGAACTTGTATTTGTGTTCTTCAGGGTAAGGGATGTCCCTTTGGGGAACGTCCCCCTGCTAAATCCTGGGCTTCGGGGATTACTTCCAGGGCTTTAAGAACTACCGGATCGGTCAGCCGGAAAACTTTTGTTCCCTCCTCAAGATCGAATAAAGAGGAGATTATTTCCCGCTCCAGCTCTCTCTTTATTTGATCCAGGGCCTCCTCGAAATCTTTTTCTTTGTATTCGAATTTCAACTTTTCTAAGTAAGCCTTGAAATCATCCAGAATCCGCTCGTCAACCGTGAAGTCTGAATCGAGCATTTGGGAACGCCAGGAAGATTTACTGCCTAACGGTGTTTCGCCTGAGGTAAGCTGACGGGCATAACGGAAAAAAGCTCCGTTTAGAAGGAGCCGGGCTGTTATGTTTTTATAAGAAAAACTGACTTCATAATCAGGATCAATCCCACCTTGTCCCAGCACCACCCGGCCTTTGGCCGTATACTTAACTTCCCTCTCTTCCTCTGGGACTTCGCGGGAAAAAAGGTAATCTTCTATGTGGCTGTAATCCCTCTGGATAGAACGTCCGCTGGGAGTATAATACTTGGCTGTAGTCAAGGAAATGGCTGCATGAGGTGCCAAAGGAAAAACTGTTTGAACCAGCCCTTTGCCAAAGGACCTTTCTCCTACTATCAACCCCCGGTCATTATCCTTGACTGCACCGCTAACGATTTCAGAGGCAGAAGCACTCCCTTGATCTATTAAAATCACCAGAGGCATATCTTCGTATTGCTTACTCTGAAAAGCTTTGAATTCCCGGTTGTAATAGCGGTTTCGGCCTTTAATGGAAACTATCTCCGCTCCTTTGGGCAGGAACTCGTCGGCCAGCTCGATTGATTGGACAAAAGTCCCTCCTCCATTTCCCCTGAGGTCGAGGATAAGATTTTTCATGCCTTTTGACCGGAGAAGCTTCATCTTTTCCTCGAATTCCTCAGTGGTGGTCTGGGAAAAATTGCGGATGTATATGTATCCGGTCTCCCTGTTGAGCATGAAAGCATAAGGAACCGAGTGGAGCGGAATTTCCTCTCTCTCGATGGTCAGGTCAAAAGGTTCTTCAAGCCCTTCGCGGACAATAGTAATAGTTACCGAAGTTCCTTTCTCTCCTCTCAATCTCTGCATGGCCTCGTAGCTGGAGATTGGCTTGGTGCTTTCTCCATTTATATTAGAGATGACATCCCCGGCCTGGATTCCCAAGCGCCAGGCAGGCGTTCCCTCCAAAGGAGTGATAACTACCAGCCGGTCTGCTTGCTTCTGGATCATAATGCCCAGACCATAATACTTTCCCTTATACTCCTCGGTTAGACGGGAAAAATTTCTGGGATCAAGAAAGGATGAATGAGGATCAAGTGTATTCAGGATACCCTTGACCGCGGCTATTTCCAGGTCGTCAATTTTTACTTCCTGGAAATAATTTTCCTGAATAATGGAAGTCATCTGATCCAGCTTTTTTATAGAGGAAGACCAAACATCATCTTCCCAGGCTGGATGGCCAACCAGGATAGCCAGAAGGAAGAAAATAAGGAGAATGAATTTCTTTTTCATGTTTTATTACAGTGGAATAATATCAAAGGCTGAGATTCTTGTAAAGTTCAGGTTGAATTCAGTGAGGCTTTCTAACACCTGGATGAGAGGAAGGGCATAGGAAACACTTCCTTGACTTCCCCCGGATTAAAGGCTATATTTCCAGTGAATCACGGAGAACAATATCTTATCATGTTTGGTAATATCGGTTTTCCAGAACTCCTCCTTCTACTGGCCTTAGCTCTTTTGGTTTTCGGCCCCAAAAAGCTGCCGGAAGTGGGCCGGTCATTGGGCCGGGCCATCCGGGAATTCCGGAAAACCTCTGACGAAATCAAGGAAAAAATTGAAGAAGAAATCGAGGCCGATGAATTCCGGGAAATCCAGGACGAACTCAAACGGGATATTGAAGAGGACTCTGTAAAGGATGAGAAGAAGGAAAAAGCTCCCTGACGAAATGACCTTCCTCGAGCATCTCGAGGATCTCCGCAAAAGAATCTTTTACTCGGTAATCGCCGTTGTAGTGGCTGTCATCCCCGCCTGGATATTCAGTAAACAGCTTTTTGAGATTCTGTCTCAGCCGGTAACCCGCTTTCTTCCCGAAGGCGAGAAATTGGCTTTCACCACTCTGACCGCACCTTTCATGCTCTATATCAAGGTCTCCTTCCTGGCCGCCATATTTTTCACCTCTCCTTTTATTTTCCTCCAGCTCTGGTATTTCATAGCTCCCGGACTTTATCAGAAAGAAAAAAAATACGTGGTTCCCTTTGTTCTGTTTACTTCTGTTTTTTTCATCCTGGGCGCTATTTTCGGTTACTTTGTGGTTTTTCCCTGGGCCTGCCGTTTTTTCCTGACCATGGGAAAAGATTTCCAGCCAGTAATAACCGTTGACACCTATTTTTCCCTGGCTCTGCGGGTATTGCTGGGAATCGCTCTTGTTTTCGAACTGCCCACTCTTGTTTTCTTTCTCTCCAGGATGGGATTGATCACTCCCCGATGGATGGTTAAAAACTTCAAATATTCTGTGCTGTTGGCTTTCACTATTGCCGCCATTATCACTCCCACTCCCGACATGATAACCCAGAGTATTGTGGCGGTTCCTATGCTTGCTTTATACGGGCTGAGCATTCTAATTGCTATTGTTTTCGGCAAGAAGAAAAAACCGACCGAAGATTCCTCTGATGACTTAGCCGGTTAAAACAACAAAAATAACGCGGCAACGCTATAAACGCTATAAACGCTATAAACGCGATTAACGCAATGAACGCAAGTAACGCTATTAAACTCATTGGCCTCACCGGAACAAACGGAGCAGGCAAAGGAGAGGCGGCTGCTTTTTTTAAATCAAAAGGATTTGAGTCTTATTCGCTCTCCGATATTATCAGGGAAGAACTGAAGAAGAGGGGAACTCCCGTCACCCGCAATAATTTGATTCGGATTGGAAATGAACTTCGCCGCCGCTTCGGTGCTGCTGTGCTCGCCCGCCGGGTAATGGAGCGAATTAAAGACAAGGCTGTTATTGACAGCATCAGAAACATAAGGGAAGTTGAATGTTTCAGGCAATATAAGGGATTTATTCTTTTGGCCATAGATGCTCCGGCTGAAATTCGTTTCCAGAGAGTAAGAAAACGGGGCCGGGACGAGTCAGCCGGGACTTTCCAGAAATTCTTAGCCAAAGAAACTGAGGAAATGAGCCGGGATGAAGCCCGGCAGCAGCTTCAAGAATGCATGGCCATGGCAGATTTTTTGGTAATAAATGACGAAACCTTAAAAGATTTCAGGAAAAAGCTGGAGATATTTCTATGAACATTAAAAGAGTTTCCAAGGACGAATATTACTTAGGCATTGCCCGCGAGGTTTCCCTCCGAAGCACCTGTTACAGACGGGCCATTGGAGCCATAATTATCAGGGGCGACCAGATAATATCCACCGGTTATGTAGGCGCACCCAGGAAAACAAAGGACAGTTTTGAGCACGGATTCTGCCTGCGCGACAAATTACAAATTCCTCACGGACAACGCTACGAGCTCTGCCGCAGTGTGCATGCCGAACAAAATGTCATCATCAACGCTGCCCGGGCCGGGGTCAGCCTTTACGGAGGCGATATGTATATTTACGGCAGCGACTATAAAAGTCAAAAACCAATAAATGCCTTTCCCTGCTTTATCTGCAAGAAAATGATCATTAACGCCGGCCTGAACCGGGTGGTCTGCTCCACCGCCGACGGCGGAATGAAAATCTTCTCTATTGATACCTGGATTGAGGAATGGCGCAAGGGAGACATTATCGACGACAAAGACCAGTACGGCTAAATAAAAGGGGGACGTTCCCCAAAGGGACACCCCTTTCCCTGAAGAAAAAAGAATAAAGTCTGTTCGGTCTGTTCAGTCTGTTCCGTTTTTTCGGTTTATTCAGTTTATTTAGTTTATCTAGTTCATCTGGTTTGTCTGGTATGACTGGATGAAAAAGGAGAGGGGGCGAGATAATTGAAACTAAATAAACAAGATAAACGAGACAAACGAGATAAACACGCTAGCCTCGCCTCCTTCCCCTCTATGAGGTGAACTGCACATCATTTTCATTTGCCGTGGGTGGCCAGGCCACAATGGGTAATTAGTCACTCTTTGCGGACGATTTCTTTTACTCTCATCAACTGGACCTGGTAGGAGCGCTCCATCTCTTCTAAGCGGCCGGCAATGGCCCTGATGGTCTCCTTAAGACTGGGAATAAGGATATGCTCCAGGGCATTGACCCGGCGCCGGGTGCTCTCGATTTCTTCAGCCAGAAGCTCAACCGCCTTGTATAACCTGACCATTTCGGTCAAGTCTTCCAAGATTTCTCTGGTTTTTTTTAGCCCGATATCAAGCTCAGCACTGGTTCGGCGCAGATCATAGTCAGAAAAACGCAAATGGCTGAGCTTCATCCTGGGGATAATCAGGCTGAAGACCTTTTCTTCCCGGGTTTCCAGAGAAAGATCTCCTTCAGGAATAAGTTCCTCTGTTTCTTTAAAAGTGGCAGGAGCTTGAGCCATGGCCAATGAGATAAAGATTTGATTCAAAACCGGTGTCAACCGCTCCTGGAGGGAAGAAAGTTCTTTTATCATATCCAGGAATCTTCTCATTAGTTCCTCCAGTTTGTCCTTGAGAAGCTTGTGTCCCCTTTCAGCCAGAACAAGACGGCGCCGGAGCCTGAGAAGCTCCATCCGGTTAGGGTTGACGTTTAGTTTCATTTTTCCTGGGGATAAAATTCATCAAGATATTCAGGCCGGATTCTTTTAAGCTCCTGCCGGGGGAGGGAACGAAGCAATTCCCAGCCGATATCCAAAGTCTCTTCAACCGAGCGGGCTTCGAGTTCTCCTTGCCTGACGAACCTGTCTTCAAAATTATCGGAAAATTTAAGATAAAGCTTGTCTATTTCAGTCAAGGCCGCCTCTCCCAGAATGAGCGACAATTCCCTGGCTTCCTTTCCCCGGGCGTAAGCGGCAAAGAGCTGGTTCAGGACATCAGCATGGTCCTTGCGGGTTTTCCCTTCACCGATTCCTTTATCCTTGAGTCGGGAAAGACTGGGAAGAACATCAACCGGCGGATAAATGCCCTTGCGGTGAATTTCCCGGCTGAGCATAATCTGTCCTTCGGTTATGTAGCCAGTCAGGTCGGCGATAGGGTGAGTTTTATCATCTTCGGGCATGGTCAGAATGGGAATCATTGTAATCGAACCTTTTTTCTCCTTTATTCTGCCTGCTCTTTCATACATGGAAGCAAGATCAGTGTAGAGATAACCCGGGTAGCCCCGCCGGCCGGGAATCTCCTTGCGGGCAGCTGAAATTTCTCTCAAAGCCTCGGCATAAAAAGTCATATCCACCAGGATGACCAGAACATGCATGTTTAGGTTAAAGGCCAGGTATTCAGCACAGGTCAGGGCAAGACGGGGAGTGGCGATTCTTTCAATAGGAGGCTCATTGGCCAGATTCAGAAAAAGCACTGCCCTCTCCAAGGCTCCTGTGTTCCGGAAATCCTCTATGAAAAAATCAGCTTCCTCGAAAGTAATTCCCATAGCTCCAAAAACAACCGCAAATTTCTCCTCCTTGCCCAGGACTTTAGACTGCCGGGCAATCTGGGCCGCTAAGCGGGCATGGGGTAGTCCGCTTCCGGAAAAAAGGGGAAGCTTCTGGCCCCTGACCAGAGGATTCATTCCATCGATAGAAGAGATTCCTGTTTGAATAAATTCTGAGGGATAATCCCTGGCTTGAGGATTAATGGGAGCCCCGTTTATATCCAACATTTTTTCCGGGATAATCTGGGGACCTCTGTCCTTCGGCCTTCCTGAACCATCAAAAACCCGGCCGATGATTTCGCTGGAAACACCCAACTGCTGGGAGCGGCCCAAAAACTTCACCCGGGATTTCTCTACATCCAGTCCCACTGTTCCCTCAAAAACCTGAACCACAGCCCTATCAAGGGATACATCAAGAACTGTTCCCCGGCGAAGCTGGCCGCCGGCGGTCTCTATTTCCACCAGTTCGGCATACTTGACATCCTGTATTTTCTCAACAAACATCAGGGGGCCAACAATATTGGAAACGGTCAAGTATTCTCTGTACATGGAACACCTCAATCTTTTTTTCCGGCAAGAGATTTAAAAGCCTCGCCGATCTCAACAAAAACTTCCAGAAGCTCTGAATCTTCTTCGGGAAAAAACTTCATCCGGGCAATTTTTTCCCTGATCTTGAGCGATTCTACTTCCTGGAAACTTACTCCTTCCTCCACGGCCTTCAACCCAAGGTTATGAAAGTGGATAATATTCCGGAGCATCAGGTACTGTTTGTGCAGGGAGGCATAGGTATCCTGGGGATGAAAGGCATTCTGATGAAGGAAATCCTCCCTGATAGACCGGGCTGTTTCCAGAACCAGCCGCTCTCTCGGTGACAGGGATTCCACTCCAATCAGCCGGGCTATCTCTTGAAGCTCGGACTCTTCTTCCAGCAGCTTCATGGCTTCCTGGCGGAGCCGGCTGAATTCCTCAGCTACCTCCTTTTCCCAGAAATCCTTTATGTTCTCCGTGTAAAGAGAATAGCTTAAAAGCCAGTTTATGGCCGGAAAATGACGCATGTTGGCCAGGCGGTCGTCAAGAGCCCAAAAAACCTTGACCACTTTCAGCGTCCCCTGCACCACCGGATCAGAAAGATCTCCTCCTGGAGGTGAAACTGCTCCAATAACACTCAAGGCTCCTTCCCTCTTGTCTGAACCGAGGCACATTACCTTGCCTGCTCTTTCATAAAATTCAGCTAAGCGGCTGGCTAAGTAGGCTGGATATCCTTCTTCTCCGGGCATTTCTTCCATCCGGCCGGATATTTCTCTTAAGGCCTCGGCCCAGCGGCTGGAAGAATCAGCCATAAGAGCTACCGAATAGCCCATATCGCGGAAATACTCGGCAATGGTCATGCCGGTATAAATTGAAGCTTCTCTGGCTGCCACCGGCATGTTGGAAGTATTGGCAATGATTATGGTTCTTTCCATCAAAGGCCGGCCTGAATGGGGATCTTTGAGTTCGGGAAAACTCAGGAGAAGATCCGCCACTTCATTTCCCCTTTCACCGCAGGCCACAAAAACAATTATCTGGGCGTCCGACCACCTGGCCAACTGATGCTGAACTACAGTCTTGCCGCTTCCGAAAGGTCCGGGAACACAGGCGGTCCCGCCTTTTGCCAGGGGAAATAGAGTATCGAGCACTCGCTGCCCCGTAACCAAAGGCTCGTGCGGCGACATCCGCTCCCTGACCCTTCGATGATGACGGATAGGCCATTTCTGGGCCATGGCGAGAGAAACAGTTCCGTCACCTGTTTTAATTCGGGCCACCGTGTCTTCAAGAGTGATGGAGCCTTTGTTTATTTCCTCTATCTTTCCTTCTATTCCTTCAGGGACCAAAATTTTATGCTCAATCAGGGGAGTTTCCTGGACAATTCCCAGAATATCCCCGCCGGTCACCCGGTCTCCTTTTTTTAAAGAAGGCTTGACTTTCCATCTCTTTTTCCGGTCAAGAGGAGAAGCTGCCACTCCCCGGGTGACAAAATCCCCGGTCTGGCTTCTGATTATATCCAGAGGACGCTGGATGCCATCATAAACAGACCCAAGAAGCCCGGGACCAAGAACTACACTCAAAGGTTCTCCGGTCAAAAACACCGGCTCCTCCGGACCTATGCCGGTAGTATCTTCATAAACCTGGATATAAGCCCGGTCTTCTCTTAATTCAATAATCTCGCCGATCAGGCCGAGCTCTCCCACTTTGACCATATCATACATCTTGGCTCCTAAGCAGCCGGAAGCCACCACCAGAGGCCCGGCCACCCGAATAATCCTACCCTCTTTCATTGGCTCCTCTCTTCTTGAGTAAAGAATCCGAACCCACGGCCCGGACCGCTAATCTCCTGAGCATCTGCCAGACCACATCTTCGGCGGTCCTGTAGTCGGAAAAACCGGCTATTACCGGAACTGCCTTTTTCCTTTCAGCTTCCAGTTCGGGCTTCATTTCCTGAAGGAAGCTTTCATGAAGAAGGCAGAGAACAATTCCTTCCTTCTTAAGTTCCTTGATGAGCTTTCTAACTTCATCAGCATTTTGAGGCAAATATACCTTGAATCCGGCTGCTCTCAGGGGAAAAACAAGCTCATCCCGGCCGATTATGGCAATTTTATCCAGCATAAGTTCTCCCCAGTCTTTCCTGGATGACATCACCCGGTACAGCTCTTAACCTGCCGTAAACAACAAGCCTGAAATATTTAAATTCATGCTTCTTAGCCAGGGCATAAGCACAGACTGGCTCAGGACCGAAAACAACACGGCGGGCTATATTGAGGTAATCCATCAATAAATTTTCCATTTTCCTCTCCAAAACCCGGAAAGTCTCTTTTCTGGATAAAGCCTCAAGCCCCTCTTCCCAGATAGAGGCATAAGGTGAAAAACGAAGGCTTTCTCCTAAATGAGTTAAAGGCTCATCATATTCAGTTAGAATGTCTTTTTCGTTTAGAAACCCTCCCGGAAAAATCCAGGGTTCAAGCTGACTGAGACTCAATTCCATGTATTTTCCCCTCATTATAGCCTTGAGGTTCAGCAGGTCAATCTTGTGGCGCAGATAATCGATCAGAAATGAATTACCTTTCCTCAGGGCCAGGGATAGAACTGATTCAGGCTGGTCTTCTTCCTGGATTAGCCTTAAAAATTCTCCCTCAAGTAATAAATTATCTGCCAGATTAAATAAGTGCTCTTCTTCCCGTTTCAGAAAATTATCCAGGGATTCTGGCGTCATCATACCCGGATTCTCATCCAGAAAACGGCCTGCATCAAAAATGATATTTAAAGCCTCTTTAACCTCTTTTCCCCCGGCTGCTTCCCGGAATACCGGTCCAGGAATAAGGTCCTTTTCCAGGACCCGGATCCTGCCCACGGCATAAGCATAATCTGTCCGGTGGGGTTTACTCAAAGCTCCAACACCTCCAAAATGAAGCTTTCCAGTTCAGGCCGGAGCACCTCCTTCAAGGCCTCCCCTGGCATGGCTTGCTCTTTCCGGCCGTCTTTTAAAATGACAGTTTTTTTAAGGCCTTTAATGCTTGACTTTTCCTTGTTAAAAGCCTTTGCCAGGATCTGATCAACGAGCTGTCTCTTGGTGGAAAGAATTAAGAGTTTTGCCTCCAGTTTCGTCTGAGTGACAATCCTTCCGGCTTCAAGTTCGGCCCTTTTTTCACTCTCTTCCATAAAGAGACGGGCTTGCTCTTCAGCCTTTTTACGCGCTTCTTCCCGGACAGCTTCTGCTTTCTCTTCTCCCTCTTTTATTATCTCCTGGGCCTTATTGCGGGCATCCTTCAGAATGTTTTCAATTATCTTTTCAAGGCTCATCAGTGAGAAAGACTCCTTTTGAACTCAGATCTTGATTCCATTAAGCAGAAGGATGGTGATTAACAAACCCAGAACAGCATAGGTTTCGACCAGGGCAGCCATAACGACCGGTTTCATCAGGTCCTTAGGCTGTTTGGCAACCATGTAGACACCCGAAGCACAGACTTTTCCCTGGTGAATACCGGAAACCAGGCCGGTGAAAGCCACCGGGAGGCAGGAAATCATTATCTGCCAGCCCTGAAAAATACCAGGTTGTATCACTGCCTCCCCGGTCAGGCCTAATTTCAGGATAACCAAAAACGCACTTAAAAAGCCGTATATTCCCTGAGTTCCGGGCAGAGCCACTAAAAGAAGCAAACTTCCGAACTTCTCCGGATCTTCGCTCATTACTCCGCTTGAGGCCTGTCCAGCCAGGCCAATGCCAATGGCTGAACCAATCCCTCCCATGATGACTGCCAGGGCTCCTCCTACCAGAGCCAGGGTTAATCCAAGAGCCATATCTCCTCCTTTATCTCACCTGAATTCCACATATTTTCCAGTCAAGGCGAAAGGCTTGAACGGCCTTCCACCGGATTTAAAAAATTTGCTGAAAAACTCAACAAATTGAAGCCTCATTGAATGGACAAAGCCTCCAAGGAAACTAATGCCCAGATTGAATAAATGACCGATTACAAAAATTACTGCTGCCAGAAACCAGCCCAGCCAGGGTACGCCCAGGGCCGACTCACTCAGGGTATTAACCACCATAGCAATAACACTTGTAGCCAGGCCGAGAGCCAGCAGGCGGGAATAGGAAAGAACATCCGCCAGGTAGCGGGAAATATCATAAAGACTGTAAAGACCGCCGAAAAAGCGGCTGAAGACATTCCGGCTGGGAGATGAAAAAAGAACAATTCCCAGGGCTCCTGAAAGGGAAAACCAGCCCCAGATAAGACTGCCTTCAGTTAGGTAAAGAACAAGTGAGGGCAGCAAAAGAAGCCACCCTCCCTGGGCAAAAACTGCCCGCAGGATTTTCTTCTCCCGGAAATCTTCTTTCATTTGAAGCAAGGTTCCATACCAGACTTGAATGAAACCCAGGGCTAAAGCTAAAATCAAGAAAGACAGCGGATCTTTTAAAGGATCAAGAACGAGCAATCCCCGGACCTGAAAACCAAACCATCCGCCAACCAGGGTCCCCAGAATGATATTGGATATTCCCAGAAAAACCATGAGCTTAGTGAACTGAAGCAATCCTCCCTTAGGTTTGCCCCAGCGAAGAAAAATAAGGCTCAGCAAAGTAACCAGAAGGCCATAGCCGGCTTCGCTGACAGCCAGACCGACAAAGACAAAAAAGAAGGGAGTTAAAGGCAAAGTAGGATCAAGCGAGCCCGGCCGGGGAAGACCATAAAGTCGAGTAATCAGCTCAAAAGGCTGGACTGTGGAGGGATTGTCCAGGACCACAGGCGGTTCTTCATCCGGTTCTGGTTTCCGGATGGTAACTTCTGTCCAGTCCTCCAGGGGTTTAAGGACTTGGCGGAACCTGGGAACATCAGACTCCTTGAGCCAGCCTTCAAGAAGGAAGGCCTGGTCAGTGAAACCAATCTGAAGCAAAGCCCGGGCTTTTTCTGCCTCGCTCAATAGAATATCATGGGCTTTCATGAATTTTTCCCTCTGAGGGAAAAGATCTTTCCCCCTAAAGGATAGATTTTCCAGCAGCCGGCGTTCAGATTCTACCTTTTCCTCTATTTTTTCTATTATCTGAGGCACAAAATCTTCATCATCAGCCAAAGACAAAATTGGCCCGGTAAAATAAAGGGGATTAAAACCATTTTCCTTAAGCTTCTGCTCAATTAAATCCTTTTTTTCCCTGTGGAAGACAACCAGAAGTGAAACCGTTCTTTTTTCTTTCCTGAACACATCAAACCAGAATTCCTCCGTTTCCTCAATCTCAGTCATTTCCACAAGGGATGAGGCAGGCAGATTCCCCAGGATAACCTCGGCCTTTTCGGTAGGTTTTACTTCTTTTATAGGAAGAGGAAACTCAGTTAGAGGAAGTAAGAACTCCAGTTCTTTTTCCAGAAAGATTATCCTGGAAAGTATTTCTTTTTCTTCTTCCTGAAGCTTTTCCACTTCTTGTAGCAAAGAAACAAGCTCCTGGTTTAGAAGCTCCTCTTTTTCGTTCCAGCTTGCCTGCAAGGGAGGCGAAAAAAGCCTGCTGGTCCATTTCTCCTCGTCCCAACGCTCGAGGAAATCTATGGCTTTGGTCAGTCGGTTAATCAGTTCTTCTGAATCTGAAACATCAACCGGCAGGGGCGCCTTAAGGGTTTCCTCTGTTGTCTTTTCAATCTGGACAAATCCGTTTTTCTGGAGAAGGGAGAGAAGTTCCTCTTTTTTGCCTGAGTAAGCGATTATTTCCACCCGGTTGACTGTGCCTGTAGCCATGGTTCAGGACTTTTGCTCCATTATTTCTTTTATTTTTAAAGCAGTCTTTTTAATAGCTTTTTCCATTCTCTTTTCTGCTTTCTTTTTCAGGCTGGAAGCCTCCTCTTCTCCTTTGGTTTTAATTTCTTCTGCCTCTTTTTTGGCCTTCTCAATTAGTTTTTTTCTCTCTTCTTCTGCTTTTTTCCGGGCTTCGGCTATTATTTCTTCCTTTATTTTCACTGCTTCTTCCCTGCCTTCAGGGAGAAGTTTGGAGCCCACCCTGTTTTCAGCTTCCTGAACAATTTCCTTGGCTTCTTTTTCTGCCTGCTTTATTTTTTTCAGGCCTTCCCTTAAATTTGTGCTGGAAGAATTTTCAATCACCTGAATTTCCTCCTCCGGAATTCATCCTCTTTTCCCATATTATCAGCCTTTTTTATGAATGAAATAATCCACGTCAGTAGATTATAGATGATATTCCTTTCATTGAAAAGGATTGCCACCGATTTCAATAGATAAAGTTTGGATAGAGGTAATAAGCCCGGAAATCAAGTTCTCTTTCTCTTGCTTTTTCCTGGAGAGGACGAAAGGGTGATTTGAAGTCGAAAGAGGCCCTGAAAAAAAAAACAGCTGCCCCGGCTTCCATTATGTCATAAAGAAAGGAAAGAGAAGGCTTTTCATCGATATAAAAAACAGTGTTGGCCCCTTTCTTTTGAGTGAGCTTGACCAGGTCTAAATAAGGGAAATCTTCCTCCCTTTCTTTTATAGAATCAGGAGAAAAGTGTATCCAGGCACCTTCTCCGGCTAAGGCAAATAACTCTTGCTGGAAACTGCCCTGGTGATAATAAACAAGCCAGCTTCCTCCCCGCCGGCATTCCTGGGCAAGATTGATGAGATTTGGGAATTCTTCGGTTTTTCTCAAGGGAACATGAAAATAAACTCCGTTACGGGCAAGATTAAGAAGGAGGAGAGAATTTCCTTCTTTTTCTTCTCCTTTTTTTTGGCCGTTTTCTTCTCCGTTTTCTCCAAAGCTGGTTTTTAAAAGATAAACCAAAATTGAATTACCTTTGCGGCAGGACATCTGGATTATTTCCAGCTCAGAGATTTTTCTTTTAATACTGTTTGAGGTATAGATATCGGCTCCAGCTTCAGCCAGCCATTCAAGCTGCTGTGCTTCCAAGGCGCCGGAATCAATTAGGCGAAATCTTTTTCCTTTTTTCCGGTTTAACCTTACAGCATCTTGAAGCCAATAAAAATCAAATTGGTCATCTCTTATGGTTAAATCGAAGTCTGATTGAGTTTTATCAAGAAGGGTAAATCCTTCACCGGCATCTTCCTCCGGGCGGGATTGATTGAGCTCAGGTGATTCTTTATTCTCAGGCATAAGCTTTTTCTCCCGGGGAAAAATTTAAAACTAATAATCGCACAACCGTCTTCCCAAGTCAACCAAGTCTTGCAAATGAAATACCTTTAAGATATTCTTGCTCATGTGGCAGGTCTC
>CAYTTR010000042.1:0-21052 GCA_964440805.1 uncultured Eubacteriales bacterium
AGGAATTCCTGAACCCAAAATAACAAGAAAGATAAAAGTAGTGGGACATACGGACATGACAGGCACTTTGGAGTGCAACAGAGAACTTTCTCAAAAACGAGCTTAGGCTGTAGTGGATTATTTGACATCTCAGCACGGAATCTCCGCTGACCGGCTGATTCCCTATGGAAAGGGGCCTCTTGCCCCTGCTGCCACCAATGAAACCGAAGGAGGCCGGGCTGCCAACCGCCGCGTAGAACTCATCAAAATGTAAAAAATATAAACACGCCATTCTAAGCACTTCCGGAGCAGCCAAAGCAAGCAGGCCGTTTAGCCCGCCCTGCCCATCACCTGCCAGGGGGAAAAACAGGTGACACTATAGGAAATTCCTTTTCTGCTGTGGTAGCTGGGAACACATCATCATTGCCCTTTTCCCATTCAACCATCGTGGGGGAGTATAAATCGCTACAAAAAGGATGTCAAGGACAATTGCAAGTCTTTGCTGGTGGGCGAAAACTCATCACAAGACGCAGAGAAGCCCGGAAAATGCCGAAAACCAGCCAGACTTCTGCCCGGTCAAAGAGAAAATCATGAAAAATATTCAGCCGGAGCCTCGGTATCCATCAAGAATTCCTGCGAGACGACGTGAGGAGGTGGAGGTGGGCGAATAGATGGGGGGACGTTCCCCAAAGGGACACCCCTTCCAGGCTCTAATGCTTATTTTTAGTAATGTATTTTAATATTTCTTTTTTAAACTCATTGAAATCATTCATCTGAGTTTTTAACATATTATAGACAAGCTCATCATTAATCCGTCCGTATTCATGGACTAAAATGTTACGGAATCCTCTCATTTTCTTTAACTTAGCCAACATTAGAGGCGATATGATTCCTGCTTGTTCTAATTTGTCGAACAGATCATCTTCTTCAGCCGGGAGACCAAGCCTGAGTCCTGAAACAATGATAGCACAAATATCTATCATGCTTTCAATTGAAACCTGAAGAAGGCGCTCACAGGCACGTCTTTTCTCTATCTTTTTATATTATTCAAAGTTTTCCGGGCTTATCTCCTGAATTTCCTTGAGATATCCATCGAGTTCATCGATCTTGGCCAGCAGGCGTTCAAAATCCAACATCGGCTATCTCCTTTAAGTAATCATGGTAGATGTGTTTGAAATCCTCATAGGCTTGAGCGGTTCTGAAAGCAATTTCATAAAGCTTATCTTCGTCTCTAACGAATAATATTTTCCCTTCTTTTAATATTCTTTTCCGGATATATAGAGGAAGTTGTTGAAATATATGAATGTCGAAGAGAAAGTCCTTTAAATAATCCGAGTGTATTCAGCATATTTCGCTATCGCCCAATCTTGACCATTAATGAAGTTTGTCCACTATCAGGATTTAACTTTTCCGCGGACTCATATGCGGGGGTGAGTGGATGCGAACTGTGTGTATGCGGCAAAGAAGCACTTATGAAATATTTAAAGGCAGCCACAGAAAGAGATGTCACCCCGGGCATCATTGCAGTGATCCAGTCATTCGGAAGCCGGATAAACTTCCATCCTCATTTTCTGGTCACAGAGGGAGGAACAGAACTGAGGCAGAGTCTATGGATTATCTGAAGTTTATTGCCTGGTCTACCCTCCAAAGGATGGGCTCCCCCTCTTCCTCAAGCTCAGCTCTCCATAGCAGCTGAGGAACAATCAGAATATATGTGAAACAACTGCTGTCCAGTTAAAAAATGAAAAAGTCTTGTAAGTCATTGATAATAATAACGAAGTCAGGAAAAAAGCCTCCGGCAGATATTGCTGTTCATCATTGTGTGATACAGAGGGATATAGAGGGGTCGCCCATCAGAAAACGGCTGTAAAGATAATAGATAAAATGAGATTTTTAGGCGCTGGAAATCGTATCTATAAAAAGTCAGCCGAAAAATGAAAAAAGCAGAACTTCTATATTTTATTCTTTTTTATAAATCTTTTTTATAAACAATTTGGCCGTTAGTGATGGTGTAGAGAATTTCAGTTTCTTTTATCTCCTCCGGAGAAATTGTTAAAATATCCCTGGATAGAACCACTATATCCGCCAGTTTTCCGGAGCTTATGGCACCTTTAATATCTTCCTGGAATGAAGCATAAGCCGGATTGTAAGTGTAGGCTCTGATTGCCTGTTCCACGGAGATTTTTTGTTCCGGAAACCAGCCTTCAGGGTGAGAGCCGTCCAGAGGCTTCCGGGTTACAGCCGCATAGATTCCCCATAGAGCATCCAAAGGAGCTACTGTCCAGTCCGAACCAAAAATCATCATCACATCATTTTCCAGAAATGAACGAAAAGCATAAGTAGTTTCGCATCTTTTCAAACCGATTCTTTTCTCGGCAAAGCGGGCGTCATCAATGGCATGGTAAGGCTGAACAGAGGCGATGACATTTAGCTTATTAAATCTCTTGAAGTCGGCAGATTGCAGATGTTGGGCATGCTCAATCCTCAATCTTCGGTCCCTGGGCCCGTTTTCTTCAATGATCTGTTCAAACATATCAAGCAGTTCAGAATTGGCCCTGTCCCCGATAGAATGGACCGCCAATTGAAGTCCTGCTTTATCTGCCTCCATCATTTGTTTTTTCAGCTCATCAGGATTCACTACAAAAATTCCGTAGCTTGAAGGGTCCTGGTCATATGGTTCAAAGAAAAGAGCGGTGCTGGAACCAAGAGATCCGTCAAGAAAAGCCTTGACTCCTCCTATAGCAATCCAGTTCCGATGGTTGAAGTTCCGGCGGATTCCCAAATCAATCAATAGATGGCGCTTCTCAATAGCAATAAATCCATATATCCGGGAAGTCAATTCTCCCTTATTAAGAAGTTCCTGATATATTTCAAGGTCAATGGGGGTCATATCCACCTGGTGAATGCTGGTGATGCCGTGTTCACGGGCATGTTCCAGAGATTTTTGGATGGCTTTTTTTATCTCTTCCCTCTGAGGAGGAGGAATGATCCGGCTGACCAACCGGGCTGCGGTCTCCCTTAAGACTCCCGTAGGTTTTCCGGTCTGAGGATCACGTACAATTATCCCGCCGGGCGGATCCGGCGTTTGAGCTGTGATTCCTGCCATTTCTAAGGCTAAACTGTTGGCAACCCTCATATGTCCGTCGTAGCGGCTGACCAAAACAGGACGGTCCGGAACATACCGGTCGATGAGTTCAGCAGTGGGTAAATTGCCTCCTGGCCATTTATCATGATCCCAATTCCCTCCTGTAATCCAGGCTCCAGGGGGAAGCTCTTTAGACTTTTCAGCCAGCAGCCGGCCGAACTCCTCTTGGCTTTCTGCATCTTTTAGCTTCACTCCCATCAGATGAAAGCCGCCGTCAACAAAATGAGTATGAGAGTCACAAAACCCAGGTAGAACTAGTCTGCCTTCAACATTAATAACTTCTGTTTTGGGTCCCACCAGTTTTTGAATTTCTCTATTTGATCCCACTTTCAGTATTTTTCCTTTCCATACTGCTACGGCTTCGGCTAACGGCACATCATTATCCACCGTCCAGATTTTTCCGTTTATAATAGCCAGATCAGCCTTGATGGATGCCTGTCCTGAACATCCCCAGGAAAGGAACAACCAGCATAAACATGTCGTTGCTGCAGACAGAATTTTTAAGCTCAGAAGAGCACTTATTTTTTCCATCCTATTCTCCTTGTTAACTTGGTTCTTATTTTATGCTTTCCCCATTCGCTAATGTCCCTTATATCAAGGCTCTGCTCAAATTTCAAATGATAGTATATCCGTTTATAGTATATAAGGTAAAAGGGCGGTAAAGGGGTTTGCATACAAAAGATGGAACATCCGGCAGCCCTTTGGCTAAAGTACCTTTCGGGTTTTTACTTGCATCTATTGAAATAGTCCATAGGCTTTCTTCCGGTCCGGTTATATGCCTTCCGAATACAACCGGGGTATCGGGGAGCTCGTCGTTTTCCACATAGTCGTCAATGAATTCTTTCAGTATGGTTTCAGCATCAAGGTTGTTCTCTTGAGCAGCTTGAAGAAAAACCGCATTCAGAAAAATCAAACCGGCGGCCACAAGGTAAAAGCCGAAGTATTTTTTTGATTTCATTCTATTCCGCCTTTAATAATTTTAAGTTATTTAACCTGAACTGTTCATAAAAAAGGCCGATACTTTTTATATCACAAATACTATCTATGATTTAAGAGATTTTATCATGGCGTAGGTAAAGAAATTAAGTTCATTTAATTCTTCCATTTAATATTATTTAAAATCGGCCTTTTTTACCCTTCGGGCGCCGACCCAGCCTAACCCGCCGATCTCAGCGCATCTGCTTCGTTACAGGACACTTGCGGTGGAGAACCACAGCTGCGTGTCCTGCGCCTCGCAGCTGCACCAACCTCGGCTCGTGAATAATCCAGGTTAGATAATGTTGAACGGTATTGAAATAATCTCGGTGTGCTATAGAATGGGGGAGATTGATTAATTTAAACCTAATCTTATTATGAAAGAGGTAAAATGCGTGAAGGCTTCAACTTCGACAAAAACAAAGCCGCTCTCCTAATCATCGACATGCAGCGCCATTTCTGTGATCAGGGGAGTAATTTTTTTGTGCCAAAGTCAGACCTGCTGGCTGTAAAGCTTAAGCCTCTGGTGGAGGCATTCAGCAGTTCCAGCCGTCCCGTAATATTCACCCGTCATATTGATTCCGATGATCCGGATAACCTAATGCTGCGTTGGTGGAGCGAAAGAATAAGATTGGATGACCCGATGAGTGAAATTGTTGAAATTCTGGATCCAAGCAAAGGCATTACAGGGCAAAAGGCTCAGTACGACGGCTTTCTAAATACCGACTTGGAAAAGATTCTTCGGAAAAAAGAGGTTCGCCAAGTTGTTGTCGGCGGTGTGTTGACCAATCTCTGTTGTGAAACTACTGCCCGGAGTGCTTTCATGAGAGGGTTTGAAGTATATTTTTTAAAAGACGGAACAGCAACGTTCTCCCAGGAAATGCACGAGGCTTCCTTATTAAATCTCGGCTACGGCTTTGCCCTGCTGACTACAATCGACGAAGTGCTCAAAAATTTCAATAAGGCATGAAGGTTGATGCATCCTATAAGAATTCCCAATAAGAGAAAAGAATGTTAAAATTTCTATCGGGAAAAATAAGGTAAATAAGTGAACCGCCCCCATTTTTCAAACCGCCCCCATTTTTCAGATGAAATAGCCATCGAAGTAAAAGGACTTACCAAGAGATATGGGGAGGTTCGTGCTTTAAACGACATCAGTTTCCAAGTAAAAAAAGGAGAATTATACGGCTTTCTCGGTCCTAATGGAGCCGGGAAGACGACTACCATAAATATTCTTACCGGTTTGGCCAGGCCGGATGCCGGGTCAATTTATATTGATTCCATAGATTGTACCAGCAATCCCAAAGCAGCCCAGCATATGATAGGGATTGTTCCTGATGAAAGTAATCTTTATCCTGAACTTACTGGCTTCGAAAACCTATGCTTCTGTGCAGCCCTTTATGGAATGCACAAAAAAGAGCGAAAGATACGAGCACAAAAGCTCATGGAAACCTTCGGCCTTGCCGACGCTGCTGCCCGAAAATTCGCTAACTATTCCAAGGGGATGAAACGCAAGTTGACCTTTGCCGCCGGAATAATTCACGAGCCTCCTGTTCTTTTTCTCGATGAACCGACAACAGGAATTGATGTTGCCAGCGCTCGTCAGGTAAGACAGATAATTTCCGGTCTCCATAATCAGGGGACCACGGTCTTTCTTACCACCCATTATATTGAAGAGGCAGAGCGGCTCTGTGAGAGGATTGCCTTTATAGCGGATGGGCGAATTATCCGAATTGATTGCACGGAAGACCTTTTAAAACCCGTTAAGGGAAAGAACATACTCCTTATTTCTGTCTCCGGTTTCAAGTCCAACTTAACTGAAAAGATAACCTCTTGTTTTCCGCAGTATGATTTCCAATTCGATTCAGATTTGATCCGGATTGAATCTTCTGAGCCGGCAGATGTCGGCACACTGATCCGGTTCTTAGAGGATCAAGGGATTCAGGTGACAGAGGCCAGGAGGCACCGGCCGTCTTTGGAGGATGTGTTTGTCCAGGTTACAGGGATTGAAGCGGGTCTGATGAAAAAAGAGAAGGAAAAGGGGGGAGGAGAAAGAAATCAGTGAAACGCTGGATTGCCTTCTGGAACATCCTTGCCAAAGATATGCGGGCTTATTATCTAAAGCCTCCAAATATAAGCTGGGGAATTATTTTCCCTCTGGCCTGGACAGGCATGTTCTTTATAAGATCGGGCAGCGGGCTGGATAGTGCCCT
Organism: uncultured Eubacteriales bacterium; assembly: GCA_964440805.1. GTDB lineage: Bacteria > Acidobacteriota > Aminicenantia > Aminicenantales > Aminicenantaceae > CAYTTR01. The sequence goes on from CAYTTR010000042.1 coordinate 6,313, forward strand.
GGAGCTTCTGCCGGGTGTTATAACCATATCTATACTTTTTGGCACAACTTCAATGTTGTCGGTAACCATTACCTTCGAGAGAAAAAGCCGCTCTTTTGAAAGATTGCTTCTTGCCCCCATTTCATTGGAGCTGTTGATGCTGGCCAAGACATCCGGGGCAATACTCTTCGGGATTGCCAATGCCTTAGTGCCTGTTTTGATTGCTTCTTTCCTGGCAGACCTATCAATAATAAATTGGTCTCTTGTGGTTCCGGCTATTATCCTCATTGCTATTGTTTCAACCTTTCTCGGGCTTTTCATTGCGGTTTCGGTGAGTGAGGTTTTTGAAGCTCAAACTTTTTCCAATTTCTTTCGCTTCCCAATGATATTCTTATGCGGATTATTTTTCCCCATTATATCTCTTCCCATATTTATCCGGCCGCTTTCTTATGTGCTTCCCATAACTTATGGTGTAGATATCCTCCATGGAGCAATCAATGGAAAGCATATTATGTCTTTGTCGCTTAATTTCGTTATTCTTGGGGCATTTTGTCTTTGCCTATTTCTATTGAGCCTGCGTAACATAAACCGGAAATGGATTATTTAAATTAGAGGGATGTTCCCCAAAGGGACACCCCTTCCTATGAAGAAAATAATTTTAAGGAGCTTTCCTTATTCAGGCTTAAACGATTTTATTAATTCCCAAAATATTGTTTAAGATAGTTTTTAAATTGGGTTATTTTAGTCCGTTGAATCTTCTAAAAGGAAAATCGAGCAGACTTCTCTTATTCCAAGCAAATGCTGTCGCGGTTAGGAATATTTTGGCCGGTATTTTTCAAATAAAACGAACCATTATCCGGCGGAATTGCGATGGAAGAGAGAAGAGGGAGAAGACGATTATTTCGGGTTTGACCTTCTCCTGGATAAGGAAATCAAGCCGGAAAAGATGGCCGATATCCGGATAAAGTTCAGGAGCGGCCGGTACTCTTATAAATACGGCTACTATCGTTATCTCGACGACTGGTTCCCAATGGTAGTTCGAACGACGGACGGTAAGCCCAGACCCAACGTGTTGGCTCATTTAAGAATCTAACCGAAGCCTGATTCGTTTACTCACCTAAAATCTTACCGAGATGATGTAAAATGGAGGCATGGATATGAGCACAAAACATCAACTAATTTTGAGGGGCAGTTCAGATATATGCATTTTTAACATATTGCCAGACCATACGCTGAGCATTGAAAAAGGAGCCGTTTACAGCTATAGCCGAACGCATGATTCTGGCATATTCATCCGGCCTTTTATAAAACGTGGGCAGTATCAAATATTCAAGCTTTTTATAAAGTGAAGCTGTTTCTCTCTCCGGATTACTGGCTGTTTGCCAGCTTTCACCTATCGACCATCCGGTTACTCCTTCCAAATGTCCTTCAATCCACCATCCATCCAGAACACTCAGGCTCGGTACTCCATTAAGAGCGGATTTCATTCCGCTTGTCCCTGAAGCCTCCCGGGGTTTCTCCGGAGTATTCACCCACAAATCAACACCGGCGCAAATATATTTGGCAAGAGCCATGTTGTAATTTTCAAGATATACTATAGGCATCACATCCCCTACAGCTGAGGCGGCTTCAAAAATATGTCGTATTACCCGCTTTCCACCTTCATCTTGAGGATGAGCTTTGCCTCCATAAATAATCTGAAGCGGGCCCACTTGGTTTATTATTCTTTGAAGGCGCTCTACATCGGAAAGCAGTAAATCGGCTCGCTTATATTCAGTAGCCCGGCGGGCAAAACCAAGGGTGATTACTGTTGGATCAAGATGAATGCCTGTATATTTTTCAACTTCAGCTAACATTTCTCTTTTTGCTTCAGCATGAGCCTGCCTTATACCATCAAGGGGAATGCTGACAGCATAACGCAAATAATTGTTGTCGTTTCGCCATTCGGGAAGATATCTATCATAAAGACGCTGGAAAGGTTCGGCTATCCAGGTAGCAGCATGCACTCCATTGGTAATGGAGTTTACAGGATAGTTTGGATACATATCACGCGAAATATCGCCATGGCGCATAGCAACACCGTTAATGTAGCGGGAAAAATAAAGGGCAAGATAAGTCATGTTCAGAGTACCGTTCAGGCAGCAACTGCAGTCTTTAAGAACATTGGCCATTTTCTCTCCTAACACTTTTTGCGCCAATTCGAGAGAAAATATATCATGACCCGCCGGCACCGGAGTATGGGTAGTAAAAACACATTTTTGGCGGACCTCCTCTTTGTCTTTTTCATTTGCAGGCTTAAATTCACCCTCTCCGGTTAATTTATTCAGCAGGGCAAGAGTCAGAAGAGCGGAATGCCCTTCATTCATATGATAAGTCCTTATCTTAGTATGACCCAGGGAATTCAGCATGGCCGCTCCTCCTAGCCCCAGGACTACCTCCTGACATAGACGGTAGCGGTCATCTCCTCCGTAAAGATGGTCGGTTAGAGTCCGGTCTTCAGGGCTGTTTTCAGGAAGATCTGTATCCAAAAAGTACAAAGGCACAACATAGCCGGAGACACCTTTTATTAAATAGCGCCAGGCTTGGATAGATACTTGCCGCCCTTCGATTGATACCGCAATACGATGTTTCATCGGCTGCAAAACATTTTCCGGGGACCACCGGGAGGGACTCTCCGACTGATTGCCATGGGCATCCAAACCTTGACGGAAATAACCCTTGCGGTACAATAGTGTCATTCCAACCAAGGGTACACCCAAATCAGCAGCAGCCCGAAGAGTGTCTCCTGCCAGGATACCAAGGCCACCGCTATAGGTAGGAATACCGGGATCAATCCCTACTTCCATCGAGAAATAAGCAATTAATGATGAATAAACCGATGTGTTGGATTCATTTGTCATAAAATGTTCTCCTGTTAGCCTTAGGCTATCACTCTTTCAAAATAACTCTTATTTAAAGGAAGACGTTCCCAAAGGGATACCTCTTTTCCAGAATAAAGGTTGTTTTTTTATATTGACGGGATTTTTGCGTTTTGGCCGCGACAATTTGTTGATGTGGGGGAAGACAGCTCAATTTAAGCTCCTCCTTCCATGTTTAAAATTAAAACCCGGTATAATCGAGATAATTAGTACTTTTTATCTTAATAATTATTGCGCTAAAATATAAGTATGATTAAAAGAAAATAATATGAAGAGTTGAAAGAACACCTTTCAAGAAAAGAGATAAGTTTTATAATCGGACCAAGGCAATTAAGTAAAATACCGCTAACCACCGACTACTCACTCTTTCTTCGGCACCGGTTTAAGCAGCAGATCCTGATAATCGTAGCTGAAATCAACATCAGGAGAAAAAGGAAGCATTTTCACTTCAGAAATTTTGCCTTCATGGTTCAGGTAGAAAGTGACAAAAGCGTCTGCTCGGAGCTCCCGGTCAAACCAGCGGGCTACAAAAGTATCGTGATGCCAGTGTTCTAACCGGCCGTAAAGTTCAGGGCTGTGCTTGAAACTCATCAACAGCTCATCGTTTTCAAACTTAATCTCTATTTCTCCATACCAGTCGTCCCTGTAAAGACCGGCATAATCCTGAAGCGGAAGGGACAGCCGGGTGTCCTTCTTTCTTGAGGCCTTAATCTTATCCAGCCGTTCTTTTTGCTTTTCCTTATTTTTGGTCGAAATTTTGCTGTAGGTCTCAACCCAGTCAAATTCAGGAGCTTGAAGGAAATGGTCGACAATCTGGTAATTTAAGGCATAGAAGGCTTCGGTTGACTCCTGATTGGTCAGGATGCAAACTCCGAGACCGATTTCCGGCATCAACCATACCTGAGATACATAACCTTCCAAACCGCCGGTATGAGTGATAACCTTGTGGCGGCGATAATCTCTGAGCCTGATGCCGAGACCGTAACCGTTAAAATTCATGGCTGCCGGAGCCAATTCTGGAGCCGGTATGGTGACGGGAATGGGGGTAGCTATAGAGGTTATTTCGTTCATGATTTTTTCAGAGACTAACTGACTGCCGTCAGGCAGCTCTCCTTGATTGAGAAGCACCCGCATCCATTTGGCCATGTCTTCAGCACAGGAATTGATGCCGCCTGCCGGATTAACACTGTCATTCATATATAAAGTTTCGACCGGAATTACCTTTCCGTTAAGAGGAATATGCGGCCAGGCCGCGTTCTTTTCTTTATTAACAAGAGAGCAGCGGGTATTGCTGTAGGTCATTCCCACTCTTTTCTGGATTTTTTCCCGGACAAAATCCTCCCAGTTCATTCCGCTTACCTGCTCCACAAGCTCTCCGGCTACCACAAACATTATATTACTGTAAGCGTACCTGCTTCTGAAAGAACTGTTCGGTTTTATAAAACGAACACGCCTTAAGATTTCTTTCCGGCCAAGGTCTGTATTCGGCCAGAGCATCAGGTCGCCGGCACCCAGTCCCAGCCCGCAGCGGTGGCAGAGCAAGTCTCTGACTTTGATTTCTCTGGTTACATAGGGGTCATACATCTGAAAATGGGGCATATAGTCAACAACCGGTTCATCCCAGCTAATTTTCCCCTCTTCAACCAGAATACCCAGTGCTACAGCCGTAAAAACCTTGCTGTTGGAAGCAATGCCGAAAAGGGTTTGAGAATCTACGGCATCAGGCTTGCCCAGCTTTTTTACCCCGTATCCCTCAGCCAGCAGCACCTGACCGTCCTTGACTATAGATAGGCTCAGCCCGGGTACGTTAAAGGTCTTCATTATGTTGGAGACCAGAGCATCAAGGTTTGGCGGAAGAGGTGGATTAGCTGCAGCTTTTTGAGTTTGGGCCGGCAGTAAATTGCCGGTAAGAAATAAGATTAAAAAGATAAGGTGAAGAATTAATCCAAGCCGGTATCTTAATTTTATACCTGCTTTTGCCATATGTTTTTCCCTAATCTCAGGACCTCTATTCATCACTTGGACCTCCTTCCTGAAATTTTTACCTTTTGATTTTACCTTTTTTGCGCTGGCTGGGGCAACTAAAAAGGGGGATGTTCCCCAAAGGGACACCCCTTCCCCTGAAGATCTCTTTTCTTGTGCCTTGGCTGATTTAAATGGTTAATATAGTAGTAGACAGCATAATTTAAAGCCCATATACCGGCTTAGACTTAATCTTTCGTCCCCGGGTTCATCGTGCTAATGAATACCGGAGTTGACGAAAGTGGGGATATTGTTTAAATTTGAAAAAAATTTAAATCGTAACCGAGGAGGCATAAGCGATGTTATTATCGGGAAGTTACGGGAATAAGGAATGTCTTTTCCCGCTTGGACGGATTATTACTATTTTTATGCTGGCCGTAATTTTCATGTGCCCGGGACAAGTGTTTTCCGACACTGAAAAATTAACGCCGGTTGAATTCAACCGAGAACAACTGGTACGGATGGTGGTTGTTGGCCAGATTGCGGCCCCCCGTTTGAACTACCCTCCTTACAGAATAGGAGCCGACGGTTCTCTCCGGGTACTTCCTGCCACCGGTAGTATTACCTTAAATTTCAGGACGGGCGATGCTGCGGTAAATATTGCCGGCGATCATGTTGAACCGGCGGTAACGCTCTATAATCCGGGTACTCGATCAGTTTCGGAAAGTAATGCCTTTAACGTCCTGGCTTGCGTCGGTAATAAAGTTCGTGTCCTGACGGGCGAGGCTAAGGATGCTGCGGGATTTGTAATCGGTAAACATGGTGGTTCCGAACATGTGATGGTGGATTTCAAAGATGCAGCGGTTCTCGGGAAGTTGACCATTGGAGATAAGATGCATGTTTCTGCCTGGGGCGTCGGGATGGAGCTATCAAACGTCAAAGGCGTTAAGGTCATGAATATGAGCCCTGAATTAATGGAGGCTTTGACGGCAAGCGGTCTGGGTGTGACAAAAGAGGGTAAGCTTCGAGTTCCAGTTGCCCTCAAAATTCCGGCCAAAATCATGGGCTCAGGACTGGGCACAAGCCATGCCTACAGCGGCGATTATGATATTCAGCTATTTGACGAGAAAACAGTCAAGGAGTACGGCCTGGACAAGCTGCGCTTTGGAGATTTGGTGGCCATTATAGATGCTGACAGCAGCTACGGCCATATTTTTAAAACAGGAGCTGTCACTGTTGGAGTTATTTCGCACAGCGCCAGCATGTTAGCCGGCCACGGTCCAGGTGTGACGATCCTTTTCACCTCAACCGAAGGCAATATCGAGCTGGTAATGGACGATAAAGCCAATCTTAAGTATCTCTTGTTCTAAAAAATCCGGCGAGTGTTATTTGCCTTTTTTGGGGTGCGGTTTTTTATGCTTTTTCCTTCCTTCTTGTTTGCCCTGCCGGAGCAAATTATTGATATAGTACGAGCTAGCTTTATTTAACCTGAACTATTAATTAAGCTGTTTTTACCAGTTCAACCCTTCTGTTCCTGGCCCTGCCCTCATCGGTTTCATCGGAGCTCACAGGAGCGACGGGGCCTAAAATCTTCCTATTTTGTTTTTATTGAAGGGAGGTGAATTGAAATATTCCCTCCATTTTTTATTTCGAATATTGCGATTTCAGCGTATGTTCTTATAAATCGTATTTACATACTATAATTACCCGGCTCGGATTGCAACCCTGGACCGGTTGATGATATCGTTGATTCGGAGTCGAAACCGTGATAGATATAAAAGGAGGCTTTAGATGAAAAAAATTCATACTGCAGAATTTCAGGTTCATACATACGAAGTAGATTTTAAGGGTAAAGCTCATTTTTACTCCCTGCTCAATTACCTCCAGGAATCAGCCGCCCAACAAGCTGCTCTTCTGGGATTTGGTTTTAAAGAAATCATTAAGAAAAAACTCTGCTGGCTTCTTTCCCGGTATCACATTAAAGTCCTTGGTTACCCCCGCTTGGGAGATAAACTCCAAGTGTCCACTTGGCCTTCAGGAATGCAGGGATCATTCGCTCTGAGGGACTTCATAGTAAGCGATCAGAAAGGAAACGATCTGCTGTTGGCGACGAGTTCCTGGGTCCTCTGGGATATGGAGAAAAAACAGCCTCATCCGCTGGAAAATATCTTCTCAGAAAACCTAATTTTGAATAAAAGAGCCCTCAAGGATTTATTTCATCCTCTTCCTCAACTGAAAAAACCGGAGCAGGAAGTCACTTTTAGAGTTGAGGTAAAAGACCTTGATTTGAACAAACATGTAAACAACGTGGTTTACATTCAGTGGGCGCTTGAATCTGTGCCCAAAGAGGTTCTCCTGGAAAAAAATCCTCTTGAAGTGGAAGCAGCCTATAGAGCTGAGGCCTTCTTCGGAGAAGAGGTTAAATCAAGAGCGCAAAGAATTGACGATAAAGAGGGTAATTACGGTTATCTTCACCAGATAATAAATAAACAAAAAGGAATCGAACTCACCCGCCTTAAAAGTATTTGGGGATAAAAGTCTTATTCTTCTCTTCTATGTCTTGTCTGTTGTAAGTTGTTTATATCGCCTAATTTATTTAACCGGATTATGGTATTTCTTTTCTCCCCAGGGGGACCACAGGCCGTAGCTTTCCTCATGAATCCGGCATTTCCCTTCCGATGTCCATTTGAAGCCGTAATTGTAGCCGAACCATAAATAATCATCGCCGCCGCCGTTTTCAGTGGTGATGATGTAGCGTGAATCGACATTACCGACACCCAGTACTTTTTCTCCGGGCAGCGTGCCTTCTCCTCTGTCGCCTTTATTGGCGTCAAAAGGAACCCAACCATAAGGGGGAAGATAAACTTCCGTCCACCGGTGGAAAACATCATCGAAGCTGGCATCATCACCGCGCCGGCTGACTGCTCCCACATAGCGGATCGGAACTCCCAGAGCCCGGCAAAGAGCAATCATGCTGTAGGAATATTCAGAACAAGAGGCGGTTCCTCTTTTCAAAACAGCAGGGGCAGGATTCCACCCTCCTAAGGGTTTGAGGTTGTAGCTCAGGTGTTCTCCTAAATATTCAAAAACACGGCGGACAATCCAGTAAGGATTTTTCTCCTCTCCGGCTATTTTTTTTGCCAGTTTCTGAATGAAGGGATCATTGATGCGGTATTTATCCCCATCCTGAGTGTATTTTTTTCTTATCTCTTCCGGGATATCTGCCAACGTTCCTACCCTGTCCGGATAAATAAAGTACTCTGTGCTGTATATTTTAGCTTTAACTTTCCAACCAGGTTTGACTATTGTATTGGGTTTTAAGTCTTTGAAATGAAAATGAGCGATTTTCTGACCCCAACTGTCCTTGAAAATTTCATCCGGCTCTGTTTCAAACTGCAGTTCTTCCACCAATTCCTGATTATCCCGGTTTTCAGGCAAAGGAAGATAGATATCCAGAGTTTTTACTGTCCCCGGACCATAATTCCGGAATTCTTTTATAAAGTGAAGGTTCATTTGACGCTCATCCCACTTGGATAGAATGTCATTGGAAAAGACTTTAATTTTGTAGATTTCGTTATTTTCGTAGTCCACGTTCCAGAGTACATCATCTCCCCAGGCAAGGCCGTAGGGGAAAGGACCATAAGAACGAAAAGAAGAAAGGCAGAGTCCGTCCGACGGATTAACCAGATAAACTCGATCTTTCCCTCTGTCTGTAACCCAGAGGTATTTGCCGTCATAGGCAAGACCGGCCGGCTCCCGGGCAGGGGAAGGAAAATTCTGAACCATCATTCCGTCTACAGGAGACACTTTAAGCAGGATATCTTCCCGGTGATCGATTATCCAAACATATTCTCCGTCCCAGGCAAGGTCACGCGGGTAGGAGCTGTTGGATTCAACAATGTGGAGAGCTTCTCCTGTTTCCGGGTCTATTTGGTACATCAATTTTTCCCCGGAATCTATATGCCAGAGATGCTGCCCGTCCCAAGCCAGGCCTTCAGGGTGAAAACCGGGGGAGTCGAAACTTTTTATGACTTCTCCTGTCTCAGGGTTTATTTTATAAATTTTGTCTGTGTAATTATCGGTTAACCAGAGGTTCTCTCCGTCAAAGGTTAAACCGGTGGGACAGGGGCCGGGTGTTTTTAAAACTTCTAAAATATCACCAACTTTTGCCCAGGATATGGTTGAGAAAAGGAATAAAATACATATAGATATAATCGCTTTTTTCATCTAAACCTCCTTATTACTGGCTTATGATTTTCATTATAAACAAAATAGCAGATGATGTCTATTTAGTCTATTCAGTTTATTTGCTTAATTCTAATCATCTCAAACCAAACAGGTATGATAAATCTATGAACCCGGCAAACTCGGTAAACGCTGTTAAAACGTCCGGCCCGTCTCGTTCGATTCGCCAATTTTTTTCAAATTGAGCAAATGAATAGACCGAATAAGCGGAAAAAACTTATTTTATGTCAAAATTATTTTTTAGGAAGACTGGAGGATATTTAGTTTGACCCTCAATAAAAAAAGCCGTAATTTAAGATTACGTGGAAACTTCTAAATTAAAAGATAAAGTCTGTATTGTTACCGGGGCCAGTTCAGGCCTGGGTAAAGCTGCGGCCAAGCTGCTGTTACAGAGAGAGGCAAAAGTCGTAATGCTGAGCCGGGATAATGAGCGAGGGCAAAAAGAATTCAGGAATTTTAGAATGAACTATAAAGAAAAGGTCGATTGGATTCCGGCCGACCTTTCTTCACTTAAATCGATTGAAAGGTTCGTTGAATCATTCAGGCAGAAATATCCTAAGCTGAACTTTCTATTTAACTGTGCCGGAATTATTTTGGTGAAGCGGAAGACCACTGAAGACGGCCTTGAAGCCATCTTCGCCACAAACTATTTGGGACATTTTTATCTGACAAACCTTCTATATGAGCCGCTCAAAGCCGCCTCACCTTCAAGAGTGATTACAGTCTCGGGAAGAGGGCACAAGTCGAGTCTTACAGAAGGAATAAGGCGAGGAACCGTTGATTTATCCGATTTGCAGGGTGAAAAGCATTTCAGTTTTGCCAAAGCATCTAAACAAGCAGTGTTGGCCAAAATAATATTTACTTATGAGCTTTCAAGAAGGTGGAAGAAGTCCGGGATTGAGGCCTGCACCGTTTGCCCGGGTTTATCCAGGACCAACCTGGTTAGTCACCTGTCCTGGTATGTACGAGCTTACATGGCCGTAAGATTTTGCGTAGCCAGGGCCCAAACTGCAGAGAAAGGAGCAGGCCATCTTATTGAATTGGCCTTAACCGATAAGAATATAAACGGGAAATATTTTGAAGGCTCAAAAAAAGGGCTCAAAGAAGCAAGCTCATCGGATGAATCTTATGACTTGAACCTTGCCGAAAAGCTGTGGGCAGCAAGTGAAGAATTGGTTGGACGGAAGTTCGATTATTAATGATGCGGCCTTATCATTTATGGTCCACAATAATCATTCCAATTCAATGGTTCGGCCTGTGCCCATAGCGATATAATTTTCCCCAAATGCTTTTTTAAAGAGATTAATTGCTTCTTCTCCGGTACAGTGGGTTGCTCCACATTGGACAACTCCCAACTCCTTGAATCTTTCGATGATCCGGAGGACTTCGTTTTCAGGAGTAGAGGCTAAGTGGAAACCACCTAAAACAAAATAGACATTTTTATTGAGTATAGTTTTTGCTTTTTCAATTATGCCCACAATGCCGGGATGGGCGCAGCCGGTAATTATTACTAGTCCCCGGTTCATGTTCAAGATTAAGGCTTGCTCTTTTATGGAAGTTCCCATTTCTCCTGTCAAGAAAACATTGCGGCAGATTTCAACCGGCTCTGTTTTCCTTATTATCCGATCCTGCTTTGCTTCAATATCTTTTCCCAGATAAGATGTGGGAGCATAAACCGGTACCGAAGGAGATACTTTATCCAGGATAAAGAGAAGACCGCCGGTGTGATCGCCGTGGTTGTGGGATATGACGATAATATCGACTTGGGTTATATCCACTCCAAGAGTTTCAATATTGTGCCGGAGAATATCGGCTTGAGTTCCGGTATCGAAAAGAATGGTTTCTTCCGTCCCTTCAATGAGACAGGAAAATCCCCAGTCAGCCCTGGTTCCTTCTTTAAAAACATAGTTGTCGTAGAGTATGGTTATCTTGATTTCATCGGATAAATCTTTTATCGCTTCTGATTCTGCGGGAACTGAGGCACTAAATATAGCCAAACAAAAGGAAAAGAAAAACGTGAAAAAATAATATTTGGTTTTACCCATTTTTTTACGGTTCAACCTAGTAAGAAAGAAATAAAGCTTCAAGGTCTAAGCGCCCCTCACTCCTCAACCGGTCGAGGCTATCCTCAAGAAGAACGCATCCTTTTTTAATGATGATGACGTTATCGCAGATTTTTTCCATTTCTGAAATTAAATGTGAGCTGAGGAGAAGAGTTTTCTGTTCATTCCTGAACTCAACAAAGAGCTCGCGTACTTTTTTTATGGAAACAGGATCAAGACTGGAGAAGGGTTCATCTACAATAAGAAAGTCAGGTGAAAGGATAAGATTCTGGAGGTAGGAAAATTTTTTTTGGTTTCCTAAAGAATAAGTTTGAATGCGCCGCCCAAGAATCGAAGGATCGAATCCTATTTTAAAGCTGATATTTTCAACCATTTTGCTTAAATAATCCCGGTTTATGTTCGACAACTTGGCCGTATATTCAAGGATATTCCATCCTTTGAGCCAGGGGAAAAAAACAGGGTGCTCAGGAACATAGCCAAGCTTTTTGCTCTTTATTTCTATATTCCCTGAGTCCGGCTTTAGAAAACCGAGGATTGTTTTGAGTGTAGTTGTCTTTCCAGCACCATTTTCTCCAAGAAAGGCGGTGATTGAGCCTCTCTTGACTGAAAAAGAAGCCTTGTTGACAGCCTGCACTCGGCCGAAAAATTTTGACAAATTTTCCAGGTGGACAACGAAATCACTCATTGTTTTTTTAATTCCAAGTTCTTTATTTTTAACCATTGGAGAGTAAAAAAAAGACAACTGAGAACAACTATTAAATAGAAAGATGAAAAGTATTTTTTTGAGACCAGGATATTGGGCAGAATTCCCATAAAGGCGATAAATTTTAGCTTGGCATCCCAAGTGGGAAAAGAAGCATTAATCAAATTGTCAAGAAAACCTGCTCTGTTTGTAACTGAAAAAACAAGGCCTAAAAATGCAACAAGTTGACCGATTATAATGATCAGAACGTTTGAGCCGCCTTTGAAGTAAAAGCTGAGCCAGCCGCTTAAAGAAATATAATAAGCACCGGCTGCTGATCCTATTAAAAATTGGAGAATGAAAACGCTGGAGAAATTCCCGCTGATAATGCCGTATCCGGTTAGAATCAAGAAGGTTGCCAAGGAAACGGAAAGAGCCATTAAAAATAGAATTATATTTTTTTGAAAGAGGTAATGTTTAAATCCACCCTCAACAAAGGTTATATTTTCCAGGAAACCGCTTTCGATTTCCTCCTTCATCATATCTTGGGAAATAAAAAGAAATATATAAGGGAAAAGAAAAAGGTAGAATTGAAATGAGGTGGAATAAGAATCTTTTACCCAGACATAAACTATGAGAACAATTAGGAGCAAGAAAAGAAAGTAAATACTTTTAGTTGACAATATTTTTTTCCCGATGATAATGGAGTTTATTTTGAGGCGATGGCGAGGAGGCATTGTTTGACTTTTTCTCTCCTGATATTAAAACCGATGCTGTAATCATCGGCGTAGATCAAACGGTCATTATCCAGAATCACCCTATACGGCTCCAGTTTGACTTGAAACCTTCGGTAAAGCTCCTTATTTTTATCATGGATGATGGGATAATAAAACGAATACCTGAATGAAAATGCCCGGAGCTCATCCGGAGCGTCCAATGATATTCCTATTAATTGAACCGGGATATGACATTTTTCAATAAATTCTTTCATTTCGATAAGCTCATCCCAGCAGATATGACAAGTAAGGGAAAAAAACACAAGGAGCACCGGCTCAGATGTTTCAGGTAAAGCTTCATCAAGTGAAAAATAAATTTCAGATTGATTGGATTGGATTAAGAAATCGGAGGAAGCTGTTTGAGCTTTGATGGAAATCGAATTCAATCCATTAAGTGCCATGGTCATACATATATAAATAAAGACGTTCAAAAAAGTTTTTTTTCTCATTTTTTTTCAATTTTAAAAAGCCGGAGTTTATCTTCCATATCTAAGGCATAGATTATTTCTCCTGCCATAGCAATTCGGTTTAAATGGAAGGGAAAATCAATAAAGGCTTCTATTTGACCGGATTCATTAACCACCGCCAGTTCCTTTCCGGGACCAATATCACGGTCTTCTGTATATTCGGGAATTAAAAGATAGAATTTATTTCTTTGCCAGTCACAATCCCAGCAAAAAGCTGAAAGTTCCTTGCTTTTTTTGTGACCTGGAAGCATGATTTTTTTTGAGGGATATTCAGGCTCGATCTTTATCTTCTTAACAATATCTCCGTTTTTATTCATTCTCAGAATAAAGCGGTCCTCGCTTCTCCCTATAATATAAAAATTTCCATTTCCATCCTTCTTTAAAAAAACATAATTGCGGAAGGAATCATAAACGGAATCACCGGAAAAAAATGAATCCAAAGCTTCCCAGAGGAGTTCTCCTTCGGAGTTAAAACAGTGAATCATTTTTTCTTTTCCTTTGAAACCTGAAGGAAGATGCGATACGACAATTATTTCTTCCTCGATTGCCTGGATTTTTTTGGGGAAAAAAGAAACATTAAATCCTGAAAGATATTTTCCTTTCTTGTTCAATATCTGGATTCTGCGGTTGCCGGCATCCGTGATATAAAGATTGTCCCCAAGAATATCCAAGCCGGTCGGGGTGTCGAATTCAGCCGGTCCGGTACCTTTTCTGCCGAAGGAGTGTTTGAAAACTCCAAATTCAGAAAAAACCTTAACTTTGGCATCGCTTGATTCCAAAACAAAAAGTTCCCGTTCTTTAAAAACAAAAGCTGTTGGACGGAAGAAATATGCCTGTTCTTCTGTTAGCCCTTTTGGTTCAACTTCCTTAGCTGAATACCGGGTAATCTGATCGGGCGGGAGGCAAAAAGAGAAGAAATCACTTCCCAATATGAATAACCCTAAGAAAAAAAGAAATAATTTTCTCATAACCATCTCCTTTTTTGTGCTTTCTCAGAAAAAAAATTTTTCTGGGGCCTCATCTTTTATAAAAGTAAAAACGAGGCCCCTTTAAACCGATCATTTCATGGTCAGTAAGCATTTGCCAAGAGCAACATCACATACAGTCAACATGAGTGCTGTTCTAATCCAGCCAGCCTTGGATCCAAGAGCACGCTCCCGGCATCTTTCCCAGTCGTCATAGCAGCTGTCTGCATCGGCCAAGGAAGAGCTGGGAATTAACAGAAAAACAGAAAGAAAAATAGCAACAGTTAGTGTCAAGGCGAAAGCTTTTTTCATTTTATCCCCCTTTCAAAAGAGAAAAAAAGCAAAACTTATGCCAGGATCAAGAGTCAACACTGCCTCATAAGAGGCAACCTAAAGATTGGAATCAAGTTTATGTAAGTTGTCATTTTGCCCATTTAAGTGTTTATATTAGTTTACAATCACAATTGAGATTTATATCTTCTTGGGCATAAGAAGAAAAGATAATCGGGCCATAGTTCGCATCTAAGTGAGAAATTTGATGTAATTATTTCAAACTGATTTCCCATTACGGCTTTGCCACCCGCAACAGATGAAAATGCTCACATTCATTCATGCAGTTTTTTTGCTCATCTCGCCCTTCTATATTGTTTATCTCGCTTGTCTCGTTTATTTTGTTTATTTGG
>CAYTTR010000043.1:0-19009 GCA_964440805.1 uncultured Eubacteriales bacterium
GCTTTCCGCCCTGCAGAAAGCCAAACAGAAATCATGTATGAAAGAGATAGTGACTATTGCCACCGGAGCCATGGATTACATTACTGATAATGGAAGCTGGGATGCAGTTACCCAAGGTGGAGATTTGATCGCAAATAGTGATTTTATTCAAGCTCTTGTTCCCTTTTATGTAAAAAATGTTCCGGTTAACGATCCCTGGAATGAGCCTTATAAAGTTTATGTAGGAGAGAGTGCTGTTGAAGGAGTACTTGGAAGCGTGGATGCAGATATGATTGGTCCAGAAGACTTCTTAATTGAATCTTATGGAAGAGATAACGGAGCAGGACCTACTTACCAAACATCTGAATATATAGAGACAGACCCTGATGGACAATTTTATAATGTAAGATCTATGTCGGATTTTAATGAAGATTTGGCCAACTGGAGCGGAAGCTGGATTGTCGGCCCTGTGACTTATCTTGTTGAAGGTGGAGAAGGATAATAATTTAATTTAAAAGTAACGATGAAAAACGGCATCCCTCCGGGGATGCCGTTTTTTTTTACCAGTTGATGGGGGACGTTCCCCAAAGGGACACCCCTTCTGGGGGAAGAGAAGTTTAAAGTACCTGTTTATTCCCGCTGCTCCGGTAATTCATTTTTCCATTTTCCGCAAATACCGGCGAGGAAATTTGGCTATTTTTCAATCTGATTTCCCAGGACAGATAAATCATCATATAATATTAGAAGAAAATTAAGTGTTTATAATATGGAAATAAAGCTGAATTTATTATTATCGTTCATTTGTTGTCCAGAAAAAAATATAATATTGCCTTTTATTTTTATTCAAAATCTTTCATTATAAAATAAATAAAAGGGAACGGTATTATTTTTAAGATATATAAGGGGATTCAAATGGAACTTTTATTAATAACAGCCTTGATAGGCTTGCTTCCCGCAGCCATTGCTAAAGGTAAGGGAAGAAGTTTCTTGGGTTGGTGGATTTACGGTGCACTGCTTTTTATTGTAGCTTTCCCTCATTCATTATTGATAAGGCCTGATTTGGCAGAGATTGAGAGGCAGCAGTTAAAGCAAGGAATGAAGAAATGTCCCTATTGCGCCGAGCTTATAAAACAAGAAGCCAAGGTTTGCCGGTACTGCGGGAAAGAAGTATCCTAAAAAAATAAAAAAAGGAGGGTTGAATGATTCCGAGTATTGGTTTAATGGTTGGACTCTACATTATTACAAGATGTCTTTCGTTTATTCTGCGAACAGATGAGAGAAAAGAAAACACGTTAGTAATTATTTTATCGGGAATCACAATTATAGTGACTATTTTTGTAATAATTGATCTATTCAGCCGGTCCGCTAGTCTTTCAAATTTGAATTGGTGAATGGCAAACGAAAAAATCGAGGGTAAAAAAAGGGAGGCAAAAGCGGGGGGAGAAAAAGTACAGTTTGACCTGACGTATTTTCATCTATATTATTGACAACCGGAGAGGTAATAGAGGGACGTTCCCCAAGGGGACACCCTTTCAGAGTAAAGGCAGTAGAAATTAAATCAATGACAATCATGGGATTTATAATTATCATGTAGTAAAAGGGGGAAAAGGGAAAAAATTTATTAAAAATAAACAAGATCGGAATTTCTGGATTCAATAGGCAAAGATAGTGATTTCAAACCAATATAATAATTGTGGGTTGGATTTGAAAATCAAAAATGTATAGCACTGATCATAGATTAAAAAAGACTCGCGGCTGGACCGCAGATAGGTTTTTGGAAGGAAGAGTTATCACGATCTTGTATAAGTTTCCAACTCCTGAGATGAATCATCATAATATTCTTTGAGCTTTCTTATTTGCTCGTTAATTTCCTTACTGGCAGCAAAATCTGAGTCGCTAATTTGACTTTGATCTTTTTTTGCTTCTTCTAATTTGACAAAAATGATCTCAAAATTATATTTTTGTTTTTCCATAATGCTCCTTTATTATACCACTTTTTTGCCGGATTCTGCTTCGATTTGAAGCCTTATTTTTCTTATATTGCTTTCAGTGCCACAATTCGGGCATTTAAATATATCATCTTTAATAGGATAAGGAATTCGATTATTTTTTAATGGAATTCCTTTTTTTAAATTTGCCTGTATCAAAGATTTTTTCTTGCATTTCGGACACTCGAAATTGATTTCTGCAAGTTCATTGGATTCACCTTTTTTTGGCCTTTGTCCCGGTGCTACTGCAAATCTATAAATCTGGGATCCAATAGTCTCGAATATCTTATAAATATTCGTTTCGAAACTCATCCTTAACAACGTATAATATCTTAAAATTGCTTCATTTAATTTTTTTTGAGCATTAAAGTCAGTGATTTTTAAACGCAATTTTCTAAAATCTTCAATTTTTATTGAACGGCCATGTGTCAACCATTTAGATTGTTGACATAGTATTGCCGCGATTTCATTTGATCGTTTCTTTTTTTCTTTATCTGTTACGGGTTCACCGGTACTGCTGTGCGTATCCCAATATTTAAATTTATACCGGCTCAGCCAATCAGCAACCAGTTTTTTCGAAAAGTTTTGTGCATTTTCACAATGTTGAATTTCTCCGGGCGATATATTCTGCAGTATTGGAATATAAGCAGGATTCAGTTTTCCAGTTTTAATGACCTCTTCTTTTATTTTTTCTAATCCTTCAAGAAATGCTTCTGCTGAAAATCGTTTATTGTTCGCAATAATTTGAGCGTCAATAGGACCAAGTGCTGATATCGAACCCATTAAAATCTCATCTCCCGCCATTGCAAAAATTGTTCCGGCACTTTTTGCATATCCAGGAATTATTATTCCGACTTTTTCATATTTATTTCTAACCAGCTTAACTAAGTCTTCAACTACTTCAGCAAATCCGCCCGGCGTTTCAAGTATTATATCAATACTGTCTCCATTCAAATTGTCCAGTTGATCTTTAAATCAGTATCAAGGGGTCGCACCATGGCAAATATTTGTCAATCAATAAGATAACGCAATTTGCCACAGCCAACGCAGAAAATAAGCTGTCTTCATCTGCATCAGCATTCCGGGGAAGTCATTTTTACGGAAGCTTCCTCTGAATGACCTCAACCGGAAAAGGATTCCCGGAAAAGAGGAGGGACGTTCCCCAAATGAACACCCCTTTCCCAGAAGGAGATTGATTCATTATTTTATTTGGCCGGGGGTATTTTGTGCGCCTGCTGTGGCAATTTTTTTATATAAGGATGAATAGCTTAATTTAAACCCCTTAATTCGGGCTTAGAATTAATTTCCATATAGAAAATGGGATTACCTCGGTTGAAACCCTTCTTCATTTGACTTTAAAAGATTTTAAATTTATTCTTAAATTAAATTATGAAACGCGAAAAAATAAAAAATATAGCTGAAAAGTACGGAATTTCTATTATATACCTTTTTGGCTCTCAAGCTAAAAATGCTGCGAAATACTTGAAAGCGGATAATACGACTGCTGATGATCTTTCCGATCTTGACCTGGCAGTGTATTTTAAGGAGGGTCCTTCCAATTCGATGAAGATTTACGGGGCTCTTTATAAGGAATTCTCGGAGGTTTTCGAGCCTTTTTATATTGATCTTATCTTCATACACGAGGTTGAGATACTCTTTCAGTATGAGATTATAAAAGGCATAAGGATCTTTGAGAAAGAGGAATCTTTTGCTGATGAATTTGAAGAAATGATCATGAAAAGGGCTGAGGATTTGGCTTTTAAAAAGAAGATTTTAAACCGGGAAATCCTGGAGGCTATAGAAGATGGTTATATCGAATTTGAATACAGGCCGGGTTCTTGAGCTTTTAAGGTTCATTGAATCTTGCCTTGAGGAATTAAGGCCTTTTACCAAAATGGATGAAGAGGAATTTCTGACAGATAAGAGAAATCCTCCTTTTGTAGAAAGTTATCTTAGAAGAAGCCTTGAAGCCATTTTCGATATTGGCCGGCATATCCTTGCCAAAACCTCGGGGTTTAAAGAAATCGAATATAAGGTAATAGCCAAAGAGCTTGGTCGAAGAGGGGTAGTAACAGAGGAACTCTCTGATCTGCTTTTTACTATGGCCGGTTATAGAAATAGAATGGTTCATTTTTATAGGGAGGTCACTCCTCAAGAACTTTATTGCATAATAAGAGATAATCTCAAAGCTATTGAGAAATTTATAAAACAGATTGCATCATTTATAAAAGCCTATGAAGAAAAGAAGAAATAAAATCTGATTTTCCTTTCGCCAGGACAAATCTTTTTCTTTGTTCCCATTTATTTTCTGTCCCTATTAATTCACCAGTTCGACGAATAGTTTCAAGATTGGGTCGATAACTTTCTTTGCGAGGATCATCAGGGTTTTTTTCAATTTCGACTTCGATCCATTCGTATTTTTTATACCAATTCCAATATGGTTGATAGCGAAAATCTATTGGATATAGTCGAATAAAGGAGCCATCTTCTAAGACTCCTGCAGTACAAACCAACTCTTTGTATGTTTCAGATGGCTGTGGATAGGTTTTAACAGTTATAAGCACACTTTTTCGTTCTGCCATTAAATCAACCCCCTGGATCTTTATAAGTGTTTAATTGGTAACTCGGCTCTATTAGCCACATGGATTGCTAAGCGACTACGGTGGCATAAATTCGAATCTTTTTCAAAACACATAAGTGCAGTAGGCCGCTCAAGAGAAAGTTTGGCAACCTGGTTTATGTCTTCTTTTCTATCAATGAGAATATCTTTCTCGTATTTATCAAAAAGTTTTTTATATTCACCCGGGCTGGAAATATTTGTTCGGAGGGATGATGGAATTCCTAAAGAGGGCAGATGAATGTAGTTTATTCCAATACTTTTACATAATCTGCAAAGAGTCTTTTCCGAAAAACCATATTTTCGAGACAAGGCATTTTTTCTGACATCAATTAACTGAGTAATTCCATTTCTAAGAAATTGATTTAATATTCCATCTATACTTCGCCCTTCATAGCCTATAGTAAAAAAGTAATCTTTAGCTTTGGAGTACATAAAATTTTTTTCGCACTGTCTTCTCGTGAAAAACCATGAATATCGGGAGTATAATTCATCTGTAAGCTGAGTTTGATTCATTGAACCATACCGGATCAATAATTTCTCTATTTCTTTTCTTGTTTTGTGGGAGAGTTTGTTAATTTCAAGATTAATCCTTCTTTTTGCATCCTGATTGATTGATAAATATTTTCCATTTGACAAAAGACTTTTGTCACTAAGTAAAGTAATTTCCTTCTTGGCCAGAAAAGAAAAGGGACCATTTTTACAGGGTGTAAATTCGTAAAATGAGACATTCTGATTAATTTTAGTTTCTTCTCGCAGTAAAAAAAGCCAATTTATTAACTGCTTATATGTCATTTTTTCAGGGGAATGCGAAAGTAAATCTAAGATTATTCTTTGACGCTCAAGCACTTATGTTCATTCCTTATTAAAAATTTCCATAAACATAATATATTAACCGTGTTAAAATATTATTTATCCTCAGCCTATAACGAAATATTTAAAATTTCAAGGATAAGGATAACCTATTATTATCAAAGACAAAGAAAGACATTTCTATAAATCCATTCCGGTCTTTTTTGAGTGTCAAGACCGCTCGCTTCTCTGACCTCTCTAAGCTTCTGATTTTATTGACGGTTTAATATGAGAATTTTTCTCAAAATAGGTTCTCTCTATAAGTCAATCAATAAGATAGCTGTTTTTTTGCCTTTTTTTCGGCTTAAAACGCATCATAAAGTTTTGCTGCTGAGGGTAATTAATGTATGATAAAATTTAAGCTGTTTTTTATTGTATCTTCCCCTCATTCCTTATTGATAAGTCCTGATTTGGTAGAGATTGAGAAACAAAGGTTAAAGCAAGGAATGAAGAAATGTCCCTATTGCGCCGAGCTGATTAAACAGGAGGCCAAGGTTTGCCGGTACTGCGGGAAAGAAGTATCATAAAAAAATAAAAAAAGGAGGATTGAATGATTCCGAGTATTGGTTTGATGGTAGAGCTTTTCAGTTAATCTCAATGTTAAATCACATGAATGAAAGAGAGAATATTTCTTGTTAGATTCTAAGCAAGCCCTTTTGATATAGATAGTATCCATTTCCTGTTGTAATAAATGTTAACAAAGAAAATTTCTTTAGAGGCTCATACAAACTATCATCTTTTTCTATGGCCTCATACAGATCTTCAGCTGCCGTTATTAGCTTATCAAATATATTTTCTGGAACTTTAATTGTTTTCTCGGGGTTATCGAGTCTTGAAATTATATTTCCATGGGTTGCGTTTAAAACTAAATGAGCAAATACTAAGTCTGGGATAAATTCCTCATTAAAAATACGCGACATGATCCCATATGTTGCGCTGAAGTAATAAAGTTTTGATTTTGGGTTTTCTTCACTTTTCATTTTCTCTATTACCAAATTCTTTTTTTATATCCTTTATTTCTCTTTCGAGGGATTCCAGCGTCAGATTGGTTTCTAAAGTTTTTCTAATATATTGATTTAAGCTTAATCCTTCTCTTTTTGCATTCTTAGATAAGTTCATGTGAAGTTTTCCCCAAGGAGACACCCTTTCCAGGAGGAGGGGTTGAAATCGATCAGAGCTAACTGCACCCTAAGCTCGGACTCTGGCAATTCTTTGTCTGTCAACAAGGTGGCCCAAATTTTACCGCCTTTTTTCTGTTTAAAGCGCTGTTTTCAGGCCTGATAATTAAGTTTTATTCAATCATCCACTTCATCCCAGGCTTTTCCGGCATCAATAGCTGAGAGCAGAAACCGTACTCCTTGGTTATCTGAGGGGTTGAACCAGAGCATCCGCTCAAACTGCCGCCGTGCCTCTTTATTACGCCCCATCCGCCACAGCGACAGCCCGTATCCGTGGAGACATCTAAGAAAAGGCCGGTTGTCGATTCTTCCCCATGGCAGAACAATCTTTTCATCACCGGGAAAGGACAGCTCTCCTATTTTGACACCGATTTCGTAATGTTTTTTCGCTTTTTCCATCGAAAAAGATTGAGCGCTCTTCGTGCTGCGAAAACACCAATTTCCCAGGTGGGCATGGGCATCCAGACAACGGATGTCTAAAGACAGAAGGATCTCCATGATTCTGAGGGCTTCCTCATAATGCCCTCTCTCGAACAGCTCATTAGAATTTGATATTGGATCGTCAAAGGGATCGTCCGGGTCCTGAAGGGGAAGAACTTGCTCCATTTCGTAGGAAATTCTGGGGCCGAAATCGATTATATCTTTGAAATACTTTATAGTTGAATCACCTGGCTCGCCCCAGTATTCTTCCTCGGGATTCCACGGCCAGGGATCTCTCAAAACCAGCGGCTCAAAATTAAGAGCCGGGATATCGATCCTTGCCGATTCAACCTTTCCCGACATATAAAATGTGTTCTTGAACTGCCACAATTTTTCCGGCCTTACAGTAAGGATCTCACCCTCAACCTCCCACCTGACTTTCCGCAAGGTGAGGGGAATGTTTGAATCCAAGGTCCTGCACCGGATTGCAGTTTTTTTTACCGCCACAGCCAGCAACTCAATTGTCTCACCTAACGGGATTCCCAGTTTCTCCGACAGATCACTCATCTCTTCACAACTCCTCAGTTGACAATCAACCCGTTCAAGAAAATGAAGCCAATGTAATATGTCCGCCTCAGTTTTTCTATATAACGGGATTAAAGCCGAAATTTCAACCGGGATGGTATTGTATACGAATCGAAGCCACTAAGAAAGCACCCTTGAAAATAAAAAGAAATGCTTAACAAAAAATATGGACGTCCCCCAAGGTGCCACACCCTTTCCCCTGAATGGAATAAAGCCCCTCATCAGAAGATTAACTCCCATGCTGTACATATAATCTCTGTAAAGGGTGTTTTTTTGGTCAATTGGGGGATTTGGGGTTGGAGGGTTTTTTGGGGTGTGGTTTTTTTTGGGGTCGCACCATGGCAAATATCTGTTAATCGATAAGATAGCTAATTTTTTGCCTCTATTTTAGGCTTTAAACGCCATTTTCGCCCCCCCAAAAATCGGTTTAAAGCCATTAAATACTGATCATCATTCTTCCCTGAGTAAAATGGGGACGTCCCCCAAAGGGACACCCCTTCCAGGGGAAAAGAAGTTTAAAGCACATGATTTATTGCTGCTGCAGTAATTGAGTTTTCCATTTTTCAAAAAATACCGGTGAAAAAATTTGGCAGTACTTGCAAATTCCGGTCGAAAGCGGCCGCCTATTCCTATTTAATCCGGCCGCTTATTCCGGTTAATTCCAGCCAATTTTTTCCGGATTCCGAACCTTTTTTAGATGAAGTAACCCTGGATAAATTATTTTTTTCTTCTGCCTCGGCTTACAGAAGTTCTTAATTCCCGGGAAAGATAAATCACCAGATAATATTAGAAGGAGGTTAAGTGTTTAAAGAGGTGACTATGGCTGCGTCCTAAAATCAAAATTGCGAAAAAGATTGTGCACTAACTGGATATCCTTTAATACAAGCATAATTATTTTTGCAAAAAAATCATAATTTTTATATTCTATCTTCGTGCCTCGACTAAATGCTTTAAGTAATATTCCAAAAGTAAGGTTTCATGAACCTGAATTAAATCTTCCAGGTCGCAGGCTGGGATTAGATAATGAAGAATCCTGGTTTACGATTCAATTTGCCAAAGATTATATTAAGCAGCACTTGGTAATTCACCAAAGATCAAAAAAAAATAATATTGCATGTATTCGCCAGATTGCAATAAATGGTTTTGGGATTGCAGATATGGTAGCTGTATCCTGGGAATCAAATATAAATAGAAATAATAAGAAGTTGATATCAGTTGAGGAATTTTTGCTTAAATTTAAGCCGACTATCCGTGCTTTCGAAATTAAACTCAATAATTGGCGTAAAGGAATGATACAAGCACATAGATATCGTTATTTTGCCAATGCAACGATACTAGTGCTGCCAATGGATAGAAATTCCAATGCTTTAAAACATATAGAAACATTTAAGAAGATTCATGTCGGCCTTTGGTCTTATGATCCGTCCTCCAAGAGAATATTGGTTCATTATACGCCCCGTCCTTCTTCAGTAGTCGAAATGAAACATATGATAAAAGCTGTCCATGTAATGGCAAATACCTCTAAAGTTCTGCCAATTTTACGAAAGCATTAAGACTATTTTTTAGAGCCTCCATATACTCAATATTGGTTTCATAACCTTCAGAAAATCCAAGTCTGTGCAATCTCATATAATACTTTTCAGCATTAATAATATAGTCTTTAAGTTTCCTTAGATTTTCCTTGATGTCATCTGAAACAATATCATCAATCATGGATTTAAGTGCCTGCCATGATTGAAGTGCTTCATCAGTGCGGCTTGGTTCTCTTCCCACATAGAGCTTGTCAGTAGATAAACCATTCATCAAATCTGGCATTACCTCAATGAATGCCTCTAACAAATTAACCGGTATTCTGTTGAGAAGTTTGATGCAAAGATATTTTACTAAAGGAAGTTGCCCTCCCCTTGAACTTCTAATATAACGGCCCATTGAAAAAACCTGCAGATTTGACCACCATCCAGTTGCCCCTGCATATCCACCTACAGCTCCAAGTAATGGTGTAAGAATGTCTGAGAACCCATTAATTACTTTCATGCCATTAAGTGAAAGGCTGTAGTTTAGTAGCATCCATCCTGCAATTACATTTTCGGAGATAATTTCTGAACGAATGGTTCCAACGCGTTCATCAGCGGGTCCAGCACCAATCAATGCATATATACCATCTGGAGAAACATCTAAAGCAGTTATTATATTGAGGAAATTTGTGAAATTATTGTTGTTAACTATAGCATCCCGATATGCCGCAACAGTTGCATGCACTGGAAATTTGATTCCAATTTCATTTGCAATAGGTTTAGTCCTATTTATAAATGAAATAGCAATGGCAGTCTCAAGAGAATTAAAAGAATTGTCAATAAAGATATTAGGAGCTATTATTTGTGTGCAGCCAATTTCTTTTTGCGACTTAAAAGCGTCATGTAATAGTTGATCTACCAGATTTCTATCAGTTAAAAGATTTTTTCTTTTAAGATCTAAGAAATAAGGCCATTCTTCTAAATAGCGTAATTGGGCGTTAGGAGTCCCCATATATATTGCCGCATATAATTCGGGATCAAGAATGATATCAATATCTTTGTTCAATTGTTTTAATTCAGTTGCAAATTGTTTTGCTGACTCTGGAGTTAGATATCGAGGACTCAGAATTACACCATCAATTAAATTTTGCTTAATAGCAATGTTAATTTTATCAGATGCAGCATGCCCGTGTTGAGCATATAATTTCATTATAATGCCTCCATTTTTTTAATTATTTCTTTGATATTAGAAGGGCGCAAACAAGGTTTTTTCTTTATAAGTTGATCTATTGTATAGCAAAATGATTGGGGTAGATCTTGTCTATAACTGCTTAGTGATATTGGATTCACCCCTATAATTCTTTGAAATGTTGATAAATCATTTTCAATTCCTCGAGCAAAAGGATGAACTCCTGATGCATATTCATATAAAGTTAAGGCGGCTGAATAGAGATCACTTCTAAAATCAATGAGCTCACGGAAATTTTGATTGAAGTATTCTGGAGGCATATATGGAAGTGTTCCCAATAGAATATCTGGGTTTCTAGTTATGTTTGTGCTGTGAAGCTTGAAAGCTATTCCGAGGTCTAAAACAACATAAGGTCGATCGGGGTTATCTAACGAGAATACATTTCCGGGTTTTATGTCTCTATGAATGAGTCTATTCTTCTTCAATTCTTCTATTACAAATAAAAAACATATTAATAAGTTTTTGCATTGTTTAAAATTCGGTTTGTATCCTTCTTCTATAAGTTCGAGCAAAGTCTTTCCTTCTAGAAATTCTTCAGAGTAAATAATGTAATCTAGATTTTGAATAATATATTTGCGAGGATTCATTGTGCCGAGTTTTACTATGTACGGGCAATTACATTGATTTAAAGACTCAATTTCTCGTTTGACTCTTAATAAAATTTCAGACTGTTCTTCTGAATCATCTTCTTCCCGGGGAATGTGAATAACTTTCAGCGCTTCCTTTTTCTCATTTATAATAACTTCATAAACTGCCTTGAATCCCCCTTTGGCAACAAATCGAATTACTGTAATATTCTCAAGATATTCATTTAAAATTTCAATATCAGGTATATTTTCCATTTATATGCCACATCAGTAGATATGAATTAAATATCAACCAAAAAAAAGTGAATTCAGTTGAAGCCACATTTTTCGTTATATTCATATTAATGATGACGAATGAAAGAGATTAACTTTCTCATAAAAATATAAATTCATAGAGTTGTATAATGCGATTTCATTGAAGTTGTGAGAATATGAAAAAGAAGCAAAAAGAAAATGTTTTTAAATATTTTTCATCTTACAGGGAAAAATAAGTTGAACAGAAATTGTTTTATGAAAAACAGATATGAATTCTAGATTTTTTTCGATATTCATTATAACAATATTATTATTAATTCATTATGCGCTTGTAGTATTCATAATTATCTAACCGCATTTAGGTGGTTTACATTTTGTGCAAGGAGTATAGCCCTGAGCGCATGCTTTTTTTAATGATATCGGGATTTTGCTTTTCTTTAGATAGCTGCAAGAACCTATATGATATTTTTTCCCTGTTTTAGTTATATAAACTATAATATCTTTATTGGCTTTTCTTGCTTCTTCTTTATCAACTTCGATTAAAGCGATTCTTTCATGCCCTTTTAGGAGAGGTGAATCTATATAAGTTTCTTGAGAAAGAAGATGTAATGGTTGGGAATTAATAAATATGAATAGAGTTAGTAACAGAAATATAGATAGATTTGTTTTGAAAATTTTCATTATAATTCTAAATGACATGGGAGATATTCTTATCAATATTCTTTTTAAACTAAGAACTATTGGATAAGCACCTAAATATTTTCTTTTAATTTTATAATTCTGGTTCGCGGCAGTATTATATAGATTTCTTATTTAATTCTTTAGTCGGATGAATATAAAAAAGTTTGGAATTTTATTTTCATTTTTTTGTTGTTTTATATTTTAGTAAAAAGGGGTAGGCGTGATAAAAGGGGATGACGTTCCCCAAAAGTGTAAAAATGGGGGACGTTCCCCAAGGGACACCCCTTCCAGGGAAAAAGAAGTTAGAGATGCCTGATTTATTGCTGCTGCTGCAGTAATTAAACTTCCCGTTTTCCTAAAATTCCTCAAGCAGGAGGAAAAATGTTAGAGGCATCTGTTTTTCTCCTTTTCTGGGAATTAAGATTCCTCTCTTCCTCAAATATCTCTGATGAAATTTGGCAGCCCTTCAATCTTATTTCTCAGGGCAGATAAATCCTCAAAATAATATTAGAAGGAGATTAAGTATTTAAATAGATTACGATGGCTGCATCCTAAAATCAAAATTGCGAACAAGATTATACATTAATCTGATTTTGCGCATGGCACTGATTTCTAATAATTTTGCTGGATTCCGGATCGGCGCCCGGAATAACAAAAAGTACTGTATTCCGGGTCGAGTCGACAGGAAGGACTGGATTCCGGATCAGGGGCCGGAATGACGGGAAAGAGACAATTTATTCGTTATTTGGATTTACGGCTTAAATTTTTCTCTATTTCGCCAATAAAATTTTCAGCGTTTTTCAAAATGTTTCGAGCTTCCTGTTTGGTAATATCGACATCATAGGCGTAGTCCCCGATATTTCTAACTCGAAAAGCATCCCTCAACATCTGATGATATTTACTGTCTATCACTCCTGTTTTTATAAAATGCTCTCCAAATACAGAAATAACGCCCGAGTGTTTAGAGAAAGAAAGTTCTTTTTTTAAAAGCAAAGCCTCAGCCATATAAAACATTGCATAGTAGGCTCGAGATGCTGAAAAACTGTAAAAACCATCGTCAAATAATTTATTAGCAGCTTTAAGGCTTTCTTTTGCCTTTTTAATGAGTTTAATAATTTCCGGAGTCATACGGAAATTCCCTCTTTTTTGACATTTATAAACAAAGGAATTTTTTTAGTATTAAAGTCGCTTATCCTGGCAGGAATCGCAGAAATTAAAATCTTATAATTAAAAATTTTATGAATCTTTGATTCAATGTCTGAAATCCGGTGAACCTCTGCCCAGAAGTCCTTAATTTCTTTCAACAATACAAGAACGTCTATATCAGATTCTTTATCCTCTTCTCCTCGGGCATAGGAGCCATAAAGAATAATGTCAACCAATCTATCACCATATTCTTCTTTGAGTTTTTCCTTGAAAAGTTTAATAGCTTCTTGATGAATCATTTTAACCTTTAATACTGTCAACCTTTTGTCGAGTGGAGGAATATTCGAAATATTGCTAAGACATAGTAATGTATACTACATCATAGCTCAGTTTTCAACTTCAAGGCAGCTTGGCTGATTTAGCTTGTTGAAAAAGCTTTACTGAATTTTGAAGGGGTGGTTTATTTTTTGTTTTATTTTTTGGGGTTATTTTTTGGGGTTTGGGGTCGCCCATTAGAAGGCGGACCATGTCAAATATTTGCCTATCAATAAGATATCTAATTTTCCGCCTCTATTTTAGGCTTTAAACGCGATTTTCGACCCCCCGGTTAATCACAATAATGAGTACTTGGTGGTATGGAGGTTGTAGATTTTTAGTTTAATAATTACTCATAGTAGCTGCTTAAATTTCAGTGGATAACTTGTTGGAATAGAGATTTTTCAAGAGAAAAAATAGGTAAGTGCGTGAGCTGTCCCCCTTTTTCCCCTTTTTCCTAGGCCCTTTTTTACCCATTTTTATAGAGACAATTTCCCGCCCACCAAATCGTTTTTAATTTAAAAGCGCTATTGACCGAGGTATTTTTTGAGGGCTTCTATGTTTTCCGGCTCAAGGACTTCTTCAACCATTGGAAGTTCTTCAACCAAAATATCCAATATGTTGCCTTCCCCCTCCCAGGCCTCTTCGATCAGCCAATCCGGCAGTTCTTCTCTCAACTGCCCGACGGTCTTCAAACAAATGAATATTTGATCAAGATACCCTTCTGCTCCGTAAACCTGACGCGGCATTACTTCAAAAGGAGTAACAAAATAAGCTAAGGCGGTCAGGATTTTGGTCCTGGCTTCCCCATGAACCCGGCCGTCTTCCAGAAGATTTGTAAGCAGACGGAACAGCTCCGGGGCAAGCAAAATTTGGTCGGCAAATTTTCCTCTGTACCGTCCAACTTCCTCCCTGATTTTGTTTTCATAATCTGAGCCTTCTCCGCCCATAAAACTTTTGGCCAAGGAACCAAGCCGGTAAATCCGTAAAAGCCGCAGAGCACGCAAAAAACGCAAAATTCTTAACACCCTGATTGCCCTGAAAACAGGAATCACAGCCAGCACGTCCAGCCAATATTCCCTCCAAAAACGCTTGGTTGATGGAGCCGCATACCACCGCAGAGAAAGCTCCACTATAAAGAAAACAATAAATCCGTCACCTATTAACTCTATCTTCCTTCTTAATTCGCTGTATTCAGGTAATTGGAGCTCTATTAAAAAAAGTATAACTGAAATCATAACCGCAGCCATTACCGCTGCATTTGTAACCGGGTGGCGCATAAGCCGCCCTACTCTTGCTTTTATTTTTCCCATGCGGCTGCTGCGTGACTTCGTTGGAATATTTTTCGGACTATCCTTATTTTTATCTTCGGAAAGTCCGCTCAAGGGTCGACTCCGATTGTTGTTTCCCAATCTTTTTCATCCTCCGTTATTGAATGATTAATATGCTTCTTAATGATTGACTCCGGACAAATCTTTTTGAAATCGCAGTATAAACAATGTTTTCCGGGGCGCGGTTCGAAATTTCTGCTCATTATCCCTGAAACCGCCTCCCCCAGGCGTCTCTCAGCCGCTCCGGAAATTTCCCTGTTCCAAGGAAAAGGAACCAATTCCTGTCCCGGATTTGCAGCCATCAGGTGAACGAAAAGTTGTTTAATCTGAACATTGCGGGATATTTCGACAGCCAGACCATAAGTTTCAAGCTGAAACTGGGGGTATATAACTTCAAGTCCCTTTCTTGTTCGGACCTTAAAATCAATGATTTCTAATTCAGACTCTGCCTTACAAGCCAAATCAAGTCTTCCGTGAATCATGACAGTGTCTCCGACGGGAAGTTCCAAACTTTCTTCGATCCAGACAATTCTATTAAAACGCTCGCTGTAACCGGCAACATATTGATTTAGGTAACTAAGCCCTAGTTCGCGCTGTTTTTGCTCCATTTCTTTATCCATATACCGGTCGGGCTTCCAGACGGACGAAAATATTTTCTCCACTATCTCCGGATTTATCTCTCGATTTTCTTTGGCCAATTGGTGGATAAGTTCAAGGCATTTATGAAGGGCCGAGCCGAATCGAAAATATGAACCGCCGGGCACCGCAAAATCACATTCATAAAGGATTTTATATTGAAGAGGACAAAGAAGATAGCAGTGAACAGCCGAATATGAAAGGCGCTTTCGTACTGGAGGTAATTTCTTTTTAAGTTTACGCATCCCGACACACATATAATTTTTTTCGCTTGCTGTAATGTCCGCTTTACAAAACAATCCCTCGCCAATCTCCTTAATAAAACTTGATTTTCCCTGACCTCTTGTGTTTACCTTTTCCGGAGCTCCTATTATGAGCAATTCTTCAGCCCGGGTCATGGCGACATAAAAAAGGCGTCTCTGATCACGAAGGTGTTCTTCATAGGTTTCCTCTTCCTTGCTCAGGCGAAGCCCGGCAGGTATTGGATATTTAGGGTGCCGGAATCTGCCGGGGAATCTGCCCTCCATGGCTGAGCCTATTATAACCACTGGAAATTCGAGTCCCTTGGACTGGTGAACAGTCATTACTTTTACGGCTTCACCTGGGGGCTCGGGCTTGAGTTCATCCAGGCTCCGGCTCGGCAAAGATCGCAGAAATTCATGAAGTCGATAAGTATTTTGGCTGCGAACATGATAACGAAAATCATCAAGAATGCGGGAAAACTGAGCCAGATTTAATAAAGCTGCTTCACATTCTCCATCCGAACCCTTACAACAGCGGGCAAAATATCCTGTACACCGGAGCAGCTCATAAAAAAGTAACATTAAATCACGTAAAGCGCCTTTTCCAGTGCGGGACCTAATCCCGGCCAGCTCAGTGAGCACTCTTTGTTCTCCCGAATCAGTAATTCCCAGTTCTTCCAGTATTTTTTTATCAGTCCAGGCAGTCGGGTCTTCTTTCCATTTGGTGATTGCCCGGACAGTATTTGGTGAAAGCTCAAGAAGTTTTCCCCTGAAAACACCCGGATCCCAGTTCTTCTTCCAGCCGCAAAATCTAATCAACTCTTGCAGATTGTATATATCTTCCCTGTCGAAAAAGCTGCCGTCAGAAACAACCGTATAAGGAATATTGTGGCGATTCAAGGCCTCCAAGTATTCTCCGGCATGATATTTGACACTCCGGAATAGAATGGCAATGTGAGAATAGTTGGAAATTATGCCGTCTTTTCTCAATCTGGCAATAAGTTTAATCACAGTCTCGGCTTCTTCCCTGCAGTTTGGGGCAGGAACAAGAATCGGAGGAAATTTCTCTTTATTATGAGCTTTAAGTGATTTCTCTCTTCTTCCGGGAGCATTGTGTTTAATTAAAGCAGAAGAGGTTCTGACAATCTCCGGAGTCGACCGGAAATTTATGTCCAAATAAATCTTTTGAGAGCCGGGGAAATCTTCTTCAAACCGGAGAAAGCTTTTCACTGTCGCTCCTCTAAATTTATAGATGCTCTGGTCATCATCGCCGACAGCAGTGATGTTATATTTTGGCCGGCTTAATTCCTTGAAAATTTCTACCTGAATCCTGTTTGTATCCTGATATTCATCCACCAGGAGGTATTGATATTGGGAAGCAAGCTCTTCTCTTATTTCAGGGTTTGAGCGAAGCATTTCATAGAGACAGCGCTGAAGCCCGGCAAAATCAAGAACAGCCTCCCGGCATAGAATTTCCAGATATTTTGAATAAGCCTCGGCTACACCTTCATACTCTTCGACAGCCTCAGGGGATGGCTTTTTTAAGTTCAGCAAACTGCCGCCTTCTTTTTTTATGGTCTTAAGAAGCTCCTCCGGTGACACAAACTCTTCGGTGCATAAGTTAAAGAAACTGATGACATCGAAAATAAAATCTCCAAGCCTCCCTTTCGGGAAGCGGTTCAGACCGAGGTCTTTTAATCGGGCATATACGAAGAGAAACTGCTCTCGTTCATCAAGGATGCGGAAGCCGGCTCCGTAAGGATGGGCATAGGAAAATCTTTCTAATACGCTGTGACAAAAAGAATGAATGGTGGAGATATGAATGCGATAGGCCTCGGTTCTTAGAAAATACCATAACCTGTCGCAGAGTTCTTCAGCAGCTTTATTGGTGAAGGTCACAATAAGCAGTCTTTCAGGGGCAACATTTTGGTGCGAAACCAGGTAAGCAGCTCTTCTTACTATAGTGTCGGTCTTGCCCGCTCCCGGGCCTGAAATTATAAGAAGAGGGCCTTTTTCGTGAAATATGGCCCTGCGCTGGCTTTCTGTAAGTCCCGCCGGGATTATCGGCACGCTGTTTAAATTAGCCGGCTTTTCTGCCAAGATTTTATTCCTCTTATTTTTTTATAATAATGGATGTTATGGCCCCTGTTTAATCAAGATAAAACAACCTCTTGCTTTATTCTTTATATATTAAGGTTATATATATTGCAAGTTTTTTAATAGGGTAATAAGGGATATTCCCCGAAGTTGCTCAAAGGGACACTCCTTCCCAAGAAGGTATTTCTTTCTTTATTTTATTTAGCCGGGATTTTTTTTGCGTCGGCTGTTGAAAGCCTTATTGTATTAATCTTTTCCCCAAAGTTCGTTTGATATTTCTTCTTTTGTTTTTCCAAGATGCTCAGCGATATCCTTAAGAATGCTGTTTAATGTTCCAATCTTAAGGCTTTTATGTTTTGGGATGGTGATGTGATGTGCTTCTTTAGATATTCTTGTTAAACGCAAATGACTTCCTGTTTGCCTAGTTATTTTATAGTCAAATTTATTTAATAATTTAGCCAGTTCACTACCCTTGATATCCCTGGGAAGTTTCATAATGAAAGAACTTCTTCTTTGACTTGATGTAGCCGAATTATCTGAGGCATTTCAGTATCTTCAAAATGACAACGGATGGCGTCTTTCACTGCCTCTTTAAGTTCCTCTATGGTTTCTGCCTGAGTGAAGATTGAATGCCCCAAAGCTTTAGCTTCATAACCACCTTCAAGTGACTCAGTAACTAAAAATATTATTTCAATGCTCATTTGGACGCTCCTGTTCTTTTTCATTCTTTTCTGGTGCTTAATAATATTAAAATATTATAGAAGATATTTGCAAGAGGGGGGCGTTTCCCCAAAGGGACTTCTCTTTCCTTGAAACTCTCTTTTTTTGTGCCTTGGATGATTTTGCGGGTTTTGGCTTGTTTTTGGGGTCGCACCAGGGCAAATAAAGATAAGAATTTGGTTTTTTTGTTGCTGCTGATTTGCTCTCCATTTCATCAAATTCCCATCCTCTAAGCGACTTCATCGCTCATCATACCTATAAAATAACAGACAGGTCAACAAGAAACCCACAGAAAAGAGAGAATATCAGAAAATCAGTCTTAGTGAGGATTAAAAAGCAATTTGTCAATTTTTGGGGTCGGACCACGATCACTCTGTCCAATTTTTCAAACCCAATTTTTCAAAACAAAGCCCAGGTGGGGCGATCATCTTGAGCCGGATGATCGGTCAGCCTTTTTTGTTCTGTCCCGTCTGCATTCATTACATAAATCTCGAAGTTCCCGTCTCTGTTTGAGTGAAAAGCGATTCTAATGACCAGGAGTTAGAGATCATTCTTTTGCCAGAATATCAAGAATTTCCTTGGCACAATAGATTCGATTGCGTTTGCGCCCTGATACT
>CAYTTR010000044.1:0-12380 GCA_964440805.1 uncultured Eubacteriales bacterium
CGTGGTGAAGGCCATTGATTTTTTTCCCTCTTAAAGACATTCCGGGCTGTTTTATGATTATTTCTATAACTTTGCCTTTTTCCATTACAAACTCAATACTGTAACCCTGCAGTCCCTTTAGGGAGAATTCTGTTTCTTTATAAGGGATAAGCTCTATTGTCGGCTGACCGGGTATGGAAGCATAAAGGGAGTTTCCTTTGAGGGAGATAGTAATAACCATTTCCGATACTTCATATTCTCCCACGAATTGAGAGAGAAATTTCGGGTCTTTCATTTCTTCGGGAACTTTTTTAGTGAATATAATGGGGGATACGGCCGCCTCAAGAGGAACCGAAAGACGATCGATATCACCTTTGAGGTTTGTCTGAAAACTAATCATTCCCACCCGTTCGCTGGGTTTGAAGACATCATAGTGCCAATGCTTTAGGTCGAATTCAAAGGAGTGGAATTTTCCCTTGAGTGAATTTTCTTCTTGTTGGATGGTAATTATTCCATAAGCAGGATTTTCGTATTCACCAGCATAATCTTTTAGTGGGTGGGAAGGGGTGGTTCCTTGAACCCGTTCCTCTTCTTTTTTCTCTTGTTCTTCTTCCCGCTTTTCCCGGTCTTTTTTCATTTTTTCATATCTTTCCTGGTTAATTTTTTCCCATCCCTGGTCGAGATCGAGCATCATATCCAGAATATATCCCATAGCGATGTAGAGAAGGGGAGTGCCGCTGAGATTTGTCAGAACTACAGCCCCAAGATTATCGTTGGGCAGAAAAACGACAAGACTATAGAAGCCGTCGATAGCCCCTCCATGGTGGACAAGGCGGTGTCCTCTATAAGTCTCAAGAAACCAACCGAAGCCGTAGTTCATATCAGATTGTCCGTCGGGCTGCAGGGATAATATGGGTGTTCTGAAGAACATGGCTGGCGTATACATTTCCTTATGTCCTTCCTCAGATATAATTTGATTATCTCCGATTTTGCCTTTGTTAAGGTGAAGCCTAACCCATTTGAGCATGTCATTGATGGAAGAGTTGATTGAACCGGCAGGACCGATATTATCTATGTTTCTGAAAGGAACAGCCTCTATTTTATCGTCTTTTTTTATATAAGGAAGTGAATGATTTTTTGATTTTTTTGAATCCTCCACTGAAAAATTACTGTTCGACATGCCCAGCGGTTCGAATATTCTCTTGCGGGTAAATTCCTCCCAAGTGCTGTTGGTTATTTGACCCACTAAGTAGCCGGCGGTCAGGTACATCAAATTGTTATACTGCAGGATTTCCCTGAAATCGGCACTGAAATCAAGGTATTGGAGCTTGTCGAATAGTTCTTTTCTTGAGAAAGAGGTGCCGTACCATAAGGCATCGTGACGGGGAAGGCCGGAACGGTGACAGACTAAATCACGGACAGCCATTCGGGCAGTAGCTATTTCATCTTTAAGCTTGAATTCAGGGAGATAGGTCCGGACAGGCTTGTCCCATTCCAATATTCCTTCATCGACAAGAATGCCTATATCAAGGGTGGTGAAAGCTTTGGAAGAAGAGCCTATGGCAAACAAAGTGTCTGCCGTTACCGGCAGGTTTTCTTCCATATTTCTCAGCCCGAATCCCTCTGCCAATACTATCTTGCCGTCTTTAATGATGCCCACCCCCATTCCGGGAACCTGCCATTTTTTTATGTTTTCGTTTAAAAAAGCCCGGAATTTATTTAATTTTTCCTCGAGCTTTTTATCCTGTTCTGAATCTGTTTGGAAGGCGGGATTATGAATGGGGAAAGTAGATTTTTCTTTTACCCTGAGATTGTTGTTATTTTCAGCTTCCACAGCGGAAAATGAATTAAAGATGCCCAATGTCAGGATAACCAGAAATAGAGTAATAAATTTTAAGCCTGAAATCTTATGTTTCATTTTAACTCCTTTATATTTTAGGGTTGTCCCAAAGGGACGGGAATGAGGTGACGGTATTAGGTGCAGGGAAATGTCTGCGCTCTAAGTTCAGATTTTCAACGCCATTCCTCCACTGCCCTTCTCGGCACCTGCGGAACTCCGCACGTTACCTCCATTCATTGACCCTTTTTGAGTGTTAATCCGTATCTCCTTCCTTTTATCCTCTCGTGCTCAATACATCCTCGGTGTCCGACAAAGTCGGATTCCCTCAAAGGACAGTTCCGGAAGGCTAAATCTTCAATGTCGCTCCGACATTTCCCTGCCCTTTTATCCAGGTTTAATTCCCGTCACTTTGGGAAAAAGCCTTATTTTATCTTATTACAGAGAATCAGGTTCTTTCGAGTCCTTCTCAGGAATCCTATGAAAAACAATATCATCAACAGTAGGTTCCATCTGAACAGCCAAAGTTCCGATGTTTCCCTTTTTATCAACATGAAAAGAAACTTTCATAGTCATATCAAACATCTCGTATTCAAACTCGAATATATTGTAGTGGTAGTGATTAAGCGGAAACTCAAAAGAATTATATTTTGCCTTTAATCCGTCCCCATCTTTTA
The DNA here is from genome assembly GCA_964440805.1 of uncultured Eubacteriales bacterium. Taxonomy (GTDB): domain Bacteria; phylum Acidobacteriota; class Aminicenantia; order Aminicenantales; family Aminicenantaceae; genus CAYTTR01. Next base: position 2,494 of record CAYTTR010000044.1, read on the forward strand.
CCACAGAGAAAACCCCGTAGCCTGGATTTTCATATTCGCCTACCAAAGCTTCCGGAGGATGAGAAGGAGTTGTGTTGAGAACGCGATCTTCATCTTTCTTTTTTTGGGCTTTTTCTGCTTCCTCTTCAGCTTTTTTCTCTTGTTCGTGCACCCGTTCAATCCAGGGTATCTGATCAAGGCCCAGTAATCTGTCATAGATATTAAAAGGAATAATCCGGGTCAGAGGATGAGGACTCAGATTGGTAAGCATTACTATGCCTATATTTTCCTCCGGCATAAAAGATACATGGGCCAGAAATCCATCTATGCCTCCTCCATGAGTAAGCAAAAGATGTCCCCGGTAAGCAGTAATAACCCAGCCCAGGCCGTACATGGAATAGAACAAATCTTCCTGCAAATTCCTCGACATTATAAATTGCGGGGAGTGAATTTCTTTAAGGCTGACCTCTGATATAATTTGTTTTTCTCCAAATTTTCCTTTGTTCAGGTTTAGGAGAAGCCAGTTGGCCATATCGGTAACGTTGGAATTTATGGACCCGGCAGGACCAATGGTATCTATGTTGCGGAAAGGAATCTTTAATACATCTTCATCTTTTTTCCAATAGGGGAAAGAAAAATCCGGAGCTTTCTCGGAATCCTCCACCGAGAAATTGCTGTTCTTCATGTCTAAGGGGGTAAATATTCGTTCTTTAACAAAGTCTTCCCAGGTTGTTCCGGCGATTTTGCCAACCATGTATCCGGCTGTCATAAACATGAGATTGTTGTACTGGAAAGAGGCGCGAATATCCCGGCTGAGTTCAAGATATTGCAACCGGTTAAAAAGCTCCTCACGTGTGGCAGTTGAACCGTACCACATAAATTCATGGCGCGGCAGCCCTGAACGGTGGCAGACAAGATCAAGAACGGTAACTCTCTCGGAGATAAAGGCATCTTTAAGTTTAAAACTGGGGAGATATTTCCTTGCAGGTTTGTTCCATTCGAGCTTTTCTTCATCGACCAGAATGCCCATGGAGGCGGCTGTAAAAGCTTTGGAGCATGATCCGATGGCAAAAAGAGTTTCCGGGGTAACTTTAAGTTTCTTTTCTTTATCCCTGTAGCCGTATCCTTGGGAATAAATTACCTCTCCATCCTTAACTATAGATATAGCCAGCCCGGGAACCTTCCACTCTTTCATAGCCTCGGTAACAAACTCATCAAAACCGTTAAAGTCGACTTTCTCAGGTTTCTTCTCGGCTGCATAGGGGAAGAGAAGTAACAAAGATAATGCAAAGGAAAGACATAAGCCTTTGTGAAGTCTCTTCGTCATGGTAAACCTCCTTTAAGTAAGTAAAAAAATAAATCTATAGTAATATTATAGTTAATTTATATAAATGACTCTTCTGGATGAAAAAGAAAGATAAAATGACAGATGATGATCTCCATGTTAGTAAAGCCGAACTTAATGAAATATTTCTCTTGTTTGAATTAATTTCCAAGTTAAGGCATCATAAAAAACGCCATAGGATCAACTGCTCCTTTCTTTGTTCGAATTTTTCTGTTTCTTTTTCAATTCTTCGATCATAATCTTTACCTGGGCAGCTTCAGGGGCGTTGGGTTCTACTTTCAGGAAATCCTCAAAATATTTTATAGCTTTTTCTAAATTTCCTATTTTGACTGAGTTGAGCCCTGCCTGGTAATAAGCGGAAGAAAACTCAGGATTCAGCTCTATAGCTTTATCGAAAGCCCGGAGTGCTTCTTCGTTTTTATCCAGCCTGTAATAGATGAGGCCGAGGTTGTAAAAGGCCATAGGATTGTCCGGGTTAAGCTCAATGGCTTTGGAGAAGCTCTGGATGGCCTTTTCGCTATCTCCTCTAACGAAATAACATTCTCCCAGGGCAAAATGGGCGTGCAGAGCATCGGGATTTATCTCTGTGGCTTTCTCTAAAACCACTATGGCCTTATCGATTTCCTCTTTTTTCAAATAGGCCAAGCCCAGGTTGTAATATCCCTCGTAATGGTCGGGAAATTTTTCTATAACCTTCTTGAAGGATTCTATGGCCTTGTCATATTTACCATCATTGAAATGATTGACGCCCTCGTCCAGGTCTTTGTCCTTGTCGATCCGAGGCGGGATCTTCTTCAACGTAATCTGGAGGTTCTCGGTAAATCCGAACCGGATTCTGGCCTGGGATTGAAGCGGAAAATATCCTTCCAGCTCAACTGTTACCTGGTAAACAGTGGGCGGGAGGCCCACCTTGATAAATCTCCCGTTCTTGTCTGTCTTCATGTGAAAGGAAAGTCCCCGGCTGGGATCTTCGAAAATGACTTTGGCGTCTTTAAGAGGTGTGCCCTCCTCGTCGGTAACCACGCCCTGGGCTACTGTATCCTGGGCGTGGTTGAAATGGGGAATTAAAATTAGAAAAATGACCAGCATAAAGAAAGGAAAAGTCTCTGAAATTCTATTTTTTATTTTCATGGTTTAGTCCTTTGACAGGATCCAGATGCAGATTATAGAGTTCAACATAGACATTCATTTCCTTGCCCGGATGGAAGACTTTGGTGAATTCTGTGCCGATCCTTTTCTCGGTTGTAGGACTTTGTTTTTGCTCCGAATTACTCTTAGATGTGAGGATAATATCGCTGATTCGAAGTTCGTCGTCTCTGAAGTCAGGCGCGAGGAGCTCTTGATGCAAGGTGCCGATTTTTCCGCTGAAATTGTCGAGGATGAGAAAATGAATATTGTAGTCTTCAGGTACGAGTGAAAGCGAGGTCTGGAGCTGGAATTTTCTATCTTTCAGGGTGTTAAGTTCAGCGGCAGTATGCTTGAAGCTTATATCTTTACTTCGTTCATAAACAACGCTGCCCAGCTTGTTGCTCACATTGATTATCAAGGTCAGATTGATGTGATAATAATTCTCGATTTCTTTCTGGGAGACTGCAGAATAGGGAATTTCAATAGCGAGAGGAACAAGGGTTGTATCCTCTGTTCCTTTCAAGTGGTAGGCTGCATAATCTATGGGTATGCGGTTATAGGTGACTTGAGTTGTGACCTTAGGCTGAGAAGATTCCTGAGTTAATCCCAATTGCAGATGAATCCATAAAATGACCAAAAAAATAGTAGCCATTATTCGCAATCCCTGCCATTTAATCATTGTTTAAAATTGTACTAAATTTGCAGAAGATTCCTCCACCTTAGATTCTGCGCATAGCTCAATTAACTCAACCCATCAGAAGTCGAAGCGGGCACCGAGCTGAATTTGTCTGGGATCCCCGGCTCTGGTCGGGTTACTAAAGTCAGGAGTGTCGTAGCGGGGAAAAGGAGTCATGAAGTTAACTCTGTTAGTGACATTGTAGGCCTCTGCAAAGAGCTGGATGCGGAAGCGGTTGATGTTGATGTACTTAGATAATCTGAGATTGAGGTAAAACATATCAAAGTCTCTCCGGGCATTACGATGCTCATCCACCATATCGGTTGTTTTTCCGTCAAGATTTACATCTCCCACATAAAATGCAGTCCAGGGAAGGGCAGAACGGTAGTAAGCAAGCCCGCTCAACTGGAATCCGAGCGGCAGGTCGAAGATTCCCATAACCGCCAGCCTGTGGGTGGCATCATAGTTATTCGGGCCGTACATCCTCTCCCAGTTATCAGGCTCATTGTCGTAGGCGCCGGTTTGTTCGGTTTCAATGTCGGACCAGGAACGGCTCAGGGTGTAAGAAAGGTCCAGAGACCAGCCGTGAGAATAGCGTTTGGATATAGTGAAATAAAGGGCTCGGTAGTCGCTCTTTCCGTTCATCCGGAAGACATAGATGTCAGATTTGGTCATATCAGGACGCAGGTAACCTGTTCCTGGGATGATGGCGTTGTCGTTCTCGATGCGGCTGAACTTAAAGCCCCGTGAATACACCAGATCAAAGCCGATGGAGAGGTCGGTGATGAACTCCCTCTGGAAGCCCAGCGTGGTCTGCACGGTATAGGGACACACGGTATTGGGCTCACCCGTGTATTTTGAGAGCGGGACATCAAATTCAAGAGGAGGAACAAAGGGATTGGGGACACTGGGGTCAGGGTAACCTGGGAAGACGATGTACTTGATGACCAGCTGATCCATGATGCCGATGAGCAGGCCGAGGTTTAACTGGGGATTCTGGGAATAGGTTCCAATACCGCCTCTGATGGCTGTCTTTCCGTCACCAATGGGGTCATAGCTGAACCCGAAGCGGGGATTGAAGTGGCTGATATTGAGGTGGTCGATATCGATGAACTGGACAGTAAAGTAGTTGTATCTCAGGCCGTAGTTCAGTGTTAAACGAGGAGTAACCTTCCAGGAATCCTGAGCAAAAATCCCCACTTGCCAGTAAGGGCTGTCGATATTGGCCACGTCCGGCGAGGTTATTAGAGCCAAGGGATAGGTGGCGGGATTGTTCTTGTCAAAGGGCGCATCAGTGGCAAAGATATAGTAGCCGGGTACATACTGGTAAAGCCAGCCGCCGATCCAGACATAGGAAGCGTCGATCCCGAATTTGAAGCTGTGGTTGCCGCTGAAAAGGCTGAAATTGTTGACAAACTGGTAGCGGTTTTCAGGGACTTCCTGGGGAATGTTGGTGGGAGCTCCGAAATAGCCCGAGGGTCTTGAGATAAAATAGCTCATATCATCTTCTATAGAATGTACCCCGTACCAGTAGCGGGAGAAGAAAACTCTGGCTTCGTTCATGGTGTTATCTGAAGGGAAATGGGTCCAGTTGAGCTGAAATTCATGGACATACGACTCCCGGTTATAATAGGTCGATTTGGTCCACATTCCGCCTGCGCCCACATTTTTAAAACTGGGTTTGTCCAGAGTGTAACGGAAAAACAACAGATTTTTCTCGTTGAAATGGTAATTTAATTTTGCCAACAACTGATGTCGGCCTGTGGTCTGAGGTACGGTTTCCCTGGGCACCAAGGGGGAAGTGATGGTGGTATAACTTTCACGCGAGATCCCTTCGTAGAGAAGGAAGAAGTGAGCTTTATCCTTCTTCAGGGGCCCGCCAAGGTAGCCTGAATAGTTGTAGTGGCTAAAGGGTGATTTTTCGTACTCATCCTTGCTCAGTTCCCGTCCTTTATAGCCCTCATGTTTGACAAAGTAGTTGACGTCATCAAGAATTTCATCTCTGTAGAAAAAGGCCGTCCTCCCTGTCCAGTCATTGGTCCCGGAGCGGGTGATGGCGCTTCTAATCATACCGCTGGCATTACCGTATTCAGCTTCATACTGGTTGGTCATTACCCGGAATTCCTGAATGGCGTCAGCAGGAATCTGAGTCCTTACGGTATTTCGCCCGACCCATTCGTTGGAGACACCGTCGGTCAGCATTTCTTCAGAACCTAAAGGTTGAGCATTGGAGCGGTCTCCGGCCACACCTGCTTTAACAAGGGACAGTGCACCGAAGTCTCGATCGAGAAGCGGGAGCGAGTCGATCTTGGTACGGTCAACAACAGTACTTACTTCAGATTTAGTCACCTCAACCATCGGTGCTTCAGCGGTAACGGTTAGTTCCTCTTCAATAACAGCGGGTTTTAGTTGAAAATCGAGGGTTAAACGGGCTCCTACAGCAAATGACATTCCACGTCTAATCTGAATCCCAAATCCTGAGAGACTGACCTCGCATTCATACTTTCCTGGCTGAAGACCTGAAATAAGGAATCTTCCATCTTCCCTGGTCACTGTACTTTTTGCATATCCGGTATCCATATTCCTGACGGTAACGGATGCTCCGGGCAAGGCCGTTCCATCCTCATCTGTAACCGTTCCTTCCACTGTCACCAAGGTCGTCTGGGAGATGGCCTGCTCCTCTATGAATAGAAAGGCAGTAAGCAGAAAGACCAGAACAAGAAAGATTCTTGAGATTCTTTTTAAATTAAGCATAAATCCCTCCTTCATAAGCTAATTTTTGTAAATTCTTCTCTTTTTTGGTTCCATGACAGTTTTTCTCTTATTTCACCTCCTCTTGCTTTCATTGACTTCAGTTGCTTTTCAATTAATTCGATTTTTTTACACGAAGCTCTTCTGAATATTAAAAGGATCTGAAGAATATTTTTTGTTGTCATCAAGTTTACCATTACCAACATAATTAGATAAAATATCCAACTTTAATTGTTTTATCTTTATATCTTGATAATTTATATATCCAAGGCTATTCTTCTTCCTTTTTTAAAAATCCTTTACCCCAATGAGAAATAAGGATCTTTTCTACTGCCTTAGCTTCTCTCTCCTTTAATGCTTGCATCAAATTTAAATGGTCTTCATGGGAACGATTAAGGAATGAAGGCGGTTTATTTGGATCATCGGATAGGAAAAAAACCTGATTTCCATAAAAAGTGTATTTTTCGCCTAAATTTACCAATGATTGATATAAAAATTTGTTTCCGCAGGCCTTCCATATTTTTTCATGAAACCTAAGATTTTCTTTTACATATTCATAAATCTTTTTCTTTTTATAAAAAACAGTTAGATTGTCGGTCATTTTTTGAAGGACAGCAATATCATTTTCAGTCAGCCTTTTTAGGGCTTTCTGGGTGGCAAAAGCATCCAAAACTCTTACTACTTCAAACAACTCTTCAATTTCTTCCGGAGAGGCCGAAGCGACCATTACATCTTTTCGGGCATTTATGATGATAAATTTTTCGGCTGAAAGTCGCCTAAAAGCCTCTCTCACCGGTGTTGTGCTGGCCTGGAATTGTTTGGCAATTTCCTTTTCCTGGATCCTCTGATTGGGTTTGAATTTTCCCTCAATAATGGCGGTCTTGAGGTATCTGTAAATGCTTTCGCTTATAGTAGCAGGTAGTTCGAAAATTTTTTCACCCCATAAAAATTCTCAATGACATTGCTATAGAATATATGATATAGTCATTTTCAATGTCAAGTACTTTTATTTCTTTTTTGCAAAATTTTTTAAAAATGTTTTTTAGGACAATTTTCTTGAAGGTAGTAAAAGTAAAAAAGGCGGTCTGCATTGAATTCAATGGTCGTCAATTAAAGAGAAAAATTAATTTATCATATTTTCTTCTGGGAATTTTCTTTTTGAACACAAAATATCATTTAATCTTTCAAACAAGGAGGTAGTGATATGAAAATGCCCGAAGATCCAAGAGTAAAAGTAGCCAGACGCGGACTTTTAGTAGCCTGGCTCTACTATGCTGTTTACCTTTTGTTCTACATGGGGCTTTCCTACACCCTTGGTATAAAACCTTATGTGCTGGGTTTGCCCCGATGGGTAACCATTGGAAACCTTCTGGTTCCTTTTATGTTTGTTGTTATGCTCATATTTGTGGCTGAGAAATTCATTCCGGATGTTCCTCTTACCGATGAAGGAAGAGAAGAGGAGGATGAGTGATGAATCCAGCCGTTATATCCTTCTTGGTTTACACTGCCGTTCTGACAGCCATCGGCATCTGGTCATACCGGATCGTGGAAAAGGTACCTATCAACAAGTATGAGAAGGAATTCTATGCTGCCGGCAGAGGCCTGGGCGGTTTTGTCGTGGCTATGATTATTGCCGGAGGCCTGGCTTCAGCAGGAACATTTATTGCTGGTCCGGGAATGAGTTATGCCTACGGTTATTCCTGGGTATTAATTAATAACGACCAAATCTTCATGAGTCTTATGCTTTTAGCTCCAATTGGAATAATGGTCGGGCTTGCAGCCCGAAGGGTAAATGCAATTACCTATTTAGATATGTTCAGGGCACGATACCAGAGCAAAACCATCATAATCCTTCTGGCTGTATTGGTAACGGTTTTCCTTATTCCTTATATGGGCACCCAGTTTGTAGGGGCTGCCCGAGTTATTTCCCAGATGACAGGCATGGGATATTTCGCCTCCCTTGCCCTTGGTTCAGGAGTTGTTTTGATCTACTGTGTCCTGGGAGGAATGCGGGGCACTTCAATAGCTACTCTTCTTCAGGGCATTGTAATTACCATAGGTTGTATAATGCTTTTTATAGGGACGGTAAGCTATGCTGGTGGATTCCGGAAATCAACAGAAGCCATTGCCTCAATGGATATGAAATTTCTTTCACCCACCATGAATGGTGAATTTCCACCTATATTTGCTATTTCGCTGGCTCTGATGACCGGTTTTTTTATTGTGGGAATGCCTCACGCCATGCTCGGCGCCCTTACTTACAAGAATACAAGAGCGCTCAAGCGCGGCATCTGGATGGGAGCCATATTGGTTTTTTTGTGGACTACCCTTCTTTGTTTAGCTGGAGCCATGGCCAGATCTATCATACCCGACCTTGCTGTCCCTGATGAAATTGCTCCCTGGCTGGCTATGAATGTAATGCCCAGAGCCTTTGGAGGAGTCGTGTTGGCCGGGATTGTGGCCGGGATTCAGACAACGGTGGCAGCCATGGCTATTATCATAACTTCAAGCATTGCCAGAAATCTTCTAAAGGAGATAAAGCCCCATGTCTCCGGTAAAGAAGTGAAAATTGCTTCCAGAGTAACCATGGCAGGATGTTTAAGTATAGCTGTCGGTCTGGCCATGTTTCAACCTCAGTTAATTCAGTGGATTATTTTCTTTTCCATTGGCGGACTGGTCTCTGCCACCTTCGGGCCCATTCTTATCGGTATGCACTGGAAGAGAGGAAACAAGTGGGGAACCATTGCTTCAATACTCTGGGGGACGACTATCTATGGCTTAGCCTATACTGTAGTTCCCCAACTCAAGGTGTGGGGAACTCATCCCTCTTTCATATCTGTGGTCACATCTGTAATTGTTTATGTTGTAGTTAGTTTGGCCACTGAAAAACCGCCGGAAAAAGTGGTCAGGGTTTTTTGGGGGAGATACGAGACAATTTAAAATAAAATGAAAACCAGTTTATATTAATTTTTTTGGAGTCAACCAATCGATAAAAAATATTTACTTATAACATATCCTAAAGAAAAGGAGTAATTATGAAACAAAGTTTAAAAATCACCAGTATCGATATCTATAAATCCGATATCGAACTTATGGAACCTTTCCGGATCGCCATTATGGAAATCAGGAGTGCTCACAGCTTGTTTATCAAAATCAATACCAATCAGGAAATATACGGGTTCGGAGAGGCTAATCCCACATGGGGAATTACAGGAGAAACCCAGGCTATTAATTTGGCCGGGGCCCCGGACCTGGCCAAGCTCATTCTGGGTAAAAATCCCCTCGATATTGAAGGACGGATGCGGGAGATCGATCAATTTCTGGTACGAAACAGCACTCTGCGCAGCGCTTTTGATATGGCTCTGTATGATATCCAGGGAAAAGCAGCCGGGTTTCCCCTTTATGCTCTTCTCGGAGGAGGAAAGCGTTCTTTCTGGACAGACAATACTATTGGAATCGGGGACCCGGATTACATGGCTGAAAAAGCCGCAGACTACAAAAATAAGGGATTCAAGGCCATAAAAGTCAAGCTGGGGACCACAGAAGAGCAGGATATTGAAAGAATCAAAAAAATCCGGAAGGCAATCGGTGATGATATTCCTATAAGAATAGATGCTAATCAGGGTTGGGACTATAAAACCGCAGTCACTGTGCTCAAAGCACTGGAACCGATGGGAATCGAATACTGCGAACAGCCTCTGGCCTATTGGGATTATGAAAATATGCGCCGCATTCGCCAAAATACTTCCATCGCCATCATGGCCGATGAATCACTGTTTGCTCATCATGATGCGTTTAAATTAGCTTCAATGGGGTGCTGCGACTACTTCAATATAAAACTGGCCAAGGCCGGCGGTATACATACTGCTCTTAAGATAAATGCCATTGCTGAAGGAGCCGGTATTCGCTGTATGGTAGGATGCATGATGGAAACACGCCTGAGTTTAACCGCTGCTGCTCATGTTGTTTCTGCCCGGCCCAACATCTGTTATGCAGATCTCGACGGAT
>CAYTTR010000044.1:12390-18770 GCA_964440805.1 uncultured Eubacteriales bacterium
AAATTACCCTTCCTGATTCTCCTGGTCATGGAGCCTCGGTTGATCCCGATTTTTTGCGTAAATGTGAATGCATTTCTGTAAAGTAGGAGAGTGAGCATTGTATGTAATGGAAAGTGCACCGGGTCCGGTCACAGTCATTAACGGACGAAAAGTTGATTATTTCTGCGGCACCGGTTATTTCGGATTACACGGCCACCCGGAATTAGTCAAAGCTGCTTGTGAAGCTACCGGAAAATACGGCATAGGCTCAGCCACATCGAGATCAGGCTACGGCAACAATCCCGCTCTGCTTGAAGTGGAGGAACGGGCAGCCAATTTCTTTGAGAAAGAAAGTGCTCTTTATTATGTCTCCGGATATCTTGGGAATTCCATTCTGCTTCAAGGTCTTAAAGAAAGATATGATGTTATCTTTGTTGATGCGGAATCCCATTATTCGGTAATGGATGGAGCGGCAGTGGCTCAGAAACCTATTGTAACCTTTGCTCATCTGGATGCTGAGGATCTTAGAATAAAACTGCATCAGAATCTAAAATCTTCTGTTAAGCCCCTGGTCATATGTGATGGGGTATTTCCTATATCTGGTGAAATATCGCCGGTTCCCCGGTATCTTGAAATTCTAAAAGGATTCGATGATTTTCTAATCTGCGTGGATGATGCCCACGCTACCGGAGTCATTGGAGAAAAAGGGCAGGGGACTTATGAGTATTTCGGACTCGATGAAAAAAATCTTTATTTCTCCGGCACCCTAAGCAAAGCCTTGGGCGGGCACGGGGGAATTATTGCTGGAGATAAGGAATTTATAAATAGAATGAGAAAGCTATCCAATATTCCTTATTCTTCAAGTGCCGTGCCTACTCCGGCCGCAGCAGCCACAGCCAAAGCCTTAGAAATATTGTCAAAAAAACCTGAAATGAGGAAAAGGCTCTGGGAAAATGTATTTTATGCCAAAAAGTCTTTCCGTAATCTTGGGCTTAAAGTGAACGAAACTCCTGTTCCCATTATCTGTCTTGAAATCAAGGGAGCTGATCTCAAATCTTTCCAACAAGAGCTGTTCAATAGAGGAATTGCCGTACTTTATGTTCCCGAAGGTTCTTATTCAAGCGTACCTGAAAAGGGTGCTTTGCGGATTGCCGTGTTTTCCGGTCATACAAGAGAGCAGATTGACCGGTTGATTGGAGAATTTAAAAAACTTTTATAGCGGCCAAAAGAAGTGATTGTGAAAATAGAAGCCCTGTCAAAGCTGGAAAGGAAAGTCTTGAAAATAAATGTTTCCCCATGGTCTTCATTAAAACCGTCGGCCATTTATGTGTGTAAAAAATTAAATTAAAAAAATTTATCAATGGAGGAAAAAATGAAAAAGAAAGTTTTTATTCTGGTTCTTGTTTTGCTTATGGGTGTATCTTTTAGTTTGGCTCAATCCCAGGATAAGCCGAAGGAAAAGCTGTTGGCTTTAGTGGGTGGAACATTAATCGACGGAACCGGCTCCAAGCCCATTGTCAATTCCGTTATCCTTATTAAGGGCGATAAAATCGAAGCCGTAGGTTCTGCCGATAAAATCACCCTTCCCAAAGAGGCTGAAAAGATTGACGCTTCAGGCAAATGGATTCTTCCGGGTTTTATTGACTGCCATATTCATCTTACTTATCCTTTTAATGATCGACAGTACTTCACCGACACGGACAGCCTGGCGACAATCAGGGCCCTTAATCTAATGGATAAGTATTTGAAATGCGGGGTAACTTCGGTAAGAGATGTCGGCTCTCGTATTGAAGTAATGAAAGCCTTGAATATGGCTCCGAGGATGGGATATGAAAATCCAATCCGGCTTTTTAGCTGTGGAGAGCTGATTACTGTTACCGGAGGACATGGTGACGGATTAAGCTGCACCCGAACTGCTGACGGCCCCTGGGAATGGCGAAAGGCAGTTAGAGAAATGCATAAACAAGGATTTCGTCATATAAAAATATCGCCTACTTATACTTTAGAAGAAGTCCGAGCGGCTGTGGATGAAGCTTTAACACTGGGCTGCCGGATTACTTCCCATGGGGGAGGACAGTCAGATACTGTTCCCACCACCATGACCCGCATTGCTGTTGAGGGAGGAGTCCAGTGTATTGAGCATCTCAATGAGATGGAAGAAGATGTTCTGGAGTTAATGGCCGAGAAGGGAGTTTATAATGTCCCCACCTTAGCTGTTTATAGAGAACTTTACAGAGTAAATGCAGTTCCTAAGGTGCTGAAAGAAAAGCGGGGATGGACATTGTCCATGCATGAGAACTTGTTTAAAAAAGCAAGGGAATTAAAAATCGTTATGGGAATCGGGACGGACTCGGTCGGTTCATTCATGAAGCTTTTGCCGGAAATATACTTTACTGAAATGAAATATTTTCTTGAACTCGGCGCTACTCCCATGGAAACCATTGTGGCGGCTACCAAAAACGGAGCCCTTATCCTGGGCAAAGAGGATGAATTAGGAACCATTGAGAAAGGCAAACTGGCTGATATTCAAGTTATTTCAGGTGATCCTCTCAAATCTTTTGATGTCCTGGGAAAACCGGAAATTGTTATAATCAGAGGAAAGGCCAATATATTCAGATGAATTTACCTAGAAAATAGTCCATCTTGTCTATTCGGTCTGTTCCGTCTGTTCGGTTGATTCGGTTTGTTTAATTTTCCTAGTCCATCTGGTTTGTCTGGTATAACCAGTTGAAAAAGGTGAAGAAGGAGATAAAATCGATACTAAATAAACAAGATAAACGAGACATACGAGATAAACAACCTAAGTGAGTGAGACGAGCAAAAATCCTCTACAGGAATAAATAAGAGCATTTTCATTTTTAGTGGGTAGCAAGGCTGCAATGGATAATTAGAAATAGAAGCGATATTTTTTTCATACAATCTTCTACTTTTCTATAATTTCCTTTAGGAAACGGAGAGCTCTTTCGTCTTTGGACTGACTCAGCCAGAGAACAATGGTTTTCCTTAGTTCGGGGTCCTCTTCTTTTCCGGCAATTTCAATTAAAGTGTCTATAATGCGTTCACTTTTGATTTGACTGAGAGAAATGATGATATTTTTTTTGAGCTGGGAGTCATCTGTCTGGAAGTACATATCTTTAAGAAGGTCAACGGCTTCCTCTCTTCGGTTTTGTCGCTCCGGACATACCTGATGCTCTTAAATAGAAAAAGTATAATCAAAAAAATGGATGAGCAATTAAAAGTAGACGATGAAGTGCTTTACGCAGAGTTGTAATTTATTTATTATGGAAAAGGAGAAGAAAATGAAAGTGGTTACTGATTCACTGGCCTTCAATACCGGCGGTTTTAACGATATGAAGGATTTAACCCCGGAAATAGAGCAAAAACTTTCTCGCTGCGGCCTTCGTAACGGGATCGTCACTGTTTTTGTTCCCGGATCAACCGGCGGGCTGACCACAATAGAGTATGAACCGGGGCTGGTTAAAGATTTTTCCGAACTGATGGAAAAGGTGGCTCCCAGCGGTAAAAACTACCACCATGATGCCCGCTGGGGCGATGGAAACGGATTTTCTCATGTCCGGGCATCCCTGATAGGCCCGTCATTGACTGTTCCTTTCAGCAGCAGCAAACTGCTTTTGGGTACCTGGCAGCAGGTGGTTTTTGTAGATTTTGACAACCGCTCCCGGAACCGGGAAATTCTGCTTCAGTTTCTCGGGGAATAAATTAAAAAAACAAGAATTTGCTGTTCTTGATAAATTATGAATACCAAAGATTTAAAAAACAAGCTGGAACAGATAAGAAGGGAAAGAGAAGCCCGCTCTCGCAGTGAGGTTGTCCGCAGTACCTGGGATAAACTTCAGTCGGACGACAATCTTTCCACCAAGGAAAAGCTGGAACAGCTAATTAATCTCACCCGCCGGGAACCGGGCGCCAGGCCGAAATATCCTTCTTTTGAGCCTCAATCAAGAGAACCTCTTCAGTTTTTTCAGGCTTCATATCCTCTTGATAAAAAATATGGCCGGATTCAGCTTGCCTCCGGTATGAAAATAAGCGGAAACATCCTGAGCTGTTTAAGCCGGGATCCTTCTTTCCAGGAGCTCGATTTAGCCACGGCCCTTTTTGTCGACTTAGAGACAACCGGTCTTTCAGGGGGAACCGGTGTTGTCCCTTTTCTGGTTGGAGTAGGATATTACCGGGATAATAAGTTCCATGTAAGCCAGTACTTTCTCGGTGACTTAGCCGAGGAGGAAAGGATGATCGATGAGTTGGGACAATTTTTCAGAGAAATGAATTTTCAATCAGTGGTTACATTTAATGGAAAAAGCTTTGACCTTCCACTCCTTGAAACCCGTTTTATTCTTTACCGGAAACCCTTTTTGCTCTCGGAACTCCCCCATCTTGATTTTCTTTTTCCTGCCCGGAGCCTTTGGAGGCATAAGCATGAAAGCTGCCGGCTTTTTCACTTAGCTCGGGAGGTAGTTGAAGCCGATCGCGCAGAGGATATCCCTTCGGCTGAGATACCCTGGCGTTATTTTCAATACCTCCAGACCGGAAACTTCACTCTGGTCGAGCCCATACTTTATCATAATAAAGAAGATATTCTGTCGCTGCTGGGGGTGGTAGCTGCCGGAGCTATGATTTTGGAAGAAAACGAGGAAACTTGCTTGTCTGATGCCATGGATTTTTTCGGTGCGGGAAAAGTATTGGAAAAAACCGGAGACCTTGACAAGTCGATCCGTTATTTTGAAAAAGCCCTTAACGGAAGCCTTAGTGATGAGGTCTCCTTAGAAGCCCGGCGCCGCCTCTCACTTTATTTCAAGCGGAACGGTGAGTGGGAAAAAGCGGTCCCTTTATGGCAGGAAATGGTTTCTTCCCATAACATTAACCGTCACCACCTTTTTTCTTTCCGCGAGTTAGCCATGTATTTTGAGCATAAGCTCAAAAAATATGAAGAGGCCCTCCGGGTGGCTGAAGAAGGCCTGGTCTGTTCTCTGGGGATTTCCGGCTATTTTGAGAAGGATTTCAGGAAAAGGCTGGAAAGGCTGAAAACCAAAATCCGGAAAAGAAGAAGTTAATAAACCAAATATTTGAATTAATTCAATATTTTGAAGAAAAAATAAAGTAATTATAATGAGAAAAATTGTTAGTTCAGGAGTAGATTTATTTGGCATGAACTTTGCACATAAGATTGTGTAAGAAAAAAAATTTTTTATAAGGAGGTTTTCTTGAGGAAACTTTTATTTTCTTGTCTTATGTTTCTTTTAGTGTTCTCAATCGGATTTTCCCAAACAGGACAAGTTGGAAACCTTCAAGGTAATGTGGTTGATGAAAACGGTGTCCCCCTTCCCGGTGTAACGGTGACTATTTCTTCACCAGCTCTTATTACTCCTGAAATTACCAGGGTTACTAATGTTAACGGTGTTTTCCGCTTCCCTTCTCTTCCCCCAGGTACATATGAAGTCGTATTCCAGCTTCAAGGTTTTAACACCATTATAAGAAGAGGAATCGAAGTCAGTGCAGCCACCACCACTACATTAGACATCACCATGACCATGACCACTTTGGAAGAAGAAGTAGTTGTCGAAGGCATTTCTCCCACAGTCGACAGGCAGACCACCACTAAAACAGCCAAAATCGACAAGGATTTCATAACCCACATTCCGGCAACCAGAACACTTGGTACTTACTTTAATATGATGCCGGGTACTACCTCGAGCACATCTCATGGAAGTTCGGTTAGAGACAATGTCTACAGCATTGATGGAGTTAATACTGCGGATGCTGTTGTAGGCACTGAAGCGCTTTTCTTCAGTATGGACACAGTGGAAGAAATTTCGGTTCAAACCGGAGGACTTTCGGCTGAATACGGTCAAGTGCAGGGAGCTATTGTCAATTCAGTAAGTAAATCCGGTGGGAATGAATTTCACGGTTCAGCCAGTTTTTATTACAGAGGAGAAAATTTCCAGTCGACCAACACCAAAGGTACTCCTTTGGAAGGTGAAGAAAGCGGATTCAAGTATGAAATGGAACCCGGTATTAATCTCGGTGGTCCCATTATTAAAGACAAACTCTGGTTCTTTTTGAATGCCAGTTTTTGGAAGCAGGAACAAATTGTCTCCGGTTATCCTTATGATCAGGAAAAAGAAGTAGGAGTTGACCAGCTCAGGCCTTATCCTTATCTGAAGTTGACCTATCAGCCTGACCAGGACAACAGATTCATTTTTTCCTACAGATACTCTGATATAAGAAGACATCACCGCGGAGCCAGCCGCTACCAAATCGAAGAGACTACCTGGGAGCAGAAGACCCCGACCCAGGTTATAAACCTTCACTACACCAGATTTTTTGGAGCCAATTTCTTCATGAATGTAAAAGCATTCGCCTATCTGACCCAGTTCGACCTG
>CAYTTR010000045.1:0-15452 GCA_964440805.1 uncultured Eubacteriales bacterium
TGTGGTTTACATCAATCGCGATCATCCTTTGTTTAAAAGAGAGTCAAAAAAAGCCCTTACCTACGTGATGTACATAGCCCGCCTTATTACTCAGGAAATCTCGCTGATGCATGAGACCAGAAGCCCGCGGTTGGCCTTCAACCGCCAGAGCAAGCTTCTTAAGGATGCTTTCTCAACAGACCTTTCTGAGTAGTAGACCAGAAATAAACCATAATGTTCCAGGACTCAAAGATTTAAAAGAAAACTTTTTCCTTGGTTAAATAAAGAGGGCTAATCCGTCCCCATAATCTCTTCAGAGAACAGGAAAAATAGAGAAAAACTTCGGAACAAATTCCTTATTGGTTTCGATGATTCAGGAAAGTCCTCAACTTGCGTGACCAAATGTGAATCTTTTTTAAAGCCAATCCCCCATTAAATTTTTCCTTTAAATTTGTTTAAAAGAGATACCATAAGACCACAATAGTCTTTCACTCTGGAGTAAATCATCTGAGCTACTTCTTCCTTATAAGTATGAGAAGTATCCAAAAAACGGCTTAACTTGTTTATTATTAATAAATGTCTCGGTCCGACCCCGATATCCCGACGACCCCGATATCCGACCGATATAAATAGGCGGCCGGAATCAACCGGAATATGCAGATATAATTAGAATCACTGTTTGGATAAATCTATTCTCCAATTACTTCTCTTATCTTATCTATCAGACTCTGAGGCTCAATAGGTTTTATCATGTACTCTATGACGTTATATCCTGAGATTTGCTGCTTGATCTCAGGTTCATCATAGCCAGTAATTATGATTATGGGAATGTTCCAGGTTTTGGTGGAAGAACTTAGTTTTTCCAGAGTATTTATTCCTCCTCCTGCCGGAAACCTTATGTCTAAGAGAATCAAGTCGGGCTTTTCATGGAAGGCGAGACGCAACCCTTGAACTCCATCAAAAGCATTGACTACCTCGTAACCTGCTTCTGATAATTTTCGGCTTAAAAGAAGGGTGAGAACCTTGTCATCATCAATTATCAGTATCTTTTTATTGGCCATTGTGTAATATATATATCATGCATTAATAATTATCAAGCATTAGGTTAGCTCATATACTTTATTTACTGATTTTTTATCTTCAGCCTCCTCTTTTTCAGATTTTCCGTAACAAAAGGGTAAGCTTCAAGAGTTTCCAATTCAAGCCTTGCTTTTATGCCCATCTCTTCTAGCTTTTTCTTTAATTCCTCAATTTCTTCCGGATTAAAAAGATCAATCATCAGGGCGGGCCAGGTTCTTATCCCATTTTCTTCTAATGTTTTAAGTGCAGTAAAGGGATAGGAAAAAAATTTTCTCTGAGCCCCGGTGATTTTCTCAAAAGAGTCTTCGTCAGTTCCTTTAAGACATACCCTGATATTCAAATTTGGAAAGCGGAGTTTTCCAATAAGCTCCGGTTTATATCCTAAAAAAAATCCATTGGTCTCCAAAACGAAGATGCTCCGGGGGACCTCTCTTAAGATAAGCTCAATCACTTTTTTCAAATGATCAAGTGAATTCTCCCCCAGAATTGGTTCTGCCCCGCTTATCCGAAACAGACGGAATCCTTTTTTCCTGGCAATCAGGAGAAGCTTGGCAGCCACCTGTTGAGGAGTGTAGAAATTCTTGAAGCGGTGCGGATTTAAATTACGGAAATAATTCCAGCAATAAGCACAGAGAAACTGGCATCCCACGGCATCTGCGGTGGCAATCCCTCCGTAATAGGGAGCCGGCCTGAATCTGTGGTAAGGCCTTTTTTCTCCTCTCATAACGGCAGATTCTACTTCCAAGGAGCGGCGGATGGGATTAAAAGGAAATTTCAAATTTTCTTCCGGCATAATTTTTTATTATACATTGATTTGCTTTTATAAATAAAAAAGACAACAATTGCTGATACAACCCTTGTTTTTGTCAAAGGTATACTTTTTACCTTTACTCATGGATATACATCCTTTAACCAGTTATACCTGATAAACGAGATAAGCCGGATAAACCCAACAAACGCTATAAACGCTATTAACTCTTCCTTCCTGTCTAGCTCGTCTCGCTTTTTCCAACAGTCTGAACAGACTCTATTATTGTTTTTCTTCAGGGAAAGGGGTGTCCCTTTGGGGAACGTCCCCCCTTTTCTTTTTGGCTTGAAGAAAACGTGGTTTTTTTATATTCTCCAGAAGAAAGGCTACTATGAAAAATATCTATCAGCACCTTCTCTCACGCTTGGAAAGAAAAGAGCCGGTTGCTTTGGCTACCATTATCAACAGTCACGGGTCAACTCCCCAGGTTCCGGGCTCATCAGCTATAATTTCTGAGGAAGGCCTTCTTGAGGGAACCCTGGGTGGAGGCCCACTGGAATTCGATATCCAGGAGAAAACCAAGGAGGCTTTAAAAAAGCAGCAAAACCAACTGGTAAAATACAATTTAAATGCCGGTATCTCCGCCGTTAACGAACCTATTTGCGGCGGCGCTGTGGATATATTGATAAATTCACAACCTGAAATTCACCGCCGGACTTGGGAAAAAATGAATCTCTCCCTTAAGAAAAGAAAGCCGGGCATCCTGGCTACGGTTATAAAAAGCTCTGGCTCCAATGATTTAAACGTAAGCAGAATATGGGCTGAAGAAAAATCTTTTTCAGAATTAACCAAAACTCTTCAACTAAAAAAAGATAAAATCTCGCATCCATTTGCAAGAGGAGTATCAACCCTCCTTCCGGAAGAAAATACTCATCTCCTGGAAAAATCCGACCGGCCGGTTGTTTTTTTTGAACCGGTTTTTCCATTAAAGAGGCTGCTTATTGCCGGGGCCGGTCATGTGGGAAAAGCAACGGCCCATCTGGGAAGCTTCCTGGGATTTGAAGTAACTGTTCTTGACGACCGGCCTGAATTTGCCAACAAAGAAAGAATCCCGGAAGCAGATAACTTCATTGTAGAAGATATTGCCGCCGGAATTAAAAATTTTTTAATTGACCAAGACACTTACATAGTTATTGTAACCAGAGGACACCAGAAGGATGCACAAGCCTTGAGAGAGTGCGTTGTCTCAAAGGCAGCTTATGTGGGAATGATTGGAAGCTTGAGAAAAGTCGCTTTAATGAAGGAAAAATTTCTGAAAGAAGGCTGGGCCACACCGGAGCAATGGGAAAAAGTGTATGCTCCTATCGGTTTGGAAATAGGGTCAAAAACAGTGGAAGAAATCGCTCTGAGCATTGCCGCCCAGCTTGTCCAGATAAGATGCCGGCAGAGGCAAGGGCAATGAAGATTTCAGCCTTGATTCCGGCAGCAGGCGAATCGCGGCGCATGGGGAAGGCCAAAATGCTTCTTCCTTTCAGGGGAAAAACCGTTATCGAAACCGTCATCAAAAATGTCGTCTCTTCGCAAATTGATGAAACCTGGGTTGTGCTGGGTGCCGGAGCCGGGGAAATTGAGAAAATTATCGCTCCCTGGCCGGTCCATATTACCCGAAATCCTCACTATAAAAAGGGAATGCTCTCCTCAATCCAATGGGGAGTTCACCAGCTTTCCAGGGATACGGAGGCCATTTTAATTTGCTTAGGAGACCAGCCCTCAATTCCTGCGGAAACAATTAATGCCGTAATATCAGGTTACAAAAGTTCAAAAAAAGGAATCATTGTTCCGGTCTTTAAAGGAAAAAGGGGGCACCCGGTTTTAATCGACCTCAAATACAGGAAAAAAATCTATCAGCTTGAGCCAGAAATAGGCCTAAGGCAGCTTGTTTATTCTCATCCCGCCGATACTATGGAAGTGGAAGTAGAGACAGAGGCTATTCTCCGGGATATTGATACAGACGACGATCACCAAAAGGAAATGAAAAAGTAATTGACCCGGTTAATTTGCTCCAACTGCCAGGCCGGCTCTTACCACTGCCGTTTCCACCAGATCCAGCTTATACTCATTATCGCTTAACGGCCGGGCGTCCTTTAGGCTTTCTTTTACCGCTTGGCGGACTAACTGTTCAGTGATTTTCTTTCCTTTAATTTCTTCCTCTGCTTTCTCCAGTCTCCAGGGAACCGGTGCCACCCCTCCCAGAACTATCCGCAAATCTTCGGCTGCTCCATTTTCTACCTTCATCCAAACAGCGGCAGAGACTACAGCAAAATCCCAGGTCCCCCTCTCTTTTAGTTTCAGATAGATAGAACGGTGCCCGTTCCGGTATAGGGGAACTCGGATTTCTTTAAGAAGTTCATTCGGTTGAAGAACATTTTCCCGTCTGATATCTACTCTGGGTAAGGTGAAAAACTCTGAAAGAGGAAGACTTCTCTCCCCTTGGGTGGAACTTATGGTCGCTTCTGCTTTTAAAGCAATCAAAATGGGAGCAAGATCAGAAGGATGAACTATATAACAAATCCCCCCTCCAAATACGGCATGGTATTTGTTTCTTCCCTGAACTGCATAACAGCGGCTTCCTCCTTTCTTCCGGCAAACAGCCGCTGCATCCCGGTAATACCAGCAGCGGGGCCTCTGGCAGAGATTTCCTCCCACTGTTCCCATGTTCCTTAATTGAGGTGTAGCTATAGACCAAAGGGCTTGATTAAGTCCTGGGAAATTATCGGCCAGGCCCGGATATTCCGCCAATTCATTGAGTGTGGTCAGGGCTCCTATTTTTAGAAAATCGTCTTCTTTTCTGATATAAGATAAATCTCTCAGATTTTTAAGATCAATAATCGCTTCAGGTTCATTTACTCCCTGTTTCATTTCTCCCAGAAGGTCGGTTCCGCCGGCAAGAAGAGCTACGCCGTCTCTTTTCTCGGCCAGAAAAGAGGTTACTTTTCTTAGAGTCCGGGGTTGGGCTATTTTGAAGTTTTTCATTGCCCTGTCTCCTTTCTTTTCAAGGCCGCCAGAACCTTATCCTGTGTCATGGGAATCTCTCCCGGATGAATGCCGATAGCATTAAAAACGGCATTAGCCACTGCGGCTGAAGCAGGGATCCGGGGAGGCTCACCCAGACCTTTGTTTCCCATGATGTTAATCCGGGGGTCCACCATGTCCACAAAGATAATATCTATCTCCGGTACATCCCGGGAAGTGACGATTTTATAATCGCTTAAATTGGGATTAACCAGATTTCCGGTTGCCTCATCCATTATCCTCTGTTCATAAAGGGCTGTACTGACTCCTTGAATAACTCCCCCGATAACCTGGCTCTCGGCCGTTTGCCTATTTATAACCCGGCCGATCTCATGGGCAGCCGCTACTTTAAGAACTTTTATCCGGCCGGTTTCCGTATCCGCTTCCACTTCGGCAAAATGGGCGCCGAATGTGTTATAGGCATATTCTGAAGGCCGCCCTCCATATTCTCCGTGAAAAACTTTCTCCCGGCGGAGCTCACCTGTCAATTCCTTAAAAGAGACGAAGCGGGAAGGTTCTGGTACAGAAAAAAACTTGCCTCCTTCGGCCATAATTTTATCCGGCTCTACTTCCATTTTTTGTGCGGCAGCTTTTTTCAAGAACTCCAGGGCCTGCAAAGCAGCATCTCTTACAGCAGGCGCCACCGAAGGAGTAGTAGTGCTGCCACCGGACGAACCGCACCAAGGGTAATCTGTGCTTCCGATTTTAACAGTGACCTCTTTAGGCTTCAACCCGAGAGTATCAGCCGCTATGGTGGCCATATAAGTCCTGGTGCCGGTGCCCAAGTCCTGGGTGCCGCAAATCACTTCCACACTTCCGTCAGGATGAAGCTTAAGGTCGGCCAAGGTTCCGGGCCGTCCTACTCCCCACCATATTTGGCTGGCCATGCCCATTCCCCGCTTGATTTTTCCTTGGCCTTCTCCTGGTTTTTTATTCCTCCGGTTCCAGCCGATTTTTTCTGCTCCCAGTTTGTAACATTGATCCAAACCTTTGGTGGAATAAGGAATTCCGGTGTCCCCTTCGTTTTTGATGCTGTAATTTTTCATTCTCAGTTGAAGGGGATCAAGCCCGGCTTCGGCTGCCAGTTCCTCAAGAAATCCTTCCAAAGCAAAAGTACCCTGCACATGTCCCGGAGCTCTGGTAGGACGGGAGGCTCCGGTATTGGTGTAGACGGTAAATTCTTCTACTTTTAAATGGGGACATTTATAAACATCGATTATGGGTTCGGAGCAACGGTCTCCTCGGCGCACTCCTCCTGAAGTGTAGTTTTTAAGGTAAAGAGCAGTGAGGGTTCCGTCTTTTTTAATACCTCCTTTGATTGTTTGCCAGGAAGAAGGACGGTTTCCCACGCAAAGAGAATTTTCTTTTCTGGAAAGAGCAATTTTAACCGGCCGGCCTGTTTTTCTGGCCAGCAAAGCAGCCACTACAGTCTGATCATTTAAACCCAGTTTACTGCCGAATCCTCCTCCCATATATTCCTTGATAACCCTGACTTTACTGGCCGGCATTTCCAGAATCCGGGCCAGACCGTCCCGAACTCCAAATATGGCCTGGGTAGAATCCCACACTTCCAGTCTGTCTCCTACCCACCGGGCAACACTGCTGTGGGTTTCAGCCGGATGGTGAATTTCAATGGCTGTGTTGTAGGTTCTTTCTAAAATAAGCTCGGCTTCCTGGAATCCCTTCTCTATATCTCCCCGGGAATATTCATTAAATAAACTTACATTAGGTTCATTATGTACTTGAGGAGCATCTTTTTCCATGGCTTTTTCCACTGTTACTACATGAGGAAGCTCTTTGTACTCAACTTTGATTTGAGCCAGGGCATCCAGGGCGGTTTTTTCATCGACGGCTGCTACTGCCGCCACCTGGTCGCCGGCAAACTTAATTTTTCCTTCTTTTAGCTTGAGCGCTGCTTTAACTCCGGGTATTTCCTGAGCTTGGCTTAGCTCTACCGAGACCATTTCAGCACAGGCATAAGGACAGCGAAGAATCTTTCCCCACAGCATACCTTTGAGCTGTATATCCTGGGTGAAACCGGCTGTACCGGTAACTATTTTCTTCCCGTCTATTCGCGGAGTATGTTTACCCACTATTTTGAATTCATCTTTTTCCGGAGAAGGAGTAATCTCTTTTTCCTGAACCGGTTTATCCCGGAATTCTTCGATATACAAAAGATTGGGGTCGACAGTATCAACAGAATATTTTTTTTTCATTTAAGGCCTCCTCATTTTCCCGGCTGACGCCTCCACGGCTTCAAATATTTTCGAGTAGTTGCCGCAGCGGCAGAGATTTCCGGAGAGGGCTTGTTTTATTTCATCCCGGCCGGGTTGAGGATTCTTTTCTAGTAAAGCAGCGGAACTCATAATAAAACCAGGAGTACAGAAACCGCACTGATAACCGTCGTTTTCAATAAAAGCTTCCTGGACCGGATGAAGTTTTTCTCCCCTGGCCAATCCTTCCACCGTGGTAATTTCTTTTTTATGGGCATCCACAGCTAGTGTCAGGCAGGAATAAACGGGCCGCCCGTCGAGATGAACCGTACAGCCTCCGCATTCACCCTGATTGCAGATGCTTTTGGTTCCGGTTAAGCCGAGCCGGTCTCTAAGAACCTGGAGAAGAGTTTCCCGGGATTCAACTTCAAGGGTGTATTTCCTTTTGTTTACAGTTAGAGAGATCTTTTTACGGGAAACAAAAGAAAGCTGTCCCTCCGCCTGTTGAAGGGAATAGGCTTCATGAGAAAGGAGGCGGGGAGTAACTGCTACGCCCAGGGCCCCGGTACCGAAACCCTTGAGGAAATCCCTTCTACTTACCTTTTTCCCTTTTCTTTGGTTGCTTTCAGACATTGACTAATCTCCTTAATAAAAGTTAACAAAACAGAAACAGAGCATCAGCCTTTTCTCAGGAAAACAATAAGCAGAAGAAAAAGAACCAGAACAGAGGAAGAGACTACAGGCTGTAGTTTTATTCCAAACAAGCTCGACTCAGTTTTAAACCGGAAACTCAAGGCTTTCTCTCCTAACCAAGCTCCAAAAGGAACAGTGAGCATGGAAACAGCTACAGCCAAAGGCGCATAATAGAGAGAAAGAGGGAATCCTGTCCCGGGAACAACGCAAGCTGGTATTCCGGTTGCATACTTAACTAAAGGAAAAAGATTGACTGCCAGCAAGGCCGACATTCCACCCATGGCAGCCTGTCCTGTCTTCTTTTCCAAAAGAGCCTTGTCCAGAAGAACCACAAGCAAAAGAAAAGCCAGTCCTTCCATAAAGAAAGCAAAGATGGGATTGGCTACTGCACCGTGAAAAAAAGGCAGAGATAAAAGCAAGGCATCGAATGTTTTTATCAGGGAAACAAGAACAATCATTAACAAAACAGGAAGAAAACGGCGGGTATAGAACCAGAGGAAGGCAATAAATAAAAGGGCTACTCCCGTCATTAAAGATCCTGAAACAGAAGCAGCACACTTTCTTAATCCCATGCCTAAAGCAGCCTCTGAGAATCCCCAGACAGCTCCTCCAACAATCACGGCACTCAGCCAGTTTTTAACCGGGCGTTTTTCCATGTCCCCTCCTCATTTTTTTTATTAAAAATTATAGTTTTTTAAATTACTTTTGACAAATTTTTTTCACCCCGGCCAGGAACGGGGAAAAAAGAGCTTTTCATAAAGCCCGAGAGCATAACGGTCGGTCATTCCGGCAATAAAATCCCCTGCTCTTACCTCTAAGGAATCCTCTTCGGGATAAGGTTTAACAAATTCATCTGGACGCTCAAGAACATATTCAAATAAGTCGGTCAGAATTTTTTCCGTCTTGGTTAATTCTCCTTTGGCTTTAGGATTAAAATAGACCCTCTCATAAAGAAAATCCCTTAAGGCTTCCATCGCTTCCATTATCTCATCGCTCATGTCGATCCTGACCAGGCCTTTTTTTAAGCTGGAATTAACCACATCCTCAACCATTCTGTCTATCCTATGAGCCGGCCATTTGCCGAGAATTTGAACCAATTCTTGGGGAATATCAGCGGCTTTAAGAACTCCGGCCCGGACAGCATCGTCAATGTCATGGTTGACATAGGCTATAACATCTGAAATCCGGACTATTTGGCCTTCCAATGTCTTCGGCATGTTTTCCGCCTTGTCAGAAAGTATTTCCCCTCTCCCCTTGGTATGTTTGTATATCCCATATCTTACTTCATAAGTAAGATTAAGGCCTTTTCCGTCATATTCCAATTTATCCACTACCCGGAGACTGTGCCGGGCATGATGAAATCCTCCGGGGATCAGTTCATTCAGCACTTTTTCCCCTGAATGACCGAAAGGAGTATGCCCCAGGTCGTGGCCGAGAGCAACGGCTTCGGTCAAATCTTCATTGAGGCGCAAAGCCTTGGCGATTGTCCGTGAAATCTGGGATACTTCTAAAGTATGGGTCAGTCTTGTCCGGTAATGATCACCGAAAGGAGAAAGAAAAACCTGGGTTTTATGCTTAAGCCTGCGGAAAGACTTGGAATGAATGATTCTGTCCCGGTCGCGCTGAAAATCTGTTCTTAAAGAATGAGGTCTCTCAGGTTTCTTCCTGCCCCTGGTTTGAGAACTGAAACAGGCTTTATCGGAGAGAAACAAATGTTCGGCTTTTTCAAGCTCTTCTCTTATGCTCATACTAACCCCGATTTTTCCAGAAAAACCTCCTTCTTTTCAATGATAAAAACCGGACTCACTTGCAAGAGGCCAGGGAGTATTTTTCTGAACCTGGCTAACTAACAACGATGGAACCGGAAAATTAATTTCCCGGCGATGCGAGTTTTCCATCTTTTCCACAATCATCTGAAAGGCTGTCTGGATGCCTTTGTCATTCATTAAAGAAAACGGACCTTTCTTCCAGCCTAAAGCTTTTTGGCAACCAAGATCAACTTCATCAAACTCTGCTACTCCGGCTTCAACAATCTCTGAAGCCAGCATAAAAGCTACTGCCAGAAAACGCCGGCTGAGAATATCCAGGACAAGAGAATCTTCTCCTTTTCCTCTCTCAACTGCAGGTTCTTTTTTCTCTGCCGAATCATCCCGTCCGGCCTTTCTTTTATCCATAAAAATGCTTTCCCTTAAGGTGAAAAAATTGTGGTAAACTTCAGAGAATCCTTTTTCTTTTTCGTCTATAAGAGACTTAAGAAAGGGAATGACCCGCTCATTACCCAGCTCTTGATAAATGGAATATACTCCTTTTTCAGATAAAAAGGCTTTTTTTGAGGCATCCTCCACCATTTCCCACTTATAGCCTTCTTTAAGCATCCGGCCGGATTCAAGGATAAGGGCACCCAGGATTAAATTGACCATCCCCCCTTTTCTTTTTTTCTTCAAAGAAACCGGCTCAGGTACAAGCAAATTCATTTCTTTTTCCAGAGGCATTGTTTCAGTCCTTCCAGAGCTTAAGCTCGATTATCATCTTTCCCGGGAAGGGATTGTTTTTTGATTATAACACAGGGTTTTACAATATTTTAAGATTTACTACTTTTCGCAAGCATCTCTATTTCCATGATAGAGATTGTATAGTTAAAGAAGAGGAAGGGTATGGGATGAGGAATCCCCTATGAGGGCTGAGCGGGCATGGTTCCTCTCTGAAAGAGAGGAGAGCGAAGCCCGAATGGGAGCGAGATTCCTCACTAAGGAATCGAGCGGGTGACGAATCCCATACCCTTCCTCTTATCACGGTTTTGGGGATGCTTCCCTCCTTTTTTTCTTACTTGATATTTCTACGGCATTTGATTATTTTTATTGATTAGACTTACACTCTAAAAAGAATATGATTAAAGAAAACGTTAAAGCCTTTCTGGAGGAAATCCCACCTCACGTAGAACTGGTAGCGGCTGCCAAAGGGAGAACTCCCGAAGAAATGCTCCAGGCGGTTGAGGCTGGAGTTAAAATTATCGGCCATAATTATGTTCAGGAAGCTCAAAAAGCATTTCAGCTCATCGGCAATAAAATCAAGTGGCACTTCATCGGTCATCTCCAGAAAAACAAAGTGAAAAAAGCTATTGAGCTCTTTGATATGATTGAGACTGTCGATTCTTTTTCCTTGGCCAAAGAAATAAACAAGAGATGCCGGCCAAAAAATAAAATAATGCCGGTTCTAATTGAGGTAAACAGCGGCCGGGAGCCTCAAAAATTCGGAGTTTTACCGGAAGAAACAGAAACCCTAATCAAGGAAATAGGGCGCCTGGAAAACATTCGCCTTCTCGGTTTGATGACCATGGGACCTGAAGTGGGAGATCCGGAAGATGCCCGCCCTTATTTTCAGGTAACCAGGGAACTTTTTGAGAAAATAAAAAAACTTGATCTACCTCATATAGAAATGAAATATCTCTCTATGGGAATGACCAACTCCTACCGGGTTGCCATAGAAGAAGGAGCCAATATGATACGGATAGGAACCAAAATTTTCGGCCCCCGAAATTACGACTGAATCCACCAGACTATTAAATTAGACGCTTTCTTTTATTTTGTTCAAGCATTTTTACGAAACTTGATAGTATTAGGTATTCCCTGCAGCGACATTGAGGCGCTAACCTTATCGAACCGCTCTTAGAGGGAAACCGACTTTGGCGGACGGCGAGGATGTATTGAGCCTGCCTCAGATAAAAGGGATTAGAATTCGTCTTAACACTAAAAAAGGTGATTTAGGCTGAATTATTTACGCGGAGTTCCGCAGCCGCCGAGAAGAGCGGTGAGAGAAGGTGAAAAAGCGCCGAACCGGAGCGGAGGGCATACCTAATACTATCTGATTTGAAAGATGGCCTCAAAACTATTTCATGTGAAAAAACCATAGAATTATGTAAACGCAAATTACTAAATAAACGCGATAAATCCAATCAGCATCTATATCAAACTGCCTTCTGCCCATCCCAGCTTGATCAGCTCGATTTTCTCCGGATCACTGTTTCCCAAATGATGCCTGGTATCGGCCAGATAAATATGCTTGGCCGGAGGCTGGAGGAGTCTTTCCTCGCCAAAATATTCTTTTCTTTTTGCTTGAAGAATACGAACTCCTACGGCATCCACCGCCACCGGATCAAGGCCGGCCAGCATCCCCCGGTAAGGCCAGGTGTACTTCCGGCTGTAATGATGAGGACCTATTCCATGGAAAAGAGGAGTGAACATTACCAGGATATTCAGCCTCGTTTTTTCTTTCAGGTTATAATCATTCCAGATAGAAGCCAGGTCGGCACAAGAGTCTCCATGATAAGCAGCCGGACTGGGAACAAACATAATGTAATTTTTAATACAGGTTCCCATACCGGACCAGTGATGAGTTCTTCCCGGCCGGGCATTAATCAAAGCGGTAGCCTTTTGAAACACAGCATTCCGCCGGACGCCGCGGTCATCAATACCTATATTTTCCTCAGCTACTCCAACCTCCATTACCCTGCGCTTGAGGGCCTGCTCCACTTCCCTGGTAGTGGGAATATACCGCCAGACATTTGATTTAATGCCCACAATATCTTCCGGCTTAATTAATTGCTTCCAGGCAGACAAAGGATCTCCTTCATCAAGTAAAGCCATGACAGCTTCATCCAGCATTTTCCGGATGACTTCCTGGTTGGGTTCGTTCCGTTCGTTTAAAGCATTTATATCCCTTATTAAAACTACCCGGCTTTTTCCCCTTTCTTCAGGAAAAGCCCTGAGGATATTGTTAAAAGAAAAAGCACCAACCAGCGGAGCGGCTGCGGCAGCTTTAATGAAATCCCGTCTGGTAATTATTTTCTTTCTCATCTCTCCTCCCCTGTCTTAGAAAATCTTTTTTAAGCCTTAATAAAAATAGTAAGGCTTATTTAGGGAGCTTGAATTTTTCCTGCTTGGCTAAAACTTCACTAATCAATTCACCGGCAGCTTCCCTGGAAATTGCATCAAAAACAACCACCACCAACGACTCTTGTTGTTCAATCCGGGTCCACCGGTTGTTTTCAGTCAGGACTAAAGCCTCTCTTTCTGCATCCGGAAGATAATTCTGACGGAAACTTTGATAAGCCTCTCTTGCTTTCTCCGGGCTATGGTAATCCACCACAAGAACAACGGTTTTATCTTTATCACCATAAAAAGCAAGAACCGCTTCTGTTTCCTGGTCAAGCAGAAGGATATTTTGATCCGCTACAAAATAATGATAATTCAAAATGAGATGATTATGAAAATAATGAACCCGGTTGCAATTCAGGTCTTTTTCAGGCAAAAGAGAAACAATCCTGGGAAGAGCGGACTCCCCGGGGATAGCCTGAGCAATCTTTTCTCCCATGGAAAACAAAGCCTTCTTGGCCTCAACAGTTTCTTCCTCAGAATAGAGGGAGACAAAATAACAGTCTTTCCAGAATGAAAGCAGGCCGCCCTTGTAAACAGCTCCCTGGCCTATTGGTATTTCTTCTCCTTCCCGGTCATGAGTGAAAACCCCGAAAGCATCTTCTCCTGAACCCATATGAAAAAGATCAACAAAAATATCAGGTTGAGCTTCCCGGCTGTATCTCCGGGCAAGAAGGAGTTTGAAATTATAAGCCCGATATACTTCTCCCGCCCCGTTAATGTAATCGAAAATCGTTTCCGGATCATAGAAATTGTCTTCCTGCATTTTCCATCCCAGAATTTGATCCGGAAGCAAACTCTTCATCTCTTTATCAGAAATCTCGGGTATCTCTTTGGCCACTACTCCCCCTCCCAGAAAAAAAAGACTAAATAAAACCGTAGAAATTGCCCTCATCTTTAATTATTTTAGCTAAATAATAAGGAAAAATAAAGAAAGGACGGAATCCGGTTAAACTTGAATCCTCTTTTTCTTTGTGGTAAGGATGGAAAAAAGAGGTTTTTATAAGTGCCGGTTCAGAAAGAAAGTAAAAAGTCTCTGTTAGACAGGCGCCTTGATTCTCTTAAAGGAATTAAAACAGCCCTCATTTTACCTCATGACAATCCCGATCCAGATGCCATAGCTGCCTCCTGGGGATTAGCTTATCTTTTAAAAAGAGACCTGCGAATAACCTCTGTTATCGCCTATGGCGGACTTATCGGCCGGGCGGAAAACAGAGCAATGGTTAAAATTCTTAAAATTCCCATTGTTCCTTTTCATTCGAGCATGCTGGAGAAAAATGAAATAATTATCCTGATTGATTGTCAACCTTACACAGGAAACAGCTCCCTGCCCCAAAATGTAGTTCCTGATGTTATAATCGATCATCATCCCCTGCGAAGTACAACCAAGTACAAAAAATGGGCCTATATTAAAAAAAACACCGGTGCGACCAGCACCATAATCTCCAGCTTTCTCCAGCATCGTAATCTGGACATTCCCCAGAGTATTGCCACGGCCTTATTCTATGCCATCAGGAGCGAGACCCGGGAATTGGGCCGGATGGCCTCCAGGAAAGATTATGAAACCTACCTTCATCTTTTCCCCCGGGTTGATTTCGACAGGCTCCACCGGATTACTTACCCTCCTTTGTCTCCTGAGTTCTACCATAGCGTCAGACAGGCGATCAGTCAAAGCCAGGTATTCAGGCACGCTGTGGTTTGTCCTCTGGGAGATGTCCCCTACCCAGAACTGGCTGCCGAAATGGCTGATTTCTTGGTTCTGCGGGAGAAAATAGAATTCTCCCTGGTAATGGGAAGGTATAATAAAGCTCTTTACCTCAGTTTGAGGTCACTTCATCCCGAAATTAACGCAGGAGAACTGGTTCGAACTATAACAGAAGGATTAGGAACCGGGGGAGGACACGGAGTCATGGCCGGAGGTAAAATTGAAGGTATTCCCGGAAAAAAAACCAAAGAAATTCAGTCAACCCTCACCAAACGTTTTCTTAAATGTCTCTCCATCTCCAGAGTAAAAGCCAAAAAATTGTTTTAATAAGTTCTTTTCTATTTTTCTGAGGTATAATTACAATTTAGAAAAACATTCCTGATGCCTGCAGTTTAATCAGTGAAATTCTCTTTATAGCTGTTGGGCATAACTGTTGTTCATTTTTTCTGAAAGCATTTCTATATAAAGTAACAAGAAGTTCTCACCCGATCTTTTCTTAAAATTGGCAAAAAGCCGTTCTTTTTTTTTCGGCAATACCAATCATGGAAACAAGTGGTAATTGTGGAAAAACAAAATGTTAATTTACGTTTACAGGGATAGAAGCCTTTTAAGGCTAATTTAACTGGCACACAATTTGCTCTTCTTTTGGGTGAAATGAAAATTAAAAAAGGAGGTAAAAAAAAATGAAAAGCAAACTCATTTCTTTCTTAGTTGTGATTTTGCTTCTTTTTGGACTCACAGCAACTCCTTCCTTGCTCCAGGCCGGCTGCTTTAAAGACTTCGAAAATTGCATGAACAGTGTTCGCACTTCTTTTTTAGGAGGATTCATAGACGCATTGGACTGCGAATTGGATCTTGCTGCTTGCATTAGGAAAGCAATTATAGGGTAATTGGGGATTAAGGGGGAAGAAGCGGTTTGTTGAAAAACCGCTTCTTCCCTAATAAAAACATTTTATCGAAGAGAGAAGAAAATGATTAAACCAATTAAAAGTATTTTATTCTTTTTTATATTGATTGCCATTTTAATCAAC
>CAYTTR010000046.1:0-4715 GCA_964440805.1 uncultured Eubacteriales bacterium
ATTTGATGTCCGGTTTTGCGTTCCCAAATGTCCGATTTTGATGTTACGCATCAGCGTTACTTGCGTTTGTTGCGTTTATTGCGTTTGTCTGGTATAAATGGATGAAAAAGAATATTTGGGCGAGATAACTGAAACTAAATAAACAAGATAAACCAGATAAACTTGATAAACGAGATAAACGATTAAAAGGCATTTGAACAAGCCAAAAAAACTTGGAAGAACTTAAGGTTCTTTCAATTACTTATAATAGGTCATATTCAAAGTTTGGGGACAGATTTCAATCCTCGCCTGAAAATTTCCTTGAGAGGCGGTCTTGACTGAAACGATTTCACCATCCGCCTGAATGGAAAATGGAGAAGAGGAAGAAATATTGAAAGAATCCGAGCTGACAAATCTCACCCGGGGATTATTTGTATGTTTTCCCTTGCCGGTTCGCAAATATAGCCTTGCCAGATCGATTAGGGAACAATCATCAATGAGAAAGCACTCCAGTTTCCCGTCGTCAATTGAGGCTGAAGGATTAAAAAGCCTTCCCGAAGCCCAGTACTTGATATTGCTGAAAACGATAACTGACCAAGTACCTTTAAAGCCGGCATTACCCCATTCAACAGTTAAAGATAACGGAATTTTCCCGGCTGTCTTTGAAGTAAGAACAGCCACTGCCCCGGCTATGAATTGTTTTTTGGCTAAAAAAGAATATCTGGAAGAAAGTGAGGCCACATATTGATTAACCCATACTCCAAGCCCCAGACTGGCCTGGCCGAGGAAATAACGGGATATTCCTCCAGCCGTAAGAATCCTGCCTATATCAATTTTTTTTTGCCGGCCTTCCCGCAGAGCAGCGCAAGCTCTCTTCATCGAATCAACACCGAACTCCCGGGCAAGATCATTGGATGAACCTAATCCGATTACAGCCAGAGCCGGCCGGTACAGAGTAGCCATTATTTCATTAACCATAATTTGAATAGTGGTATCCCCCCCGGCTCCAGCCAGAACCGGGAAATCGGGGGCAACTTCCTTTACCAGTTTCCTTAAATGAGCTTCACTTCGGGTTTCCAACAATTCAAAAGAAACTCCTGCTTCTTTCAGCAGACGAACAAGATGAGCTTTCTTGTCCCGGCTTCGGCCACAAGCAGCGGACGGATTGAAAAGAATTGCTGTTTTACCAGATATATTCATGATTTCATTAATATATATTTTTTCTCCTGCGGACGGAACTCCATTGTGAGGCATTATCTTGTCTGTTTAGTCTATTCGGTTGAGAGAATCCGATATTTAAATTTAGATTATGCGAAACGAGCGAGAAAGGCGAGAAAAGTAACTGGTATCTACGGAAATGATAAATGATTATTTTCATTGTTCGTTGGTGACAAGCCCGCCATGGGTAATTAGTTTAATATTAATCAGGGAGCTTTGTGCTTATATCTTTTAAAACATTAGGAAGTGCAAAACAAGCCCGGTGGATTGACTGGTTGTAGTATTTCAAACTCTTCGGAGGTTCCCGGTGAAGCGTTAAAGGATTTGTTTTTTGAGAAAAAAAACCGTAGCTCCATTCACCACCGGGATAAGTAGGAACAGGCCCGATGTAAAGATGAGCAACAGGGAACTCTTCTTTGATGAAATTGAACTTTCTCCGCAGCTCATCCTGATGAAAAAAAGGAGATCCCATCTGAGCAGCTACAATGCTCTCCGGTTTCAAGCGAGTCTTCAGCATCCGGTAAAAATCTTTTTCATGGAGAGCCGTAGACGGCCCGATCGGCTCCGACGAATCAATCAAAACAACATCAAAAAAACCCCGGCTTTCTCTTATGTATTCCACCCCGTCATCTATAACCAGTTTGACTCTGGGGTCGGGCAGAACTTTTTTCAACCAGGGAAAATAATTTTTACAAACCTCTATCACTTCCGCATCGATTTCCACAAAATGAACTTCCTCAACCGGATGAAGAAGGACTTCCTTTAAGGTTCCCCCGTCTCCTCCGCCGATAATAAGAACATTTTTTGGTGAAGGGTGGGCATGGAGAGCAGGATGAACCAGCATTTCATGGTAATAAAACTCATCTTTCTCAGTGGTTTGAACCAAACCGTCCAGGAATAGAATCCGGCCTAAATAGGCATTTTCCACCACTTCGATCTTCTGAAAAGCCGATTCTTCTGTATAAAGAACCTTCAGGATCTCAAAAAATAGTCCGCAGTTTTCGGTGTGATATTCTTTTTTTTCTTTCCAAAAAGACTGATAATTTTCTTCTTTCATTTCAATACTTCCAGACAAAAGGATTATTATCGGTCAGTATCTTTCCCTTCTCCAAAGCTTCCATTAGATAAAGGGGTAAACAGAATTGAGGCTTATGGAGGGGAGGATGATAAAAACGGAGCCCTCGAACATTTCTTTCAAAAAGTCTGCGGAGAATTTCCGGCTGCTCGATGGAAATGGGATCTCTTTCTTTGGAAGCAATAATAAAACCCCAGGGCAAGCTGAAAGAGAGAACAAAAGTCCAGTAAGGCCGCACATAAGAAAAACAGGAACTTAATGTTTTGCTTAGGGAAGCATAAAACTGGCAGTAATACTGATCGGTGCTTCCCGCCTGGAGGACAAAAATTCCATTTTTATTAAGCCTTGAAAAAACTTTTTCGAAGAATTCCTGAGTGAATAATTTAACTGAAGGCCCACCCTGAACAGGCTCAGTCAAATCGGAAATAATCACATCAAAGTTTTCAGTCCCTTGCTCTACAAATTCCCGGGCATCTGTAAAAACTAATTCCACCCGGGGATCAGTAAAAGCTCCTTGCGACCATTCGGGAAGATATTTCTGGCATAGGAAAACCAGTTCCTCATCGATATCCACCATGACCACCCGTTTCACACCCCTATGACGAAGGCACTCCCTAAGAGTTGCTCCCTCTCCTCCACCGAGGATAAGGACCCGCTCCGGTTTGGGATGAGTCAACATAGCAGGGTGAACCAGAGTTTCATGGTAAACATATTCATCGATTTCCGCTGACTGGATTTTTTTATCCAGGAATAAAACTTTTCCCAGAAAGTGATTGTGAAAACAGTCCACTGATTGATATTTAGTTTTCCCCTGGTAGAAAATCTTGTCTATGCTGTACCTCCGGATAACATGCTCGGTGAGGGTTTCAAAATAATAAATCCCTTCTTCTTTCATGATGGCTGATTATATCATGGTAAAAAAACAAGAACAATTTGAAAAGGACACCGGAGTTCCGCCTGAAGAAGTCCTCTTAACTTGCTCATAGTATTTGTGATATAAAAAGTAGTGGTATTTTTTATGAATAAATCAGGCTAAGAAAGGAGGATTTCATGTACGGAAAAGTTAAAAATTATCTGCAACAAGAACTTCAGTCAATCCGGGAGGCCGGATTGTTCAAGGAAGAAAGGATAATCATGACGCCCCAGGGAGTAGAAATCGAAGTTAAAGGGGGCCGGAAAGTCCTTAATTTTTGCGCCAATAATTATCTCGGTTTATCCAGCCACCCCAAAGTAATCGAGGCCGCCCACAAAACACTTGACCGGTGGGGTTACGGCATGAGTTCGGTCAGATTCATCTGCGGCACTCAGGACATACACAGAATCCTGGAGCAGAAAATCGCTGATTTTCTGGGCATGGAGGACTCCATCCTTTATGCAGCCTGCTTTGATGCCAATGGCGGAGCCTTTGAGCCTTTTCTGGGAAAAGAAGATGCCATTCTGACTGATGAACTGAACCACGCTTCAATTATTGACGGAATCCGTTTATGCAAAGCCCAGCGCTTTATCTATAAGCATTCCGATATGAATGATCTTGAAGAAAAACTAAAAGAAGCTCAAACAGCCCGCTTCCGCCTTATCGCCACCGACGGTGTATTCTCCATGGACGGCGACATTGCCAAACTTGATGAAATTTGCGATTTGGCTGAAAAATATGAAGCTCTTGTTTTGGTTGACGACAGCCATGCCACCGGCTTTATCGGGAAAAACGGGCGAGGCACACCTGAATATCATGGGGTTATGGATAGGGTAGATATTATCACCAGCACCCTGGGGAAAGCCCTCGGCGGAGCCTCGGGTGGATTTATTGCCGGAAGGAAAGAAATAATTGCCCTTTACCGTCAGCGTTCCAGACCATATCTCTTCAGCAACACACTGGCTCCAGTAGTAGCAGGAGCTGCCGTGGCTGTTATTGACCTTCTTTCCGAAACCACTGAGCTAAGAGACAAGCTTGAAGAAAATACCGGCTATTTCCGTCGGAAAATGACCGAAGCCGGCTTCGACATAAAACCAGGCACCCATCCCATCGTTCCCATTATGCTGGGCAAGTTTCCAAATGACGCCAAACTTTCTCAGGACATGGCCTCCGACCTTCTTGATGAAGGAATTTATGTCATCGGCTTCTACTACCCGGTTGTTCCCAAAGGTCAATCACGGATACGGGTTCAGGTTTCTGCCGCCCATGAAAAACGTCACCTGAATAAGGCGATTGAAGCTTTCGTCAAAGTAGGGAAAAAATATAAAGTTATCAACTAAATGGGGACGTTCCCCAAAGGGACACCCTTTTCCCTGAAGAAATGCGTTATTTGCGTTTATCGCGTTAATTGCG
This sequence comes from uncultured Eubacteriales bacterium, assembly GCA_964440805.1. Classification (GTDB taxonomy): domain Bacteria; phylum Acidobacteriota; class Aminicenantia; order Aminicenantales; family Aminicenantaceae; genus CAYTTR01. The sequence continues at coordinate 4,599 of CAYTTR010000046.1, forward strand.
TTTATTGCGTTAATTGCGTTTATTGCGTTTATTGCGTTTATTGCGTTTATTGCGTCTATTTAGTCCATTTGGTCTATGTGGTTGAAATTAAAGATATACTAAAGAGACCAGATAGAC
>CAYTTR010000046.1:4815-14798 GCA_964440805.1 uncultured Eubacteriales bacterium
AGACCAGATAGACAAGATAGACGAGACAGACCAGATAGACTAGATGGACTAGATGGACTAGATAGACTATTAGGACGAGCCGGCTTCTTCCGGCTTTTTATCTGTTTCAGCTTTCTCCATAGTAATACCGGTATAGCCGTAAAAAATAGATACCAACGGATTAGCCAGATTCAAGAAAGCATAAGGCAGATAAAGTAAAGGGCTGACTCCCAGAGTAGCATGCATAAAAGCCCCGCAGCTGTTCCAGGGAATTAAGGGAGAACTTAAAGTCCCGGAGTCTTCCAGGCAGCGGGAAAGGTTCTTGGGATGAAGCCCTTTTTTATCAAAGGCATTCTTGTACATCCGGCCGGGAATGACAATAGCTATATACTGGTCAGAGGCTATGATATTCATGCCAATACAGCTAAAAATAGTGGTTGTAACCAGAGAACCTGTTTTCTTTACTCTTTTGAGCAAAGCGGCTGCCATTGTTTCCAACATGCCTGTTTTCTCCATTATTCCACCGAATGAGAGAGCACAGATAATAAGAGCCACTGTTTCCATCATGCTTAAAAGGCCGCCCCGGCTAAGAAGGCCATCCACCATGGGTACGCCAAAATCAGAGGCAAATCCGGCATAAGCTGCCTGAAAAGCTTCGGCTACACTGTTTCCCTGACCGAAACAAGCATAAAGAGCGCCTATAATTGTTCCTCCGAGAAGAGCCGGAAGTGGAGGAATTTTCTTAACCACCATGATAATTACCAAAAGAGGAGGGATAAGCATCAACCAATGAATCCTGAAATTGTCTTGGAGAGTAATTAGGATCAAATCAATATTCCCTGTATCCAGGGCTCCTTTAGAAAACTTTGTCCCTATTAATCCAAAAATAATCATAGCCAGAATATAACTTGGAGTTACAGTGTAAACCATATGCCGGATATGAGAAAAAAGATCTGTTCCGGCAACGGCAGGAGCCAGATTGGTGGTATCGGAAAGGGGAGACATTTTATCCCCGAAATAAGCTCCGGAAATAATGGCTCCGGCTACCATGGCTACAGGAATTCCCAATCCATGTCCCACTCCTATCAAGGCTACTCCAATTGTTCCTGCTGTTGACCAGGAGGAGCCTGTTCCAAGAGAAACCACAGAACAAATAATTAAAGTGGCCACCAGGAATATTCCCGGGGAAAGCACTTTAAGTCCATAGAAAATCATTGAAGGAACCACTCCCCCCAGGATCCAGGTGCCTATCATGGTTCCGACAATCATCAAAATGAGAATGGCTCCCATGGCCAAGGTTATGCCGCTAACCATACCATCCTGTATTTCCTTCCAGGGATGATGATGAATAGCAGCAATAAAGGCTGCCACCGCAGCTGAAAGAATTAAGGGAATATGTGGAGATTGTTTAAAGCCGACAATGGTTACAGCCAGAGCGGCAATAAGAAAAACAACCGGAATCAGAGCAATACCAATCTTGATAGGCTTTTTCTTTTTCGCCATTTTTCTTAATTATGAAGGGTAATTTTAAGGAATAAGAGGGGAAAAAGCAAACAGAAAGGATTAACTATCGAGGTTAATAAATTTTGCTTATTTTGACTCCTTGATAATACTTCTTCAAGATTTCTTTATAGGCCGCCCCGGCCTTTGCCATACCAAATGAGCCGACCTGACAAAGCCCTACTCCGTGTCCCCAACCTTTGCCGGTAAAGAGAAAAGAAGTGATTCTTTCTTCACTATTATATTCCCTGTCCACTACAAACATGGTTTCTTTAAGACCCAGGATACGGCGTATTCTTAATCCCCGAACAGACACCTCTGCTTCCGATCCTTTTATAAGAAGCTCTGAAACTCTCCGGGAAACCCCGCGTTCTACCGGAGTAATATCAATAAGCTCTCCAATAGGATAATACCGGTTAATCCTTGCCTCCAGGTCTTTTCCGGTAATCCTAACCTGCCAAAAATGATGGGAAGAACTTCTATCCAGAATATTGGTTGAATTGGGAAGAAAAACTTCCAGAAGTTTTAATTCTCCGTCATTTTCTATCCAGTGAACTTTTTCCCCTCCAAGCAAATACAGATGGCGGACAAGCGTCCGTCTTCCTTCTTTGTTTTTAAAATAAAAAGTATCGGGAGAAAAGCTAAGATGGATTTCTTCATCCCCTTTTTCAACCTTCAGAACATCCCCTTCTTGCTTGATGAAAATCCCTTCTTCCCAGAAAACATGTTGGTCGGATATCATGTCCCAGAGAATCTGAACAAGGTGGCCGTATAAAACAGGCTCATCCGGCCCGGTTGCTTGAAAGGAATCCGGAATTATCCCGGTTTTAACCAAGTAAGCCAGGCCCGGCCTTAAATGCTCCGGCCAGCCGGGGAAATCTTTCAGAATAAAAGACAATTCTTCTTCAAGGAGAAGGTTTTCCACTCTTTGGCTCCAGCCGAATTCCTCAATAAGAAGAGGTAAAAGCTTCCCCAGGGTTAGAATCTTACCCATTTCTCCTCTATTGCTGCTTTTTTTCCCTAAAAAGCTTAAAGACCGGTCAATCCAGTTCAAAGCTTTGTCGGACTCTGCTTTTTCCTGATATAAAAGTGGATCATCCCAGAAAGGAATAAGATTCAGACTGATTAATTCAGCACTAAGGGGGGTTAAATTGGTACCATCGAGATAAACAGGATTCAGCTTTCGTTTGCTGGATAGAAACCATTCCCGCTGACTTTCATAAACACATTCAGTGCTTCTTAAATAAGGAAGAGCCGGCCCCTGAAATACATCTTCCACATTCTCAGTCTGACCCCCGCAGGTACTAGTATAAAGAGCCTCGATTAACTTTCCTTTATAAAGCACTGTTTCTCCCTTGGTTTCTTCAACGGCTCTTGAACTCAAGGGATGCTCAACATTCATTCCCTGGTAATATTGAGAATCAGGTGTATCCACTAAGTCGAAACCGAAAGATTCATTCTGGCCGAGATTTTTTAAAGCATAGGTCCGGGCAGCCACAGCTTGGGCCTTCTGGGCTTCCAATTCCCGGAATGTATAAGGGGAAAGCTCACTGGGAACAACACTCTTGAGATAATTCTCTATATTCAGAATATTTACTAAAACAATTCCCTTCGAGGTTGCTTTTAATACAAAAATCCCCCTATAAGAACGGCCTTTGAAAGAGAGATAACTTCTGGAATTGCTGGGAATAAAGTAAAGTACGGTTTCATCATTAAGGCTTTTAAGCTCTTCTCCAACCAGTATCCACAAGGGACGAGACTCTCCGGCAGTAATATCTTCTGTCAGAATCCAGGCCTCCTTCATTCCAAGGGAAATAAGGGTTTTAATATACTTAAGAGCATCTCCTCTGGTCATGAAATCCCCTACAACTACTTGAAAAAGACCTTCCACTCCCCCCTCTTTTTTCTGGACATAAACTTTTTGCTCGATTTTTGTCCGGAGTTCATGGGCGATCGATTCTGCTTCAATCCTGTCCTCACTCTGGGCAACCAGAATTAAAAATTTTTCCGACAACTTTTCTTTCCGGCCTTTGATGAAAACTTCATCGATATCCTCGGCAATCAGTTTATAGTTAGTTTTGACTTCATAGACTTTCATTCCGCTTGAGGCTGAAATACGGATATCACTTAGATTCATTCCCAGGCCAACCCGTATGACCGGCTTCTTTATTAAAAAACCATGAAAAAAGGAGTTATCCTGGCCGAAATCGACCGGCTGGCAGCCGAAAATAAAAAGACAGATCCCTAAGATAACAAAGTACCTCTTTTTCTTAGTTTGGGAATTCATTTGCTGACTTTACCTGATTATAAGTATAAGCGCCGTATAGGCTTTTGTCAAGGACAAAAACCCATATGTACTACCTTTTGGATGTCTATATACAACATATTGATATTTCCTCTTAATTGACGTTCGTCATAACTTAGCGGATAGAAATGGATTTGTCAAGTTGAAGGGAATTCTCTTAAATTTACCTGATGCTTTCCGGCTTGAAGTTTACTCGCCCGATGAAGTTTTGTTAGGCACTTTTCCCTTGAATCATTTGGTGGACGGAATCAGGATAAATAACAATCGTATTTTTCTCCTCGATAGAATGAGGGGAGCAACTTTTTACCAATCTTGACTTAAAGTTCTTTTCCGAACAAAATGATGAACAATTAATAACATGTGCGGAGGAGGATTTTTATGAATAAAAAGAACTGGCTTGCAACCCTCATTTTTTTAACCATATTAAATCCCTGCCTTTATTCCCAAGTGAGAAGCCTGGCCGACATTTATAAAACGGGGAAAATTCTTCTGGATACAGACGGTGATTCCTGGCCGGACCGGATTGCAACCAGAATCATTCTCCCGCCTCAACCTTCTGCTTGGGAAATCGCAGCCGCCGGAGATATTGCTGCCAGATTTAATTTTGAGTCTTTAGCCCTTGATTTCACCCTGGTCCGCCTGACGACAGATTCCCCTTTTTCTCAAAAAGACGTTCTTTCTATTCAAATAGGAGTGAATCTATTAGAAGAAGATAAACTTCTTCCTCACCAGGGAATAGTATCTCTCGATACTTCTCAGAACCCCCCATATCTATTTCTAACCGGAGGGAGTCCGGAGTCAGTCCTTAAAACGGCCAGGGCTTTTTTCCTCCGCTGGCCCTATCTATGGGAAATATGGGGCCGCGAGGAAGGGATAACCTATGGGCAAGTGGAAAAAGATATTCGTCATTTCCTCAAAGAAGAAAAGCTTGATGAATATAATCTTTCTATCCAATCCGCCTTCTATGAATTTCCCTCCCCCGATATTCCTTATCAGTCTCTGAAAAGACTGAATTTTGAAAAAGGAGAGATAAAAGAACTTATTGTCTCGCTTTCCTTTAAAAATCAGCAAGAAAGCCAAAATGCTATCCAGGGTTTTCAGCAGCTCTTATCAGATCATCGACGCGGCTTGAGAAGTGGAGTTCTTTCATACCCGGGATGCGCTGAGCTGAGACTAATCATCAGTAATCCCAAGACAAGCACAGAAATCCGTCTTCCCCGCTTGAGTTATCCCAAAAGAATACTCACTCCATCCTATAAAACTCCCCTTAAAGTCAAGCCAAAAGGAAAAGATTTCGATCTGACTTCCTTTTTTTCCACCTCAGGAATATATGCCGACTCTAACAGCGATGGAATCCAGGACAGTTTGGAAAGCTGCCTGGTTATTCCCCAAACTTTCACTCATCCTGAAATTTCCCTTTTATCTTCCAGATTCGTTCTGGATACCGCCGGAGCGTCTTTTCCCATAATTTTTCTGGATAAGGATATTGATGAGCCAGCTTCTCTCATCTCCCCTGTAGTGATTGATGAAAAGAATATTCTTGCAGAGAAGCTTATAAAAACAGGAAAACTGTCAAAGCCTTCCCTTACTCCCGGGCATGGACTCATCCAGGTGGTACCCGAAGCCTTCAACCAATCCAATGCCCTGGTTCTCCTGGGAGATGAAAAAGGATTGAAAAAAACTCTGAACTATTTAAGCCGGATCTTTCCTTTTTTCAAGGATTACCAGGAAGGCAATCCGTCACTTAAAGATATTCCCCGGGAAGGGAAGGTTTTATCCACCGGAGGAAAGGGAGTCGCTGAAGCCTATTTTTACCAACAGCTAATAGAATGGCTGGAAGAATACCGTGATTTCCACTTTGATTCAGTCGAACTGTCATTAATCCTTCCCGAAAAAAACAGTTCTTTTGCCGCCTATGTACAAAAAACCCTGAAAAATTCACTCCGGGCAGACAAAATTCAGGTTGACTGTTTCAGTATGGAGGACCCCCGTCTTCTATTTAAAAAAGAAAAAGAATTTGAATGGGAAGGCCGGAAAGCTTTATCCATGATAGAGGAAAACTTAGAAAGGCTGAAAAAGGTGAAAGGGCCACTATCCATCAGCCTGGGACTGAGCGAATCCCCGCAAATAAGAGCCCGGATAAAAAATGAGATAGAAGAAATCATGAATAAAAACAACATAAAATTCTCCTCAATTGAAGTTCTCTCTTCCTATAAACAGGGTTTTTTCTGGCTCAAGGAAAAAATCCTGCCGCAGCTTGAAAAGATAAAACCTGAAAAAATTTTAATTCGCGTCTCCAGGGCCCAACAGGATCTAACCCAGCCAAAAAGATTCTATACAGAACCTCTCCGCTGGCTTCAGGAACTTTATCCGGTGGATGAATTCCTGGCTGCTTCTCTCAATCTTCCCCTGGAAAATATTGAATTCGAACTGAAAGATTATGCAAAACCGGTATATGAAATTACGGCCTATCATAAAAACGGAGAACCGGTTTTTAAAGAATCTTTCTCTCCTTATACCGGTAAACGTTTATACTTGGACGTTCTCCCTGAATGGGGAGAAGTGGAGCTGACCACAGGCTGGCTGGCCGTAACGTCGGATGAAAAGATTATTGTGAATTTCCGGATTAAAAGCGACTTAGAGAATTTCTGGGGCTTCTACCAGGAAGAGATCCTGGAAAAAGTACACCAACATGTACTCCAAACCACCGGAAGAGAACCTTCTTTTTCCAAGCAGCCTTATTTTAAACGCTTAATGATTGAGCTCTGGGCCAGTGAGCCCGATTTCACCACCGGGCTGGATGAAGAAATCATCAGCAGCCTGGAAGCTCTTCATGACGAGATTTATTTCGACACCTTGGACTTCCTCAGAGGTATAACCGACATTTCCCTCGAAGAGGAGGAATCACAGGAAGACACATCCCGCTATTCTGCCCCTGGAAATGTTTTCCCAGTCATCCATCCCTCAAGAGAAGGAGAAAACCCATCGGTCAAAGTTACCTTTGAGGACCGGCAGGCTAAAGAACCTCGCCTTGAAATCAAATGGAAAATCAAGCAGAGAAAAGAATCTCAGAAAAAATTCACTTTACCGCGCCTAACTTTTTCCAAAATTTTCATTCCATCACTTGAGTACGACGGAAATAATAACAGAATAGCCCGGATCGACCTTAATCTGGAGGTAGAAAAAGAAAAAGACTATCTACAATTTCTGGAAATCCTCCATAACTTAAAAAGCCTGGTTTCCAAAGAAATAATATCTCCACCATTTAAATGGCCGGGGGTGGATTCTCTTTCCCTCAGATTAAAGCATAAAGAAATGGAAAAAGAAGTAATTTTTCCGATAAAATCAACTCAAAAACCTACTGTAGAGGGGCAACTCGAATTATCGTCTGAAATACTAAAAGAACTTAAAGTCCCCACAGATAGTATTATCTCCCATAAACTTTGCTTGGAGCTTTACGAAAAACTCAAACGCTCAGATGTCCTTAGGGGATACATTGCCGGCCGGTCCTTTGAAAAAAGGGAAATTCCTGTTCTGGAAGCCTTCACGCCCATGAACCAATATGTATCCATTCCCCGCTTGATCACTGTCAAGCCGACTCTATACAGCAGCGGCCGGCAGCATGCCAACGAAGTCAGTTCAACTAATTATCTCTTGAAATTGGCCGAATTAATGGTTGAAGACACTTCCTATCAGGACTTCCTCAAGAAAGTAAATGTTGTTCTCCATCCCATGGAAAATCCCGATGGGACAGAACTGGCTTATAAGCTTCAGCAGTTGACTCCATTTCATAGTCTTCATGCGGGGCGGTATTCCTCTTTGGGACTTGAAATTGGCCATCAAGTTCAGGCCAAAAACCCTCTTCTGCCGGAAGCCAGGGTAAGAAAACAGCTTAACGAAAAGTGGCTGCCCGATATTTATCTCAACCTCCACGGCTACCCTTCCCATGAATGGGTTCAACAGTTTTCAGGTTACTCCCCCTATCTTTTCCGTGATTACTGGATTCCGAGAGGATGGTTTGTATATTTCCGGAGTTTAAGATTACCTTTGTATGAAAAGTGGAAATCAGCCGGTGAAAATTTAAAGAAAATAATTATCGAGGAAATCAAGCAAGACAAAGAGTTTCATCAATCAAACCAGAAATTTTACAACCGCTACCACCGCTGGGCAGAACGCTGGCAGCCGCATTTGAATTACCTGGAGATCCAGGATGGAGTCAATATCTATTCCCGGCGCCGGTCTTCGCGGGAAGCCCGCTTAACGCCTCGATGGAAGATGACTTATGTAGAGGAAACCCCAGAATTAATGGACGAAACTGCAAGGGGTGGCTGGCTGGATTTCTTATGCCGTCAGGGACTTGCATACCTCAAAGCTCATCTCAAGTATCTCTCCTGTTCAGATTTTATCCGGATTCGGATTGAAGAAGAATACAGAAACCGGATTCATATTCAGTTTGTCCGGGGAAGACCGGGCCAATGTAATACTCAATAAAAGTTGTTATTGCCGATACTGTGTTCAGTTATTGAACACTTAAACTTTTCTCAAAACTTTCTTCAAATTTCCTAATTAACTCATATTAACCTGGATTATTCACGAGTCGAGGTTGCCGTAGAAATCCAGGTTAGTTCCTGGATTAGAAGAAATTTTTGCTAAAAGAATATTAATATCTCTTTTATACAGGCCAATTCTATGCTAAATTACAGTTTGAAAATGAATCTTCTTCTTCTTTCAGATAAGAAAGAATATCTTTCATCATTTAAAAATTTTCTAACACCAAAAGGTTTCAACTTTTTTTTCTCATCAAAGGAAGAAAATTTTTATTCTCTCATAAGAGAAAAAGAAATCAGACTCATTGTTCTTGATTTATCCGATAATGAAATTAACAATTTTGACATTCTGAAATCCATTAAAGATTTCGATCCACTTGTTGAGATTATTATCATCGGCCCTAAGATTCCGGCCAGCAAAATGATCGACGCCATCAAACAAGGAGCTATTGATTACTTAATTGAACCTTTGGATACAAAAATGCTACAACCTATATTAGATAACATCCGGGAAAAAACCCTTCTCCGCCGGGAAACATATAAATTAGAAAAAGAACTGGCTGAGAAATATGTCTTTCAAGGGATGGTTGGTAAAAATCCCTTCATGCTGGAGGTTTTTTCCCTAATAGAGAGAGTGGCTAAGCACCAAATCGCAGTTTTAATAACAGGTGAAACAGGAACCGGAAAAGAATTGGTGGCCAGAGCAATCCATGAATTAAGTTCTCAGCAGGAGAAAAGGCTGGTAGTCTGTGACTGCACGGCTATTCCAGAAACATTATTTGAATCCGAGCTTTTTGGCTATTCAAAAGGAGCTTTTACCGGGGCTGACAAAGCCAGAGAAGGGCTTTTTAAGGAAGCAGATGGCGGAACTATTTTCCTTGATGAAATCGGAGAAATTCCGGTGGCCGTTCAAACAAAACTTCTCCGTGTGCTGGAAGAACACAGGTTCCGTCCTCTTGGTTCCTCTAAAAATATCAGAGTAAATGTCAGAGTAATATCAGCTACCAGCCGGGATTTAAAAGAAGATATCAGAAAAGGTAATTTCAGAGAAGACTTGTTCCACAGGATAAACGCGGTTGAAATAAAACTTCCGCCTCTACGGCAGCGAAAAGAAGATATTCCCTTATTATTCCGTTATTTCTTAGATAAATTTAATCATAAAATAAATAAAAATGTGCTGGGGTTTTCTCAAAGAGCCCAAAAGGTTTTATTGAATTATCCCTGGCCCGGAAATGTCAGAGAACTTGAGAATATCATTGAACGAGCCATAATGTTCTGCCAGGAGAAATTCATCGATATAAAAGATTTGCCTGATCCTTTCAGAAATTATCTAAAGGAAAATGAATCTGTCGGTTATCCACCGGATTCTTCAGTGCTGACCTTGGAAGAACTGGAAAAAAAACATCTTCTTTCTGTTCTCCAGAAAACTTCCAATAACAAACAAAAAACAGCCCAGCTTTTAGGCCTAAGCAGACAAGCCCTTTACCGCAAACTTAAAAAATACAAGATTCGATATTAAAGCGTATATAGTCTGTTTAGTCTATTTGGTCTGTTTAGTCTGTTTGGTCTGTTCAGTCTATATAGTCTGTTTAGTCTATTTGGTCTGTTCAGTCTGTTTGGTCTGTTCAGTCTGTTTGGTCTGTTCAGTCTGT
>CAYTTR010000047.1:0-13708 GCA_964440805.1 uncultured Eubacteriales bacterium
TGGATTATGTCAAAACAAAATAAAAAGTGCTGGTACCTGCTGGTGGACAGAACTCCCCGTGAAGGCGCCTGGAATATGGCGGTGGATGAATTTCTTTTCCGCTCCGTACATAAGCACTCGCGGACTTATCTGAGATTTTATTCCTGGCGGCGGCCGACGGTTTCCCTTGGTTTTTCTCAGATTGCTGAAAAAGTGGTGGATGTTGAACTATGCCGCAGGAAAGGAATCGATATAGTCCGCCGGATGACCGGAGGCAAGCTTGTTCTTCATCATGAAGAAGTTACCTACTCCATTGCTTCCTCTGAGGAGAATGTGTTTTCTTCAAGTGTTCAGGAATCCTACCGCCTAATTTCAGAAGCCTTAATGGAAGGATTGCGGTGGCTGGGACTCAATCCCAATATGACTTCATCCCATCCATCCAATTATTCCAGGGGAAATCTTCCCTGTTTTTCCTATCCAGCCCGTGAAGAAGTGGAAATAAATGGAAAAAAAATCATCGGAAGCGCCCAAAAAAGAGTGGAACAAAGGTTTATTCAACATGGTTCCATTCCCTTAAGGAATACCTCCTCTCTTTTAAAAGATATTACTTTCCTCAAAGGAGGAACCGGCCAGGTAAGAATGATTTCTCTTGAAGAGGCTTTGGACCTGGTGGTGGAATTCGATGAGGTAGTGGCCAGCCTGGTAAGAGGATTTTCCAGTTATTTTCAGATTGATTTTTTGCCCAAGGTTCTGACCAAAAAAGACAGGGAAGTTGTCTACAAGCTTCAAGATGAAAAATACGGTTCCTTGGATTGGACCTTCTCCCGCTAATTTCCGAAACCGGAAAAAGGGAGAGGGTATGAAATGCTTTATAGTTTATCTTTCCTTTTCACGTCATCGCGGGGAGTGAAGCGTTAGCCGAACGACATGGCGATGACATGGTGGACTTTACATTCGGAGCGGAGACACAAGCCTTTCCATTTTTTTCTTTTTAGCTCTTTCAGAAAAATAGGTTAGGCTTATTTATCTTGAGAATTTGGGGATCTCCTTGGGAGCTGGTATTAATTGCCTTTTTACAAGGTTCATGTTAATATTCTACTGAGAAACATTCCTGATTAAGCATGAAACGGATAAACACATGAATGAGGTCGAGGAACTAAAAAGGCTCGAATTAAAAGAGCTTCCCCAGCATAAAACATTTCTTCTTGATGATCTTCACCAGAATGTCCTTAAAAATCTCCATCTGGAACTTGGCTCTGGCCCAGTCCTGTACTTGCTTTCTCCTTCTTATAGTATTATTAATCCTACTCCCAATGAATACATCAACGATTTTATCCGCGGCAAGGACGGGATATTAAACTATCTCAAGGAATGCATTGTCAGAAGTTTGGCTGTTTATTCGGTTCTTCTGGATGTTAACAGTTATTTCATTGAGCAGAATAATTTTCTGGTTCTGGCCAGGTTAAGGGAAAGGGATTCCCAGGGCAGAAGGTTTGAAATTAAGTTTTACACCCACAGTTCCCGCGAGTTGATGACTAATTACTCGGACAAAATCTACATTGGCCGGGATTTTCTTGATCTCTTTCATTTCAAGAGAAAATACATGGGAGTAAAGGAATTAATTTCCTCTTTGAAAACCCAGTATGAATCCTTGCTGGACAGAGCTGAAGAAAAAATGAAGAATCCTCTGCACTACAAGGCGTTTTTCCAGGAAATAAAAGAGTATGTTAATGAACTCCAGAATGAAAGCAATGTTATCCTGCAGACACTGCCGCCTTATCTGGATTTATCAAAGCTGAGCGGGAAAGATCTGATTGAAATTAATGCTCAGTACAGGACTCTTAACCATTTCCTGATTGAGCTTAGCGATGAGGTGACTGAGTTTGAAAACCTGCTTCACTTCAGGAAAGAAATTGATTTTGCCCGCTATGTTACCAAATACAAGAAAGACCTTTCCAACCTCATTTCTTACTTCAATATCCGGATAAACGGTTTTTTAAGCGAAAAAATCCATTCTTTTAAAGATTAGTTTCTTTAGTTTATCTGGTTTCTTTAGTTGATTTAAATTAGCTTGAAAATGCACATCATCGCGAGCGGCTAGAGAAAGTGTGGCGATCTCATTTGTATCCGTTACGGATATTGAGACCGCCATTGAGAAATAGTTAGATTTTTTATAAAAATCATACTATTGAAACTTGGAATGGAACAGAGTAAAGTAACATCTTGGCGTAAGATACAACCAGCGGCGATTTTTATTCCAATGAGGAAGGTTATCCAGAATAGGAATAATGGTTTAAAGGAATTTAGAGGAAAATGAGTTCTGACCGTCAATTCAAGGAAGTGGAGAAAGAGTTTTATTCCCTTCAGAGAAAGTTAAAGGAGAGGAAGATTTCCGAAACTGAATTCAGAGTTCAATTGAAGAAACTTCGTCTCCGGGATTCCCAGGGAAAATGCTGGACGATTGGAGCCCGGACAGGAAAATGGTATGTTTTTGACGGGAAAAAATGGGTAGAGGCCAAGCCTCCTTCTCTTGCTGAAGGAAAAGCCATTTGTATTTACTGCGGCTATGAAAATGATTTGATGGATGAAGTCTGTTCATTTTGCGGTGGACGGATGAATGAAAAATCTGACAATTACCAAAAAATTCCTATAACAAGGGGAACGCCTGAGCAGTTAGAAACACAAAGAAAAGAAAGCCAAAAAACTTCATTTATAGATTCCGACCAGGAAGTGTTATCCCACTCAAGTATTTTTAAAATTTATTCTTGCCGTGTTTTTTCAATGTTTCTTTTTTTCGGAGCCATAGGATTATTCATTGGGATGGTAAGCGGGGTTTTTTTTGGAGTTATGGAGCTTTCAAGTGAAACAGCCGGAATCCTTCCCTCTTTTCTAAGGACTATCCAGGGGAAGCTTCTGGGAGGTATTATTTTTGGAGTTATTGGCTCATTTGCAGGATTTATTATTCTTGGTTTATTTGGATGGTTAGTGGGGCTTTTCTTTAATTTGATCCTTTCATTTATTGGAGGGCTCAAGTTTAATGTTTCTAAGGAATAGTTTTTAGCTCCTTACTTGCTAAGTAATTAAGAGCGAAGGCCATTTGTCCCAGAGAAAGTGATTCATCATTAGGAGAATAATGGATGGGTCTAAGTGAAAAAAATCCATTTTTTAGTAAAAGGGATTCTGTTTTTAAAAGAAGTGTTTTGTTTAAAAAGACTCCTCCAACCAGAACCACTGTATCAATATCATATGTTTTTTTTGCCTCGAGAGCCATCTGAAGAATTATCCTGGTTAGGGTGTTATGAAAACGGGCAGAGATTATGGATGGAGGCACTTGGGCTTGTATTTCCTGAAGAATAACCTCAAGAGCAGGAAGAAAAGATATATTCCAAGGGCTTGTATCTTTGTTCAAAGAAAAAGGGTAAAAACCTTCCTCTTTGGGCTCTGCGATAGCTTCAAGCCTCATAGGAGCTTCACCTTCGAATTCCACAGAAAGAGGAGAGGTTCCGCATAAAAACGATATCGCATCGAATAACCTTCCACAACTTGAGGTTTCCGGAGACTTGATTTTTTTCTTTAGCATTTTTAGAAGGGCTTGAATATTTTGAGGTTTAACCTGGTTGAGAGCTGAAATATTTGGAATTGAATCACCATAGATAGAATGAAGGTAAGAGACAGCCATTCTCCAGGGCTGTTTGGCTGCCATATCTCCTCCTGGAAGGAGCACAGGTGCCAAACAGGCTAAACGCTGATAAGAAGAATAATCTGCTACTAAGAACTCTCCTCCCCAGGCTTTTTTGTCTTGGCCGAAGCCGTATCCATCCCAGGTGACTCCAAGGACTTTTTTCCCCGGCCTGACTTTGTGTTCCAATAATGGAGCAAGAGTATGGGCAAAGTGATGTTGTACTTGAAGGTAGGGAATTCCAGTTTTCTTAGCATATCGGCTGGTGTGAAAATCGGGATGAAGATCTGATACCAGGAGCTGGGGGCTGATGTCGAAAAGAGAAGTTAAGTGATTTAAGGTTTCTTCAAAATATCTGTAATTACGGTATTCATCAAGATCTCCTAAAAATTGACTGGTTATCACATATCCGTCCCTATAAAGAGAAATTGTATTTTTCAGCTCACCTCCTAAAGCCAGGATATTTTTGCTTACTTTAAGCTCATCGGGAACTGATTGAGGATAAGGCACATAACCTCTGGCTCTTCTAAGAAAGAGGGGGTGTTTTCCAGCGATTTTCATGACTGAATCATCTGCTCTCATGTGAATGGGCCGATTATGGCTCAGAAGGAATTGACAAAGATGGTAGATTCCTTCTTCTTCATCTTTTATAATCGGTGCGTCTTTTTGGTTTGAACTGGTGGCTACTATTATTTCCAGTTGCTCTAAAAGGAGAAAATGAAGAGGAGTGTAAGGAAGCATAAATCCTGTTTCGTTTAGATAAGGGGAGATCCCTGGTATATCCTTTTTTTTCCGGAGGAGAACAATTGGCCTGCGGGCTGATCTGAGAAACTTTTCTTCCTCTGAAGAAATATAGGCATATTTTCGGATAGTTTCTATGTCTCTGGCCATTAAGGCCAATGGTTTTCGCTCTCGAGATTTAATTTGCCTCAGTTTTTTGACAGCAGCCGGATTAAGGGGATCACAGGTTAAATGGAATCCACCCAGTCCCTTGACTGCCAGAATATATCCCTCGCCAATGAGACTGGAGGCCTTTTGAATTCCTCCTTCTATTTTTTTTTGTTTTCCCGATTGAATTAGTTCCACGTGAGGACCGCAATCAGGACAGGCGATAGGTTGGGCATGGTAGCGTCGGTCTAAGGGATTGGAATATTCCTGGTGGCATTTCTGACACATGATAAAATCCTTCATGGTCGTCCTGGGCCGGTCATAAGGAAGTTCCTCAACAATTGTATATCTTGGTCCGCAATCAGTACAGTTGATGAAAGGATAGTTAAAACGCCTGTCTTCAGGTGATTTCATTTCCTGGAGACAGGAGGAACAGACAGAAATATCAGGAGAAATGAAAACAAAACCTTCTCCTTGAAGAGAAGGTTTGATGGAAAAATCATTTAAACCGTTAAATTCTGCTTTGTCTGTGGACAATGCCTCAATCTGGGCTAAGGGAGGTTTTTCATCTTGGAGTTTTTTAAGGAAAGCAGAGAAAATAGTTTCATCCTCCGATTCAAGATGGATTTTTACTCCAAAATTGATATTTTGCACCCAGCCCTTAAAGCCTAAAGAATGAGCCAATCTATAGACATAAGGCCGGAATCCTACTCCTTGAACTACACCAAAAACGGTGATTTCCAAGGCATAGCCTGAAGAATCAGTTTGATTTTTCACTCATGACCTCTATTTAATTTTTTTCTCTCATCTTTTTGGCAACTGCTGAAGGCTATAGAGACAGCCGCAGTAATTCTGGCGGTACAGCTCATGTTTTTTGCTCAATTCAATACTTTTTCTGAAACCATCTTTTTTCTTGAAATCAGCTTCCAGGAAAGCAACACCATGTTTTCCGGCTAAAAGACGCCCGATTTCGTTGATGGTGTCCGCTTTCTTCCATGGACTGAGGCTCATAACAGTGGTAAATTTTGTCAATCTTTTTTCTTTAGCCAGGGCGGCAGCTTTATCTAAGCGCATGGCATAACAAATATGGCAGCGTTTTCCTTTTTCCGGCTCTTGTTTGAAATTTTCCGTCATCCGAAACCAAATTTGAGACTCATAAGGTCCGATATATAGGGGCATATTTAGAATTTCGGCGATTTTTTTTGTTTCCTTGAGTCTTAAATCATATTCTTCCTGGGGATGGATATTGGGATTGTAAAAAAATCCCGATACCGTAAATTCTCCCTGAAGAAGCTTGGCTACATAAAGCCCGTCCGGGGCACAACAGATATGAAGTAACAAGTTTTCTTTCATAACCTTATATTTTAATCTGGTTGTCATTAAAATGCGAGTCCTTGAGGAAATTGGAATATTTTGGTAACTATTGACAAATGATTTTTCATAAAGAAAAATAAATGACAATTTAATGAATATTTTTCCTGAATCAATCAATGTTTTTCAGCCTCCCCGGGCAGAAGCAGAAGGTCTGCCTTACTGGATTTTATGGCTGCTTATCTTCGTTATTCTTCTTTTGGTGGTTTTCATTTTTTTAAGAGATAAGGATTTACGTAGAAGATTGAACAATTTCTTTTTCGGAGCCAGGAAAAGATTTAATAAACTCCGCCTTCAGGTGAAACTGCGAAAGGAAAAACGTCTTCGCCAGGAAATTCTCCAGGAGTTAGGGGAGAGTGCTTGGAAAGAAAAAATTGGTCTGGATGAGGACAAAGAGATCTGGAAAAGACTTAAATCCCTGGAAGAAAAGAAAAAAGTCTTACAAAACGAACTGAGAGAAGTAGAGGGAAACATTGCGGAATTAAACCGGTCCTGGCAAATAATGACTGAAAAATTTAAAGAGAATAGAAGCCAGATGGAAAAAGAAAAGGTTATCTTATCAGAGAGAATCAATGAAATCTGCTCCCGGGAGAATGAAATCATAAGGGAAGTTGCGGCTAAAAACCAGGAAAGTGAAATAATTACTTCCAAGATTAATTCGCTACAGGAAGAATTAATGAAGTCAGAAAATGATCTGCCTAAGAAAAATGAAAAAAAATCATCTTCTGAAGAAAAATTTGAAGAGAGAATCAATGAACTGCAAACAAAAAAAGAAGAAATTGAGGCTGTAATTAAACAAAATCTTGAGGAAAAAGAAAAATGGGAGAAAGAATTATCTAAGCTTAAAAACAAAGTTCAGGAACTGGATAGAAGTTTAGGGGAATTGGAAGAAGATGAAAAAAGCCAAACCCAGAGAATAAACAAAGAGTTGAAAGAATGGGAAAAGGTGAAGAACAAACTGCTTAAATCACTGAATGAAAACAAGAAACAAAAACAGCCCCTTTTTGTTGAGTTAGGCAATATTTTTGAAAAGACCAGAGAAGAATTCGATTCATTCGTTGTTTTCTATTCTCAATTGGATAGAATTAACAAATCCATCAAAGAGATTGAAAGAAAATTAGAAGAGCTTTAAGAGGGCTCGCTTAAAAGAAAAAACAAAAAAGTCGGATTCCCTCGAAGAACAGTCCGCGTTAAATAGCGCCTCGATGTCGCTGCGGGCATACCTAAAGTTTTCTTATTGTGCAAGCAGATTCATGCAAAATGTAAGAGAACATAGAAACGAGATTTTAACGGTTCAATCGGGATGGCGAGACTCTTATTTCAGAAAAGGGATTATCTTTGAGCCTTTCAGCCTGATTGAGAATTGATTCGTTGAAAGTTTCTGTTGTCCATTCAATCAAGATAAGAGCAGCTGGAAGATTCTCTTCAAAGATAAGCTGGATATCAGACTCGGCATTGAAAAATCCTCCCCTGAGCAAGTCAACAGGGGGAAGCTCAATTGTAAAGGCCGGGATGCCGAAATTGCCATAAATCCAATCAGTAGTGTCTCCATTTGTCAGATAAAGAGAGCTGCCGGTTTGCCCCCAGGAATACTTGCGGCCATTAACTTTTTCCATAGCTTCTGACATTTTAGATGCCAGGCTTTCCATTAATGTTTTTCCTGGAGCCTGTTGAGTGGTATATCCCCAGGGATAAAGGATAACCTGGGAATAACTATGGTAGCTGATTAGAGCGTGAAAGGTTGTTTGCTCACCTAGTTTCTTAACAGCAAAGCTTTCCGGTTCAGAGAAAGCGGATTTCCCCCTGTAGACATCTGAGGAAGGATCAGGGCTTGAACCCGAATTATCATATCCCCATTGGTAGCTGTAATTACGGTTGAGATCCACTCCGAATTGTCCATTGCCGTGAGTTCTTCTGTTTTTACGCCAGTAGCGGTAAAAATGGATGGAATATTCCAGGCCGTCAGGATTTACCATAGGGACGAACCAGATTTCAGCCCGGTCAACTAAGTTTTTTATAGCAGGATTAGAATGATAATTTTCTACCAAATGTTTAGCAATTAAAAATGGGATTTCTACTGATATCCATTCCCTGGCGTGGTGACAACCAAGAAAAAGGACTCTGGCCTCGTTTTCCTCTATGGCAACGTTGTCTGAAATTTTTAGAGCATAGATATTTCTATTTTCCAGACTAGTACCAAGACTGATTAAGGAGCAAATCTGAGGATAGCTGTCACTTAGTTGCTTTAAATCCCGTTCGAGTTCTCCATAAGAGTGATAGGCTCCGTTAATGCTGCTTAGAGAGGAAAACTGGGTAGGGAACTGATTACCAGGTAGGGAAGCGAGTGAGTAACTAATTCCTTTGTATTCAAGTTGTAACAGGATTTCAGGAGCAGCCAATGCATAAATTTTCCTTTCCCATTCCATAAGAAAATCAAGCTCCAGACCTTTCAATCTTTCATAGATATTGGAACTTTTATCAAATGATATTAACTGGAGGTAAAAATGGTCCTGAGTGTTAACCTGGAAAACCAAGGAGAAAAGAAGTATAAAAGCAGCACTTAGTATAATTCTTGTTTGGTATCTCATCTTCTTTAATTTTTACCAGAAATAACTCAAGGTTAAAGAAGCATACTGAGAGGAAAGACTCTCTCCCGAACCATTTTCCCTTCCCATTAGGACTGCTGTATCGATTTTAAACTTTCCCAAATGAATTCCCATGCCTAAAGAAAAATTTGAATAATAGGATTTTGGTTCTTTCATCGGTTGCGGGTCATAACAAAAGCCGATCCGAGAGGGGATCTTGACCACTGCACCAAAGATATTAAGCGAGTTCCAATATTCCAGACCACCTTTAAGAAGGATAACATCCTTGAAATTCCGGTTAAGATCCTCTTTGAAGTAGCGGACAGAATAACTTGACCAGTTAAAAAAGGATATATCCAAAACAGCCCGAAGCTCATAGCTGATAAGATAACTGAGTCCAGCTCCCAGTACCAGAGGTTGGTAATATGAATTTTCTGCTTCTGCTTTTAAAATGATTTCTGTATCTCCGGCAGGAGCACTATATCTAAGCAGACTTTCTGCTTGAGTTTTTTTGGAAAAAGGAGTTCGGAAAACAAGTCCAATAATGAGAGAATTATGAGGATTAATAGAGAGTCCGCCATTTAGATAAAATCCTGCTAGATCCTGTTTCTTGTTGTCTTCGATGGTGATTCCTGAGGAAAGCCAATTCTCTTCTAATGTTTTTTGCCAGATGCCGGAAACAAAATTGAATCCTAAACCAGCAGACAACCAAGGGAAAATTTTTCTTGACAAGGAAAAGTTATAATTTCGCAAGAATCCAGTTTGATCGTATTTAAAGGTGTAATACCGGACATTCTTGTATTTGGCCTCCCATTCAACAGGAGGACGGTTGTAGTGTTCAAGATAGGAAACGCTAACGGCTATTGTCCATCCCTTGATGGGAGCAGAAAGCCCGGCGAAGTCGAAAGCATAGAGTTTAAAAGAAGGATTGGAGGTAGAGGTAACTACACCAGTGTTAACCGGGCCGTAACTATAAAGAGAGGCAGAATTGATTGAACCGTTAAGAGTAACTGCTATAGAAGGGAAAAGGGAGAGAAGCGCCGGATTGGTTAAACTGACCGAGGGATCAGAATCATAAGCGAAAGTTGAGCCACCAAGGCTGAGAGCTGGAGCCGTGGTTAGGCCAAACAAATTCCATGTCCTTAGAGGGGCCTCATCTTCATATTGCCCCATTAACATCTGGGCTGAAACTTCTCCAACCAAAAGCAAAATCAACCAAAAGAAAATAATTATTTTTGATTTAAGGGAATTCAGCAATCCTCCTTTTATCATTTTTTAATCCGATTTTAGCTGCACTGGTTATAATTTGCAAATAAAGGTTATCTATGCTATAGAGATTGATTTGAAAATAAATGTTTGAGGCCGCAATGAAAAAGAAGATCAGAATAATAGGATCTGGATTTTATGTTCCAGAAAGAATTTTGACCAACGCTGATTTAGAAAAAATGGTGGATACTTCTGATGAATGGATTATGACCAGAACAGGAATCAAAGAAAGACATATTGTTTCAGATAGCCAAGCGACTTCCGACCTGGCGATTGAAGCGTCACATCGAGCCTTAAAGGATGCCGGCCTTGAGATAGAGGATATTGACCTCATTATGGTGGCTACTTCCACTCCCGATACAATTTTTCCATCCACAGCCTGCAGAGTTCAGGAAGGTCTGAAAATTAATCATGCTCCTGCTTTCGACATTTCAGCCGGATGTACTGGTTTTCTTTACGGGATGATTGTTTCTGAAAGCCTGATTATTAATGGAACCTGCCGGAGAATACTCTTGGTAGGAGGAGAAGTCTTAACCAAGATTACCAACTGGAAAGACCGGTCGACGTGCGTTCTCTTCGGGGATGCAGCTGGTGCAGTTATTTTGGAAGAGACCACCGGTGAATCAGGTATGCTTTCTTATTATTGGAAAGCAGATGGTTCGTTGGGAGAACTATTAAACCAGCCAGCTGGCGGAACCCGTATTCCTGCTTCACATGAAAGCATTGATCAAGACCTGCATTGTTTACATATGAAAGGTAATGAAGTTTTTAAACACGCCGTTAAAAGAATGGGAGAAGCGGCTTTGGAAGCACTGCAAAAAGCCGGCCTGAAAAAGAATGACGTGGACTTTCTTATCCCCCATCAGGCAAATATAAGGATAATCGAAGCAACCGGGAAAAGATTGAACATTCCTCCTGAAAAAGTTTACTCAAATATTGATAGATATGGAAACGTTTCTGTTGCTTCCATACCTATAGCTCTCCATGAACTCAAAACAGAAGGCTGTTTGAAAACTGGAGATATTGTGGTTATGGATGCATTTGGAGCAGGTTTTACCTGGGCGGCTGTGGTTTACCGCTGGTAGTTTTATACTTCATTCCTGCATATCTTTTTTGCTCGTCTCACCCGTCTCGCTTTTCTCGCTCTCTACAGGCCAGATAGACAAGATAGACGAAATAGCTGTTTTTGTTATTTTCGAACTAAATTATTCCTTGAAATCAAAGACTCAAAATTAATATGATAAGGTCATAAAATTCAAAAGTTAAAATGAGCGAAAGATTTTCATTTAATATCAGACCTTTTAACAAAAAAGGAGCATAACTATGAAAAGTAATTATTTAAAACCTCTTCTGATTTTCTTAATTGTTATTATGGTGGTTTCTTTTCCCGGGTGTAAAAAACAGGAAGAAAAGGCGGATCTTGTCCTTGTAAACGGAAAAATTGTTACTCTGGATGAGTCCAGGCCAGAAGTACAAGCCCTGGCAGTTAAAGATGGGATAATAGTTGCAGTGGGAAATGGGAATGATATAGAACCTTATATCTCTGAGAAAACCACGGTAATAGACTTAGAGGGGAAATTAGCTGTTCCTGGTTTTATCGATTCCCATGCCCACTTTACAAGTATTGGTAGAGCCAGGTTGTCACTTGATCTTCGCCAGGCCCAAAGCTGGGACGAAATAGTAAATCTTGTCAGAGAGGCAGCAGACAAGGCTAAGCCAGGAGAATGGATCCTTGGAAGAGGGTGGCACCAGGACAAATGGGATCAACCACCAGAGCAAAATGTTGACGGCCTTCCGTTTCACCATGAATTAAGCCTGGTTTCACCTGAAAATCCAGTGTTACTTACTCACGCCAGTGGGCACTCATCGCTAGCCAACGCCAAAGCCATGGAGCTGGCTGGAATTACCAAAGAAACTCCTAATCCGGAAGGTGGAGAGATACTCAAAGACTCCCAGGGAAATCCAATTGGAGCTTTCAGAGAGACAGCCCAAGGACTAATAAGAAAAGCTCATGCCCTTTTTGAGAAAGAAAGGTCTCCTGAACAAGTTGAAGCTGAAAGGAGGCGGGTGATTGAGTTGGCTGGTCAGGAATGTCTGGCTAAGGGAATAACCAGTCTCCATGATGCCGGGACTTCTTTTGAGACCATTGATCTGTACAAAGAGTTTGTTCAAGAAGGAAAACTCGGTGTCCGTCTCTATGTCATGGTTAATGAAAGCAATGAAAAGCTTAAAGCCAGACTTTCCCAGTACAAACTTATTGGTTATGGGAATAATCACTTAACTGTCCGGTCAATAAAGCGACTTATTGATGGAGCCTTGGGAGCCCATGGTGCCTGGTTGTTGGAACCTTATACAGATCTTCCCTCGAGTACTGGCTTGAATACTACTCCGGTGGATGTTATCAGAGAAACAGCTCTAATTGCCATTGAAAATGGATTCCAATTATGTATTCATGCTATTGGTGACCGGGCCAACCGGGAAGTATTGAATATTTATGAAGAAGCTTTTAATGCTTTCCCGGAAAAAGAAGATCTGCGTTGGAGGATTGAGCATGCCCAGCATATTCATCCGGAGGATATTCCCAGGTTTGGAATGTTGGGCGTTATAGCTTCCATGCAGGGCATTCACTGTACCTCTGACGGTCCCTGGGTTTTTAAGCGTTTGGGATATCAACGGGCTGAGGAAGGAGCTTATGTCTGGCGGCAGCTCATGGAAACAGGTGCTTTGATTTGTAACGGAACTGATGCCCCGGTGGAAGATGTAGATCCCATTCCTAGTTTCTATGCTTCTGTAACCAGGAAGATGAAAGATGGGAAAACTTTTTTTCCTGACCAAAAAATGACCCGGGAAGAAGCCCTCCGTTCCTATACCATAAATGGAGCTTATGCATCTTTTCAGGATGATATTTTGGGAAGTTTGCAAAGAGGAAAACTGGCTGATATTACTGTTTTGTCTAAAGATATCATGACCTGTCCCGAGGATGAGATTCTTGAGGCACAAATTCTTTACACTATCGTTGGGGGTAAAATCCTTTTTCAGAGAAATTAAAGAAAAGAAAAAAATAAAAAAAAGTTGAATTTTTCTAAAATATTTCCTATAATTACTATCTAATTAATAGATTGTGGAGAAAAAAATGAATAGAATCAAGGTTATGATTGCAGTCATATTTTTCATAATAATGGGATTTCTAAGCAATAACAGCCTTGAAGGAAAAGAAGCGGTTGCCGCTCCTTCTTTTTCCCTTGTTGATATTCAAGGAAATACTTTATCGTTGAGCAGTTTGAAAGGAAAAGTAATTTTTCTCAATTTTTGGGCAACCTGGTGCCCTCCATGCCGGCAGGAGATTCCGGATTTTATTGAAGCATACGAGAAGCATAAAGAACAGGGAATGGTTATTATCGGGGTGTCTCTTAATCGGACCGGTATAGATGCAGTGAAAAAATTCGTTGATGAGAATAACATAAACTATCCCATTGCCATGGCCACTTCTGAGTTGATTGATTCATATAAGCCTGGAAGATTTATCCCTACAACCATTTTTATTGATCCCGAAGGAAATATCCAGGGAAAGCATGTCGGCTACTTGGATAAGGAAACCTTGGAGAAACACTTTCTGGATTTAAAGGAAAAAGATTAATAACTCTATTTTATGAATAATTCAGGGTTTATTTCGGGTAAATTTCCATGTCTGGGGTAGAAAATGTTTCTGTTTTAGTAGCCTTCTCAGCCGGTTTGATTTCCTTTTTATCTCCATGTATTCTTCCTTTGATTCCTTCTTATTTGGCCTTTATTACCGGAATTTCACTTGATGAACTTTCAACAGAAGAGAATCCTAAGAAAGTTCGTAAAATAGTTATTGTTAATTGTCTTTTATTTATTCTTGGATTTTCTCTTATTTTTATAGCCTTGGGTGCTTCAGCCACATTTATCGGTAAATTTC
>CAYTTR010000048.1:0-5698 GCA_964440805.1 uncultured Eubacteriales bacterium
TCTCTTCCCGTATAAACATTTACTCCAATACTTAAAGTTCTTGCTTTCAGGGGAAAGCCGGGTTCGGTAAAATAATCAATATCGAGGATATTTTCAGCCTTAAGATACACCGCCACACGAGAAAATCTTTTCTTAATAGAGGCATTTAAAAGAAAATAACCGGGAATTTTCAATTGGCCGTTGTTATACAGACCCTGTGATTCCGAAACCGCAATCCCCCAGGCGGAAAAACTAAATCCCTTGAGCTCATCTGTGTTCAGGAAAAAATTAAACTGAGATTTTGGGCAATAATCCAGAGGCTTTCCTGTTTCTTTGTTTTCAGCATCCAAATAGGTATAGTTAAAAGAAGTCTCAACCATATAAAACTTCCTGGAAATTCCCAACTCAAATCCTCTAATCTCAACTTGGCCGATATTATCATAGCTGCTGTAACCGGAAGGAAGTCTAATGGAGTTAATTAAATCTTTGATTTTGTTGAAAAAAACAGCCCCGTTTAAAAAAAATCCTTTCTCAACGGTAAAACCGGCTTCATAACTTTGCCCGATTTCTTCGGTTAAATCCGGATTCCCTGAGGAAGTGCTGTAAAGAGATTTCATGGAGGGAAATCTTGCTTTCCTGGAGAAGCTCAAATAAAAATCCCCCCAATCTTCAGGATTGTATTTGATTCCCAAAATTGGATTTACTGAAGTTTTGTTCCGGCCTGTTTTTTTATCTAAATAATCAAAACTTATCCCCCCGATAAGTTTTATTTTTTCCGATAGACTTAGATGATCTTCTATCCCGGCCGAATAGGTATTGTGATAAACTTCCTCCCATTCTTCGCCCGCATCATCCTGAGTTTTGACCTGATCCCTTTTGGCATTCAAGCTGAGTCTCAACCGGTTATGACTGCCTAAAGGAATATCTCCAATTAAAAATGTCCCCACAGAGTAATTCTTATAAGTCGATTTCCACATTATATCGGAAAAATTTTCATCCATATAAGCGTCAAGAATATTGAAATGCCGGACGTAATAATTTCTTATCTTTAAAGTACCCCGGTTAAAAATGGAAAAGGTTCCGCCCCAATTAAGCTGCAGCCTCTGCCAGTCATTGAATCTCCAGTATCGCTTCTTATAATATTCAGTGGCTGACGGAATCCCATATTCAGAGTTCAAATAAGAGACCTCCGCCAGGATTTCACCTTTATTTCCCGGATAATAGAACATTTTCCCGGTGAAATTTATTTTCCTGTAATCACTATTGTTTCTAAGTGTTCTCTTGCCCTTTTCCAGCCAGTCAGATCCGCCTGAGGTATCATAGGAAGCATTCCCCAGAAAAGAAAAATTATTCAGAACAAGCTTCCCTGAACCCGACAGATAAGCGGTTCGATTACCTGAAAACAGCGTATTCAGAGCCAAAGAATTTACCTCCGGTCTTTTGGTAACTACATTTATAATTCCCCCCAGTGTATTTGCTCCGTAGAGAACGGAACTGGCTCCTCTTATAACTTTAATGCTCTCTACGTCCTCAGTTAAAAAAGACTTAAGGTCAAAAGAATTAAAATAAGGCTCATAAACAGGGATCCCATCATAGAGAAGGGTAATTCTGTTGTTCTCAAACCCCCGTATTTGCACCCTGGCTTCGTTTTTATCCCCGTCGGTGACATATACTCCAGTAGTGTAACTTATGATATCTGAAAGATTCTTCGAAGCAGCGCTTTCGATTTTAAATGATTCTATGGTGGTAACTTTGGAAAGAGGAAGTTCTTTGGGAGCAATTGCCGTAACTACAATCTCTTCTGTAATGCTTTGTGCTTTTTTTCTCTCTTTTTTCTCCTTTTCCTCCTTGCTTTGAGCAGACAGAAAAAATGAATACAAAAGAATAAGGAAAGGGATGAGCAAAATCTTAAGTCTAAGCTTTTTCATGGTCATCTCCTTTCCAAACCTCCCATGAGAAATTAGCTTAATTTTTTCAAAGAAAGCCTTCTTCTATAAATTCGCTGCCTAATATATTATTTTTATTCATATGAATTGACAACTATTTAAAAAAACTGGAAGATAACTTTAAAAATAGATATATATATAGAATGTTGATAATTTTATTTAATATTTAAAGGAAGAAAGGAGTACTTAATCATGTTTCAAAGAAAACTGAAATTATTTACATCCATGACAATATCGATTTTAATCATATCTGTCATAACTTTCATCTTTATTTTTTCAGGAATTTTATCAGGACAAGAACAAGAAAAAGAAGAGGAAAAAATTTCCTCTTTTGGAAAATATGAAGGTTTTTCCCCAGAAAGATTTGACTCCTTTGTTCGCTCCTCACAGTATCTCACCATGCGTGACGGCACCAAAATCGCCATCGATATCATCCGGCCGGCAGTAGACGGAAAACCGGTTGAAGAGCCTGCAACCGGAGCCTATCCATTCCGGGAATGGAGTCCGTCCGGATTCGTTGAAGAAATAAATGCTTCCGGCGTGCCCATGTATATATGGGGCGGATGGTTCGATTCATTCACCAAAGACACTTTTCTTATATACAAAAACTTCACCACTCCCCGCAAACTGACTATAGGTGCCCGGTCTCATGCTCCCCGGGATGAAAATTTCAGGCGGGAAGAATACAACCTGCTGGCAGTAGAACAGCTCCGGTGGTTTGATTACTGGCTTAAAGGAACCGATAACGGCATTATGGAAGAGCCTCCCATCCGCTATCAGGTAATGGAAAAACCTGGCCTTAACCGGTGGGAAATCGCTCAGGAATGGCCCTTGAGGCTGATATCCAAATAACCGGAGCTGATAAAGACAATGCTGAAACCGAAGTACTTGATCCACCTCCCACTTATGTTGTCTTCCGGAGTGTGGACAAGCCTTCCTACATAGAATTGCCTGTCTTCCAGGAGCAGATAGAAATCATAGACGAAGAAGGAATTTCTTTGGTTTTAATCCTGGCGATTGCGTTTGTTATAATCATTCTGGTTTTGGTATTCACTAATTTCAGGCGCCGAAAACCTAAATAAAAAAAAGGCCGTTTCCGTCTTCTAAAGAACAGAAACGGCACTTATTACCGTGGAAAGCAGGTGAGATATTAATCTCTGAAATCTTTAATCTTTTCTTTGTTCCTAAATATGATGTTCTTTGGTGCTTTACCTGTGCCTTACCGGAAGGGAGAAGCTTCTTCTGCTGGTCCGGCTAAGGTCACGGCTCCGTAAACAATAGCGGCGCTGGCAGCCACTATAATAGCAATCCCCACAGCCGAAGTAAAAAAGGCGGCTAATCCTTTTTTCTTCTTTTTTTCCTCTTCTTCCTCTCCCTCTTCCTGCTGTGATTTTAGAGCTAAGGAAACCTTGGCTGTCTCTCCGGCTTTAATTCCAATTACGTTCTCCACGTTGAAATTTCCTTCACCAGTGCTTATTCCCATCACATAAAATCCTTCATTCACTCCTTCCACTTTGAAAACGCCCGCCTCATCACTCTGGCTGCTTTCAAAACTTTCACCAGTAGAAACTTTCTTCAACTTGACCACAGCTCCATCCACAGGGGTGATTCCGTCCTCTCCGTAAACAAAGCCTATCAGATTGCCCTGGTTTCTTTCCTCAGCATTACCTTCAGCTTGGATGAAATTCGGAAAATAGAACAGGATTAAAGCGAAAATTAAACCAACAGATAGATATTTTGACTTTACTATTTTGAACATTTTAGCCCCCTCAGGGTTCTATTAATAATTTATATTTAAAATTTACCTAAGTCAAGAAAAATTTTTATTTTCTTTTACTTTTTTTATCTGACTATGAATTTACCTATAATAGCTATAGGATAGATAATTATAGGTTGGTTTGATCCAATTAAAATAAAGAGAAACTGAGGCTCTGGAGGGTTACTTTGCGGTTGAGGGGGACTATGTGGAGTTCATTCACTCCCACCCGGGTGTCAAAGGTTAAAGAGACATTTCCGCCTTGGCCAACGCTCTGGCCTTTTCCGGCGTCACTTCTCCTCTCTCCTCCATCCCTTTCTCTCAGATAGCCTTCCCAGACTACGCGGTTATTGAAATAGACCGCTACCAGAGGAACCCGTTCCCCCCAATCCTGCTTGAAATCCATCCTCATCCGCACTTGCCTCCCATCAAACGTAAAATTCCTCCTGAAATTTCCCCCTCTCTGAAGCACCACACTCCCCATATCTCTCACCGCCTCAACTTCCCCCAAATTCAAAACACCCCGGATCATTTCATCATACCTCCGCACATTCTCATCCTCATTAAGCCGCCCATAGACCTCTTTCATCCTCAACAACACCTTAAGATTCCCTGGGTCAACCTCCAACGCCTTCTCATAAAAATCCACTGCCTCATAAATATAATCCACTTTATGGAAAGAATCTCCTATCAGCCGCAAAACCTCCACATACTCTGCCCTGTTCTTATCAGGCACCACCACAAAACTGCCCTTCAATTCTCTCCCCAATCCCATGATATCCCGGTAGCGGTTCTGATTATAATAAAGCACCGCCTGCAGGGCTAACCTCTCCAGGTCGTCCATACTGCTCTTCAACTCTTCCTCTAACCATCCTTTACCCAGAAGATAAGATTCCACCTCTCTCAAAGCGGCAACACTCTTTTCTCTCTCTATATACTCCCTCAAATATCTCTGCACATCCCTCAGCTCCTTCCCTTCCTCAATCCCACATTTGGCTAAATACAAAAAGCACGATTTTCTTAAACTCTCATATTCTCCGGGGTTTATAAACTGCCCTCCTCTTAAGCTCTGATAAAACCTTATTTTATTCAACATCCCCAGACAGGAGTTAAAATGGCTGTAAGCATTCTTCAGCCTGAAATACATAAAATCATTCTCTCCATCCTCAAATTCCTTCTCAGCTCTTTCAAAATCCATGGCTTCAGCCTTGACCATAATCTCCTGTCTCTCCTCCACAGAAAGCCCCATCTCTCCTATAAAATCGGCGTACATCCGGTAGGTTTTAGCTTCCTCGGGCAGAATCCTTTCTATAACCTCATAGTCCCCCACGTTCAACTCCCAAATATAGAGCAACTCCCTCACTCTATCCATCCTCTCTGATCCAACCAAGCGCCCCCGGTCCAGGACTCTCTTTAAAATTTCTACCGTAAAATTTCTATCCTCCTCAGAAAGCTCATCCCAGTGAGTCAAAAACACCTTCCCTGTCTCATAAAAAATCTGGCTGTAATGACCGGCCAGCAAAGCCGCCTTCTTGTATTCCTCAAAAGGCGTTATCTCTTCTGAAGACTGGATGTAACTCATGTAAAGAAGTGACTGACCGAGCTGAAAATGACTGAAATAAGAAGCCGGGTTTATCCTCACCGCCCGCTCCAAAGCTTGTATAGACTTCTTCAGGTTGGACCTTCTGGCCTCCTCCAACTCGAAACTGGCCATAGCCTGATCAAAATAAGCCTTGCCCAACCCATGATACACATCATGGTTAAAGGGATTAAACCTCCCGGCTTTTTCAAGGGTACGTATTTTTCTCTCGTTTTCCTCCACATTCTGGGAATGCTCGTAAAGATGATGGCTCCAGTAGATAGAAATCTCTACCAATCCCACCACCACAATCCCTGCCAGCAAAACCATCTTTTTCCACCCCAATGAACCCCTCAATCTTGAATTATTTTTACTTATTTCCATCTCCATTCTCTAATCCCAAATTATGCTTTTTTCTAAATTGTCTACCCTCTTTCC
>CAYTTR010000048.1:5798-13294 GCA_964440805.1 uncultured Eubacteriales bacterium
CTCTTTCCAAATCAACCAGACCAACGAGACTAACCAGATGAACCAGAATTTTTTGAATTTCTCTTATAAAAAGCGGTAACCAAAGTCAATGACAGGACTACTGTAAACAGCACCATGTTGGCCGGAATATGGAGGTTAAAATCAGTTATGCTGTGGATCAGGATGGCCACTAAGGCTACTATCCCTCCCAGGGCATAGCCCTTAACCTCAGGATGGCGCCTGTACTGCCATATTAAGAAAGAATGGACTCCCATGAACAAAATCCCTCCCAGCAGCAAAACTATCCCCAAAAAACCCACTTCACTCAGATACTCTAAATAATCATTATGGGCATGAGAGACCCAGATATCCCGGCTGCTCTCCTCATAGGCTGGATAAACCGCCCCAAAAGTCCCCAAGCCAGTTCCAAAAACCGGATAATTTCCCACCATCTCCATGGTGTTTTCCCAGTAGGTAAACCTTCCCTCCTCCATTAATTTCATCCGGGTAAATCGCTCTACCACAGACCCCACCCCCACATATAACACAATCAGGGTGATGATTAAAAAGCTCACTTTAAGAAAATTCTTAACCCCCTTCTGCTGGTGCCTTGCTCTCCCAAAATAAAACACCGTCAGCTCGAAAAAGAGAAGAAAGGTTAAAACCAGAAGAAAGACCCCGGAGCGGGACTTGGAGTAAACAACACCCACGGCCATGACCACAACCCCCCCGCCCAGGATTAAATTAACAGCCGTCCCCTTCTCAGACAACCGCAAAATCTTTTCCCTCCACTTCAAACCGCTCATGGATAAAAAGTCCACCCGGGCGATAACCAGCCCTATAGCCAGAGGGATGACCATCTCCAGATAGCCTGAGAAGTGGTTGCGGTTGACAAAAGTCCCGGTCACACAATCCAGGGCATGAACTTTTTCATAAAACAAAATCCTGGGATTAGGATTATAAAGCTCAAAAAGTCCATAAAAAGCTTGAAAAATCCCCATCCCCACCAGGACATAAACAATCCGCCTCACCTGCTTCATCCTGGTTACAGTGTTTATAATCAGAAAGCCCAGGATGAAGTAACTCAGTATTTCCAGCCCCTGTTTTAAAGTAAGGGAGGGAATAAGAGAAATACTCATAAACGATCCTCCCGAGCCACCCACTCCAAAAAGCTCCCTGAAAGAAGAAGTGGAAGGAGAGAATATTTTAACCAGAAAATGAGGCCAGGGAATGATCTGAAACAAAACCAGCCCCAAAAATCCCCAGAAAAGATAGCGGGGCCATTTCAAAGAATCCCTCATTAGCTCGTTATTTTGAGGCTTTTTCTCCATAAACACATAAGCCCCCAGCATGACCAAGACAATAAGCTCTATAACCAGCACTGACCAGTAATATACAGAGGCCGCCGGAAGCGGGGAAAAAACAATAACACCCAGTATCCCATAATCGATTATTTTCCTGCACATCTGGTCTCGTTTACTTATGATCTGATTATTCCCTTTTTCTTTATTTGTATTATGACTTCTTATTCTCTCCGGATTTTCTTTAAACTTCTTATTCATCATCTTAATTTGAATCCCCAATTTCATTTTCCTTTAATCAATCGCCACCTATCAACTCTTTCCTACGGATATTAACTTTTCCCCCTCCCATTTCAACAAAATAAACCAGACAAACCAGATTAGCCATATTAACCAGATTAACTTTCTTTCTCTTTCCTATAATAATCCATGTACTTGTACCTATAATAAGTATCGTAATAGCCGCCTCGCTCCATCTTAGCTTCGTTAAAAATTACTCCCATAATCTTACCATTGGCTTTCCGCAGCTCCTCCACACTCTGCATAAAAGGCTTCTCAACAGTCTTACCCGCTTCTACCACCAAAATGGTCCTCTCCACCATAGAAGAAAGAATCACCGGGTCCACAACTGCCAGCACTGGAGGAGAATCAAGCAGAATAAAATCAAACCCTTTCTTAAGCTCTTCTATGAGCACTCTCATTTTCTGAGAATTCAAAAGCTCTGCCGGGTTGGGAGGAATGGCCCCGCTGGGCAGAATCCACACATTCTCCAGCTTAGTCTTTTTAACCGCCTCCTCAATAGAAACCTTCCCGGTCAAATAGCCGCTCAACCCTCCAAAATTCTTGACCCCGAATACCCTATGAAGCCGGGGCTTTCTCAAATCAGAGTCTATAACTAAAACCCTTTTTTCAAGCTGAGCAAAAGAAACCGCCATGTTGGCTAAAGTGGCGGTCTTCCCCTCTCTGGGAGAAGCACTGGTAAAAACAATACTTTGAGGAGGCCCCTCAGCCGAAGACAAAAGAATGGATGTCCTTATAGTCCGGTAATCCTCGGCGATAAAAAACTGGGGGTGGTAGTGGTTAATAAGCTCGATTTCTTTGATCTCAGGCAAATCCTCTTCCTCTCCTTTACTCTCATCCCCATAAGAGTAAGAATAGTGATACCGGGAGTAATACTTCTTTTTCTTCCTCATCCCTTCAGGGGGAAGATAGGGAATTATCCCCAGGGAAGGAAGTCCGGCCAGCCTCTCGCTGTCTTCAGGCTCTTTAACCGTATTATCCAGATAATCCAGGACAAAACAAAGCCCCGCTCCTCCAAAAAGTCCCACCAATATAGCCAAAATCAAATTCCTCTTCTTCTTAGGTGAAACAGGACTCTTGGGCACTTCAGCCTTATCAACTATACTGACACTGCTTGTCTTTAATCCAGCTAAGCGGGAAGAGACCAGAGTCTCGTTCTGCCTTTCAATCAAAGAATCCAGTAGCTTACGCTTGTTTTCCACTTCAATCTTTAAACTGCTATAAAAAATGGCGTTGGAGTTCATTTTAGAGACATTCTTTTTCTCTTCTTCCAGAAGACTTCTCAGAGATCTTTCTTTTTCCAGAGCAGACTGGTATTCAGACTTGGCAGAATCCACAGCTTTTTTAATCTCTGTTTCAAGCTGCTCACTCATACTATCCAATTTGGCTTGAAGCCTCTCCATTTCCGGGTAGCTGGGTTTGAATATCTTGCTTTTTTCTATATGCTCGTTTTTTATCCGGCTGTATTCGGCCTTGAGGTTCTGGATGACAGAGTTGTTCACATACTGAGGAAGGGAACCCACCTCCAGTCCTCTAAACTCTTTGTACTCAGCCTCGGCTTTAATCCTTTGAATCTGAGCCTGGGTGTAAGCCTTGTTTAAATCACCAAACTTATTGACCGCTACACTTTCTTCATCACTTAGAAAGAACAATTCTTTCTCCTGCCCGTATTTTTGGAGCTGTTTTTCCTTGGCCGCCAGGTCTTCTCTTAAATTGGCAATCTGTTCGGTTAGAAAATCAGAAGCCTGATGAGTAGTCCGGTATCTTTTCTCTACAGAAAAATTGATAAACTCCTCAGTCAATGCGTTCACCACATCCGCAGCCAAAACAGGAGATCCGGAAGTATAGCTCACTTTTACCAGCTTGGTTTCTCTTATGGGAGAGATTTCCATTCCCCCCAGAATTCTTTGCGCTATCCCGGAATAGGGATTGGCGAGAACGGGATTAGATTCCTGATTTTCTTCTTTTTTCCCTGAAGAAATCCAGTTTAAGCTTATAAAACTCCTGGCCAAAGACATTAAACTCAGGCCTGATTTTTCCTGATTAAATTCAGGCTGGTTTAAAAGGTTCATCCTCTGGGCTACCCTCTGGGCCAGAGATTTGCTTTTTAGAAGCTCCAATTGAGTGTTAAAAAACAGTATATCCGCTCTCTGGTAGCGGTAGCCAAACTGATCCTCTAATCTTAAAATTCTGGACTCTTCATCTTCAATAAGTAAGGTGCAGGTGGCTTTGTATTGGGGTGCAGCCAGGAAAGAGAAAATCCCTGTAAAAAGCACCGCCGCACCCAAGAAAAACACAACAACCCATTTTTTCTTAACAATCAACCGCCAGTGTTTCAGAAGGTCTTCCTTGCTCTCTCTTTCATCCTCAAAAACTTTAAATCTTTCGTTCATTTTATGCTCTCCCAAAATAATTCAAAATTCAAAAAAATTATTTTTAGATGCAGGGATAAAAAACGCTGGTTTCTCTCTTTATTATTTCACATTCTAAAACGCAACCAACGCAACAAACGCTATAAACGCAATAAACGCTATAAACGCTATAAACGCAACTAACGCTATAAACTAAAATATACTTTCCGGCACAAACACCACATCATTCTCTTCGAGCTGGATGTCTTCTTTTTTCCCTTTGATGATGTCTTTAGCATTAACCTTTATATTTATCTCCATCCCCTGTTCATCTTTCTTCTTAATAACAACTCTCCCTTTAGCCGCTCTATTGGAAAACCCTCCAGCCTGAGCGATAGCCCGCAGCAAAGTGGGAATATTGGATTTTTTTACTTCCAAAGCCCCCGGCCTATTAACCTGACCGAAGACATACACATAAACCACCTCGTCTACAGGCACACTAACAATATCCTGAGGATGTAGTTGAATATTAAGCTCAGGGTCTCCCTGGATAATTAAATCTCTTACAGGAATCTTTATGCTTTCACTCCCCCCGTCATCACTCCCCCTGAAAACAATAATCTCCTCCCCGGCCTCACTGGTCAATCCTCCGGCTTTGGATATAATCTGAAGAAGCGACTGCGGCCCCACAAGCTCATAGGCTCCAGGCTTGGCCACAGCTCCCAGGACAGAGACCATTTTACTCTGGTATTCTCTTATGAACACAGTAACATGGGGATCCTGAAGGTAATCCTTTTCCAGAAGCTGACTTAACTTTTTCTCAACCTCTCCCCGCGTCAAACCTTCGACCTTGATATCCCCCAAAAGAGGAAGTGATATTTTCCCGTCTCCCGAAACTCTCACCGTCTTATTAAGCTCTGCTAGCCCGAAAACACTTATTTCCAGTAAATCCTGAGGTCCAATTTTATATTCATAAGCTGTCTGAAGCCCCTCTTTTTCCTGACCATGTAAATAAAAACAAAAAACAAGCAATATAAATAAAATCGAAATTATCTTTTTTAACATTTTCTCCCTCACTTATCTTTCATTTTACCTGATTATTCTATCCCATAAAACCATTTTCATCTTAAAACTGATAAGTCAAATACCCTCCCACAAACCATCTATCCCTGTTGGCCCAGTAAAGGTTGGACTCTCTCTCCCAGTAATTAATCCTTATCCCCAGCCCTGTATTCCTAATCAACCGGAAAACAAACCCAGCGCTGTGAATCCGGTATAAATCCTCCCTCCTTATCATTTCATAATCCCCTCTTCTGGTCCGACCCCACATAGGCTCCGGGTAATCTGCCTCTTTGTAACTAAAATCATAATCAAGCCTCAAAAAGGAAGTAAGATAAAATGAAACACCCGTCCCGTACACATCCTCTAT
Organism: uncultured Eubacteriales bacterium; assembly: GCA_964440805.1. GTDB lineage: Bacteria > Acidobacteriota > Aminicenantia > Aminicenantales > Aminicenantaceae > CAYTTR01. The sequence goes on from CAYTTR010000048.1 coordinate 11,159, forward strand.
GAAAAAGATATTGTTTGAATAATAAGAAAACCGGCTGTCCCGGTTGTACCTCACCCTAATCCTGAACCTGCCAACTCTAAAATCAACGTCCGTATTCCCCACCAATCCCGAAAACCCTCTTTTTCCTTCAGCCCGGGGCTCAAGCTCTTTATAGCCCAGAGACAAAACCCCCATCACTCTGCCCAAAATAGGGAACTGAATCCCTCCCATAACCTGGTAGGAGTCGGCATTCCGCCACCTGGTCTCTCTGTGCTCAAACTCATAGGCGGTATACCCGACTCTAATAAAAAAGAAGCTCCGTGAGAAAACCTGGTAGTAAAACTCAAAATTCCCGCTCAACTCATCCCTGTTTAAAGCCCGGGAAAGAGGTATCTCTGCTTCCGGCTGGGTTACATCCTCATAGGACACTTTCTCTTTAGAAGTAGCAAACCCAAAGGAAGTCTGTCTGGCCGTCTCATAAAAAAACCGCCCGCTGTATCCTCTTCTCAATTCATTGGCCCTTATATCAAACTCACTGGTAGCCCGCCTCCTTCTGTTCTGGTAAAAATAATTACCCGATAAAACAAACCGGTGGAACAAAAGCAGCTTAAACTCAGGGGAAAGAGAATTGTTCCACCGCCGCTCCCTCTTTTCTTTATAATAGAAAACATACTCGGGGTTTTCAGTAAAAGAGATTATCAAGAAATCCTGGAGCAATAAATTAACCCTAACCTCCGGCGAAATAGTGGCTGTGTAATCGGAGACCGGCTCATCTTCTTCCCGCTGATAATAAACATTGTCGTCATAGCCGATATCAAGGAGCCTTATCCTGGGCGAAAGGCGAAAAGGGCCGAACTTAAGCCAGGTATCTTTTATTATTTGCTCCCTTTCCGAGCGGAAGTTTTGATAAGTCTGGGCTTCGGCTGAAGAGGCAAAGAAAAACACAATCAAAAAAAGAGAAAAAGAAAGAGAGATAAAATTTATTCCGGAGTTTAAACCGTCATCTTTTATCCGGTTCATTTTGCCTATTATAGAAGGATGCCGGCCTTTGTTCAATTGCTAAGACCATATCAAGTAATTTTGTTCCCTTCACTATTCACAATTCCCCATTCCCTAATTATCGCCTTTTAAACAAAATTAATCTTAAAATAACAAACAATCCCACCCCGGCTCCATTAGCCGCAATATCCAGGGGATTGAAAGTCCTATGAGGAACCCAAATCTGGACAACTTCCAAAATAACACCCAAAAGAAAGACTGATGTTCCGGCAAAAATCACAAATCCCATCCCTTCAAAGCGGAAACTATGGAAAAAAAGAAAAGCTCCCATAAAATAATAAACCACATGAACCTCGGCCCGGCTTGATGAAACAATAACAAGGCTGCTGTCATTGCCATTAAAATAAATAAAGGAAAGAATAACCGAAGCTAAAACCCATAATGCAAAGCTAACCCTAACTATATGGATAATCACTTTATTATCTCTTATATCTCCCTTTCACCGTATTTTCAATTTACAATTCACCATTTTCCGCCTTCCCCAACCTTTCTCGCCTCTCTCGCCTTTCTCGCATGTCTCGCCTTGCTTCTTCACCCGCTCCTCGCCCCCTTAAACAAAATATTATAAAACACCTTAAAAAAATACCTCACATCGGTCCGAAATGGCTGCTTTGAGTACCGCTCAATATACCGCCTCTCCGACTCCCAGATCTCATCGGTGGACCTCGGCACATCATAATAGAGTGACGGCACAAGCCCCGGCTTAAATTTAATCCTCTCCTTCTTCAAATCTTCAGGATAAATATCAAAAAAGCTTTGGCTTATGGGCCTGAGCCCCACCAGCTTCATATCCCCATGCAGCCAATTCACAATCATAGGCACTTCATCAATCCAGTACTTCCGCATCACATGCCCCCATTCGGTAACCCGGGTATCATTCTCAATTTTCCCCAAATCATTGAGCTTATTTTGATCATACATATACCTATGCAGGTACTCTGAATAAGGATGCATGGTGCGCAGTTTATAGGTATAGATAAAATCCCCGTTCCGTCCCACCCGCTTCTGTTTAAACAAAAACCCCCAGGAGCTGACATTAAACTGCAGAGCCGGCCGCGCTTTTTTCACAATAAAATAAAGCAGGTTATCAATCTCCCG
>CAYTTR010000049.1:0-13133 GCA_964440805.1 uncultured Eubacteriales bacterium
CCTAATCCCTCGCCAACCTCGACTCGTGAATGATTCAGGCTGACGGTATGGAGTTACGCAGCCGCCGAGAAGAGCGGTGAGAGAATGGCGAAAAAGCGCCGAATCGGAGCGAAGGAGGCACCCCATGCTCTCTTTTATTACTTAGTATAGTAATTTAACTCAAGCAAAATGGAAGGGAATCTTTTAGGCTACTTCTGCCATGAAATAATCCGGTATCTTGATGTTGAATTTTTCCGGATTTAATGTCTTAACAATAGTTCTTAGATAATTCCCCAATGATTCATCTTTTTCGGTTAGATCAACTATTGGCCCGTCTATTTTCTTCCCCTTTTCATCACTGACCAGTTTGATTTTAGGCCGGAGAAGAAGAGAGGGTTCAGGATTGGTTTCATAAGCAATGCCCGTTTCGCCGGTGTCGAGAAGAACAAAAGTGCCCACTGGACAAGGGCCGATAATGCCCACAAAAGCTTTAAAAAGAAGAGGATCAAATTCTGTTCCCACTTTTTCCATCATAAGACTTAAAGCTTCGCTCCTGGTGAATACTTTTTTGCGATAAGGTCTCTTGGTAGTAATGGCATCAAAGTAGTCAACTATTTTTACGATTTTGCTGTACAAGTTAACATTTTTTTTCCTTCTGTAGCGGGGATATCCCTTTAGGTCTTCCCGTGAATGATGTTCCATGGCCACCTGAAGAGCTTGAAGAGGAAGTCCCCGATATTCCTGACTGTGGATAAGCCACTGGACCCCAAGGTGAGGGTGAGTCTCGATTAATCGACGCTCTTTTTCATCTAACTTCCCTGGTTTGTTGAGTATTTCTTTGGGAATCTCCAGCTTGCCCACGTCATGAAAGAAGGCACTGATTCCAAGTGCCATAAGTTCATTTCTATCAAGACCTAACCTTTTTCCCAGAGCCAACGAAAGAATACATACATTGACGGAGTGGTTCAAGGTATATTCGTCAAAATTCTTAATGGTTGTCATTCCATGGAGGAAGGGTTCATTTTCCACAAGGTTGTTAAAAAGAGACTGCATTAGACGCCGAGTGGTTAATAGAGAGGAAGGAGTGAATTGCCTCTTTTTTTCTAAATATTCTTTAAGATGGGTGAGGCTTAGAAAATAGACTTTGGCTGCACTTTTCTTTTTTTTGTTAAGATTGTCTTCGGCAAAACCTTCCAGAGAAATATGAGAGAATTCTCCGGTTTTGAACTTTTCCTGAAATTCCTCCGTTGATTCTGTTCTGGTTAGAAGAAAGACAAACCGATTCAGCTCTTCTTCTTTTAACCCGGAAAAGAAAGTAAGGCTCGAGATGTTGCGTTTTTGAAATTCTTGGTTGATAAATTTGAAAAGGTGGTAATTGGAAAAACCGAATTTTATTTTTATTTTGTTTAAATAAAGAGTTGTCTGGCTGAGGCGGAAGGCAACGGTTTCTTCTTGCCGGAAAATTTTCTCAACTCCTTCGACGAACTCTGAAATCTGTTTTATGAAAAGGGTGTTGTTGGGTTCGTATATTTTGGATGTCCGGAAAAACATATACAGCCTGTTGACAAGCTCAGTTCCCTTCTGTTGGAGAAAGGTTGACCATTCCTGGGACTTTTGTTCACTCATTAAGCACTTCCGGGAGAGGAAAAAGCTATTTTATCTGTTATGGCTTTCCGGCAAGCTTCACGAATGGCTTTATTCCTGGACTTCTTTCCTTCTTCCAGGATGTTTTGAGCCAAAGGGTTTTTTGTTCTTTTTATTGACGAAACGGCATATAAACCTGTTTCTTTTTTCCGCCTTTTGGCAAAGAAACCTACACTTTTAATAATATCCTTTAAAACAGCAAGGCTTTCTTTTGAACCGGCGGCAGCAAGTAAATCAATCAATATGGCTTTTTCTTCAGGAGTTTTTTTAAGAAATGATTTTTGGCGCACTCTTTTAATGATTTCTTCTTGAATTTCTTTCTCTTGCGGTAGAGGAATATTGCGGGCTGACCGGATCCTTATATCTTTATCCGGATCATCAAGGAATGGAAGGAGGATTCTATTGCTTTTTGGATTCTTGTATTTTCCTATAGCTTCAATGGTTCTAAGTAGGATGCTTTTTTTCTTGAATCTCAAAAGGCTGGCTAAGTAAGTTACGGCTTTTTTATCCTGGCTATTTTCAAGTATAGAAATAATTTCCATAGTCAAAGGCTCTCTTGTATCGTCGGCTATTTTTATAAGTTCCGAGAGGTCCCGGGTTCCGATTTTCCCGAGGAAAAGATGAGCCTCTTTTCTGAAAGCTGCGCCCGGATATTGATTATAAAGCCGGCTTACTAAGGGAAGTGCTTGAGGGCCGATAAAGGAAAGATACTCAAAAAAAGCTTTTTCATCCCAATGATCATGTTTTTTAAGGATTTCACTCAGTTTTTCTAAGGATTTTTCTTTCTTTAACTCAGCAAAAAAATTATCAAGAAAAACAACCTTGGGTGAGGCTTGAAGTTTTAACTCATTCTTTAGGTCAACCAGATGTTCCATAATGTGGACGGACGGATTAAATTCACTCTTATGGAGAAAATCTTCCATGAATTTTTTCAGAGTTTCCAGTATCTGGGCGAAAGGTTCGATTCTTTCTTCCAGATAAAGAATTTCAATTAAAAGGTGAGTGGTTTCTTGTTCTTGAGATAAACTGCGGTTTTTATTAATTGTTTTTTCCAGAGCTTCCAATTCTTCACTTTTTAGCTCTGCTTGTTGAGAAAGAGATTCCAGTGAAAACTCATCTGTATCTGATATGATTGGATCATCCGTTTTTTCTAAAATCTTTTTGGCCGGTATGATTCCTTTTTTTCCAGCATCTATGGTCAAAACTCCTGAAGTCATCTTATTTCTCTCTACCTGGTACTCCGGTATCTCCACCTCCAATCCGATTTTGCTCTCCAGAAAATCATCTGGAGCATAGTACCTGATAGAGGGGAAATCTTTTTCCCAGAGAATGGTCACTATATCAGATTCTTCTGGCGGGAGGTGAGATACGAATTTAATAATTTCCAGAAATTCGCTGAGTTCATCTTTGCTTATCCCCTTGTAGAAAAAAAGACTCTGGATTCCATCTTTAAAAAATAAAAAGGGGAGACTTCGAATAAGCTGTTTTTCTTGGTGAACTTTTTTTCCCAGAAAATAGAAAGATGATTCTGAAATAGTCAATTCAAGCTTCCAATTTTTATGGAGGAAATTTGAAAGTTTTTCAAAGAGAAGCTCGATGAAACCGGATACACTGGGATGATGAAGAGAATACAGTTTAATTTGAGAAAATGTTTTGGCCATCCAAAGAAGGATGTCTTTAACTTCCTGTATTTGTTCTTTTTCCTCGAAATTGATCCCTTGAGGGGCTTCGGTGGGAGAGCCGGCGTCCCGACCGTACTTTTTTGTCATTGGTTCCTTGGTAGATTAAAAGAAATTATTCTATCATATTTTTTGATTTATTCAACTGATTCTCTTCCATATTGGGTGAGTTATTCCATAGAGTAAGAGAGTATAAGGTATGCCCTTCGGCTCCGGTTCGGATTTTTAACGCCATTCTCTCACCGTTCTTCTCGGCGGCTGCGGAACTCCCTTCCATAAGCCTGAATGGTTTAGGCTGGGCGTGCTTACTGCATCCTCGCCGTCCGACAGAGTCGGATTCCCTCGAATCGCAGTTCAAGAAGGCTGAATCCTCAGTGTCGCTCCGGGCATACCTTATACTCTCTTATTCTGTAATCATACCAGTACTAAATGGAAGAGACTATTTAACTTAATAGAAGTCTGGTTTTTCTCCACATTCTTGAGTCCCGGCTTGAGGATGTGTTATATTTTTAAACCTGGCCGATGATAATGTTACTTGAAAGAAAGCTATCAATTAATTCGTTTTTAAACAGAAAAAGGAGTCTTTTCCATGAGCGTAAAAAAAAAGATAAGTTGTCTTTATTGTGGAGCTACCAATAATTTTCCTATGGATTCTTCAGGAAAAAAGATTCTTTGCGGAAAATGCCGGAATCCTCTTCCTATTCCGGGTGAAATAGCAGAGCCTGAGGAAAGTCAGGTTCATATTCTTTTACAGAAATCAAGACTTCCCCTGTTGGTTGATTTTTACTCTCCTTCATGTGCGCCCTGTCTCATGATGGATCCAATTCTGGAAGGACTAGCCAGAAGAAGAGCTGGAGAACTAATGGTGGTCAAGATTAATGCCGATAATCTTCAATCTTTAGCTGCTGGTTTCGGAGTCCAGTCAGTTCCCGCTTTTGTCATTATTTACCAGGGAAACGAGAGGGGCCGGATGACAGGGGCAATGCCCGAAGCAGACTTTTCTTTATGGGTGGCCAGCAGGATTTAAATCCAATGGAATAAAAGAAGATGGAATTCAAGGAAAAAAGAGATAGAAAGATGGATTTAAATAAAATCATTGTTAGCAGGCGAACTGTGCGTCAATTTAAACCAGAATCTTTGCCCAGAAACATTCTCGAAGAAATTGTCAATTCCGGCCGGCTGGCTCCTTCTGCTTCCAACCTTCAGCCTTTAGAATTTTTGGTTATTGATGACCATAAGGTAGCCTCGAAGATTTTTTCTTTTTTGAAATGGGCTGCTTACATTCAGCCAGAAGGAAATCCCAAGCCGGGCAATGAACCTCCTGCTTACATTATAATCCTGGTCAACAGAAAAATAAGGGAAAAAGGATATGAAAGGGAGGTGGGCGCTGCTGCTGAAAACATGATCTTAGCAGCCTGGAGCAAGGGGATAGCCAGTTGCTGGCTTATTTCCGTTGAAAGAGAGAAAGCCAGGAAAACCCTAAAAGTCCCGGAATTTTACTTGATTGATTCAGTCATTGCCCTTGGGTATCCGGCCGAGTCACCTGTGATCGAAGATTTCAAGGAGTCCATTAAATACTGGAAGGATGAGCAGGGAACTCTCCATGTTCCGAAAAGGAAGCTGGAAAAAGTAATCCATTTCAATCGCTTCTAACCCGGACTATTCATAAAAAAGACCGGTTTTTAGATTAAATTCAGTGAAAATTTTTAAAAAAATCACCTCACCTAAGTATGTCTTGAGAAATTTTTCAAGATCAGTTGCCAGCCAATATCATTTCTTCCACCATAATGGTGGGGCCGCAGATTTGTCTTCTGAAATCCAAGTCTGAACCTACTCGGATGATCTTTTTTAGAATTTCTTCCAGGTTACCGGAAATAGTGATTTCAGCAACAGGGTGGAGAATCTTGCCTTTTTCAATCCACAATCCGAAAGCACCCCGGGAAATTTCTCCGGTAACTGGATTAAGCCCATGTCCGATAACCCGGGTTAACAACAACCCTTCTTCTAATTCTGATATAATTTCCTCAGGACTCTGGTTTCCCGGTTCCAGATAGAAGTTGTTAGAAGCCACTCCGCTCCGGGCAGCATTTCCGGTTGAATTAAGACCCAATTTTTTTGCTGAATAAGTATCACAAAGATAGTTTTTTAAGATTCCCTTATCGATGACCATTGTTTTCCGGGTGGGATTTCCTTCTTCATCGAAAGGACGAGTCCCCAATTTGCCCGGCATGAGCCCATGGTCAATAACAGTTATATTATTGCCGCCAATTTGATCTTCCAGTCTGTTAACAAGAAAAGACTCTTGCCGATAGAGAACAGGACCTGAGAGGCAATGGAAGAGGAAGCCTAATAACCATGAGGTCATTAAAGGTTCCAGGACTACTGGAACTATTCTGGTGGAGATTTTCTGAGGATTCAAGTGACGAATAGTCCTGGCAACAGCTTTTTGGGCCACCTCTTCCGGTGAATCAAGATTTCTGAAAAATCTGGAGTTTGAATGCCAACCGTCTTCAGCCCGCTGATTGGTTTCCCCTGCCTGTAATCCTATTCCCAGAGAGAACAAACTTTCTCTATAGCTGCCGAGAAATCCCTTGGAATTTCCTAAAATATTGTATTCTTCCCTGGAAAAAAAGCTGGCTCCATGAGAATTGGTGATTTGTGTATCTGCAAGGGCTGTTTTTTCTGTTTTTAGGGCTAATTGGATTTTTTCCCGGGAATTTAGTTCTTTGATTTCAGGATCATAAATTTCAAGTTTCTCCGGATCAGGATAATTCAGGGAATCATATTCCGGTAAACCGGCAAACTTGTCAGGTTGAGTCAGTTCTGCCCGTTTAATAGCGTTTTTGATTAGGGAGTATAAATTATCCTTTTTAAAATCAGAGGAGCTTGCCCAAGCAGTTTTTTTATCCTTGATTATTTTAAAGCTGATAGTTTTGGGTCTGGCTTCAAGCAGGTTTTCTATCTCTTGCAGTCTTACATCAACATTAAATTCAATGCCTTCAGAAAGTTTGACCTCGACTTCATCTGCTCCATGGGCGCTGGCGAAGGTTACCAGCCTTTCAACCAGTTGCCTTAGAGAATCATTTAAATTATTTTTTTCTTTCATCCTCCTCCGACTGTCATTCGGGATATTTTTACAGTGGGGCATCCATCACTGACAGGAACTTCCTGACCTTCCTTGGAGCAAGTTCCTGTCTGGGGGCCAAAAGAAAGATCTGAACCTACCAGTTCGATTTTCTCAAGGATGTCCAAGTTTGTCCCTATTAAGGTGGCCTGTTTGATTGGCTTAGTTAAACTTCCGTTTTCGATAAGATAACCGGAGCTTAAAGTGAAGGTGAATTTTCCCGAATCCTCCACCTGGCCGCCTTGATATCTATGGGCATAAATACCTTTAGTGACGGACTTTATAATTTCTTCTGGAGAGTATTGTCCTTTTTCTAAATATGTGTTGCTCATCCGGGGAAGGGGAGGACAGGAAAAATCTTCTCTCCTTCCATGTCCGGTAGGCTTGTTTCTTAAAATAAAGGCTGACAGCCTGTCAAAAAGAAATGACTGCAAGATACCTTTCTCGATAAGCGGAGTTTTTCTGGGGATGGTACCTTCATCGTCGATATTGTAGGAGCCCCTGAAACCAGGAATGGTAGGATCATCGAAAATCGTAACTTGTTGGTTAGCAATTTTTTTCCCTGCTTTATCCCAGAAAATAGATGTTTTTTTTCTTATGAAATCAGCTTCTAAAAGATGTCCTACTGCCTCATGAAGAAGAACGCCGCTGTCTCCAGGAGAGAGAACAACCGGCATTTCTCCGGCTGGAGCAGGGCCGGCCTCCAATAATTTTAAGGCTTCTTGAGAAGCACGTCTGCCTATTTCTTCAGCGCTTAAATCCTGTTCAAAGTATTCCAGACCAACCCGCCCTCCTCCTCCAAAAAAGCCCGATTCCCGCCGCCTCTCCTTTTCGGCTAAGGACCGGCAGGATAATTTAACCATCGGCCTGGAATCAGAAATCAGTAAACCTTCTGAGTTGATAATGGTTATGTACTGTATACTATTGCTGAGTGTGGTTTTGATTTTTTTTATAAGAGGAGATGTCTTTTGTGCTGCCTGATAAGCCTGTTTGACCAGGGAAATCTTTGGCTGAAATCCCGAGAAATGAGCCGGTTTAATAACCCGGTAAGAGTTATGAAAGAAAGGCTGTTTTTTAAGGGGGCGAGAGTTTTTAAAAGAAGAAGAAGCGATGGAGGCAGCGGTCAAGGCAGCTTCTTTTACCTTAGGCAAGGAAAGATCATTGGTATAACCATAACCTGTTTTCTCTCCGGAAATAACCCGGATTCCCAGGCCGAATAGAATGGTTTCATCGGTTTCCTTAATAATGTCTTCTTCCATGTTGATTAGATGAAATCTACCAAATTCCATATATATATCAGCAAATCGGCCTCCTTTGGAGAGGGCAATATTAAGAATCTTGTAAAGCTCATCAATACTTAACTGGAAGTGCTCTTCAAAAGGAAGCGAGTCGATCGGTTTAGGTTCAGACTTGTTTTTACAATTCCAATTGGTCATTATAGTCACCAGCAATAAAACAAACCATGATTTTAAAAAATCCCGGCGTTCCAGCATTTTTTCTTTCTTTCATTGCTTATAACTTCTTGTAAGCAAGAAAATTGCTGTCTAATTTATATTTCACCGACTTCAGCCAGAAGTCTTATTTCCTTGATAGACATTCCCTGAAGCCCCAGTTTTTCTACAGTTCTACCTTCTTTCCAGAAATCTTTTTCCCTCATAATGGAAGCAATATGAATAATCGATCTGATTGTGGGGACATTCACCTTGAACATTTCTGCCAGGGAAGCCAAGGGAACAAGGCTCATAGGAACATCTTCATCCACATAGCGGTGATGAAGACGGTCAGGTGCTTTAATACCCAGGTAGCCGGGATTGCTGAGAATGGCTTCCCTGAGATCTTTTCCAGTGGCGCTATAAGCAGAGTATAACCAATTCTTGGCACTCATAGCTTTAATTCCCAGAGCAGCAGCGATTTCCAGTCGTTCTTTATCCATTTTTTCCAGAACTTTGGAGACAGAGAGGCTGGCTCCTTCAATATAGTATTCAAAATCTCCATGAGTCTGTTCAATCCAGGCGGCATTGAGCACGGTCAGAGCAGGATGAAAAATGGCTCCGATGTTATCAAAGCTGGTCTTGAAAATGTTGTCTCCCGGAATGAACTGGGGGAAAAACCGGTTTATGATTTTCAAGACCCCTGGAATCCAGTATGCCGGAAGAGTTGCTAAAGGAACAGAATTCTTTATGGAAAATATCCTGGAATGGGCCGGACCAATACTTCTGGATGCATAAAGGAACGTTTGGGCTTCAGCTAAAAAAGGAGACTTGGTGCCTCCTTTTTCTTTGAGAGCATGAAGAAATTCCAGGCAACCCCCGGTTCGACCGGGATTGAGAACTACAATCTGATGCTCTTTTAAATAGGGAGCACAGCTATACGCCATAAACCTGTGAGCTGTTGCCGGAACAACCACCATCAAGATGTCAGCCTCTTCAATGCACTCTTTAATATTGGTAGAAACGATATTAACCTTGCCGAATCCCTGGAGTTCCCCTTCTACCTTGATCCCCCCCCGGTAAGATACCGGTTGGATTTTTTTTCTTCTGCGGTTATAAAGATTTACCTTGTATCCTAAAATCCCAAGGTGACCGGCCATAGCCATTCCACCGTGACCCGCCCCTAGAACACAAAAGGTGAGTTCTTTAGCAGGTTTATTGAGAAGATTTTTAATATATTTTTTCCTGCGGCTATCCATGGCTTTGGACATTCTTTTTGCCATGAGTCCTCCTTAAATAAATTTTTCCTTTTCAATTCAAGTCCCTACTTTTAGTGTCGAACTGATTGCAAACCAGTTTAATTTATTCTATTGAAAATAAACTTCGGATGCAAACTTTCGCCAAATAATAATTTTTCTATGTAAATTTGTATTAAATTCTTAGTGTTGTATTTTTAGTTTAGATACCATCTGGTATGCCATTGTGCCAAAGATTAAGCCCGCCTTAATAGGATGATATTCTATTTTATCAATAACTATTCTGAGGGAAATTGCTTTTCTTTATTCTTTTACCCGCGGGAATAATAGCCAGGATTATTATTGCCAAAATCCCCAGTGAGTATTCGTAAAGATTGCTCAGGAGATGAATGCCTAGACCGGAAATAATAGAGAGCTGGGGATCGAATTTCATTAATTGAAAGGTTAGGGCCCAGGCGGATTCCCAGGTTCCGAAACCGGCTAATCCTTTTACCGGAAGAACCGACGTAAGTTCAGCTCCGGTTATTCCCAGGATAGTTTTCCAGATACTAAGATCAAAAAGACCAAAACCATGACTGGATAGCAAAGAAAAAAGCAGCACGTAGAGTGCCATGTATTTTCCTCCCCTGATGAAAAAAGAAATCAATATAACCAAGCCGTGGTATTTTTCTTTTTTTATCCGGCTTATTTCCTCTTGGGTTAAGTCAAATTTTTCTAAGCCAGTTTTAGCCCAGGTTTTTTCATTATGATGAAAGAGCGACAATAAGAATTTAAAGAATTTCCTTAGTGCTTCCAGAAAAAGCTCAATTTTCCAAAAAATTACTATTAAAACAAAGAGAAAAACAATGGATGAAATAAGCATTATACTGCTGGAAAGGGGAGTGGTTCCAAAGCCAACAATGAAAATGGAAATTATTAGAAAAGGACTCAGAGTCAAGAAATCATAAATAAAAGAAAGAAGAAAGGTGGAGGCTGCTGCTTCAAAAGTATATTTCAATTTTTTGTTGACCAGATAGACATAGGATAATGAACCGATGCGAGCTGGAAAGAGATCAACAAAAAGATTGCGGATCAATGTTACCAGGAAAAGTCTGTCAAACTGACTGGGATATGGCTTGAGCAGAATCTGATAACGCCAGGTGCGGAGAATAGCTGTGCTTAAAGCTAAGCTCATGTAGCCGAAAAGCCCTATTATATGAATTGATTTTAGTGTCTGAATAAGGTCCTTAAACTGAATTTGTTTTAATAGAATAAAAAGCAGAATGATTGAAATAGTAAGTGATGCAAGAATTGAAATGGTTTTTCTTTTCATCGAAGTTATAGTAAAGAGAGTTGGCAATGTTGTCAACTTCAAAGGGGAGGCATTTCCAAAACCTTAAAAAAAGCATAAGATGAAAGATTCCATACCCTTTCTCTCTTTATATATATAAATTTTATCATGGAAATATAGATACTTGCTTTAAGGAATCTTATTTGACTGTTAAAATGAAAAAAATTATAATCTTGTTCCATGACATATTCTGAAATGGATGAAATAATTTTCAGAGCCCTTGAGGAGGATATGCCTCATGGTGATATCACTTCTGAAAGCTTAATTCCTCCTGGAGCAGAGTCCCGGGCTGTATTTATTGCCAAAGAAAAAGGGATTTTAGCTGGTCTTAAAGTAGCCGAACGAGTATTCCATATTATTGACCCGAAAGTAAAATTCGAATCTTTTTTATCTGATGGAGAAGAAGTATGCAGAAAAGACAGGATTGCAGAAGTGACTGGTGATTCTCTTTCCTTGCTCAAAGCAGAAAGAACTTCTCTAAACTTTTTTCAGCACCTCTCTGGTATAGCCAGCCAGACCAGGGATTTTGTTAAGGCACTGGAAGGCACAAATACCAGAATTCTGGATACCCGCAAGACGACTCCAGGACTCAGAATTCTGGAAAAATACGCCGTTACTGTGGGAGGAGGCTTGAATCATAGATCCAATCTTTCTGAGATGATTCTTATTAAGGACAATCATATCCGGGCAGTTGGAAATATTACTGAAGCAGTGAGAAGAACAAAAGAAAAAGCAAGTCCTTCTTTCAAGGTTGAAGTAGAAGTGACCAGCCTGAAAGAAGCCCAAGAAGCCTTAGAGGCTGGAGTGGACTGGTTGATGCTTGATAACATGGAAATAGAGGAAATCAAAAAAGCAATTGAACATATTAAAGGCAGAGCGCTGATTGAAGTTTCAGGAAAAGTTGACCTGGAAAAAGTAAGAGAACTTGCCGGGACCGGAATTGATTTTATTTCTATAGGAAGTCTTACTCATTCGGTTAAATCTTTGGATATAAGCCTGGAATTTATGGCCTAAAAAGACATGCCAAAGACTAAAGGGATAGAGACAGATATTCTCATCATAGGTTGCGGTATCGCTGGAGCCTCGGCAGCCCTGGAAGCTGCCAAAAGCGGATTAAGAATAGTTTTGATAACCAAAAGCATGAGACCAGAGGAATCCAATACTTTTTATGCCCAGGGAGGCATTGTTTCCTTGGGTCCTGATGATGATCCGGAACTGCTGGCCAAAGACATCATTGAAACCGGTGATGGAATAAATAATTCCAAGGCTGTAAACATCCTTGTTCAACAAGGCCATAAACTGGTTGAAAAAGTATTGATGAAAGAACTGAAGATTCCCTTTTCCCATAGTGCACCCGATGAGCTGGATTATGCCCAGGAGGCCGGACATTCTCGCAGGCGTATTCTACATGTAAAGGATACTACTGGCAAAACCATAGAAGAGCGTTTCATTTCTGAGCTGAAAAAATATTCCAATGTAACTCTTCTTTCCGACCACACTGCGGTTGACCTTTTAACTGTTCCTCATCATTCCAAGAATCCCATTAGTTTCTACCGGGAGCCTCAGTGTATTGGTGCCTATGTTCTGGATAATAAAACCAATAAAGTCAAGATAATTTTTGCTCCCTATACAATTCTGGCCACAGGAGGCTGTGGAGCAGTTTTTCTCTATACATCTAATCCCCAGGGTGCAATCGGAGATGGTTACGCCATGGCTTACCGGGCGGGAGCCAGAATAATCAATATGGAATATATCCAGTTTCATCCAACTTCGCTTTTTCACCGCGATGCTGACAGTTTTCTTATTTCAGAAACAATCAGGGGTGAGGGAGCACGGTTGAAGACCAAAGAAGGCAGCTTGTTCATGGAGAAATATTCCCATAAAAAGGAGCTGGCTCCCCGTGATGAAGTAACCAGGGGCATTTACGAAGAGATGATTAATACTAACTCTAATTATGTTTACTTAGATTTGGCCCCTTATGCCACTATTGATATTCCCAAACGGTTCCCCAATATTTATCAGACCTGTCTCAAATATGGTATTGATATTACCAAAGAGCCCATTCCAGTGGTTCCAGCTGCCCATTATTGCTGCGGCGGAATACTGGTAGATGAATGGGGTCAAACAACGCTCAAAGGCCTACTAGCAGTGGGTGAGGCAAGTTGTACCGGGATTCATGGGGCTAACCGCTTAGCCTCCACTTCTCTTTTAGAAGGGCTGGTCTGGGGAGTGAGGGGAGCCCAGAATATTGTCAGGCATTTTAATCCAGAAAAACCTTACCGGGCTTCCGAAATACATGAATGGTATTATCCAGCTAAAGAAGAGGCTGTCGATCCTGCCCTGGTTAATCAAGATTGGATTTCTATCCGATCCTCCATGTGGAATTATGCAGGAATAATCCGAACCCGTAAAAGGCTTGAGAGAGCCCGGGCTGATCTCAATTATCTATTTCACCGGGTTGAAAAATTTTACAAGGAAGCCCGAATGGATCCCAAGGTGGTCGGACTCAAACATGGTATTCAGGTTGCTGTCATGATCACCCAGACCGCTCTTAGTAATCCCATTAGCAGGGGAGCTCATTTTATCAGGAACAACCAGTAGTTGTTTTCTCCCGGTTTTAACCTATCAGGATTGCCTAGCCTGAACTATTCATAAAAAAGGCCGATACTTTTTATATCACAAATACTATCT
>CAYTTR010000050.1:0-4728 GCA_964440805.1 uncultured Eubacteriales bacterium
AATTTTTAAAGGAATATAAAATTGTCCCTTTCTCCTTCTTTTCACTTTAATTTTAATTATGCAGGAAGACAAAATCTCAATACAGGAGTATTACATAAAGTATGTATCCTTATGTGGGCATTATTTGTTTTAAGATTTATTCTTATCTCATATTTTTCTACAAGCAGTGTCGCGTTAGCTCCAGAATACCAATTTGCCTTTCCATACATCAAGAGTAAATACATATTTCAAATCAAATAGATGTCAAGAAATTACTAAAAAACGGGAACACCCCTTAATTAAAATTGAAGAAATTGAGAATGCATTGTTATTTGACCTATTTGTTTATTGACTAAGGGGAACTGACTCTATTTCTTGTTTTTGATGATTTCCCCCCCTTGGATAATCATTTCCACCTTCTTAAGATTTCCAATGTCCTGAAGAGGATCTTTTTCTAAAACCAAAAGGTCGGCCAGCTTTCCTTCTTCAATAGTTCCGATTTCATCAGCAGCATCACAGATTTCAGAATTTATTTTAGTGGCTGCCACAATGGCTTCCATCGGAGTACATCCGTATTCCACAAATTTTTCCACTTCATCAAAATATATCCAGGGATAGTATTCCATATTTTCTCCAACATAATCGGTTCCCACCCCCATTTTTACTCCCGCTTTTTTCATTTTCTGAAATATTTCTTTGCATTCAAGGACAGGTATCTAATGCAGCCGATTGTCTTTCTCATCCTCTCCCCAGGTAGGCAGTTTGAATTGATCAGGTTTGGATTTCAGAACTTCTCTGAGCCATTCAGACGGATAGCCTACACCGCGAGGGCGTCCATTTTCGTCTTTAACATATCCATCGTTGTATTTGATCCCAAAAAATGGTGACAGTTCACCCATTTACCAAATTTCTTTAATTGCTTTCCGGTTAATAATAGAATGACTTTGTTTATAATTTTAATTCAACCTGGGGAGAATAGAGATAAACCGGAGATGCAAAGAGCTTTATGTTATAATACAATGACTTTTTTACTATTAAATAAAATGGGGTCTTTCCACATAAAGAGGTGTTCTTATTCCTTTTTGACCTATCCTTCTCCCTATGCTATAAAATTCAGGCAGTCTAAAGGAAGGATTTCTTAAGGAGGGATAATGAAATTGTCATTAAAAATCTTAAGAGTAAGCTTTGTTTTTTTCTTCTTAGTTTGGCTGATAAGCCGGGTAAACCCTGTCTACTGTCAAAAAACTCATCACTATACACCAAAAAAATTTTTTTATACCTATGACGGCCGGCATGAACCAGTCCTTAAACTAAATCCTGGAGACACTTTGGTTACAACTACCATAGATGCCTTTGGGAACAAAATCTCTTCTGAGGATCAGAAAGCCAGTGAAATTATCCATCTTCCCAATGTAAATGACCAGACAGGCCCCTTTTATGTAGAAGGAGCAGAACCTGGTGATACTCTTGTTTTGAAGCTTTTGAAAGTAAAACCGAATAGAGACTATGCTGTTTCCACGCATCTGCCTCATTTTGGTGCCCTTACTGGAGAACCCTACACAGCAATGTTAAACGATCCGCTTCCTGAAAAGACATATATCTGGAAATTGAATCTCGAGCGAAATGTGGCAGTCCTCAATTTACCAAACAGCCGATTGAAAAAAGTTGAGGTTCCTATGCATCCTTTTCTGGGAACAATAGGTGTAGCCCCTGCCTACGGGGAAGCCATAATTTCGCTAACCCCGGCAGAACATGGCGGGAATATGGATTGTGTTGAGACTCGCGAAGGAACAACTCTCTATTTTCCTGTATTTGTCGATGGAGCTTTGTTTATGCTGGGAGATGGTCATGCAGCCCAAGGCGACGGCGAGATTTGCGGCACCGGCCTGGAATGTCCTCTGGAAGTGACCCTTGAAATCGATGTGATTAAAGGGAAAACAATCCATTGGCCCCGATTCGAAGACGATGAGTATATAATGGTGGCCGGAAGTACACGGCCGCTCATCGATGCCTTCCGGGTGGCCCATGTGGAGTTGATTAACTGGCTTGTAGAAGACTATGGATTCGATCGCTGGGATGCCCTGCAGCTTGTCTCTCAAGTGGGGATCAGCCGGGTGGGCAATGTGGTTGATCCAAAATATACAGTAGTAGCCAAATTCCCCAAAAAATACCTGCCCAAACTGTAGGGGAAAATGGTGACAGTTCACCTCTTTTCCTAATTTCCATAACTTCTCTTCAGTTAATCATGGAATGATTTAGTTTATAGTTTTAATCCAACCAAGGGAGAATCGATGGGCATTATGATATAATGTTTTTTTTATATCCTATCAAACCAAAGGGAGGCGTAATTATCATGGCTTTCAATGACTTAAAAATCACCTGCACAAAAGCCGAAGGTGCCTGCAGCCGGATGAAAAAGGGAACCACATTCTTTATTAGAAATGCCAAGCTGGAGCTCCAGCCGGGAGAGAGTGTCTGCATATTTGCCCTGGGAAGTATTCTCCAGCCCATAACCGGAGCCATCATAAAAAACCAGGAAGGAGAAGGCATGCTGGACGTTCTCGATGAATGGCAGTGCCCCGATCCTCTGGCCAAAGTGATATTCAAAATTGAGAAAATATAAAAAATATCGTTCCAGCAAATAGGTTAAATATAATGCCGGCCATATTTGTGATAAAAATAAGGTAAATAGGTGAACTGTCCCCCATTTTTATGACGTCGCCAAAAATTACTACTTGGAGAAAAAATGAAATTTAAACCGCTTATAAGAAAAGAAAAAAGTTCAGATATTGAAGCCATTTGGAATGTTACCGTTGCCACCTTCAAGAATCATCCAATCAGCGATAACACAGAACAATTCATAATAAATGAATTACGGAAGGCCAGTGTCTTGACCATATCGCTGGTGGCAGAACTCAACGGACAAGTCGTAGGCCATATAGCTTTCTCTCCTGTAACCATTTCCGACGGCAGCCAAAATTGGTATGGATTGGGCCCTGTTTCCGTTCTGCCTGAATTCCAGAATCAAGGAATCGGAAAATCGCTTATTCTTGAAGGACTATCTCAGCTTAAAAACCTGGACGCCGAAGGCTGTGTTCTGGTAGGCGATCCCAGGTATTATGAAAGATTCGGCTTCAGAAACATCCCGGGCTTAATTTTTGAAGGTGTTCCCCAGGAAGTTTTTCTTACCCTGCCTTTCTATGAAAAAATACCTCGCGGTGTTGTAACATATCATGAAGCGTTTTCAGCCAAAAGCTAAATGCTATCCGGTAACTTAGCGAACGCAGCCGCAGTTCCGCTTCTCGCTGCCCCTTATGGCCGGCCGGAAGTAAGGCTATATAAATTAAGGAGAAAAAACGGACCTTCATCCTGGAGGCGGATATCGATAACGAAGAAAGTGAAAAAGTAATAGCCCACATTTCCCGGTCAATTTATGATTATTTTCTATTTAACTAATTTGAAAATGCCCGGCTCTGCAGGCGACGAAGGCAGCTTTCCGGGCTCATTCTAAGGAGATGCGGGAGTAAGGAACGCAATGGTTATTTGCTCCGGAGCTGAGCAAAAAGCAAGGAGTCTTCCGTGAATTTAAAAGATAAGAAATTGGTTTTCGGCTGCGGCGGCCAAGTGAGATTTTTTGCGAGTCAGAGATGCTTGACAATATTTTTGATTTTCCACTTGAGTGAGGGCGATTAAAGGATCCTATACTGAATTTCCTTCTGAGGAAACAAAATATCCATATCTGTTATGCCTGTTTTGTAAAAGTCGTGTAACGCTGCTCTCTCACCATCTGTCAGAGATAAATAAGGTCTTAAAAAATTCTCAACATTAACTGCTAACTCATCTCTATCAAGATTAATCCTCTTCTGTAGCATCGGATATAATTTATTCTGAATATCTGACTGATTTATCAGATGAAGTTTCAATTTGAACAATTCGAAGATTTCTGCTTTGGATGTAATTTAAATCTATATCAACAGAGATCCTTGGGATATCCAGTATAAAGAGATTTAGTGCTGTCCCCCCTTTCAGAACAAAAGCATTCTTTGTGACTGGATGTGTCTTTAATACAGAAAGAATGTCGAGAAGCCTGAACATCTTTTCCAGAGAGTTTTTGAGGAAGCCTGTCTTTTTTGCGTAGGTGTCAAGCTCATCTCTTGTTAAATCGAACATTATGCTTCACTCAAGTCCTTAGAGCCCTGGGAACCATTAAACTCCACCTTTTTACAAGATAATTCCCTTTAGGCCTATTTTTAACGAGCAATATTCTGGATTCGGTGCGGTTCTTTTCAAGTCTTTTGAGATCAGATTCTGCTACATGCCATTGTCGCTTGTTTTTTTCAAGGAGCCAGCCGAGCCTCATACTGATTGTTCTTATTGGATAATGTATGACCATCTCAAAAAGATGTTCGAGATTTATCCAAGAGAAAGCTTCTATAGATTTTAAAAATTCATCCATACCAAGAAAGCGATCAGGGTACATCAGTCCTTCTAAGAGAATACGTTCACGGGAAAAATGTTGGACTCTGATATCCTCGATAACAGAGGAAGCGATACCAAAGGTGAGATTCGCTCGGTAGAATTCGTAGTTGGCTTTCTGAAAGCTGAAGGATTTCCACTTACGCCGGACAGATTTTGGCAAAGCTATTTGAAAAAGATTTGATTCGCTGTATGCGACCCCGTAGCATTTCAGTGCAGCATGGTAGCCAATCACGCCTTCAGGATGAATATGTCCGGCTATGAGCAAAGGAT
>CAYTTR010000050.1:4738-12178 GCA_964440805.1 uncultured Eubacteriales bacterium
GAGCTCATCTTGGAACCATTCGTTAGGCCGCTTAAGATAGTAAAGGCCTTTTTTAACGGATATGGCCTTGCCGCTTTTCAGAAGCCACTGTACAGCAGTTGTCGCTTTGACTTGATCGTGGAGAAAATCGGCTATCTCTTTCCACCTGACTACTCGCTTAGATTGAAATCTTTTAAGAATCTTTTCAGTTATGTCTGACATGATTTCTCCAATTGTCATTATTATAATGTAATCGCATTATTATTGCAACATTCATAGAAATTATTATAGGTGTAGCTAATATTATGTGAAAACATTATATTGATGACATAAAAAGAAACTATTTTACACGCAAATTGGCGAAATAAAATAGAGATTCAACATCGATTTCGAGAGGAAGATCAAATCCTATTCCAAGGGCATGAGACAGATTTTGGGAATGATCCAGGCGTTTATGCATAAACCGGAACTGCTGGTCCTCGACAAACCGGCAGCCGGCCTAGACCCGATAATGCAGGAAAGGTTCTACGAGCTGGTTCACGGATACTTCCAACTTGCACTATAGGTGGTACAAATTTTGGGGGGCAGTTCACATCCGTTCGCTGCAGGCGACGAAGGCAGCTTTCCGGGCTCATTCTAAGGAGTTGCGGGAGTAAGGAACGCAATGGTTATTTGCTCATTGAATTATTGAGAAATGTTTTCGCTTATTGTAAGTTAAAAGTGAATTGCGGGAATTTTTAAAGCAAAAAATAGGGCAAAAAATGAGCTGCTCACCTGATTTTCTGAATAGAAGATACCGAAAAAGTTATGGAGATTAATAAATCTGTGGTGTTTGGGGTCGCACCACGATATCTATGGCATTATTAATAACTTAGCTCAATTTTTACCCCTAAAAAATCCCTTTAAATGAGATTTTTAGGTATCGAAAATCGTCTCTATAACAAAGAGATAAAAAGGCAAGGGCATATCGGCATTATCTTCCAGGCTGTATTTGGCATATCAAGCAGCGCTGCCTTTTCTTCATGACCTTTTCGGATGAAACCCATTTAGACCCTGAACGTGATATAATGATAAGAGGGATATCGTTGTTCCTCCTTTTTGGAAATTAGAAATCTATAAGGAACTTATGTGATGTCCCTTCTTTCTTCAACTCAGGTATCCATTATTGTGATGAACCAAACCCGATTTTGGGAGGGGCGAAAATCGCGTTTAAAGCCTGAAATAGAGGCAAAAAAATTAGCTATCTTCTTGATAAACCAATAGCTGCCATGGCCCCAAAAAACGTTTGAAATATTAAAAGTAGAGATCTTTCTTTTTTTGATATAATATTTTTCAATAAAAGAAATGAACATAAAAATCACCGATAACATAAAAGAAAACCTTCTCAGCAATCTTCTCCCTTTTCTAAAGAATGCTCAAAAAGTAAAATTTGCGGTTGCCTTTGCCAAATTATCCGGCTTGAATCTCATCTTAGAAGATCTTCTTGCCTGTTTGAATAAGGGGGGACAAATTGAATTCCTTCTCGGCCTTGATTTCAGGACAACTGAACCGAAAGTACTAGAAATTATTCATTCTTTAATAAAAGAAGGTAAAAATATCCATTTGTTTTGCTACAGAGATATTTCTTATGGGGAAACCGCTATATATCATCCAAAACTATATTTCTTGCATTGTGGACCTAATGCCTTTGTTTCCATTGGGTCATCCAACCTGACCTCAGGAGGCCTGCAGGATAACATAGAGATAAATACAATTCTTGAAGCTGAATCATCAGAAGAAATAATCTCTGATATCCATGAAATTTACAATAGATTGAAATTTCACAAATCACGCTTTGAACCCAACTACGAGTACATCACTAATTATACTCGCATTTATGAAATAACAAAGACAAAATCCGATATTGTTTTAAAAGATACAAAGGTCAAGGAAATGATAAGGGATTTAAAAGTAAAAGAGGAAAATCTACCTTCACCAAAGTTTTCTAAAAACGATCTTACAGGATGGCAAAAAATTGTCTTTGAAAGATTACCTGACAGTGAGTTCCAAACCAAAGATATTTATGTTTATAAAGATGAATTTCAGTCTGTTTATCCGGAAAACAAACATATTCCTGATAAAATAAGACAGGTTCTTCAACAGCTAAGGGATTTGGGCCTTTTGCAAGACCTAGGACGTGGCCGATGGATTAAATCAGAACAACAAATCCTCTAAAAGAGGGAAAAAATGAATAAAGAAAATCATTATATTTTTCTTTCGCCTGAAGGTTTTACTTTTCATCCCGGTTCAGAGGCGGCCGAGCCGGACATCGAGAATCTCCAGGTTATCGGATTTGCCTACGGGGATTGCCCTGAAGCAGCTTTCTGTAAACTCCTTCGCAATAATTCTTACCTTATTCACACCTCATTCGATGAACTAATCTGCCTTAAACTTGCAGAAGAGGCTGAAGAAGAGAAAAAATATTTTTATATTTCTGATTACAGATGAGTTTTTAAGTAAATAACTATATCAAATCAATTATTTCATTCTTCATCATTCTCGCCCATATCCAATGAGCCAGGGCTCATATCATCATGGCCGCAACTAAAATATCCAAACCTTATTCCCCATCCCCCTGAATTTTAACAATTTATTGACAAAGTTTTTACAAATCCATGACAATTTTTATTCCCTTCCGGTCTATTTTTTAGACAGATAGAATAAGGGGTGATGGGATGAAGGCGGAAAAAAGCGGCGCCAGTGCCGCCTTAATTCTTTCTCATGCAACCATCGCCACTCAATAGGAGGAAAAAATGAATAAAGCATTATGTTTCCTTTCTTTGGCTGTGTTTTTTTTGGCTGTTGCTTCCGCCGGAAATGCTCAGATTCTTTCTGGTAAAAGATTCGAGTTCTCTATAGCAGCTGCTTATTTGGACACCAAAGACGCTGATTACGACGAATCATCGAACATCTTAAATGTTCCTTTAAGACTTTGAATTTTTGTTTACAAAGGATTGGAGATCGAACCGGAATTATTGCTGACGGTTCCAGATGAAAGCGAGGACACAGGCTATATGATCATGCTCAATCTCGCCTACAATTTTCAGGTATCGGACAAAATGCTCCTTTTCGTTCTTGGAAGAGCCGGTTATGGAAACGGGCCCAGTTATCTCACCTTTGTTATGGACTGGGACATGGGTGTTTCTGCGTATAATTTCGGAGCAGGGTTTAAGTATTTTGTAGGAAACTCGGCTGCTGTTTGTATTGAATACCGGTATATAAAGTTTTCAGGGGAGGAAACAAGAACTTATTCATGGGGAGACTACACAGTAACCTACGAAGATACGGTAGACCGCAGGGATCATAATATTTCGATGGGAGTATCCATTTTCTTTTAAAAATTAGGAACACCGATTAGAAGTCCTATTGTCGTTTCATAATAGATAAGATTCCCATTCTTTTATCTTCTTATAGCATTCTTTTCTTGGTAACCATGGATTAATTTCCATTAATTCTTTTAATTTCTTAGTGGCTTCTGGCATAGTGATCTCTTCTTCTAATATCAACTGGTCAAATACCCACAAAATCCCATGAACTTCTAACCCTTGCTCAGAGGCTGATTTTTTTAGCTTCTCATCATTTGTTAAAGCATTGCAGATAATCTTTTGCATAACCAAAAACAAGAACAGTCTGCTAATGAAAGAGGAGGATTATCTGATTTTATCTTTAACACCTCTTCAAACTCTTCCTCAGAACATCTATGAATAGCAATCAACTCCTTATCAATATATATCTTAAATCTTTCTGTTTCCTCCCCTTTGATTTCAGCACATACAAAATCAGTAGTATGCATGTCAAACGGAAGGTGAAAAAATCCATCTGATAAATTTACTTTCAATAAATCAATTAAAATACATGCATCATTAACGACAATTCTCATCCAACAGCCTGAATATTCATGGTGAATTCCGAAAGGCTCATATTTGCTAATTCTGCAGCTCTACTTAAAGTTATTATCCCCTCACTTACAGCATAATGTAGAAGCTGCCGGAAACGAATCGACTCCTCCTTCCTAGTGTAATCTACTGGTTCTCTTTTGTTCCATCCTTTTTGGTTTATCATTTCCCGGAATCTCCGGTAATAAAATTCTGAAACAACACCCAGCATATGGGCCCTTTTAACAATTGCCTGCATGGAAATGCCGTATAATTTTTTTATTTCCCCCAATTCCCATAAAGTTATTTGTTCTCTTTTCTTTCTTAATTCTTTTTCTAAAATTTCTTTTGGTAAAAGGAAAGCTCCCGCAAAGGTATGACAAAGTTTCTCTCTATGAGATTTCTTTGGTAACCTGCATAGAATATGAGCCAATTCATGAGCAGCAGTAAAACGTATTCGATCCGGAGAGAGCGATTTATTTATAACAATAACCTGAATATCTCCTACTTTAGCAGAGAGTCCGTCAAAATCATCAATATTTTTAACTTCATAGACTTTTATCCCATGTTCCTCAAGAAGCTCAAGTAGATTCACAATTGGGGCAAGACCTAACTTCCATGAATTTCTTAGCTTCAACACTGCTTTTTCCACATCTTCCAGGGAGTTGATAGAATAATTTAGCAACGGATTAACAAATTTTTCCTTTATTCCTACTAACTCTTCCAATTCCATATAACGCTCCAGGAAATCAATTGTTCTCTGTTTCAATGATTCAACATTTTTTGCAGGAAGCTTTGCTCTTTTACGAAACTGCATATTTGATAATTTTATGGAAGCCGGCCGGAAAAAGTACTCCGGTTTTACGTCCAAAGCAGAAGCTAAACTTATAACTATCTGACTCGAAGGCTTCATTATACCCCTCTCATACTTGCTGATTGCTTGTTTAGTTACGATTCCTCCCGCTTTATTAACAAGCTCATCCATACTCAATCCGGCCATTTTTCGAGCTGATTTCAATCTATTACCAAAAGCATCAAGGCATTTGTTTCTGTTCATGCTCCCTCCCTTTTTTCACTTTTATTTGTTGACAATATACATTTTATTTCTGTTTTTGTCAACTTAAATAAGATTGTTCATAAAAAATATGCAGTTGAAAATTAGAAAATGTTCCCGCTTTTTGTTTTGGATATAGAGTTAATATCTGCTGGGAATCGGCAATGGTCCCCATTTTCTACATAATCCCTAAAAAATTTCAGGAAAGCCCCGCTCAGGGTTTATATTAAGTTGACTGGAGTTGTTTTTTGCGTGTATGATGGACAGCTCAATGATTCAAAAAGGCCTCCCTTTCAGAATTAACCTCAACAGCAAATGAAAATATCCCGTTTTCTTAACTTATATTTTTTAAGGAGTTAAAAAATGCATTTTAAAAGAGCCCTGGTATTTATTGGTATTCTCAGCCTGGCACTGGGGATAGTAAGTGCATTCATCTTCCAATCACCGGATAGCGAAAAAGAAGTTCTCAGTGGTTTTGAATACTGGGAAGGATGCACATCCATTCTGGTGGGAAAAAAGGCTTCCACTGATGGTTCCACCATGACCACCCACACCTGCGACTGCGGGGTGTGTGACTGGACCTTCCGGTTCGTTCCGGCAGCTGACCACAAAGAAGGAGATGTCCGCAAGATCTACCATATCAATCAGTATAAAACCTGGTATCCGGAAGAAGGAGTCAAATGGGAAAGATACAAAGACGATTATACAGGGCTGGATATTCCTCAGGTTCCCCATACCTATGCCTACATCCACGGCATGTTCGGCTACATGAATGAAAACCAGGTCGCCCTGGGAGAGTCCACCATCGGCTGTCAGCCTAAGATGAGAAATCCCACCCCATCCGCCAAGTTCGATATCACCATGCTGACTCTAATCGCTATGGAAAGAGCTAAAACAGCAAGAGAAGCCATCCGCATCATGGGAGACCTGGCTACCACCTACGGTTACGGATTCAATGACAAAGGGGAAATGCTGGCTGTTTCAGACCCGGGCGAAGTCTGGATCTTCGAGATCATGCCGGTAGGCCCTCTCTGGACACCTGAAAGTGGAAAACCCGGTGCAGTCTGGTGCGCCCAGCGCATACCGGATGACCATGTCAGTGTTTGTCCCAATGAATCACGGATTGGTGAAATCGACCTGAATAACAAAGATTATTTCATGGCTTCTTCCAACGCCGTCTCCTATGCCGTTGATAACGGATATTATGATCCGGAAATCGGAGAGCCGTTTTCCTGGAAAAGAGCCTACTCTCCCACTCAAGGAAGTGCTTTGAGCACCCAAGGAAGAAGAGGACGTCTGTGGCGCTTCTTCAACCTGGTTGCCCCTTCCCTTGAGCTGGGACCTGATACAGAAAGCATGGATCTTCCTTTTTCTGTAAAACCGGACAAAAAACTTTCCGTCCAAGATGTAATGGCCATAACAAGGGATAAATACCAGGGTGCATTGTTCGATCCGACCGATGGAATAAAAGGAGGTCCTTTTGCCAACCCCAATTATTACAGAGGGTTCCAGGTAGACGATCAGAGATACAACGGACCGCGGTGTATTTGCGTCAACAACGTGGAATACACCACCATTACCCAATGCCGCGATTGGCTGTCTGATCCCATAGGCGGGATTATATGGCTGGCCTTCGGAGCCCAGGATACAGCTTGTTATATGCCTCTGTACTGTGGAGTTACAGAACTTCCTGAGTCCTTCCAGGTAGGCGACCATTATGTGTTTAATAGAGATTCGGCCCGATGGGCATCAGATTATGTTGACTTTCATACCCAAGTTGTCTACTCCTATGCCATTGAAGACGTCAAAAAGGCTCAGGAAAAATGGGAAGGTATTGCTTTTCAGAGCATTCCCATTATAGATAAAGCAGCCTCAGAACTTTACCGGGAGAACCCTGGTAAAGCACGGCAGTTCCTCACTGATTTTTCAATCAACCATGCCAATTCTGTGGTCAATGCCTGGTGGAAGCTGGGGGATGACCTTCTGGTCAAGTACAACCACTTCCGCATCTATAACCCGGAGACTCGAAAAGCAGGCCGTGTGCAAACCCCGGAATGGTGGAACAGAGCTGTAATTGAGAAGGACAACCTCACCCCCTACACACCACCAACCCCTTCAGCTAAAAAAGAATAAAAAAGCAGGCTGAATAAAACAAGGAAAAACGAGGGACAGTTTATCTATTTAAACTGAGGCAGAACTAAGGACGGTTTATCTATTCGCCTTATTTTCCTATAATATTTCTAAAAAAGGAGTGCAGAAAGATGAAAATTCCATTTTTTCAAGTCGATGCTTTTTCAAGGAAAGTATTCGGAGGCAATCCGGCTGCCGTCTGTGTTCTTGAATCATGGTTAGCCGATGAGGTGCTTCAATCTATTGCTGCCGAGAATAATCTATCGGAAACAGCTTTTCTTGTGCCCAAAGAAAAGGGAAAATACGGGCTTAGGTGGTTTACTCCTTCTGTCGAAGTCGATCTCTGCGGCCATGCTACCCTGG
>CAYTTR010000051.1:0-10986 GCA_964440805.1 uncultured Eubacteriales bacterium
TTTGATCAAGTCTTGAATGGTTCTCTCCACAAGATTTTCTTTGTCGATTTTTCTGTTTTGGGAAAAAGACACTTCGGCGCTGACTGCACTTTTTCCCTCCGGAACCATGCCCGGAGATTGATTCTGATAATACCCCAGTTTGTGAAAAATAATGTCTTCTTCCGGATAATAAACCCGGTGTTTGTCTGAAATCTCAGGCCGGTCGATCCCGATATTTACTATATAAAGGGAGGTCCATCTTAATTTTTCAGAAGCTTTCCTTACTTCCGAAGGCACAGAATCAACGGCTGCAATCAATTCCGGCAGCGGGATGGTGGAGACCAGTTTTTCATAACGGCCGGTATTCTTTCCATTTATCTCAAATGATTTGTTTTTCACAGAAATCTTGTTCACTTCGGATGAAGTGTGAACATTTTTTAGAAAAGGAACAAAAGAGTCGAAAATAGACTGAATCCCTCCTTTTCGGGGATAGATGAATTGGGCATTAATCCCTATGCACCGGGGCGACATTTTCAGACTTCCGTCTAAAACCTGTTCCAAGGTGGGAATGGGAACAAACTTACCCATCCAGTCCAGGGTCATTTCTTTTAAAGGAACCGCCCACTGTTTCTTGTTAAAGGGAATCATAAAGTGCCGGGCTATACCTTTGCCGAAAACCTTGTATATAAAATCTGCAAAATCCGTGAAATTACCTGGCTTTTCCCCGTATTTTAGCTTGGCTTCCATCAGTCCCAAGAGGCATTCTTTGACCACCTCGACTGAATGACCGTAGAGATTAGCCTGGAAAGGATAGCGGGAGTAAATTCCTTTGGAATATATCCAGGCTTCCCTAAGCAGGCAGGATAAATTGTCCTTGAGCAGCTTATTGATCAGTGTTTTTACCTGTTCTTCTTTGGGATAAAAAATATGTCCCCCGTAGTCAAAACTGAACCCATCCACTTTTTCCGTCCGGCATCCTCCTCCCACTTCTTCATTCTTTTCCCAAATTGAGTAACCTCTACCTAAATAATAACCGCTGCTCAAGCCAGCCGGTCCGGCGCCTATTATGGAAACGGGCTCCATTCTAAGCGCTTCCTTTCTTGGAAATTAGATTGATTTCTTCAGCTGTTTTTCTTCCGCTGTTCAGGCTGTGGTCCATGTTGAAATACTCCCATTCGCCGAATCTTCCGCAGGGAAAAATGCTGTTTTTCCGGAGAAAGGTATGGATTTTATCTACATTTTTCCGGTGATTTTTATCATATATAATGTAGGCATATTTGATATCGGCCACATCTGAAACCAGGATTTTATCGTCCGGAAATAAAATTTTTGCTTTGATTAAGTCTTCCACCACCCGTTCGATGACGTTCTCACGGCTTAATTTTCTATATTTGGAATAAGAAGTTTCGGTAGATATTGAACTGCAGGTGCCGGGGGTAGTATGGACTGAGAAATTCATGGGATAGCTTATTCTGTGGAACAGAAATTCGGGTTCATAAAAATAAACATAATGAAAAGGACTGATGTTTTCTCTTTCAATTCCCAGATTGACACAGTAGACGGAATTATTTTCCAGCTCCCGGGAAGCTCTTTCAATCTCAGCCGGAACCTCATCGGCATATCGAATAACTTCCGGAAGAGGGAGGGTGGAGACAAGCTTTTCGTAAAAGACTTTCTTCCGGCTTGTAAATTCCACATATTTTTTCTTTAAATAAATCTTTTTTGCTTCCACCCCTAAATTAACTTTTTTAATCTCAGGTACAAAAGCTAAGGGCAGAGCTTCTATTCCCCCGTGTAAAGGGTACCAGAATTCCTTATTAAATCCGAACAGTTTGGGATTGTCTTGAAGAGCTCCTTCCAGCAGCTCTTCCAGCGTCAGCCTGGGGACTCGATTCCAGACCCATTCAAAATTCATCTCACCGGGGGGTACCGTCCATATTTTCTCAGCATAAGGAATCATAAGATGCTCGGCAATGCCGTCACCGAAATTCCATTTAATCCATTCTTCATAGTCCCGGGGCTTTTGCTCTGTTTTTTGAAGGGCTCTGAAAAAACCAACAATACAGTCCTTGACCACAGAAACAGGAAGACCGTAGAGGTGCGACTGAAAAGGGAACCGGGTATAAAGGTCATATTTTTTGTGATAGATATAGGCCTCCCTGGTCTGGAAATTTAAATTCTTAGGGAGAAGCTTTTTTATAAGCTGTTGGGTGTATTCGTCCTTGGGGAAAAGAATATGAGGCCCGTAATCAAATATAAAGTCATCTATTTTTATGGAGCGGCACAGACCTCCTGCCCTGTCTTGTTTTTCAAATATCTCATACTCTTCTTTTAAATGATAAGCAGCGCTCAATCCGGATAGACCGGCACCTAAAATAACTATTTTGGCCATCAATATCTCTCTTAATTATCTTTTCTCTCGCTTTCTATTCTTCGAATCCGCTTTAAAATCTCTTCAATCAGTTTACGGTTGGAAGCAATTAAATCCGAAAGAACAGCCATCACCGCCAGTAAAAAACTGGCGATTAACAAAATAGCCGTTAATATCAGCGACTGAATATGGCCCTGATGTTCCCCGATATAGATAAAGTAAAGAAATCTTACCCCCGGAATCATGCCCAGGATAAAAAAAATCAAGGCTAAAATTAAAAATATTTTCAGGGGCTTGTACATGGTATAGCTTCTCAGAATAGTGGCTCCGGAGCGCTTTAAAAAACCGAACAAGCTGGTAATAAGCCTGGAATCTCTGATTTTTTCATTGGTTCTTATGGGAACGCTTTTTACGGCAAGTCCGATGTGTCCTGCTTGAATCAGAGTTTCCAGAGTGTATGAAAAATCAGAGAGAACATTTATTTTTAAAGCTGCTTCCCGGCTCATAGCCCGGAATCCACTGGGAGCATCCTGTATGTCTGAGCGGGACAAAACCTTGACAATAAAGCTTCCCATCCTCTGTAATTTCTTTTTAATCCAGGAAAAATGTTTTATAGATTGAGTTTGCCGGTCACCAACCACAATATCTGCTTCTCCCTTAATTATGAGCTCAATAAGCTTGGGAATATCTTCTCCCTTGTATTGATTATCTGCATCTGTGTTGACAATGATATCAGCGCCGTGAATCAAACAGGCTTCCAGACCGGCTGAAAAAGCGGCTGCCAGCCCCCGGTGCTTTCTGAATTGGACAATGTGGTCCACTCCTTCTCTCCTGGCTACTTCGGCCGTGTTGTCTTTGCTGCCGTCATCAATAACCAGGGTTTCAATCTGATCAATCCCTTCTATTTTCTCCGGCAGGTCCTGAAGAGTGACGGGTAAATATTTAGCTTCGTTATAACATGGTATTTGTATAATAAGCTTCATTCTACTTCTAATCCAAGCTAAC
Organism: uncultured Eubacteriales bacterium; assembly: GCA_964440805.1. GTDB lineage: Bacteria > Acidobacteriota > Aminicenantia > Aminicenantales > Aminicenantaceae > CAYTTR01. Next base: position 3,356 of record CAYTTR010000051.1, read on the forward strand.
CTGAACTATTCAAAAAAAGCCGATACTTTTCAGGTTAATAAACTTCAAGAATAATAACAAAAATTACTGCCCCTGTCCATAAAATGTAAGGAGAAGCATCTCTAATTCCGGGATAGAGTTAGTATTTATTAAGAGAGGAAGGGTATGGGATGAGGAATCCCCTGTGAGGGCTGAGCGGGCACGGTTCCTCTCCGAAGGAGAGGAGAGCGAAGCCCGAACGGGAGCGAGATTCCTCACTAAGGAATCGAGCGGGTGACGAATCCCATACCCTTCCTCTCATTTCTGTTTTGGAAATGCTTCCACTGTGAGGCAATTCCGTCTTGACTGGAAATGTTTGTTCTATGTATTATGTCTGAAACACCAAGCTGACTGAGAGAATATATTTGGAAAAAAAACATAGAATCATCAAAGGAGCAATCTTTCTTTTCATAGGAAAAATAGGAAATCTCCTATTCTCTTCCCTCCAGCTCATTCTTATACCCAGAATCTTAGGCCCAGCCAATATGGGATTCTTTGCCTATTGGCTTTCAGTTTACTTTATTATCGGCCGGATTCTGGGATTAGGCGGCCAACAAATAGCCATGAGGAATATTCCAGAGCTGAGGCTTAAAAACAAGTCCTCAATCCCCACCCTGATCTTAAAAACGGCCTCCGTTAAAATTCCGGTGTTTCTGGTTATTCTGGGGGGAGGTCTTGTCTTCTGGTCCCAGGATTACTCTTATTTTCTATTAACGGCTTTGGCAGCTCTTTTATTTTCTTTAAACCTTATCGGCGAATCAGTTCTTTACTCCTTTAACCGGATGGGACTTTATGCCTCTATCCCCATTATAAGAATTGCCGCCCGGGTTTTTTTAGTTATAATTCTGTTTTATTTATTTTCCCAAACCGGAATTATTGCCGGGGTTTTCGCAGCTCCCCTGTTAGCCTTTCTGGTGACTTTGTTTCTGGTCTTTCCCCTTCTCCCACCCAAAAAAACAGCCCTGGAAAAACCGTTCGGTCAATATTTTTCCTTTGGTTTCTGGATTTATCTTAGTGTAGTCATTCAAGGAATGATTCTGTGGAGCATTCCTATTTTAGCTGAACTTTTCGGACAGAGCCTGGAAACCATAGGCTACTTTGGAATCGGAGTACAAATCTGTTTCAGCGCCACCCTGTTAATCTATTTCATCAGTGAAAGCATCCTGCCCTCTCTGGTGGAATTCAGAATTATCGATACCAGTAAATTTCGAGATTCTTTAAGATTCGCCTGGAAGTATACCAATGTTTTTCTTTTTCCTCTGGTTATGGGGGGATTTGTCCTGGCTTCTCCCTTGATAAAATTTGTCATCGGCAGGGATTATTTAGCAGGCGCTCTGATTATAAAACTTTTTTTTCCGGCCATTATTTTTCTCTCCTGGATCCAGTTTCACACCCAAATTCTGTTTGTTTTTGAAGAAAAATTAAAAATATTTTTCACCCATCTGGTAAATCTGGCGGTGTTTTTAGGCTCCTGGTTTTTCTTTGTAAAAACAGGGCAAATTGAACTTACCCCCTTAAGTCTCTGTTTGGGATCTTTTTTCTCTTATTTATTTATTCTCCTTCAATCACACAAACTGGAAAAAGTAAGCAAATATCTCCCTTACCTTCTTAAGCCTTTAGCGGCTGCCTGTCTCATGGGCCTGGTGGTCAATTTCTTTTCTGTTCACTCTTTTGCCCAACTTCTTTTGGCTATTCTTACCGGAGTTCTGAGCTATGGAATATTCTTATTTGCCTTAAAGGGATTGGGGAAATATGACATAAAAATTTTCAAGGAGTTTATTTTAAGAAATAATAAAAATTTAAAAAACCAGGACCAAAAGGACTAACGTCTCCTCTTTTTCTTTTCAAACTCACAGATCAAACCCACTTTCTTGCCCCAATCTTCCGGATACCAGTAGGTCCTAAAACGCATATCTTCATGGTCATAAGAAAGATTGGGGCTGTAGAAAGGATCAGCCCCAAAATCAACTCCGACATACTGGGGCCATTTTTTCCTAAGCCGGACTGCATTCTCCGCATCTTCGACCAAAGTGTCCTTATAATCTCTTGAGAAACGGGTCACCGATTCATAATGATAAAGCCTGGCATAAGGAGTATAGACATTCCAGTATCCCTTTTCATAGAGTCTGATGCCGAAATCTACATCCTGATAAGCCGGATCAAGTTCCGTATCAAAACCACCCATCTTTAAAAATAAATCACGCTTCACCATCATGCAGGCAGCAGTTACCGCTAACACATTGCGGGGATTGACCAGCCAGCCCTGAAAACCATATTCATCATCAAGCAGCCGGTGCGGATGGGCAGCCGCTCCCCCCAATCCCACTGTAATTCCGGCATGCTGTACCTTTCCGTTGGGATAAAGAAGCTTGGCTCCTACTTCTCCCACCTCAGGAAGCTGAGCATATTCCAGCATGGCAGTAAGCCATTCGTTATTTATTACTTCGATATCGTTATTTAAAAACAAAACATAATCTGAATCCACCTTTTCCACCGCCCAATTGTTCAACCTTCCAAAATGAAATTCCTCATCATAAGAGAATATTTTGATGTTTTCTTTTTTCGACACCGTCTTTAAATAAGAGAAAGTGGATTTTTGGGAAGAGCGGTTGTTTATAAGAACGATTTCATAATGGGGATAAGCAGTCTTTTCCAGAATGCTTTTCACACATTTAGCCAAATAATATACCTTATCCCGAAAGGGAATGATGATGGAAACCCGGGGGGAATCTATTATTTCATATTTTACTCTCCAGGCTCCTTGATAAGCACCTTCCACTACTTCAGCCTTGATGTTATTTCTTTTAATCCAATCGGATAAAATCTTTTTTTGAGCCTTATAAGCCCAGTCCTTGGCACCGCTGTTTTTTTTGGCGGTGGAGCTTTCATAAACCCTCCAGTGATAGAGAATCTTGGGGATATGAACGATATTCCGGCTGTGCTCGCTGAGCCTTAAAACCAAGTCCCAATCCTGAGCCCCTTCAGTGCCTTCTCTTACCCCCCCCATTCTTTTCAGAAGCTTTGTCCGGTAGCAGGTTACATGGGTGGTATACATCTGGGAGAGAATGGTATGAGGAGACCAATCCGGCCAAAAAGAGGGGCTGAATCGATTTCCCCGGTAATCAACCTTATCAAAATCACTGTATAGAAAATCAACCTTCGGGTTATTCTTTACGGCCAGGGCCAGCTCCAGCAGGCAGTTTACTGAAAGCTCATCATCGCAGTCTAAAAAAACACAAAAATCACCCTCTGCCAGGGAAAGAGCGCTGTTTGAATTTTCAATTAAATTTATTCCAGAAGGATTTTCCAGAAAATTTAGTTTAACTTTATGCGGATGGTTTCTCTTAAAATTAAGCAGGAATTTTCTTATTTCATCCCTATTTTCAGTAGACCCATCGGATATACACAGTTCCCAATTTTGATAATATTGTTTAAGCACAGATTCCAACGCCTTTTGCAGTAAATCAAGGGGTTTATTCCAAACCGGGAAAATGATAGAAAATTTAATACCGCTCCCCACAAAATCATTCAACTTTCTCATATAGTCTTCATTAAGATATCTTCTCTCTATCTTCTTCTGCCAGTCCCTGAACTGAATCCGGCCGAATATTTGAGGATCAATTCTGAAAAGAACTCCCCGGTATATTTTTCTTATTATATATTTTACAAGACCGGACAGGCCTTCGCGTTTGTGAATAGTCCTCAACCGTACCAGGATAAAAGGAGCTCCCAATACAAATCTTTGATAAAGGCCCAGGAAAATCTTTATCATAGACTTACTGATTCCTCTTTTGCCGTCTAAAATTTATAGGCAATACCTATTCCCGCCTCAAGCCCTCCAATTTCCACCCTTATATCTGCAGGCTTGACTTTACATTTAGAATAATTAACTTCAAAGTCAGCATAGAACTTCTTTGTTAGGTGAATATAAGCTCCCACGCTTAGAAAATAACCCCATTTTCCCTGTTTGGCATGTCCAATGGGATTTGTTTCTTCAAACTGATAATAGCGAAAGCCGGCTCCTCCATATAAATCAAAAATTCCTTTGGTCAAGCGGTAATTCACCCCTGGTCCCAAATAAATTATTTTAACGGTGGTATCCTCTTCTGTAAAAGTGAGTTTTCCCTGTTTTTTAAAATATCCAGCCTCCATCATAAGTCCGAATTTTTTATAAAGACCACTTCTTTCCATTTTTATTCCAAAAATCGTTCCACTGCCGTAAACTTCTTTGAATATTTTTTGGGAAGGATTGAAATAGCTCATTTTAAGCTCAGCCCTGTAATCTGAAGCAAAAGCCAAGCCGGCTAATAATGGAATGCCTAACAGTGCTGCAAATTTTTTCATGGGGACTTATCCTTTAAAAAAAAATTGATTCCATTTATAGTGAAATAATAGATTACTTCATTCCTTTTTTCTAAATCAAGCACCTTAAGGGTTTATCTGGTTAATCTGGTCTATTTGGTTTGTCTGGTTGAGACTAAATAGACAAAATAGACGGGATAGACATTAAGATAGAGGCGGGAAAAATTGCGTTAATTGCGTTACTCGCGTTTATAGCGTTTATAGCGTTTATAGCGTTAATTGCGTTTGTTGCGTTGATTGCGTTTGTTGCGTTTATAGCGTTGGTTGCGTTTGGGGCGTTTGGGTGGGGGGTTGTCATGGGTAATTAGGAAAAATGCGGGCTTTGCTTGAAGAATAATACTTCTCCTATTATAATTAAGCAGAACTATTAACAAAAAAGGCCGGTTAAGAACATGAATTCCGCTCCCGCCCATACTCTCTCTCCTCAAAAATTAAGAAGCATTTTTTTCTTGGCCGACTTTATAATATGCTGGGCTGCGGTTTTTTACAAAGCTAGGGAGGCTGGTTCATTCCCAGCCGCACCGCTTCTCATAGTGACTGTTTTTATTTTGTTGATTCTGACATTGGATGTAATTTTCTCTTCCCGGTTTAAAGAATACCTGGCTCTTTCCATATACGGATTTCTGCTGGGAGCAGCAATCAATGCAGTCATCCAATCTCTTTTGAACAAATTCCAGGGAATAAACTGGACCTTCCAATCCCCTATTCTTCCCAGCTTAGGAACCCTGCTTTTCGGATTTTTAGGGGCGGTTATTTTTATAACTCACCAAGAGGAAATAAAAAAAATAATCCCCTGGAATTTATTTTCAACCACTCCCCCACCAGTCAAAGGAAAGGCCCGGTCATTTATCACTGTTTTGTGGCTCATCACCGCTGCTTTCTCTTTGGGCTTATGTATAAATCTGATGATGGTATTAAAAATGTTCAGCAGTATGCAGGCAGAAAATCCCCTTAGAAAACCATTGTGGTTTAGTGCGGGAGCAGTCATCCTCATATTGGCCGCTGCAGCCTTTGCCCGGAAAAAGGCAGCCCTTGTTTTAACTGTCCTTATCCCGGGCATTATAACCGGACTCATTTGGGCTTCCATAGCCCGCGATATGCTGGAGTGGGTATACATTAAATATCCTGAGTTTCCACTATCTTCCGATATTCTAGAAGTCTTTTTGATCCTGAATTTCTGCTATCTGGGAACAGCCTGGCTCCATAAATCCTTCCTCAGCAGCCGGCAAGCCGGAAATAAAGAAATAAATCAAAGAAAAGAAGAGAAATCAAAGTGAAACCGAAATATAAACTCCTCATTCTCTTTTTTATCCCCCTCTTTCTCCAGGGTTCTTTTCAGACCAGACCCACTCTCCGGGAAATGAAAGCCCTTCAATCCATTAAAGGAAAGATCCCTGGAGCGATTGTGTGGTCCACTTCCCGGCACGGCACCTGGGAAATCTACCGGATGAAAGCAGACGGCACGGAAAAAATGCGGCTCACTAATGACCGGGAAGATAATTCCCACCCGGTGTGGTCCAAAGATGGAAAATGGATCTACTTCGAGAGAAACAAAGATATCTTCAGGATGCATCCGGACGGCTCCGAGGCTCAACCGGTGGTAGAAAATGGATTCTCCTTTGATATAAGCGGGGACAGCACAAAGATTGTTTATGTAACCCAGGACGACTCAGGGGATTCCATCCGGCTCTATGATTTGGAAAAAAAAGAGTCTGAAGAAATCATTCCTCAGAGACTCCCTGAATTCAGAGGTAAAGAGCTCCGGTTTCCCACCTTTTCCCCGGATAATCAATGGCTTTCCTTCAGCTCCTCCTATCCAAAAGCCTGGAGCGTCCACATGGTAAAGCTTGACGGGAGCAGCCATTCTTTTTATGACCGGGGCTGCATGTCTCAGTTCAGTCCCAACGGACTGTACCTGACCTGGGTTTACGGCGGCGTCCACCACATATATATGGGCTCAGTAGACGGGAGTGAAAAAAAAGTGTTTGAAAACTCCATTGCCGGACGTCCTCACATCTATTTTCCCAAATGGTCCCCCGACGGAAATTACATTGTTTTTGCCGCCAGCCCTTTTTCCGACCGCAGAACAAGTGACTATGAAATCTTTATAAAGCCGGTCAAAGGAGGAGAAGCGGTGCGGCTGACTTTCCATCCGGCCACAGATACCTGGCCGGATATCTTTATCCATTAAATATTCGGTTTAAATAAACTCCTTTTCTCCGACACAGCTTCCCCTCTATTCAATACAAAAAGCATCCCCACCAGAAGCCAAAAAGTGTATTTAAGCTCATAACTCCCGATAAAGGTGTGCACCATAAAAATCAAAAACATAGAGATAATCCCGCAGGAAACTCCTATCTGGATGTATTTCCATCTATCCTGAGATAAATATTCACTAAATCCTTTTTTCATCTGTTTAAAAATAAGCCAGAAAATCCACAGCGCCAAAAAAAGACCCAGAACGCCAAGCTCTGCCAAAACCTGAATAAAATAGTTTTCTGCCGAATCTGTGGTCCGGAGGGGAAACTCATGAATGCGGGCATAATTGGGAAGCTCAATGATAAAGGCACCTATGCCCACTCCTGCAAAAGGATAATCTTTGATCATGTAGGAAGCCGCTTTCCAGATGCTGGAGCTCCGTTCTGCCAGGGCTTTATCCAATCCTCCCTCTTTATAAGATACCCACAGTTCATTCATTCTGTCATAGACCACAGAACCCTGTGAAAGCATCAGAATCGATATAATAACAGCAAAAACAAGCAAAAAAGCAGCACCCACCATGACCACTTTCTTTACAGGCAGGGATTTCTTTTTCTTTAAAATGAACATATAAAATCCCAGAAAAAACACCAAACTCATGGTTAAAGCCACCAAACCGCTTCTGGAACCGGTACTGGGAAGAATAAACACAGCCAAAACAAACACCAATGCTGAAAAAATCCTGAAAATCCCTTTAAAGAAAAAAACCATGGACAATAAAATGGGAATAATAACCGCTAAATACCCTCCGAATGACATAGCATCTTTAAAAGTGCCGTTTATAAATCCCTGAGTGAAGCTTAGGGGATTATTGCCAAATTTTATATTTCCATAATTCTGATAAAAACCGAAGGCAATAGAAAGAAAAGTGCTGATCAAGAGAACCACAAAAATTTTTTTTAAAAATTCTCTCTCTTTAATTCTATTAAAAACCATGAAAAACAAAGCAAAGCCGGTAAGGTAATTCAGGCTGAAAAAGACCACACTCATAA
>CAYTTR010000052.1:0-10972 GCA_964440805.1 uncultured Eubacteriales bacterium
GCTTCTTTCAGTGTTTCGTCTTTCTTGCAAAAGCAAAACCGGACCAGATTACGCCCCCGGCTGCGGTTATTCCAGAATACAGAGCAGGGGATAGCCGCTACTCCGGCTTTCTCCGGGAGCATCCGGCAGAAAGCTAAATCGTCATCAAAGCCAAGGGGAGTTATGTCTACCAGAATATAATAGGTTCCTTCAGGAGGAAAAACTTTAAAACCGAGTTCCTGAAGCTCTTCACACATCCAGTCCCGTTTCCGGGTGTAATCTGCCAATAGGTTTTGGTAGTAGCTGCCGGGAAGATTAATGCCGAAAGCTACCGCCTCCTGAAGAGCTGAAGAACCGCAGAAAGTGATAAACTGATGGCTCATTCTGACTGCCCGGCTAAGGCTGGGCGCAGCTACCACAAAACCCTGTTTCCAGCCGGTAAGAGATAGGGTTTTAGCTGTTGAGGAAACCACAAACGCCTTTTCCCGCAGGCTGGGGATGGCGAGAAGAGTGGTGTGTTTTCGGCCGTCATAAACCAAGTGCTCGTAAACCTCATCTGATACCGTTAGGGTATTATGCTTCGAGCAGAGAGAAGCAATAAATTTTAGCTCCTCTCTTGAAAAAACCTTGCCGCAGGGATTCATAGGATTATTGATGACAATGGCCTTGGTTTTGGAGTTGAAAGATGAAGCCAGCTCGTCACGGGGAAGACTGAAATCCTCAGGGTTAAGGGAGATGAAGCGGGGAAGAGCCCCGGCCAGGGAGACAAGAGGAGCATAGATGTCATAAGCAGGCTCTATAAGAATTACTTCGTCTCCGGCTTCCAGAATGCCCAGAAGGATTGAACACAGTCCTTCGGTGGCTCCGGCCGTAACGGTAACCTCTGTTTCCGGATCTACCTCAAGACCGTAGAAGCGCTTCATTTTGCCGGCCACAGCCCGGCGGAGAACAGGAATACCGGCCGAAGGCGTATATTGATTAGGGCCTCTCATTATAGCTTGAGCTGCTTTGGCTCTAACTTCTTCCGGTCCGTCAAAATCAGGGAATCCCTGGGAAAGATTGACCGCCTTAAAAGACTGGGACAAGGCGGTCATCTCGGTGAAAATGGTTGTTCCGTAGGGCCGGAGGGCTTTAACCGCTACTTCCCCTTGCTTGCGTTTCATAAAAAAGATACTACCCAAGCTCTTCCCCTATTGTCAATAGGGGGAACGTCCCCCCTTATTTAAGGCGGACGTAGACAGCGGTCTGGCCTGGTTCCTCCGGTGTTCTCATTTCGAAGATTTTGGAATGGGCTTTGATGAGCTGGGAAAGCTGTTTGAAGCCGTAAGTCCGGGGATCAAAGCCGGGGTCAAGCTGGCGCAGGTAAAAGCCCATGGTCCCAAGGTTAGCCCAGCCGTCTTCTCCCTCAGCCATATCAAATGCTCCCTTTAAAAGAGGAACAGGATCGAGCTTTTTGGCGGATTTTTCCCTTTCCTCTCTTCCGCCTTTTCTAGGAACCCGTTTCTCCCTTGTAGAAGTATCCATGGAAACCAGGTTTTCAGTGTAGATAAAAACATTACAGGCATTGACAAATGCCTTGGGTGTAGTCCGCTTGCCTATACCCATGACGAAGAAACCCATCTCTCTTATGCGGGTGGCCAAGCGGGTGTAATCGCTGTCGCTTGAGACAATACAAAATCCGTCAACTGCCCGGTTGTGAAGAATGTCCATGGCGTCGATAATAAGAGCGCTGTCTGTGGCGTTCTTCCCAACTGTGTAGCGGAACTGCTGGACCGGCTGAATGGCGTTATTGTGGAGAGCATGCTTCCAGCCCGACATATTGACTGTGGTCCAGTCGCCGTAAATCCGGCGGATGGTTATCAATCCGTATTTTCCTGCCTCAGTCAGAATTTGCTCTATAAGAGAAGGCTGGGCATTATCTCCGTCTATGAGAAGAGCTATTTTTTTCCTCTGGTCATCTATAAATGGTTCGGTCATATATATTTCTCCTTTTGGGGACATTTATCTTAATCTAATTAATATTATAAAACTAGTCAAGAAAGAAGGGGGGACGTTCCCCCTTCTAGTCCCCCCTCCTATAAAAAAAAATCACCCCTAAAGGTGATTGTCAAGCTCACCTCATTTAGATTTAATACCGTATCACGGGCTGGAGAGGCGAGAAAGGTTTTAAGAAAAAACTGGAGGATAGAGTGAATATTTTCATGATGGGAAAAAGGAAAGGTAACCTGCCCGGGGAATTTTTCAATGCCTGAAAAAGCAAAGGGAAGTATTATCTCCCAACTGGCATCCCTTCCCTTTGGTTCTCATATTTGTCATTTCTACAGCAGCAAGAAAGATCTAACTGATATTCTGATTCCCTTTTTTAAAACAGGTCTGGAAAAAGGGGAAATGTGTCTCTGGCTTGTTTCCTCGCCTCTATCGGAGAAAGAAGCGGAGACTGAGTTGAAAAAAGCTATTGGTTCGCCGAAGTATGAAGAGTGTATAAAGAAAGGACAGCTAAGGATTACTGACGCCTGCCAGTGGTATGCCACTAACGGTAAATTCAATCACAGGAAAATTTTATCCAAATGGCAGTCTTACCTGAGAAAAGTAAGAAAAATGGGATTTTCAGCCCTGAGAGCAGGAGGTGACCTCACTTGTGTGGTCAAAGACAACCGGAAATCTCAAAAGCAGCTAACCTTATACCGGGAAAAAGTTCAGAATTTCATAAGCACAGCCCCGATGATTGCTCTCTGTTCCCATTCTGTGGAATCTTTTTCTCTTCCTGATGTAATCAGCATAGTCAACAACCATCAGTATTCTCTTTATAAAAGAGACGGCCGGTGGGAGCTTATAGAAAATTCAGAACATAAACTTAAAAGAGAAGTTCTGTTTGAATCCGGCTCACTCATCCGGGTGCTTCAGGAACTGACTGAAGATATCCACAGCACTCTCGATTTGGGAAAAATTTTTAAGAAAATTACCGACTCTTTTGTCTATAAATTGGGATATAATACTGCCATACTTTTTTTTAAAGATGAAAATAAAAATATCTTTAAAATAAATGCTCTTTCTTCTAAAACTCCTCTCCTCGCTGCAGATAAGTCTATTCTCGGCTTCCCGTTAAAAGATATTTCAATCCCATTTGATGCCAAGGCATGTGATGGCTTAGAGTCTGTAATGGAATTAAAAGTTAAAGTTTACGATTCCGTAGCTGACTTGGCTTATCCTCTTTTGAAAAAAAGAGCCTGTCAGGCATTTCAGAAAGTGGCTAATTCAAAAAAATATATCATTGCCCCTCTTGAATTAAATAAAGAAGTAAGCGGCGGGATTTTTATCTCATCTCCCAGAGAAAGTATTTCTAAAGCAGAGTTACACGCTGTCCAATCTATCTGTTATGCTGCGGCAACTGCCATCCGGAATGCCAGGCTGTTTAAAGAAGTTGAAGAAGCAAGGGAAGCTCAAAGAAAATATGCAGAGGATTACCGGGGTCTTTTTGAAAACGCCCATGATGCCATCATGATTTTTACTCCGGATAAAGAAATCATTCTTGATGCCAACCAGCGGGCTTGCGAGATGTACCATTTCAGCCGCAAGGAGCTCATGGGCATGTCGCTGGAGAAGCTTTCCAAAGATGTTGAGACCGGAAAAAAACGCATCAAGAAAGTTCTGGAGAAAGGTGAGCTGCATGACTTTGAGACCGTTCATTTCAGAAAAGACGGAAGTGAAATTCAACTGGAAATAAATGCCGCCTTGATAGATTTTAAAGGAAGACGGGCAATTTTGAGTGTCAACAGGGATGTTACTGCCCGCAAAAAAGCTGAAGAAGAATTGAGATTAAGCGAAGAAAAATACAAGGCTATTTTCGACGGCTCCAGAGATGCCATCTTTATTACCGGAGAGGATAGCCGGTTTGTTGAGATTAATAAAGCTGCTTGTAGTCTTTCCGGTTATTCAAGGGAAGAGCTTCTCAAGATGGGTATCCCTGACCTCCATGAGGAGAGTGATCTCTATGCTTACAAGACTTATTTCCATAGAATTATGTCCGGGGAGCAAATCACCAGTGAAGCTAAAATTCTGCGCAAAGATGGACGCAAAGTGGATACAGAATTCAGCAACAAACGGGTTAAAATAGGAGACAAGCCCTACATGCACACCACGGCCAGGGATATTACCGAGCGCAAGCGGGCTCAAGAAAAAATTAAAGATGCCTTGAAAGAAAAAGAAGTTATGCTCCAGGAAATACACCACCGGGTAAAAAACAACATGCAGATTATCTCAAGCCTCTTACGCCTTCAGTCGAGAAATGCAGCAGACGAGGAAACCAGAGATATGTTTCTGGTAAGCCAGGGAAGAATCCGATCCATGGCCCTTATTCATGACAGCTTCTACCGGTCTGATGACTACACAAAAATCGACTTCGGCCCTTATATAAAGCAGTTGGTAACCCACCTCATGGCCCTCTACCAGGTTTCTGAAAATCAAATCCGGATGAAGATTGATATTGGTCCGGGTGTATATTTAAATCTTAATTCTGCCATTCCTTGTGGACTCCTTATAAACGAACTGGTGGCCAACGCTTTAAAACATGCTTTTCCGGAGGGAAAAAAGGGAAAAATCACAGTTGAAATGAAAAAAGAAGAAGACGGGAAATTCAAGCTATTGATTAAGGATGATGGAATCGGCCTTCCCGATGAGGTCAACTTAGGGAATCCCCAGTCTCTGGGAATACAGATAGTCACCGACCTGGTCCACCAGCTCAAGGGAACCATCCAGGTCACCCGCCATCCGGGAACAGAATTCCGCATTAAATTCTAAAAAGGGGGACGTTCCCCAAAGGGACACCCCTTCCCCTGAAGAAAAATAATAATACTGTTAATTCAGTTAATTCAGTTAATTCAGTTAATACAGTTAACATTTACCTAATTTTTTTATTAATCGTTCCGCCCGTCTATCTCGTCTGTCTTGTCCATCACGTCTGTCTTGTCCATCTCGTCTGTCTTGTCCATCACGTCTGTCTTGTCTCTTCAGTCTACCTTTAATTTCAACCAAACAGACCAAATAGACTAAACAAACACAACAAACGCAATAAACGCTATAAACGCAACAAACGCAATAAACGCAACAAACCAAATCAACCGTATTAACCGTATTACTGTATTTGTTGTATAATAAAGCCGAAAGAAAGAAGCGAGAGGAGGAATAATGGATTTTAAGGATAAGGTTGTTCTGGTTACCGGCGCCTCGCGGGGCATCGGTCGCGCCATAGCTGCCGAATTTGCCGCCAGAGGTGCTTCGGTAGCTGTTCATTACAATCAGAATAAAGACTCAGCTCACCAAACCCTAAAATCTCTTCCCGGAGGGCCCCACCTCCTTGTCCAGGCCGACATTAGCAAGGCAGACGAGACCGCCAAAATGGTTGAAATAATCCTCCGCTGGAAAAAAAGAATCCACTTCCTGGTAAACAACGCCGGAATTTTCGAAGAGCATCCTTTAGCCGAAGTGGATTATTCAACCTGGCAGCAGTCCTGGCACCGGATTATTAATACCAATCTTATCGGACCGTCAAACACTACCTATTGTGTAGCCCGGCATATGATGGAAATGGGCGGAGGAAAAATAATAAATGTCTCTTCCCGCGGCGCTTTCCGCGGTGAGCCGGAATCACCCGCCTACGGGGCCAGCAAGGCCGGACTTAATGCCATGAGTCAGTCCTTAGCCAAAGCTTTAGCCCCTCACAAAATTTTCGTCTATGTCGTAGCTCCGGGCTGGGTGGCGACGGAAATGGCTGAAGAAACGCTTTCAGGCCCCCAGGGAGAAGCCATCCGCAGCCAAAGCCCCTTGGGCCGGGTAGCCAAACCGGAAGAAGTAGCCAAGACCGCAGCCTTTCTTGCCTCAGAAGGAACCGACTTCCTCACCGGCTGCATTGTAGATATAAATGGAGCATCTTATTTGAGAACATAGAAAAGGGGGACGTTCCCTGAATGAAAAAAATTTGACTTAATCCAATTTTTTGTGATAATAAGAAATTCAAAATATCCCTTTGGGGGTTGTAAAAATGAAAAGCGTCTTCACTAATTTTTTTCTCTTTCTCTTCCTTTTCTCCCTTTTGGTTTTTTCCGGCTGCAAAAAAGCTCCTTCTCCGCCTGCCGAAGATACTTCTATCCAAACAAATGCTCTGGGAATGCCGCTGGAGATAGATGTCCAAAAAATAGAAACATCCCTTAAAATTCCTTTCAGGGTTTTGAAGGCAGATACGGTTGGTTATACTCCTTTAAACCGGTTCTACTGGATTTGCCTTCCCGAGGAAGTTTCGAATGAGGAAATTCAATCCCTCGCTCAGGCCGTAATTGATGAAATAATAGAAAAAAAGCCGGATACATACCACAGTATAACCATCCACTTTTTCCTTGAAGCAGACATCGCCCAGAAAGGAATAAGTAATGATAACCGCTTAGCCTGCGCCACTTTTCTTCCCAAAGGAAGCTGGCTTAAAGTGGGAAGAGTTCCCATTGACGGCTATAAACATTACCAGCTCAACTGTGATTTTTTTAAAAATTGAGACCTAATCTCTTGATATTCTGCCCGTATTATTGTACTTTACCCTAAAAAAATAAGAGGTAGAAATGGATGAAAAACGGGATTATTACGACGAAATAAACTTGATGGATTATTTAAATGTCATCTGGAAAAGAAAATGGTTGATAATTATCCCCACAATTCTTCTGGTTATAGCGGCAGGTGTCTACAGCTTCCTCAAAACACCCGTATGGGAAGTGGAAGCCATAATCCAACCCAGTAAATTCTTAGTCCAGACACAAACCGGCGAGTTTGAAGAAGTCCTGGTCGTCTCTCCCCAACAACTGGCTGGACAAATAGGGGAGGGCTCATATACTTCACTTCTTGCTTCTGAGCTGAGCATTGATCTCAGGAGATTTCCCAAATTAGAGGCGGAAAACCTTCGTGATACCAATTTAGTCAGAGTTTCTTTAAGAGACGAGAAAACAGCCAGAGGAAGATCAATTCTTCTTTCCCTGTTCCAACATGTAAAAAGGGATTTAGACCGGAAAATAGATGTTGAGATAAAAAGTATTGATACTCAGATTGAAGTGCAAAAGAATAAAATCCAAGAACACGAAATCGAAATAAAAGATAGAGAAAACAATATCCATCTCAAAAGACTCCAGATGATAGACAGAGAAAACGAAATAAAGACCAAGCAAAACAATATCAAGAAAAAAGAGAATGCATTAAAAAGTAAAGACTTAGAAATTGAGGACAAAAAAATAGAAAAGAACCGCCTCCTTCAGTCCATTGAGTCGGATAAAAGCAAACTTAAAATATCTGAGGAAAGAATCCGGAATATCATGGAGGAGATGAAGTCTGTAAAATCACGCATCGATGAAATAGAAGCCCAGCAAAGAAAAGCTCTCGAAGGGAAAAAAGAAGGAGTGGAAGCCATAAGTCTTCTTCTTTACTCAAATGAAATTCAACAAAATTTTCGTTACTATAATACACTTGACGAAAAGCTTAGCAATGAAAAAATAATTCAGGAAAACCTGAAACTCTCCATCCAGGATAAGGAAGAAGGACTGAAAAAACTGGACAATGATATAAGTCAGATTGAAACTCAAAAAGAGTCGATTAAAGTTGATATCGAAAATATCGAAACTGAAATTGTTATTATTAGAAACAATATTGATAAAATCAAAAATGAAATTGAGAACATAAAAAATGGGATAGCCAAAATTAAAAGTAATATGGCCACTATCCAGAGTGAAATTAGGTTCTTAGAGGATGAAAAAGACCGCATCGATTATGCCCAGCTCATAAAAGAGCCGACTCCAAGCCTCAATCCGGTTTCACCCAGGAAAAAGCTGAACGTAGTTTTGGCCGGCCTAATAGGACTGATGCTGTTTACTTTCTTAGCCTTTTTCCTTGAGTATATGGAGAAGAATAAACAATCCTTAAAAGAAAGCAGTGAATGATTTTATTATTATATAAAATATTTTTAATAGATTGAATAAAAAATTTAATTTACCTCCAGACCCCAACGGCGGTAGCCTATCTCTCCACATTTCTCGCTTCTTATCAACGCAATTAACGCTATTAACGCAATTAACGCTATTAACGCAATTAACGCTATTAACGCAATTAACGCTATAAACGCAATTAACTCAAGTAACGCTATTAACGCAATTAACGCAATTAACGCAATTAACGCAATAAACGCAAGTAACTCAAGTAACGCTATTAACGCAACAAACGCTATTAACGCAACAAACGCTATAAACGCAATTAACGCAATAAATGTCCCTTTGGGGAACGTCCCCCTAAAATAAAATGAAAAAAGCTCTGGTGTGTGGTGCCGGCGGATTCATCGGCAGTCATCTCGTTAAAAAACTTAAAAAAGAAAATTACTGGGTCCGCGGAGTTGATATTAAATACCCGGAGTTTTCTCCCACAGCCGCTGATGAGTTTTTTCTCTTAGATCTTCGGGAAAAAGAGAATGCTCAAAGCGCTGTCTCCGGGGGTATCGATGAAGTCTATCAGTTGGCTGCGGACATGGGAGGAATGGGATTTATTCATTCGGCTGAATGTGAAATCCTGCGCAACAACGCCCTTATCAACATAAATATGATAAGCGCAACAGCCGAAGCCCGAATCCCTCGTTATTTTTTCTCTTCATCGGTCTGTGTATATCGGGATATGAAGCCGGGGGAAAAGGAACTAAAAGAAGAAGAAGCTTATCCTGCTCTCCCTGATAATGAATATGGCTGGGAAAAACTTTACGCAGAAAGAATGGCTTTTGCCTACGGCCGCCGGTACGGCACAGCCGTTAGAGTCGCCCGCTTCCAGAACTGCTATGGTCCTGAAGGAACCTGGACAGGAGGAAGGGAGAAAGCCCCTGCTGCCATCTGCCGCAAGGTCGCAGAAGCTGAAGACGGCGGCATCATTGATGTCTGGGGAGACGGCACAGCCATCCGTTCCTATACATATATAGATGACATGCTGGAAGGTATTTTCCTTCTTATGCATTCAAATTTGGAAACACCTGTTAATATAGGCTCTCCTCAATATGTATCGGTTAAAGAGCTGGTTGAGACCGTAGCGGAAGTTGCCGGCAAAAAAATCAATATCCGGTGGGTAGAAGGACCAGTGGGGGTAAAGGCGCGCAATTTCAGTAATGACGAAATTTATTCCTTAGGCTGGAGATCTAAATACAGTTTAAAAGACGGTCTCAAGCTGACCTATCCATGGATTGAGGAGCAGGTACAAAAGCAAAAAAAGAATTAACACCCCCGCTTCACTTTTTTCAAACATGGTGAATCAGATAAACCAAATAAACCAAACAAACCAGACAAACGCTATAAACGCAACAAACGCTATAAACGCAATTAACGCTTTTTACTTTTCCCGCCTTTCTCGCTTCTTATCAACGCAACAAACGCAACAAACGCAACAAACGCTATAAACGCAACAAACGCTATAAACGCTATAAACGCAATTAACGAGGTTAACTATGAATATTCCTTTACTCGACTTAAAATCCCAATACGCCGCCATTAAATTTGAAATAAAGTCTGCCCTCGACGAAGTGCTTGAATCCCAGTATTTTATCCTGGGACCCAAGGTAGAGGAGCTGGAAGAAAAAATCGCCTCCTACTCCAGTACAAAATACGCCGTCGGCCTCTCCTCAGGCACCGATGCGCTCCTTGCCTCCCTAATGGCCATAGACATAAAACCGGGCGACGAGGTCATAACCCCGCCTTTCACCTTTTTCTCAACAGCAGGCGTTATCGCCCGCCTCAACGCCAACCCTGTTTTCGTGGATATCGATCCCGTAACCTACAACATTGATCCTCAAAAAATAGAGGAAGCCATTAATCCCAAAACCAAAGCCATTATTCCGGTCCATCTCTTCGGCCAGTGCGCCGATATGGACCCCATTCTCGACATTGCCCGCCGCTATAACCTCACCGTAATTGAAGATGCCGCCCAATCCATCGGCGCCCAATACAAAGGCCGCCGGGCCGGCTCTCTCGGCCACATGGGAATCTTTTCCTTCTTTCCCTCCAAAAACCTGGGCGGCTACGGCGACGGCGGCATGACCGTAACCAGCGACCAAACCCTCTACGAAAAACTAAAAATTATCCGCGTCCACGGCTCAAAGCCGAAGTATTATCATAAAATCGTGGGAGGAAATTTCCGCTTAGATGCCTTGCAGGCTGCTGTATTAATAGTCAAGCTAAAATATCTCGACACCTGGTCCCAGAAAAGAAGAGAAAACGCCGCCTGTTATGACCAAAAATTGGCTCAATCCGGCCTCATAGAAGCCGGCCACATAACCACTCCCATCCCGGTCTATAAAAATAACGGCGACAAAAATTATCATATCTATAATCAATACACCATCCGCACCCAAAACTCAGATACGAGAGACAAGCTCCGCTCCTATCTTAAAGAAAACGGTATCGGCACAGAAATCTATTATCCTCTGCCGCTCCATCTCCAGGAATGCTTCAGTGATCTCGACTACAAAAAAGATTCATTTCCGGTCGCAGAAAAAGCTGCCTCCACCGTCCTCTCCCTTCCCATCTACCCCGAACTCACCCCTGCCCAACAAGACTACATCGTCCAAAATATCACCGATTTCTTCTCCTCCCCCCGAACGCAACCAACGCAACCAACGCAACAAACGCTATAAACGCAACAAACGCTTCTTACTTGTCTCGCCTTTCTCGCTTTTTTTAACGCAACAAACGCTATAAACGCAATAAACGCTTCTTACTTTTCTCGCCTTTCTCGCTTGTCTCGCCTTTCTCGCTCATCTATAGACCAAACAGACCAGATAGACCAAACAGACTAAATAGACTAAACAGACTAAACAGACTAAATAGACTAAACAAGATCGATGAACCAATCCCTTCTTAATAAAATCAAATCCCATAACGCTGTTATCGGCATCATCGGCCTGGGCTACGTGGGCCTTCCCCTGGTCCTCCGCTTTGCC
>CAYTTR010000053.1:0-9522 GCA_964440805.1 uncultured Eubacteriales bacterium
AGGAACATGTTCAAAAATTAAGCAAGGTCCTGATTTTTTGTCTTTCCTTATAGAGGAAACCAAAGTTGACTTTGTTATCGATGCTCTTTCAAACCAAGAAAATAGGGAAAGAGTGGAATTTGAAAATGACCAAAGCCTCTTAATTGATAATATTGATAACATCGCCTCTAATAAATTGAGCTGTATCGTGAGCAGAACCGAACCAAAGGATTTCATTGATACTTATTTTATTTTTAAAAGTTATCCGGGTTTGAAAATAGAGGATGTCTACAAGAACGCCAAATCTAAAGACGCTATTTTCGATGATCCGCCAACCGCAGCCTTTCAGTTAGAAGAAGGGATTTCATTCATTAAGGAGAATCCCTCTCTCATGCCTGAGTTAAAGAGAGAAGTGAATTTTAAAGACGTTATTAGCTTTTTTGAGGGTCTTCTTGAATGGATGTATGACAAATTTAAAGTGAAGTGATAATCACTCTTTTCCCATAAAATATTTCTCTTTCCTGCCATTAACGGGGAGAATCAAACTTTTTTCTTCCGTTTTCCTGGCCGAAAACCTTGAGGGGCATTTCTTTTCCCACGAAAGCGGGGAATTCGCCATGAAAAGGTTGGAAGCAAGACTTGGCTTTACCGGCTCTCTGGCCGGAAACACCTCTTATTCCGTCCGGTTTGACAGCTTTACCAGCCCTGATGCCTGGTTTGCTCCGGAGTCTTTTCCAGAATCCAGCTTCCTGGGAGCGCCGAACGGCACTGAGCCTTTTGATGTTTTTCTTTATGAAGGGTATATCCGGATTCACCGCTTTCTTATCCCTGGATTAAAACTCACCATTGGGAAACAGAGAACACATTGGCTATTATCTGACCCCTTATACTATTATATGTGGCCGGAATCAACCGGAATGGGTGGCCGGATTGCGCCGGAATAAGTGGCCGGAATGAATCGGAACAGGTGGCCGCTTTCAATCGGAATTTGCACAAGGCCTTGAAATGTAGATTTATCTTCTCCATGCTAAATCTCCAATGTTTTATGAATTCATCATGAGTGAATATGCACTCGTGAACATTAAATATGAGATTACGTCGCTAACGCTCGTTATGACATTCTACATATTCTAAGCGATCATTCAGGTTAAGAGGTTATTCTGTGTGCATGAGATAGAAGTTCAGGATGGTCGTTGAAGCGCATTGGAAACCCTTGGCGAACTGCTTGCACCATCCCTGGTCGATTTTAAGTCCTGCGCTGAAACCGATTCCAATCTCTTCTTTCCAGCAGTCTTCCAGTTCGACCGAGGCACCGACTCCTATTTCGGCCGTTTTTTCGAAGCCCGGGCAAAGATAACTACCGATGTTTTTCATGTAATCTTTGGCTTCTTGGAGAGCCGCTTTATTGAGTTCTCCGTATTTGAGTATCAAGGTGCAGAGAACCCAATACGTATCCACACAGCCCACAATGGCTCCCACCACGAGACCCATATCGTCGTGGAGCATGCCGGTGGTGTCCATTATAGTTCTCTCCAGGAGGGCCTGGTGCAGACCCGATTCCAATACGCCGACGACTTCTCCTTTCTGAGGATCGAGGTCCCACCATCCCCATCTCTCCTTGCCGTCGATTGTAACGCTCCACTCGGGAATGATCAGGATATGCCGCGAGTCCAGAACGTTCTTCGCTTTTTCGGCCGCCAGCGGAGGCAGCCCGAGCGATTCCAGATCGTCCCTTTCAAGATGGGAGAAGAGGCGAATAGGGATGTCCTGGCTGCCGGCGATCTGCATCAGCCGGGCAGTGGTCAGAGGCTGTTTTCCGGTCAATAATTCTATCACTTCTCCCTCAAGGATGGATTCGATAACGCCGCGGCCGTAGAGAAAGGTCTCGCTCATTTTCATGGCTTGTCCCGGATAGGGAACAGCCTCCATGCTGTTTTGTCTCAAATCCAGAAAAACCAGGAGTCTGTCGCCGGTTCCTTCGAAGGAGTTGATGATGATGCGGGGCAGCGAATAGTAGCCGAAAACGGACAGAGATTGTGCCAGATCACGGCAGATCTGGTCAGAAGTCGATACGAAGATCATATTGATGAGGTGCCCGGCTTCGGGCCCCAGTTCATTTTCGAGCGAAGATGTTTTCTCGAAAATAGCCTTTAGGTCTTTTTGGTCTTTCAACTGATTTCTGATGGCTTCCAGATCGTTTTTCAATGCGTTAAGGTCTTTATTATCCAGGATATCGGTCAGATTTCCTTCCCAAGCCTCCCTCGGGATTTCACTTCCCGTGATGAGAATGGAATGTCTCTGAAAATAATGGGGTTGGTGCTCATCGCTGTGTTTCTCGAAGAGAAGGCGCTCCCATTCGATAGGTTCTTTTTCCGGCGCCTCCCATTTGAACTTGAGAATGACTTTTGTGATAGTCTCCGCATCCTTGCTTTCTTCACTTTCCTGGCCGTAAATCACTTGCGAGAAGGAGCCGCTGTCCAGTTCTTCATCCAAGATTTGAAGGGAGGCCAGGTATTGGACGGCCTTTTTTTTCGATTCGCTCTCATCCATCGATTTTCGCCCGGCCAGTCCTGCCGTCAGTCCGCTCATGGGGCTTGATCCCTTCTCTTTCTCCTCAGCCTCGATGTGGGCCAGGATTTTGAGATACAGGGGTTGTTCGGAAATTTCCTGAAGCGCTCCTTCCCAATCTAAGACCGATTCCGTCTCAGGATCGAGCACCCGTTTTTTATCGAATTTCCCTTTTTCCACTTCCAGGGAGATGCCGACCTGGGGAAAAAAGTCCTTATCGAGATACTCTTTGACATTTTCACGTGAGGCAAAGGCTTGCCCCACCTCTGCATCGGGAAAACAGGGATCCAGGTCCATCCATCCTTCGTTCTTTTCGACCTGCACCCAGCAGTGTTTCTTTATCCTTTCTATGAGCTCGCTGTTTTGAGAGGGAAAAGACAGCGGAACATCTTTGCTGTATGAAAAATCTCTTTTTTCCGGAAACATGCTTTCGGCGAGCCGTCGGGCTTCGCTCTCTTCCAGGGTTCCGAACACATACCGCACATTTTCGCCTTCTTCTCTCAGCATCTCGGTAAGGAGAACAGCTTGTTCCTTGGCGTTTCCTTTCCGGCTCCACAGAACGCCCTGGGAAGATTTGAGTACGTCCTCATGGGGTTCAAATCGAACCTGGTCTCTAACGAATAAAAAGCTTTCCATCCATTTTTCTTCGGCCTTTCTTTCTTTATTCACATCTTTTGACACTATGGATGAGATTCCGTCTGTGTTTTTATCGCTGGATTCGCTTTGGGCGCCGCAACTGAGAATCAGGGCAGAAAGGCCCAGACCCAGGATGATTTCCCTGATGGGCTTTTTTACACAATTTTTCATTTTTTTCCTCTTAACAAAGTATGTCGGTTCGAATCATTCAGGCTTATTTCATTCCCTATAGGGAGAGTCGCTTCCCTCCTGAATCCTCTGAAATAAAGATGAGTAGGGCTGCGCTCCGTTTTATAAGCGAGCTCAAAACGGATAAAGGTCTTAGGGGGGATGATGAAGGGAGAGGGTGGCCTGTGCGGAAGATTATCCGTTAAGGAATCATGGAGGAGGATTTTCTCATCGCCGACGACGAGCATGAATTGGGCCTCTCTCCGGATTTCGATACCGCTTCTTGAGAGGGACTGGATGCCCAAATCCATGACGACTTTTCCGTTTTCTTCGCGCATCCCGAATATCATGACTTCCATGACATTGCCGTCTCGATGGATGGCCAGAGCTTCGGGCCTTGCTTTTGGTCCGGCAGCGGTCAAATGGAGAAGGGAAACATCATTTCTCAGGCGTATACCCAATTGAGTCAACCGGTCGGATGAGGGGATGAGAAAGGCCAATTCCTGGTGCTGGAAGATCTCCGGGGTGAACCGGATCATGCCTTCCTCGGTTGTCGAACCGCTTGCTGCATAATACAAATATCCTCCTTCTGTAGATACCCAGGTGTATTCGGTGGGTTCGATCTGGACGATATCCTTGACGTTTTTGCCCGAAAGGCTTTTTCCGCTGAGCTGAACCACGGCATACTGCCAATCCTCCGGTGCCTCGTCACCGGCATATGTGCTTCGAAAATCGACAGAATGAGCGGCGATTTCGGCCAGATTGGTCTGTATCCGGTCAAGAACTTCTCCTGGAGGCTTACCGGACCCAAGAGCAACCTTCAGGTCTCCCTGGATGGGAAGAAGAACATGTCCGTATTGGTAGTCGAAGAATTGTAATCCTAAGTTCTCCGCATTTTCGGGTATTAAATAGACTAAGACAGCTTTCCGCTTTTCTCCCTGTTTAGCGAGCGTAAAAGGTTTTCTTAATTCGACGCCGCCAGGTACGGATTCGGTCAATTCATCTAGTTTAAAAGCGAGTCCGTCAGCTAAAAGGTAGGCGTGGTCAAAAAGCTTTTCGACCATGTAGGCAACGTCGGCCTCAACGAGTTCTGTCTCCTTTTTTTTCTTTCCCGCCAAGGTGGATACCCCCATTGTTCTATCCGATTTTCCCTCCAGTTTTTCCTTTTCGACTTTTTGTTTGGGATGAATGTTTTCCCATTCTGTCTCCAGCATAAAAAAGATCCGATCGCTGCTCGCTTTTTCTCCAGACAGTTCACGGGCAGTGTCAGTCTTGATGATTTTTACGGAAACAGCCTTGTTGGCGGCTTTTTCATCTTGCCCGTCTGAGACATAGGCAGCACAGGAAAAAAGAGAAACAAACGAGAAAAAAAGAGGTATTAGACGTCTGGATAACAAAAAATTATTCATGACCCCTTCTCCTCACCCATGTCATGACGAAAACATTCCTTTATTTTTATTATCAATTTTAAGAGGATGTGTCAAATGAAGGAGGAGTGCAAAAATGGCAGCAGCGAGCTTTTCGCACACGGAAAAAAGAAGTTGGGAGCATCTCCAAAACCCATCTGCCGTCTTTCTTTTTGAGATAGAGGCTCAGGGTTTCTCCTCCCATAACCTGAACCGGCTCCTCGAGAGTTTGGGTCCCTATCTTGAGTCGGATGCGGTAGCTTCCTTCCCGCACTCGAAGAGCTTCACCTCCTACAAGGCCACGGCCGATGACCTTCCCCCTGCTGTCAATGACCTCATAGGGCATCTGGAGCGTCTGCTCTAAAGAAGCTATCAGTTCCTCTGAGTCCCTGGCATTCAGGTAGATGCCTCCTCCCTCTCTGGCCATTTTCTCCAATTCCTCCCGCGCTTCTGTTTCCTTGATGTCAAAACCCACAATATGGAGGTTGAGCTCGATTCCGGATTGTCTGAGTGACGGCCCTATCGACCGGATGTCTCCTCCGCAGCTTTCCAACCCGTCTGTGATGAGGATGATACTTCCCTCCTCAAGGTTCTTGAAATCTTTGATAGCCTCAAGCACAGAGTAGACCAGTGGGGTTTTTCCTCTGGGCTGCAGTTTGTGGATGGTATCGATCAGAGTTTTCTTCTCCATTGGTCCGATGGGAACGAGCTGTTCTGTGTCCTTACAGGCGCGGCCATCCTCAAGGGAATAACGATGCCCGTAGACCCGAAACCCCACGCTTGAATCCTCATGAAGACTGGTGATGATCTGCTGGAGAGTGTTTTTGGCAATGGCTATTTTACTCTCTCCCTGAATCTGTCCCCACATGGAGTTTGAAACATCGAGGACGATTTCGACATTCTTGAAAACGCCCGCTTCTTCTTTTCCCTCCTGGATGACTCTGAGAAGACCTGGCTGGGGCATCTGCTTTCTCATGTAAACCGGGACATGGCCACAGCAAAGCTCGAGCATCAAAGCACCCAGGGCAGTGGTGTAGTAGGACATACCCTCTTCTCTCTCCTTGCTTTCCCATGCTCCAGAATCACTCTGGTTTTCAACGAGAAGCCGGCACATCCACGATTTCCAGAGCTTCCAGTCTTCCCCTCCGAGGCTGAGCATGGCCCTTGTCCCGTAGTACCAGTAGTAGAAAGGGTAACCATCACCAGGGTATTCATACACCCACATAGGAGGGTTGTTGAGCATGTAGCGGACAGCTGTCTTTATACGGGGGTCTTCAGGATGAGCCAGAAGCTGAAGACAGAGCGCCCCTACCGCAGCACGGACGCATCCTTCTGCGTCACCGGGTTTATAGGTGAAGACCTTGTTTTCCTCGTCATAACAGGAATGGAGGAATGCGACCGCCGCAGCCTTAGACCATTCCGGGACTTCAAAACCAGCCATCTGGGCGGCTTTGAGAGCCAGGATGAGCCAACTGCTTACGGAAATGTCGCTGTCTGTAGAATCAGGATCATAGCGCCACCCCCCATAATAAGAGGAGGAGCGATTGACCGGCCCTTCCAATGACTCGGGTTTGTGCTCTGTGTTCTGAGTTCGGATGATCAACCGGACAGCCTCTTCAACTATCGGCTCAAGACTCACATCATTAAGATCAACCATGGCTTCGATGAGGGCCAGGGTGGCGATTCCGTGGGAATACATCAGGTTGTCTTCCCCGATCAACCCGCCATAAAAATCCTTCTCCCTCGACCCCTCTTTATAATCTGAAGGAGGATGGTACTGACTTTTCAGGTAACGGATGGTTCGTTCTATGTTGGCCGAATAATCCTTGCCCGCACATTCCCCTCCGACAAAGGCCATGAGGCAAAGCCCGGCTATACCGGCGTTTCCCTCATACCCTCCTCCCCAGTAGCCTTCTTCAGTCTGTTCGTCGGCCAGGTAATCGAGGGCTCTCTGGAGGGCTTTCTTCACTTCTTCTGGTGTGGCTGGCCTCACCTCTTCCCCCACAACAAGCTCGTAGGGGGATTCGGCGTTTATCCCATCAAGGACCACTCTCAAGTAATAGGTCCCAGGAGCCACCCTCATCCGGACGATTGTCTCTCCTTCCCCTTCCTCTTCTGCGTTGATGTCTTTGAGCTTTTTTTTCTGATCATCAAGAAGCGTAAGTTGCTGACCAATTTTGTCAATTCCTGAAGTCCTGATGACGAGTATATCCATTCCAGGTTCGGGGATGGAAAACCGGTACCAGTCCCAATCAGCAAGAGGAGGCTGGGCATAGCCTTCAACTGGCTTTCCCAGGGGGATGGGATTGGCCATCTCGGAGTCATCGTTCGGTTCAAACTCTTTGGATTCGTCCCAGGGACCGAGGAGTTTTACCTCAAGAGTGTAGGGTGTCGGGCTCCCCCCCTCGCCCTTTCCTCTGACCCGGATAAAATAGGTTGAGGTGGTTAAACCTATGTTTGTCAGGATCTCTCCCTCTCCCTCCTCGCCGAAGGTTGAACGTAAAATGGTGTTTCCTCGAGAGTCCAGAAAATAAAGGGAGCTATCGATGCCAGGAACACCGCTAAGGGTTACTCGGGCGATGTGCTTTCCCTCGAGAGAAAAATCCAGTCGGTACCAATCCTCATCTTCTTCTTTCTGGAAATAACCCTGGATAGGCTTGTCGATTTGAATGATTTGAGCCTCCTCCATGTCGTCGTTCGGCTCTCTTTCCGTTTCTTGCGCTGGAGAGACACCAGGGCAGAGAAAAAGAAGAAGGAGGACAGCCATTAGTGAAATGATATCCGCTCGGATTGAAGACATCCTTACACGCTTTATCATTGAAATCCCCTCCTTACTCATAACTTAGACCGTTCTCTTCCATTTTGTATGGACTATGATGAGAGAATATTCCGAATGGCACCTCTCCTATTCGGATTTTAAAGCCATCTGCTGGATTTTATTGTTAGCCGAGCTTTTATATCCTATTTAGATAATTTACGAGGCTTTGGAGCGGGTATACCATACATCATGCCTTCAGCACTAATATCCTCATCTATATCTGGCCAATGTACTCCTTGACCATCTCCGATAATTTCGTAATTTCCTCGCTGTTCAGGCGTCGCCTCTGACAACCGCCAAGACCAAGCAAGAGGGACACTAATTATCCGTCCATCAACTAGATAGGCAGTAATTGTATCCTCGGTGACCCTTATATCTTTAATCCTCACTTCCTGAAGCCTCACCACAGTGCTCATGCCATGCCTCCACTATTTTATTTCTATTATTATAAATAATTTCCCGTATATTATTTAACTCCTTTGAAGTAAAGCCATAATTTTTACTCAACGCTATAGGTTCTAACCAGAACTTACAAACCATCCTTTCCCTCTGAATATGTACATGCATTGGCTCATTACAATCAAAACGATACGGTCCCTGAATATTTTTAATAGTCGGCATTGGATTAATTATAGGGGGATTGCTCGTCTTTTGTCAAAAAGACTTCATACCAATCACTGGCTCGCGAGAGAAGAGGACATATCTCTTGTTACTCTAAATATCTATCTTCACTAATACACTCAAGTACTAAAAAAATTCTGGAATATGTTGGAATATGTGGAAAGATTTAAGAGATTCTCCCTTTAGGCGGTGATTTTTTCGGGCCCTGCGAATTTCAGAGATAACAGTTTTTATATCAGTTGATTTTCCTGGTTCAGGAGGTTGAAGCACAGCAACGATATGGAGTCGGGGTCGGACCAGGCCGTCCTACTTGCTTTTCAGCAACTTAACCTGCTTTTTTGGGTCTAAATATGGCCTTAGAAGCAATTTTGAGGGGGGCAAAATCACATTTAAGAAATAATTATCTCCTTTTCTTTTTTTAACAATCACCTAAGTTGTCAATCACTCTCTTCTTAAACGATTTTTTGATACCCCCAAAATCGCCTCTAAGCTAATTTATGGGGCTGCTTTTTTGAGTTAACTTATTGATAATAATATATTTCTCGTGGGGCGACCCCAGTTTTCCATAACGTTTTCTATAAGGTCATGCATCACTCTCTGGGAGTTTTCATAATCAACAACGATGGGAAGCTGTGACAGCAAACTTATAAACCGGATACTGTCCGCATGGCCGATGTATTTTTTCCGCTCCGCTGTAAGCAGCACATTCACCACCTCAAGCGGCCACACCGATGGAACATAGGCGACCGCTTCTATTCCCTTTAAAGTTATCCAGCACCGCTTCATTGATACTAGATTCCGAAAACCGGCAAAAAGTGGCCGGAATAAACCAGAATCGGTGGCCGGTTTTGCCGGAATAAGCAACCCATGTAGTAAGCTATCTGCAGCTATCAGCAAAAGGGGAGTTAATGATGGAAATTAGAGGGGGGTGTTCTCTCCAGTAGGCAAAAAGATAACCTGATATATTATTATGTCACTAAGTTTGACTCTTTTATCTAAAATTGTTATTTTTTAAACATGCTAGCTAAAAGGGAAATAAATAGAGAAACATTATCATGAATAGGTAAAACCATTATTAATAAAAGTTTTATTGGGAGATAGAATTAAGGGGGGTATTTTAATATGAAAATCCATGAGGTCTTATCTTCTTATAAAAGGTCTGAACTCAATCGCCTTGCTAAGGACAAGATAGCAAATTATGTAGGACTTCCAGTGGATATACTAAGGGATGAGCTGTGCAAGGTTCTAACTACTTATGATTATGTAAAGAGAGCAGGGCTAAAGCAGGGTCAGACCCACGGAAATAACTCTAAACAAACAGAATCA
>CAYTTR010000054.1:0-9260 GCA_964440805.1 uncultured Eubacteriales bacterium
TTTCCCTGCACCCAATACCGTCACCTCATTCCCGTCACTTCGGGACAAAGCCAAATTTTATTTATATGTTTTTTAACAAAAAAGAAGCATTAAGTATTGTCTTTTTTCTTTTTTCTTTCTCTTAACAGAAGATCATGGAGGGTGGTTTTCTGAAAATAGTCTCGAAGAAGAAGACTGGCTTCACGCCAGATTTCCCGGGTGACGCAGTTCCTGGACCGGCTGCAGTCCGGAGGATTTTCCACACAATCAACCAGGTTGACCGGACCTTCCAGAGCTTCCAGGATTTCATAAACTTGGATTTTCTCTGGAGGCCGGGCCAGAAAATACCCTCCTCCTGCTCCCCTGATGCTTTTAACCAGTTTGTTTATTTTCAAGGGAATAATGATTTGTTCCAGATAACGGATAGGGATTTCTTCTTCTTTAGAAATATTTTTAAGAATAATGGCCTGTTTTGGATATGAGTAAGACCTGGCCAGGCTTAACATTAGACGGGTTCCGTAACGTCCCTTGGTGGAGATTTTTATCATATTGTCATGCTAATCAGAGTATTTTGCCCAGACTTTACTACAAATTATATAGGAAAAATAAAATTTATGTCAAGTCATTTTAATTAGTTGTGGGTATTGAGGACGTTTAGAACAAGTTTCTTATTTTCAGGAAAATGCAGATTTTATCCCTGCTTCTTTTTTTTCTTGAAGAGTAATGAGATCTTGAAGAGTCAAGCTCTCAAAAAAGCTCTTTAGTCTCCGCGATGCTTCAGTCCAGACTTCATAGGCAGCACATTGCCCTATCCGGTCGCAGTAGTCTTCATCCTCTACGCATTCCACTAAGCAGCAGGTTCCTTCAAGAGCCCGCAGAACTTCGCTGAGCTTGATTTTCTCTGGAGGCCGGGCTAAAGTGTAGCCTCCTCCGGCGCCCCTGATGCTTTTAACCAGCTTGTTTATTTTCAAGGGAATAATGATTTGTTCCAGATAGCGGATGGAAACATCCTCTTCCTGGGAGACATTTTTCAGAATAACAGCTTCGTTTCCATTTTTGTAATGCCGGGCCAGACTCAGCATAAGGCGGGTTCCGTATCTTCCTTTGGTTGAGAGTCTTATCATTGATTACTCCTGATGAAAACAGTGTAATAAGAAATGTAATAAAATTACACCATAATTTACACCTATTTACCCATCATTTCAACATAATTTTATAGAAATTATAAGATATCGCCGACCGCCCCGCCAAATTCTTGTTTTTTATCTTTCTTGACAGGTTTTATTGGAGATTATATTCTATCGTTTTCAAGGAATATCCAAGATTTCATAAGGAAATAGAGGAAAAATAATGACCGATAAAAAAGTCTTGCTTGGTGATGAAGCAGTAGCACTGGCAGCCATTAATGCCGGGCTTACCGCAGGATATTCCTATCCTGGTACCCCAGCCTCTGAGATTATGGAATATTTGATAAGGGAAATGAACTCATCTGACGGGTTCAAGTCTTTCTGGTGTGTTAATGAAAAAGTGGCCTTTGAGGAAGCCCTGGGTGTTTCTTTTTCCGGCAAGCGGACTATGGTTTCCATGAAACATGTGGGTCTGAATGTGGCTGCTGATCCTTTTATGAATGCAGCTCTGACCAAAATAAACGGCGGTCTGGTGGTTGTTGTGGCTGATGACCCGGGAATGCACAGTTCCCAGAATGAGCAGGACAGCCGGTATTATGCTCACTTTGCCCGGGTAATTTGTCTTGAACCATCAAGTAGTCAGGAAGCCTATGAGATGACCCGTCAAGCTTTTGACCTTTCTGAAAAATATCATATTCCAGTAATGATAAGAATGGTTACCAGGCTTTCCCACAGCCGGTCTCTGGTGAAACCGGGAGAAAGCCGGCCGGAAAACAAAAAAAGTCAATCCGAATGGACCGATTGGACTCTGCTGCCGGCAAATGCCAGGAGACGTTTTGAAGAGCTGCTGAAGATTCAGGGAGATCTTCTGCGGGAATCGGAAAATTCTCTATTTAACCAGCTTAACCTGAATAAAGAAGACCATTATTTGGGTATTATTGCCTCCGGGATCGGTTATAATTATGTAATGGAAAATATTTCCCAGTTAAAAAATACTCCATCTTTACTCAAAGTTTCCGTCTATCCGCTTCCCTTGTCATTAGTGAAAAAACTGGTTGACCATGTTGAAAATCTGCTTATAGTTGAAGAGGGATATCCTTTTATTGAGACATTCATTACCGGTCTTTACGGGATTCCCGGAAAGAAAATCAGAGGAAAATTAAGTGGAGACCTGCCTCTTACCGGAGAACTTTCTCCTGACTCCGTCCGTCAGAGCCTCGGTCTTTCTTCATTAGAGAGAATTGAAGTTAAAGATTTGCCGCTGGCTGCTCGTCCCCCTCAGCTTTGTCAGGGATGTCCCCATGCTGATACTTTTCTGGCTCTAAACAAAGTTCTGGAAGATTATCCGGAAGCTTCGGTTTTCAGCGATATAGGTTGCTATACCCTGGGAGCTTTACCTCCTTATAAAGCTATCGATACCTGTGTCTGTATGGGGGCCAGCGTCAGTATGGCCAAGGGAGGGGCTGATGCCGGTGTTTTTCCTTCAGTGGCGGTTATTGGAGATTCCACTTTTGCTCATTCGGGAATGACTCCGTTGCTTGATGCTGCCTCTTATAATACCAATATGACCGTGATCATCGTGGATAATGCTGCTGTAGCCATGACCGGCGGCCAACCGACCTTCGCCACAGGCGATATTTTAGTCAGCATAGTCAAGGGTTTGGGAGTAGTGCCCGGCCACATCCGGGTAGTAACTCCTCTTCCCAGAAATAGAGATGAAATGATCAATGTTCTCAAGGAAGAAATCGAATTTAAAGGAATCTCTGTCGTTATCGCTTCCCGGGAATGCATTCATGAAGCCCGGAAAAAAAAGAAAGGGAAAAGCAGCCGATGAAGCAAGATATCATCCTGGCCGGTGTGGGAGGGCAGGGGATTCTTTCCATTGCCTATGTAATTGATAAGGCAGCCTTGAAACAAGGCTTCCAATTTAAGCAAGCGGAAGTCCACGGCATGGCCCAACGGGGAGGAGCGGTCCAGTCCCATCTGCGTATTGCCGATCCTCCTGTCTTCAGTGAGCTTATTCCCAGAGGAGAAGCGGATTTGCTCCTCAGTGTCGAACCCCTTGAAACTCTGCGCTACTTAGAATATCTAAAGCCAAAGGGAACTGTTCTAAGCAGCATTAATCCTTTTCTTAATATCCCCGATTATCCTCCTTTGGCTGATATTTTAGAAAAGATTCGTAGTTTTCCCCAGGCTTTTCTGATTGATTCGGAAAAATTATCCCGTAAGGCCGGTTCTCTTAGGTCGCAGAATATGGTTATGTTGGGGGCAGCTTCATGTTTTTTAGCGGTCAAGGAAGAAATTTTACTAAAGTATATTGAAAAGCTTTTTTCCTCCAAGGGGAAATCAATAGTGGAGATGAATCTAAAAGCTTTTAGACTCGGCCGGGATGCAGTCAGCGGTTAAATGACAAATTCATTAAATAAAAATAAAAGCAAGACCGGTGAACAGGGGAAGGTAATGGAAAGTTCTGCCCGGCAGAAAAAAATCGCTGAAATTTCCAGCCTGTTTGTCCAGGCTGAAAAAGAAGGCAGAAAACGGCTTTTGGAACATGAAATCTATTCTATCCTGAAGAAGCTGGATATTGCTTTACCGGAGCATCTTTTTTTTGGAACAGGTTCATTTCCCACTGAAGACCAGCTAAAAAACTTTAAAACAGATAAAATTGTTCTGAAGGTGGTCTCTCCTGAAATTGTTCATAAGTCCGATATCGGAGGAGTCCGCTTTGTCGAAAAAAAGTACTCCCAAGTCATAAATGCTCTTCAGGCCATGGAAAAAGAAGTTCGCCGGAAAACTAAGAATAAGAAAGAAATCAGGGGATTCCTGATTTGCGAAGCAATTGCATATGAAGATGTCGGTTTCGGTTCTGAGCTGATATTGGGTCTTCGTTCCTCTCAGGAATTTGGGCCTGTGGTTTTAGTAGGGCTGGGCGGTCTGGATGCAGAACTGCTTAATTCAAGGTTGAAAGATGGTCAGGGAACTCTTCTAATTTCCGCCCACCTGGCTGAAAATAAAATAATTCGAAAAAAACTTTCAGACCTGTCTTTTTATCCCAAGCTCTTTCAAGAGTATCGCGGCCGCAAAGCTTTGCTCAAGCCGCAAGTCTTGATTCAGGCTGCTCTTAGTTTTGCCGGCTTAGGAGCTTCTTTTAGTAACCTGGGCCAGAAAAACGACTTTGTTATAGAGGAAGCTGAGGTCAATCCATTGGTCATTCAACAGGGCCGGCTGGTTGCATTGGATGGAGTCTGTCGTTTTTCCAGGAATCGGTTTGAAAGTAATCCCAGGCCTTATTATAAAATCGGCCGGCTTCTTAAGCCGGAAAGTATAGGCATAATCGGTGTATCGGAGAAAATTAATCTCGGCCGGATTATACTTAGAAACATTTTAAAACAGGGATTTCCGGAAGAAAAAGTGACCGTGGTTAAGCCCGGGTTAAGCAGTATTGACGGCTGCCGGTGTGTGGGAGAAATAAAAGACCTTCCCGGAACAACGGATCTATTTGTAATCACAATTTCAGCTCCGCAAGTACCGCCAGTACTCTTCGAGCTTATTGAAAAAGAGAAAGCCCATTCTGTTATCATTATTTCCGGAGGAATGGGGGAAAAAGAAGGTACAGAAGAGATCAAGAACGAGATAAAATTACTTCTTTCCAACGGCAGGCAGTCCGGTAAACAGATTCCCGTTGTCAATGGAGGTAATTGCCTGGGGATTTATTCAAGACCGGGCAAATATGATACCACTTTTGTCCCTCAATATAAGCTCTACTCAAAGAAAAGGAAAAAAATCCGCCAATCCAATCTTGTCTATCTCAGTCAGAGCGGCGCTTTTATGATATCCAGAATGAGCAAACTGGCCGGTATTGATCCTTTGTATGCTGTTTCCCTGGGTAATCAGCTTGACCTGACGGTGGGAGATTATCTGCATTATTTCTTAGATGATGACCAGGTAAAGATTTTGGCTGTTTATGTGGAAGGATTTCAAAAAGGAGACGGGCTTGCTTTTGCTGAAGCAGCCGAGAGGATGATCCGGGAAAAGGGAAAAACGGTTATTCTTTACAAAGGAGGACGTACTCCTGAAGCTAGAACTGCTATGACCAGCCATACTGCCTCTATAGCCGGAGATTACCGGTTAGCCCGGGAAATAATGGAAGATGCCGGAGTAGTAATGGCGGAGAGTCTTTTTGAATTCGAAAACTTCATTAAAGGATTTTGCTTTTTTGATGGGAAAAAAATAAAAGGACGGAACGTTGCCTTAATAACCAATGCCGGTTTTGAATGCGTTATTATGTCGGACAACCTGAAAAACAATGACTTTCTGAGTCTATCCCGTTTTTCTACCAAAACAGAAGAAAAACTTGTCGAAATCCTTTCGTTCCTTGGCATAGAAAAACTCCAGGATATTAATAATCCTCTGGACCTTACGCCGGTGGCTGATGACGAGACATTTTGCCGGGCGGCGGAAGTTGTTTTGGAGGATAAAAATGTTGACTGTGCCGTTGTTTCCCCGGTGCCCATGACTCCGGCTATGAACACCCTTGCTGCCGCATCTCATCATAAGGAGAATATAAAGGCTCCGGGAAGTCTTGCCAGGAGACTGATTACTCTTTTCCACAAGAAAGAAAAGCCGTTTGTAGTGAATATTGATTCGGGTAAGATATATCAACCGTTAGTGGATTTTCTGGAAGAGGAAGGGATACCGGTCTTCAGAAGATCAGATGAAGCCATAAAATTTCTCAGGCGTTACATAAATATTTGTCTAAAAAAAGCAAAAACATAAATTCGCTGAGATTTCAAATCCATATTTTAATCAAAGGGATTTTTCTCTCCTGGCCTATCTTTAGAATAGAACAAGAATAAATCTTCTAAATTTGCCGGTTTTATTTCATAGTTGATAGAAGAAAAGTTTTGTTTGAGTAATTTTATTAAATTACCTCCTTCCTCTTTTTTAAGAATTGTACTGATCAGTTGATTTTTTACTCTCAACCTGTATTTTTTCTCTTTTTGAAGAAAATCTTTTATTTTGGAATTGGCTTGAATGGAAATAGTGAATTTTATCCTGTTTTCTAATAATTCTTTTAAGTTTCCGCCTAATACTTTTTTCCCCCGGTTTATCAAAACAACATCCTCACAAATCTTCTCCATTTCTGAAAGAAGATGAGAACTTATAAACATTGATTTTCCTTGCTTATGAATTTCCTTAATATAGTTTCTTATTTCTACCATCACTATAGGATCAAGTCCGGTTAAAGGTTCGTCCAGGATAAGAAGTTCAGGCTCTGAGATTAATGTCTGAGCAAAGGCTAATTTTTTCAACATTCCTTTGGAATAACTTTTTATTTTTTTATTATAAAAGCCATGGAGTTGAAACAGTTGAGAAATATTGTTAATCCGGCCTTCAATTTCATTCCGGGGAAGATTGGCCAGTTCGGCTGAAATATGAAGCAGTTCTTTTCCTCTAAGGAAAGGATAGAAGGAGGGAGATTCCGGTAAATATCCGATTTTTCTTTTAAATTTGTTTCCTTTCTTTTCCAATATTTTTTTTCCAAAAATCCTAATTGTTCCTTTATTAGGTTTAAGAAATCCTAAAATGATCCGGATGGTGGTTGTTTTTCCGGCTCCGTTTGGACCCAAAAATCCGGTAATTTTCCCCTTTTTGACTTCAAAGGATAAATTGGAGATAACGGGCTTTTCTTTTCTGAAAATAGAGCTGAATGATTTTTCCAGATTATTTACTTCTATTATATTTTTGTCTTCACTCATTTTATTTTTTAGTTTATCAGCCTCTCTTTAATTCCATTCGTCTGAATGTATATATAGTGAAAAAAAGGAAAATTACTGAATAAATAATTAGAATAAGTGAAAATAGTTGGTTATTCCTGGATATAATAATTTGGGGAAGCAATATGGATAAAGCAGAAAGAGCCACACTTTGTTTTAAAGTAAGAACCGCGGTTTCGAAAAGGTCTAAAACATTTTTAAAATCCAGAAAAAAAGCCATAAAGACCTGAATAAATAAGACCGCCACAAAATTCATTAGGCCTTTTAGATAACAGGAGAGAAAAATTCCCAGGGAAATTAAATAAAAACTTAAGGAAAGACAGATAACTGCTTTATTAAATATCATATTTAAATCTAAATACCCACCTCCGGAAATAAGATAAGTTAGGAAGATTGTGATAATTATCAGCAATTCATATATAACTACCAAGAAAATTAAACTAAAAAATTTTCCCAGAACAATTTTATCTTTTGATATTTTCATAACCATAAAATCAAGATGTCCGGAGCTTACTTCATCTTTAATTATTCCTCCTGTGGCAATAAGGGCAAAGTAGGGCAATATCACCACTAAAGAGGAAATCCCTGAAGAAAAGTTGTTTAGAAAGATGGATAAATACAATAGGTAAAGATAAAAAATAGATAAAAATATTATTATTAACTGATTATTTCTGAGGATCTTCTTGATTGATAATTTTATGATGGTCCCCATTTTTTAATAGTTTAATAAGCTTTCTATAATTTCAGGCAGATTTTCTAATTTTTCTCTGTAATTTAAAAAATCTCCTAAGCGAACTACTTTTTTTCCCCTGCTAATTAAAACAAAAGAAGGTTCGCCTCTAATTCCAAACATCTTATGGAACTTCGAGTTTGAATCTTGAGCGATGGGAAATTTTATATCATTTTTCTCGCTAAGGCCACTTAAAATATTTTCGTTCTCTGTAGCCAAGCCTATGATTAACAATCCTTCTTTTTCAAGATAGTTAAGATTCCGGTATATCTCAAGAGCTGATTGAAAACAGCTCTTACAGTCAGTATTAAAAAATAGTAAAAAAACAGGGTTGTTAAATTTCTTTGATTCAAAATACTTATTATCTATAGTCTTGATAACGAAATCAGGAATATAGTCTCCTTCTTTTATTGAAATTTTCAGATTTTCCCGGTAGTTTTTATCTCTGAATTCTGAAAGTAATTTTTTATTCTCTTTATATAAGTCAAAATTTCTTTTATGTATTTTCAACTGCCATAAACTGAAAGTAAATAAACCCATAATCATAATTAAAATCAAGCTGTTTTTTTTAGAAAAGACTAATTTATTGGGCATTGTAGTTATTTACTTAACAATTTAAATTTTCTGATTATAAAATTATGGTCAATAATGAAAAGGTGGTTTTCTTTATCAAATTCTATTAGTTGAACTTTTAAAGGTAAAATTAAAGTTCCGGTATATTTTCCGTAAGGATCGAATTTATATATCTCTCTGGCTTTTTCAAAATTTCCATCTTTTTTCTTTTCTAAATTTCCGGAAAGAATATAAATATTATTTTCCTTATCACAAGCAATATCTGCTACTACATAGGCTAATTTTTCAATATCTTCTTCTGAACTAATATTTATGAATTCTCCCGGTGTTGCCCATTCCCAGGCTTTATATATAGTTTTAAATTCCAGCACCATATTATCTTTATGATCAAATTTCATTATCCGGTTTATTCCCAATTTGTAAGCACAGATTAAATTATTATTTTCATCTGTGGTGATAGTAATTGAATTAACTAAAAGATTGGTTAAATGATATCCGGTATCTAACGGTATTAAGAATTCGTTGATTATATTACCGTTTCTGTCTAATTTTTTGATTAGAGATTTGCTTTTTGGGCTGTTGCCATAGACCATTGTTGAAGGAAAACGGGTTACATATATATTTGAGTTACTTAGAACCACCTGCTGGGGAGCAAAATTTAGTTTAATTAAAGAGAGATAATCGCCATCTAAGGTAAATAATTGAATTCTCTGGTTTCGTGTATCACTGATATAAATTATTTTTTCTTTCTCTTCTATAAAAATGCTTTCCGGCTTGTTAAATTGCCCCGGTCCCTGACCGGGCTCTCCGATTGTCCTTAAATATTCGCCATTTTTATTGAATATTTGAATTCTGCTGTTATTTGAATCAAGGACATGAATATTCCCATCCCAATCTATTTTTATATCTTGGGGATAATAGAAAGAATATTGAGGATCATTTTCTTTTTCAATAGAAAATATTTCTTGAATTGGGATAATTTTTTCCATTATTTTACCATTTTCTTCACGACAGTTGCAGTTGATTAAAATGGCAATCAATATAAAAAAGAATAAAATACTTTTAATTGGTTTA
>CAYTTR010000055.1:0-9190 GCA_964440805.1 uncultured Eubacteriales bacterium
AGAGTCGCAGACGGCGTAGAGGGCGTTTAGTTCGTGGAAGTTGCGGACTAAGTTTTTGCCCCAGTAGCCACACCCAACAACAGCAATATGTTTATTCAATGTTTCATCTCCTTTGGGTTGGTTTATCTCGTTTGTTTGGTTTGTCTCGTTTGTCTGGTTTTAAAAAAGGCGAGACGAGCGAGAAAGGCGAGACAGGCAAAAAGCGTTGATAGCGTTGATAGCGTTTATAGCGTTTATAGCGTTAATTGCGTTTATAGCGTTAATTGCGTTTATAGCGTTAATTGCGTTGATAGCGTTAATTGCGTTTGTTGCGTTGATAGCGTTTATTGCGTTTGTTGCGTTTGTTGCGTTTATTTGGTTTGGATTGAGAGATAGTGTTTTGAATTTTTTTTGAAAGAGGGGAATTTAGGAGAATGGTAGAGGGAATCATAGCGAGGGCCCAGCTCTTTCCATGTCCCTTTTTCCGTGATCCTTCCTTTCTCCAGAAGCAGGATCCGGTCTGCGCTTTGAATCGTGGAGGAACGGTGTGCGATCAAAACGATGGTCAATTCCCCATGCAGTCGGTCCACAGCGTTTTGAATCTTTCTCTCGTTTTCTGTATCCAGTGAGTTCGTGGCTTCATCCAGAAGAAGGAGGGAGGGATGAGAAAGGAGAGCCCGGGCGAGGACTATCCGCTGTCGTTCCCCACCCGAAAGACGGACTCCTCTATCTCCGAGAACGGTTTGGAGCCCCTGTGGAAGACCAGAAACCAGTTCATCTGCGGCCGCTGTGTGGAGCACAGCCCAGATTTCTTCTGTCTTGGCATCCGGACGAGCCACTCTCAAGTTAGACTCCACTGTATCATTGAACAAGAAGATATCTTGAGGGACATATCCCACAGATTTCCGCCACCGGAATATTTGCTCTCCCCAGAGAGCTCTTCCGTCGACCCAGAAATCCCCTCTATCGGGAATCAAAAGGCCTATGAGAATATCGGCCAGAGTGCTCTTCCCGGCTCCCGAGGGTCCCACTATGGCCGTCATGGTGTTCACAGGAAGAGTGAGTGAAATGTCTTTGAGGGCCCAATGGTTCTGCTTTTTGTCATAGCGAAAGGAGACTTTTTCTAATCGGATTTCCTTTTTAAGGGGCATGGGAGAAAGAGAGGGGGATGGGTGTTTTTCTTTTACTTTTTCAATTTCTTCCTGGGTTTGATTTACTTTTTTAAACGAAGGGAGGGTATTTTTGATTCGCTGAAGACTCTGTTGGATTGTTGAAAAGCGCGGGAGAAGCCGGGAGAAAAGGAAAACAATAACCAGAAGATGAACCGCAGGCAAATGAAAAAAGTGGATGGCCACATAAAAAAACAAACTCAGTGCGGTGACTGCTCCGATCTCATAAACCATGCGGGTCGATGAATTGAGGCGAATGTAGCGAATATTTTCAACCGCAAACTGATTCGTCAGTCTTCGGAAATGAGTTTTGAATTTGTTATCCAGGTTGTAACTTTTAGCAATTTTCATACCATCCACATGGTCTTTGATTGTAGAAAAAAGACCCTCAAAAGCCTCACGCTGTTTTTCACCTGACCGATGAGCCTTTTGGTTTAGGGGCCGAAGAAAGAGGAAGATGGCTCCACCGCAGAGAAGGGCAAAACCAGTCATGGGAAGGGAAATCAGGAGAGCCACTGTGATGTAGACAGCTGCGAGGACCACCTGTCCGGTTAGTTTAAGGGATTCTCTTATGCCGTAGGATAGGGTTTCAAGGTCCATGGAGATGGTATGAATCATATCTGATTTTTTCTTCCGAATGAAGCTCAGCCAATCCATGTGAGAGAGGGACTCATACATCCGGTCACGCAGAGATTTGACGTATCGATAGATCAACTTGGCATTTAAAACGGAATTGTATCTCTTGACCAAAGCGTAGAGAGTGACAATCAAAACATAAATCAAAAGAATTAAAGAAAGAGTGGGGGTGAGTCCCATTTTTCCTAAAATTTGGTTGATATACGAGGCGATTCCTGAATTCACAGGGCCTGTTCCCTCCAATCCCATCAACCCGAGAAGGGGGATAATCATAAGAAGACCCACTCCATGGGTCAGTCCA
The DNA here is from genome assembly GCA_964440805.1 of uncultured Eubacteriales bacterium. Classification (GTDB taxonomy): domain Bacteria; phylum Acidobacteriota; class Aminicenantia; order Aminicenantales; family Aminicenantaceae; genus CAYTTR01. The sequence continues at coordinate 2,086 of CAYTTR010000055.1, forward strand.
ATGAAAATGGTGAGGCAAACAGACAAAACCGCCCGTCGGCCCACAGTATGGAGAAATGATTTAACGAAGTTCCAGTACATTTTTTTTGTTTGTAAATCCTCGCTGAAAAAAGAGAATAGGCCTCAGGATATAATAAAGAGGGAAGGCCCAATCCGGTAAGGAGACTCGATCCCAATCTGATTCACGGTAAAACAGCTCTTTTATCCAGTAGAGCAGCTTGTGTTTGAGGTTAAACTCCCGCTGGCTTTTGTAAGTTTTGGCCAGCCAATGCTCTTTGGTGAGGGGTTTAAAGTAAAATCCTTTTGACCGGATGATAAAAAAAAGAGATTTTCGGGATAGACTTTTAATGAGACGATTTTTGGGGATAATCTCTCTTAGTTTTTCCGGAAGAGGTGTTTGAAAAACTCTATTGGACACATAAAAAGCTTGGGCTGTATGCAGGAAGATATTAAGACGATGGGCTCGCTCTAAAAGCTTTTCCCATTTGATTCTGGGATTCTGATGGATGAATTCCGCCACATCACACAACCAGAACAGTCTGTAAAATGCGTGATTTGATCCATGTTCACAAAGATATAAGAAAGTCTGTTCTTTGGACAATGTGGGGATTTCTCTGCCTCCCAGAAGGACTGTTTCTTTGTTCTCCCACATGTCCTTGAAAGTCAGGGGAAGTCTTTGGGGGGTGCGGATCAATTTCCAGTGGAGGTCCACTCTGGTTTGACTGCCGCTGTTTAAATAATGGAAATGATGGCCGTTTCTCATGAATAAATCCACTTTTTTGAGGGAGGATTTTTCGGGGGGAGAGCGCCTTCTGTAATTTTTCTTTTTAAGTATTCTTTCTGCTTTTGATAAATCCTGGACCGGAATCATCATATCCAGGTCTTTTATAATTCTGGAATGAAGATTCCCGTATAATTTCTGGCTAAGGGTTGGGCCCTTGAGGGGAATCGCTCTTACATGGTTCTCCTTAAACTCATCCAGGATTTCCACCAATTCGGCTGTCATGTGAAGGGTTCGTTGGGCATTCTGTTTATAGCTCTCCCTCATTTTGCCCCGGATACCGGCCGGAATGGTGTGTTTTCTCTTATTTTGGAGGCTCTGGTAAACCAAAGGAAGCACCTGGTGGTATTGAAGGAGAGAGAGTAAAGATTCCCAGTCGATTTTTTGAGGGAGAGACGCGGGATAAATTTGCTTTTTGGGGTTCCATCTCATCCGAAGACAGGAAAGCATCCATAGGAATTCCGGGGATGGATGAAACTGGGATAGGTTCAATGATTTTTTCACTAGTGAATTTTTCTTTTGGATGATTATTCTAATTTAAAAAAATGGTGGTGGATTGGGTTGAAGTTTAAATTAAGTTATTAACTGGTTGACTGCCCCCAAACATTGTCAGGACTAGTACCTCCAGGTCCTGCCATGGCCTTCTTTAAATCAACTTTTTCAAATTTTGGCTTGACCCATTTCCGCAAGGCTTTTGGGGTATCGGATGATTTTTGTTTGGCTGTTTTCTTTTTTTTATCCATACTCAAACTCCTTAAATATAAGTTTGGTTTGTTTTCTTCATTCCATTTCTTTGGTTTGATATCGGGCAAGGATGTGATAATCCGAAGCCTTAACATATCCCACAATTCCCTCTGTTCCCTCCTTGAGCCAGACATGGGTTCTCAGACCAGACCCGGGCAGACGGGCAGCTCCATAAAAAAGGGTCGTCTTCACACCCCGGTGCCTCAGCATAGCCTGGGCAGCCATGGCCCGGGTAAAGCAGGTGGTTTTGAGCGGCTGATAACGCCCTGCTTTGGATATGGATTTTTTGATTTTGTTTTTCCATAGGTCCCGCTCAGCTTTTGAGATTTCCCTGGCTTTGGGAGGACGTTTGAATAGAGGTTCCAGGTGCCTGAAAGGCAAGGTCTTGAGGGCTATGCGGGCTGCCACCAGGTAGAAAGCTGCCTCCATCAAGAGGAAAGACTCCTTTTTCCAAAAATTAAACAATCTCACCGGAATCCTCATGGCTTACTTTTACCAAGCCCGCCTGGTAAAGGCCTTGGAGCAAAGCCGTGACCTCTTCAAGGCATTGGGCTCTGCTCACATCAAACTTCTCACCCAACCGGATGCAGATCTCTTTAAGGGTGATGGGTTCCCTCATCCATTCCCAAATCAGACCCGCTGTTTCGTTCAGGCTGTAACAAAAGCCCTTTTTGGAATCGACAGCCAGCAGTTCATCGTCCAGTTGGCTGAATATCACCTCTTTGCACCGCCTGACCTTGGATTCAGGGTGCCATTTGTTTGATTTCATAAGGCTCATATATCATGCTTTAATTTTCTTGTCCACTCTCCATTCTCATTGTAAAAAAAACACCCTAATTTTTAAAGGTATTTTCTAAGGAACTGAACCGTTTTTTCTATCTCTTTTAAACCCCAGGGCCGGGTGAATTTCCAGATGGGAATACTTTGGGCCGCTTGGATTCCCCTCTCCCACTGACTTGCGGTCTGACCGATGGGCCCAAGCAGTTCGCTACGGTAAGTGGCTGAAGTCAAAAGGCTCTTTACTGAATAAAGTCCGGTCAACCGCTTGATGTTGAGTTTGCCCCAGTCTAAAAGAAATATTTTTGATACAGGCAAAGGGTCCCGAAAGCTGGGGCTTTGTTGGGGAAGATGGAACTTATCCGACCGGAAATAATCCCTCTCCAGTTTTTTATGGTCCCATCCCAGAGCGTCCAGGGAATCCTTCCAGAGTTTAAGCCGTAGAGAAGAAGGATAAATGACAGGATTGGTGTCATGGACTAAATCAAGGCGGCAGAGGTCATCACCGACTACAGGATATCCCTTGTTGGTCAGCCAGGCTGCGAGTGTGGACTTGCCGGAACCCGCCGGTCCACAAAAAGCCACCGCCTGATTGCGAATTTTGACCGCAGCCGCATGAAAAATGGTATGTCCCCGTTGGTAGTTCAAAACTCCCCAGGCTGTACCCAAGAGGAAAAGACGTATCTCCCGTTTTTTGGCCTTTAATAAGGGCTTAATGACGATCTCATCCCCGTTACAAATGTGGTACTCACCTGCTTCCGGAAAGAAAAAACGACATTTGTTATTGGAGAAAGACGGGGGGCCTGGATTGAAAGATTCTTCCGGAACAGGGGATTTCAGGCGTATCTGGACATCCGGCCGGAGAAAGGAGCTGTGATTTTCAAATGCAAACCATTCCGGAATCTCCATTTGGGAACAAACGGTAAGTCCTGAATAATTATAATGCCACATTTTCAAATGTTTATATCCCCTTCTCCACCCAGCGGATAAAACACCCGGTCATCAAACCGGATTCCAGAACTTTGCGGTATTTGAGCATAAACTCGTCTGTGCTGCTGCCCGCATCAGGAAGGTTTTCCACCAGCTTCCAAAGCCTGGGTATATCCAGGGCCTGACTCGCTAAGGGGCTCTTCTCTATGTCTTTGAGTGTTTCCTGGATCTGAGCCTGAGCTCGTTTTATTCGTTCAAACCAGTCCGCTGTCTGTAACCCCCTTTTCTTTTTCCACAACACTGATGAAGGCAGTCGACCCTTCATGGCGCGACGGATGAGGCTGCGGGAAACGCCGTGGTGAAGGAACTGTTCCTCAGGGAGAGAAAGGCAGAACTCAATAATACGGGTGTCGGCCGTGGGATCCCTTGTTTCTGTGCCGAATAAAGCTTGATACCCAGCCCATAAAATATCAAACGTCTCAAAACAGGTCATGGTTTTAAAACGAAGGGCCCGAGTGTCTCTTTTCAACCTGAACCGGAAATCATGCCCTTTCCTATGGGCCCGGGCTTCCACTTTTTTCTCTCTGGCAAAAATAGGATTGAGAGGCGAATAGGCTGCCCAAGGGGGTGAGGAGGAGTAAAGCCCCTTATTTTCTTTTCCCCGAAGTGAGCTTATCAAAGACCACAGTGGAGTGGGAAGCAGAGGCATGATCCCCTGAGCCATTAACACCCTCCATGTGGAGCAGGCGTTTCCCCGATGCGAAATGGCCTGCGCTTCATGCAGGGCTTGAAGCCAGTGTTTTTGGTAGATAAGATTCGAAAGGAGACCGCTTCCCTGCCAGCTCATGGTCAGATTCCCCTGGACTCCCTCCAGGACAACTCCGATTTTCTGTTTTTGGGCTTGGTTTAAGATAGCTTCGATATAGAGACGATTGGAGGCATTCGGAAAAGGACCTTCCGCCGCCTCAAAAAAGCTGTCCAGGCCTTCCAGATAAAAGCGGCCGTCTGTACGGACAAGGTTCAGATTAAGATTAGCCTGCCCTCTGGCAATCTCTCTCACAAAAGGCGTTTCATCTGCGTACCGGTTTTTTCCAATAGGTCCTTTAAAACCGGGCTGGGGCACTTCTGTAAAAGCGGTCAGCCGTTTTCCGTTTTCTCCGAGCATAGAAGCGGCTGTCACAGCCACAGAGCTGGAATCCAAGCCTCCACTCATCATAACCCCTACAGGGGTCAGGCTCCTGAGACGGGACTTAACAGCCTGGTGGAACTTCTCTTTAAAAGCTTCCACATAATCATTGTCCTGGGGATATCTTATCTCAGAATAAATATCCGGTTTCCAGTATTGACCGATGTTGAGGCGATTGGGATTAACCCGCATCCAGTGACCGGAAGGAAGTCTGTAGATATGTTGATAAAAAGTTCTTTTGGGGTCGGGAGGTGCCATTGCCAAGTAGTCAGCGAGGACTTCTTCGTCAATTTCCCGCGGGACATGGGGAAGCTGGAATAATCCCTTAGGCATGGAAGAAAACGCAAAGCAGTGGGATGTTTTATGATAAAAGAGAGCCCGTTTGTTTACCGGAGACCGAGCCAGGAAAAGCTCTTTTTCCCATATATCCCAAAAGGCAAAAACAAAAGAACCGATCAGATGATGGACACACTGCTCACCCCATTTTTCGTAAGCATACCCAACAAGGCGTGAATCTGGCATAGATGGGGCTTCTTCTGTATTTATATCCAAAGTGTGGATCAGCTCTTGGCGGTTGTCCAGGCGTCCATCAAAAACCAGTACCCATTTACGGCTGGAATGAACCAAGGGCTGACGCTCGAACCGGTCCTGGGGCGTGAAACATATCAGTCTATGGCCGAGACCGACATTTCCCTCCATCCAGATTCCCTCTCTCTCCGGTCCATAGGGAGCCAGCACTTGACTCATGCGCTTGAAATCCTGTTTTTGGACGGGTTGGCCGTTTAAATGAAATAAGCCGAAGAGAGCACTCATGATAATGAAGGAGAATTATTGTTTGTCTGGTTTATAGCGTTACTTGCGTTGATAGCGTTGATAGCGTTTGTTGCGTTGATAGCGTTTATCGCGTTTGTTGCGTTACTTGCGTTTGTTGCGTTGGTTGCGTTATTTTATTACGCGGATGGAGTCTGTGCCTTGAAATTCGGGGCCGCCAGGAACCTTCCTCCCGCAGGGATTTAACGGCTTTTTTAGCTTTCTCTTCTTCTTTCCAGAAATCGAGGGCAGATCTTCCCAGAACTTCCATATCGTTGGAGTAGCCCCACAGGCGGAGAAAAGAGGGATTGACATAGGTCAGCTTTCCTTTTAGATCGGCAAAGGCAACGGCATTTAAAGCTGAATTCAAGGCCTGGGATTTGAGGATGAGTTCCCGGTTGTAATCGTATAAGTTCAATTTGTCTTAAATTTGTTTCAGTATTACGAAATTAATTTATTTACTATTCGGTAAATAAAATTTACCTTAGGAGCAAAAAAATATTTTCTATTATTAACTTATAACCTCACTCCGGCCAGGATAACTCTCCCCCGGATGTAGCTCTTTTTCCCTTTATTTATTTTAAACATTTTAGGGAATCCCGGGTCGGATTTCCCGCCTGAACCTCTTTCATTATGAAAAATCAGGGTGTCTCCAACTTTCTCCACTCTTTTCATGGTCACTCTTTGTTCCTCTTCAATAAAAACGGCATAAATCTTTCCGTTTTTCACTGCAGTGTCATTTCTATCGATGAGGACAAACCCGCCTTTCTCCACGGTGGGATAAAGGCATCCGTCAGCCACCGGCACACACACTAAACCGTTCAATCTGTCTAAAGTGTAGTCTATATTTTGGGGCAGGCTTTCTTCCTGGATCAAAGAATAACTCACTATGTTTTCCGGTTTTATAGCTTGACCAGGAACGAGAAGAGAAATATCGCTTATGACCTGGACGGGAACCGCGTTTTTTATTTTCTCCCGGTCTAATTCCTGTTCTAAATTTCCATTTTTTATTACTATCCTCAAATTGTGTTGTTCACACTGGTGGTTGTAGATAGACCCCTCTCCTGAAACAATCCAATTAACGTTGATGTTAAAATTCTGGAGAAGCCCGCTCAAAAGATCGATGGAAGGCCGGTATTTCCCGGATTCTACTTCAGAAATATAACTGCAGGAGACGTTGATTATAGTGGAAAGTTCTTTCATTTTTAATCCCAGCATATTCCGGACATGGCGGATCCTCTTTCCTATGTCCGATTTTTTCAGGGTGACAGGATTCATATCAGATATTAAACCTTTTTTTAATTTGAGTGTTATGATAGAATGAAAAATTCGGTATACAAAGAGAGTTGTAAATGACTTTTCTGAGCAACGAAAAAGCTAAGGAGATTAAAAAGAAGCTGGTGGAACTGGAATGGACCCAGGAGACACTGGCCCGGGAGTTGAAGGTGAGCCCAACCATGGTATCTCTGTTTATGAACGGCAAAAAGAAATCAACTCGCCTGAGAAAGAAAATTTCCGATCTCTTTGAGATAGATTTATTAAAGTTAATTTGAGGAGGAAAAAAATATACAAGAAAAAAACGGAAAAGCCTGTTGGATAAGCTACCGCCGTTGAAGATATTCCTCCATATTCTCATTTTTCAGAAAAAAGGGGTTTTAGTCTAAGCTGTTTAAGGAGAATGGACAGGAAAATAAGTTAAGTGTTTGGAGAGACAGGTCATTAGGTTGCCATCATTTAAAGAAACGTTAACCCTTACTAACAATACGACTTTCTCAACCCCATTTTTTTATTTGGGAGCTTTTTTTATTCTACGCAAAAATTTTCTTTCTTGTCAAGGAATTAACCTGGATTATTCACGAGTCGAGGTTGCCGCAGATG
>CAYTTR010000056.1:0-9061 GCA_964440805.1 uncultured Eubacteriales bacterium
CCTAATACCGTTACCTCATTACCGTCACTTTGGGACAACCTCTAATAGTAATTACAAATAAGGAGAATAAAATGGCTAAAAAGTTGTTCCGTTCCCAAAGACACAAAATGTTAGGAGGAGTTTGCGCCGGGCTGGCTGAATACTTTGATATTGACACTTCTCTTACCAGGTTAATCTTTGTTGCCCTCGCTTTTCTCACTGCTCTGCTTCCCATGATTCTTTTTTACATTGTGGCCTGGATTATAATCCCATCAGAAGAAGAAATAACAACACCGAAAAAGAAATAAAATAATTCTCATCTATTGAGCAGTAATGCTTTTAGACCTTGAGAGCATCAGGGATGCTCTCTTACACCCACAAAAAAGCTTCAAAATTTTTAATAAACCCCTGGTATTCATTCCATTTGACATTATCCTCCTGGGTATGTTAATCGATATAGTCTGCCTTGTTTATTAATTAATCTAACCGGAGGTAATAATGCATGGCTGGACAGGAAACATATTAAGAATCAACTTGTCCCAAAAAACATTCAAAAAAGAAACATATTCCGAAGATTTTGCCCTTAAATGGGTAGGAGGACGCGGCTTTGCCGTTAAAATTCTCTGGGATGAACTAAAGCCTGGAATTGATCCATTGGGCCCTGAGAACAAGCTAATCGTCGCCCTTGGTCCTATTGCCGGTATTCCTGCTCCCAACACCGGAAAAACTGTGGTGGCTGCTAAATCTCCCATAACTGGCGGATATGGAGATGGAAATCTGGGAACAAGAGTGACTATCCAGCTCCGAAAAGCTGGCTACGATATCATCATAGTAGAAGGAAAAGCGGATTCTCCAACCTATGTCTATATAGAAGACGATAAAGTTGAATTCCACTCAGCCTCAGATGTTTGGGGAAAAGGCACCTATGAAACCATGGACTGGTTGTATGATAAATATGGCCGAGCTGTGGGTATTCTTACCATAGGCCAGGGAGGAGAAAACAAAGTTCTCTATGCCATAGTGCGCAGTATGGAAGGACGGGCCGGAGGACGGCCTGGTATGGGAGCAGTTATGGGCTCCAAGAATCTGAAATCCATCGTGGTCAAAGGGACCAAAGACATACCTTCGGCAGATCCTGAAAAAATAAAGAAACTTGGTACCGACGACCTGCGCCAAGTTGGAGAAATCGATAAGGAGACAGGCTGGTCCAAACAGGGCACAACCGGAGTTCTTGCCTGGTGCAACGAAGTTGCCGCCCTTCCAGTACGTAACATGAGAAAAACTTTTCACAAAGAAGCTTGGAAAATAGACGGAGAGCGCCTGGATCAGGCAAGGGTGGCCACTTACGGTTGCCCCAACTGTACCATGCGCTGCGGCATAACCATTTTGGATAAAGAAGGCCACGAGGCCGAGATGGACTATGAAAACATAGGTATGTTGGGCAGCAACCTGGAAATTTTCGAGCTGGCCCAGGTCGGCTCCCTCAATTACCTCTGTGACGAATACGGCCTGGACACTATTTCTGCAGGTGCCACCTTGGCTTTTTATGCTGATGCCTTAGAACAAGGCGCCGCTCAGGGAGACTTTCGCTTTGGAGATGCAGAAAAAGCCAAGGAACTCCTGGGCCTGGCTGCACTGAGGAAAAGCGAAGTGGGAAATCTCCTGGCTGATGGAACTCTGAGAATGTCCCGGCATTTCGGCAAAGGTTCCGAGGATTATGCCATGCAGGTAAAAGGGCTGGATATTTCAGCCTACAACTGCAAATTTATCCCGGGAATGGCCTTGGCCTTTGGAACCAGCGCCATAGGAGCCCATCATAAGGAATCCTGGGTAATAACTTACGAAATAAAAGAAACTCCCCGCGAATCCTATGAAAAAGAAAAAGCCCAAAAAGTAATCGAGCTCCAGAGGATTCGAGGAGGCCTTTTTGAATTTATTGTGGCCTGCCGTTTCCCCTGGGTAGAACTGGGATGGGATTTGGATCATTATCCGGCTTATTTTAATGCCACCACCGGACTTAACTGGAACCTCCAGGATTTCTGGACAGTAAGCGACCGCATCTATGCCCTCATCAGGGCTCATTTTGTCAGGGAATTTCCCGATTGGGATAGAAAAAGAGACTATCCTCCAGCCATTTGGTTCAATCCTGAAAACGCAGACAAGGAAGGTCCTATAGCCGGAAATATCCTGGAAATAGACAAATATGACCAGCTTCTCCAGCACTATTACGACATCAGAGGTTGGGACAGAAGAGGAATACCTACCAGGCGAACGGCTGTCCAGCTTGGATTAAGCGATGAATTTGAGGAATTAGCCAAGATTATAAAACTCCAAGATTAGATTCAAAAAAATGAGCAGACTGAAATCCCAAGCTAAAAGAAAAAGCCCGATAAGGCTATAATTTGGGAAAGTGTTATGAAGGTAACAGTCAAACTTATCAGCTATTTTTCTGTCCAAGCAGGATTCAGTGAAAAAGAATTCAATATTCCTTCACTTACCACAGTGGAAGAGCTTCTTGACCGGATAAAGTTAAAGACACCCCTGACTAAAGTGATCATCCGGAATGGCCGTTCAGTAAAACTTGATGAAAAACTGGAAGAGGGAGACCGGGTGGTAATTTCTCCTGTTTTTTCGGGAGGATAAATTATCATGGATTTGTCACCAGTTTTAATCGGCGGGCAATGGAGAGAATCCCGGTACCCGGTAACTGCTTTTTTTGCAGTTAATCCTAAATCAGGGAAAAGAATAGAGACTTATTATCCTGTCTCTTCCTTTGAAGAAATTAAAGAAGCTTTAAGGGCAGCTCGAGACACTGTTCTGAAATTAGCCTCTACTCCTCCAGAAAGAATAGCCTTGTTTCTGGAACTTTATGCTCAATATATTGAAAAGAGAAAAAAGGACCTAATTACCACTGCTTCTCTTGAAACAGGCCTTCCAGAAGAACCACGCTTAGCTTCAGTGGAACTGCCCCGAACAACAGACCAGCTCAGGCAGACAGCAGCCGCAGTAAGAAAGAGAAACTGGTGCCAGGCTACCATTGACACTTCGAGAAATATTCGCTCTAAATTTGGGCCTTTAGGAGGAGTGGTTATCATTCTTGGACCAAACAATTTTCCTCTTGCTTTTAATTCAATAGCGGGAGGAGATTTTGCTGCAGCTATAGCCACTGGAAATCCGGTGCTGGCCAAAGCCAATCCTGGCCATCCGGGAACAACCAGAATCCTGGCAGAAGCAGCCTTTGTAGCAGTAAAAGAAAGCGGTCTTCCCCTCTTTTCAGTCCAGATGTTCTATCACTGCTCTGATAAGGATGGATTCAGAATGATCGCCCATCCCTTCACTTCTGCCACGGCTTTTACCGGCAGCCGTTCAACTGGAATCAAACTAAAAGAAATCGCTGAAGCCAATGGTAAGCTTATCTATCTGGAGATGTCATCTACCAATCCGCTTTTTCTTCTTCCCGGAGCGTTGAGCGAAAGAAGCAAGGTGCTGGCTGAAGAATTTTATAATTCTTGCACCCTTGGAAGCGGACAGTTCTGTACCAAACCTGGATTGGTGATTCTCCTGGATAGCCTGGAAGCTAAGGAATTTATTTCCGCTTCTGCCCAACTCTTCAGCAGTAAAGAACCAGGCTCTCTTCTCGGAGAAGGCGTTCTTGAGGATATCCAGCACAAGTTAAAGCTCATGGAAATGGAAGGTGCAAAAATCATCAGCGGAGGGTTTCCTCTTGGCCAGACTGAAGGCTTCCATTTCGCTAACACCCTACTATCTGTCAAAGGAAGTCAATTTATAAATAATCCTCTCCTCTTTCAAGAAGAAATCTTCGGACCTGTCTCTCTTGTGGTCCTGGTTGAAAGTCTTGACCAAATGATAGAAATCGCCCGCTTACTCCAAGGAAACTTAACCGCCTCTATTTTCAGCTCCCAAGACAGCAAAGATGAGCAGATTTACCGGCAACTGGAACCTGTTCTCCGGCTTAAGGTAGGACGCCTGCTTAATGACAAGATGCCCACCGGAGTGGCGGTTTCACCAGCCATGACTCACGGTGGCCCCTTTCCCGCCACCGGCCACCCTGGTTTTACCTCGGTTGGTATTCCTTTCTCTTTCCTCCGTTTCGCCTCTAAGCACTGCTATGACCAGGTGCGGCAAGACCGGCTTCCACCTGAATTGAGAGATAAAAACCCTACAGGTCTCATGTGGCGATACATTGACGGCGAATGGACCCGGCGTTCTCTATAAATCAAATAACCTGGGTTATTTACTGGTAAAGACAGAGATAAGAAGTATCTTCCTTCACCTTCAATTGAAATTTCTGGCCAGCTTCGACAGTGTATGTCTGTTGGGAGCCATAAATTTCCCATTTATTGCTTTCTGGCAGCTTGACTTCAAGGACTCCGGTAATAACAGTCATCACTTCTCGGCTGGAGGTAGCGAACTCATATTCACCTGGGGCCATAACCCCAATTGTGGCCAGGCCCTGGGATATCTTGAAAGAAATAGATTTGACCTTTCCATCAAAATATTCATTGACTTTGAACATTAATCCTCCTTATTTTTAATCTAATTACCCAGGGCGGTCTTGCCACCCACTAACAATGAAAATGCTCATTAGTCATTCCTGCAGATGCCGATTGCTTTTCTCGCTTGTCTTGCCCGTCTCGCATTCTTCAGTCCAGATAAATTAGACAAACGCAATAAACGCAAGTAACTCTTTTTACTTTTCTCGCCCGTCTCACTTTTCTCGACCTCTCCAGACCAGATAAACCAGATAGACAAGATAGACTATATTTTGTATTTTCGAATTAATATAGTCCCAATTCTTTATCTATTTCCTGCATAGCTTCTAAGCAGATAGATATGAACTGATCCAGTTCAAGCCCTATGATTCTTATCTGCTCAATTTCTTCCCTCTTGGCGCCCCTGGCAAAGCTCTTTTCCTTATAACGCCTTTTGATAAAATCCAGGTCCACTTCTTTTAGTTTTTTGCTGGGATGCATGAGAGTAGCGGCAATAATCAACCCAGTCAAGGGATCAATAGCGAAAATCGACCAATCCATTTTACTTTTACAGGGAATACAGCCTGCATGGGCTTTTATAGCCTGAGGAATTTCCTCCGGGAGATCGTATTCTTCCAATATTTTCACTGTTTCCAAAGAGTGTCTCTCTGGATCTTTCTCAGTTACTTCATAATCCAGGTCATGGAGAAGTCCAGCTAAACCCCATTTTTCTTCATCTTCTCCCAGGTGTCTGGCCACAGCCTTCATACAGGCTTCAACAGCCAGAGAATGCTTAACCAGATTCTTGTTTTTAAGGTTTTTTTTCACCAGCTTTAAAGCTTCTTCTCTGTTCATAAGTTTTCTCCTTTCTTTTTTATGAATAATCCAGGCTAATTGAATTTGTTCCTTATCTTTTTCTTTTTTTTCTATTTTTTCTTCTTCTTCTTCTTCTATCTCGAAAGCAAGCTCGGCCTGGGCATTCTCCTTCTGATCCCTGGCACGGACGCCTAAAACATAAGAACCAGTTTTGGCAGGAAACCAGGAGAAAGTCTTTTTCTCTGACCATTCCTGGAGAATCTCAATTTCTCCGTTCTTTTTGAGATAAAATTCAAACTCAGGCTGGAAAAATCCAGCCTCTGATACTGTTAAAATAACTTCCTGGTTAACTTTTTGCGGCGAGCTGACTGAGGTTAAAAGACTGACCGCAACTTCCTTCTCGAGAAAGAGAAGACGGCTCTCCCCCTCTCCCCGGTTGTAGGCAAGAACTGCCAGTTGATTCTGTAACCAGACCGGATTGGACCTGATAGTCATGGTTGACTCAAAGCTGCCTGATTTTTCTCCTGTGTTAATTTTAAAGGCAACAACTTGAGAAGAAAGAGATGATACTACTACCTGCTCTTCAAGTAAAACTGGCTCAAAATAGCTCCGCGATGGAAGCGGCTGCCACCAGAGGATAATGCCGTTATTTTTATGGAGAGAGTATATCACTCCACTCCATAAGATAACAAACATCTGTTTGCCCCTGAAAAGTGGAGGGATCCGGGCTGTGCCTCCCAGTTCAACCTTCCATTGAACCTTTCTTTTCCTGAGATTGTAAGAGTAGAAAAAATGGTTTTCCGTGGAAAAATAACAGACGTCTCCACTTACAGTTATGCTTGCCTGGATAGCCCCATCCGCCTGAAAAAGAGACAGGATTTTTCCTGATTCATCAATCAAGCAAAGATGACCCTTATCATTTCCGAAAATAATATCTGTCCCCCACTGGACAAAGTTAGTCCGGATTGTGCTTCCTCCATCTTTTTGCCTGAGAAGGCGGCCAGAAGAACTCTCCAAGATAAAGACTTTTCCTGATTCAGTGCCTGCAAAGACTTCATCCCTTGGAAAAACTCCCAACCTGGAAGATATCTTATCCTTCAGTTCTGTTGACCAGAGAAGAGCACCTTCTCGATTGAAGCAAAAAATGGTCCCTTCAAAATCAGCAACTATAACCTTTCTTTCTTCGGCAAATGGAGGTCCCAAGGGTATTTTTCCGGCTGAATAATTCCACTTAACTTCTCTATTTTTCCAATCAACCGCCCAGAGATAGCCATCACCAGTGCTAAAAAAAAGCAGCTCTCCATCCAGCACTAACCTCTCTCTGGCAGCTCCAGGAAAAGACATCTCCTCTTCAACTGCCAGGGGAAACACAAGACCAGTGGGATAGGGAAGAGTTTTCTTAAGTAAAAATGCACAGCCTGAATGTAGCAACACAAAAAAGCTCAAGCAAAAAAGATATTTCTTCATTATCTGAAAAAGGATAATATCATTTTAAGGACTGGGGCTCAATCTTTACAGGTTTTGGGAAAGGTGATATTATTTTTTTGTTTAGAAATGATCAATTACATTCTTCTTTATAAAATCCGCAAAAGAGTAAAGAAGATAATAAAAGAGAAAATTGCTGATGAAGAAATTGCTACTACCGAAAATTCCTGTCTCGGCTGCCTGGCAGATGAAATCAGTTGGGAAATTTACTACCTCCTCAAAGATGAAAAAAAATAAATTTTAATGGACACACCTGATTCCTCTACCCGGCATACTCCCTTAGCAGAAAGGAGGCGGCCTAAGGATCTCAACCATTTCTATGGCCAGGAACATCTTATAGGGAAAGGTAAAATCCTGAATGAGTTGATTCAGTCGGACCACTTAGTCTCCATAATTTTTTGGGGTCCACCCGGCTCAGGCAAAACAACCCTGGGATATATTCTGGCCCAGCATTTCGGATTCCCCTGTCTTTTCTACAGTGCTGTTCTTTCCGGAATAAAGGAAGTCAAAGAGACCATGGGCAGGGCTGAAGAACACCGGCGCCTCTACCACCAGCCAACCATTATTTTCATTGATGAAATTCACCGTTTTAACAAAGCCCAACAGGGAGCTTTTCTTCCCCATGTAGAGAGAGGAGACATTATCCTTTTTGGTTCTACTACAGAGAATCCTTCTTTTGAAGTCATAGCTCCTCTTCTATCCAGGATGAAGGTTCTCTTGCTCAAACCTTTATCTGAAGAGAATCTGATAAAAATCATCAAAGAATCACTCCAAGATAAAGACAGAGGACTGGGACAATCAGGATTAAAGCTGAATGATGAGGCTCTTGGTATGATTATTGACTACTCAAACGGGGACGCCAGACGGGCTCTTAATACCCTGGAAATTGCCGCCCGTATTGTCAAAGGCCAGACCATAGGGGAAAGAGAAGTAAAAGAAGCGCTCCAGCAAAGAGTCCTAATCTACGACAAAAAAGGAGAAGAACACTTCAATTTGATTTCAGCTCTCCATAAGAGTATACGGAACAGCGATGTGGATGCTTCGCTCTACTGGTTAGCCAGAATACTCCAGGCTGGAGAAGACCGCTTGTTTATTGCTAGGAGACTGGTCAGGGTCGCTATTGAGGATATTGGATTGGCTGATCCTCAAGCCTTGAGTCTTGCCCTTCAGGCAAAAGAAACATATAATTTCCTGGGAACGCCTGAAGGCGAACTTGCTCTGGCAGAAGCAGTAATCTATCTTGCTGCTTCACCTAAAAGCAACCGGGCTTACCAAGCCTTCTCTAAGGTTATGAAAGACGTAGAAAAAACTCCTTATGAGCCTGTCCCCCTTCACTTACGGAATCCGGTGACTTCCTTGATGAAAAAAATTGACTATGGCAAGGGATATCAATACGCCCATGACTTCCCCTGGAAAACTACGGCCATGGAAACCTTACCCAAGAGAATCAGAAACCGCCGCTACTATGAACCGGGAAACCTGGGTCTGGAAAAAGAAATCCAAAAGAGAATCCAGTGGTGGAAATCAATTAAAGAAAAAATAAAACATAAAACAGGGAAAATTCTCACCTGAAACTGAAGAAAAAAAATAAAAAATATCACAGTTAAACCAGAGCTTTCCTTCCTTGACGAAGCCATTTTTCCATGTTAAGGTTTAACCGAAATCATTCAGAATACAAAGTTTAACAGCATGAATAAAAATTCAGATGCAAATCCAAGGAATCAGACAAAATCCAGTCAAAGAAAAGCTCGTATCAAGAATAAATCTTCTGCTCCCCAGGAAAAACTATATTACAAACTTGAGGAAATCAGCCACCTCACAAAACTTGAAACAGAAACCATTGAAAACTGGGAGAAGGAACTCTACTTTCTTCATGCCGGACAGACTGCTTCCGGTAAGAAAATCTTCCGGAAAAAAGATCTGGAAATAATTCTTCGCCTGAAAGAACTAATAGAAAATCAGGGCCTCACTTTAGCTGGAGCCAAACGGCGAATCGAGGAAGAATTCGACCTGAAAACAGCTGCTATCATGAACCCGGACCGCCTGAAGAAGACACTCTTCGAAATAAGGGGTCAATTAAAAGATATTTCCAATGCTTTACATAACAATCAAGGAAAAAAGAAAAATCCTTAATTCTTCATTCCTGCAGCCTATTTTCCTGAAGAAAAACATATTCTTTTGAATTCATTTCTTTCTTGTGATTCCTTGTCTTTTTGCTATAATAATGTCCATTCGTCGGGACGTGGCGCAGCCTGGTAGCGCACACGCTTGGGGTGCGTGGGGTCGGC
>CAYTTR010000057.1:0-8533 GCA_964440805.1 uncultured Eubacteriales bacterium
TCTATGGAAGAACCGGAAAGCCGCATATACCAGGTTGAGCTTACATGTGAGGGTATCGAGACAAATATGGTTGATCTTAAGATGCCGGCCGGGGAGGACGATAAGACAGCGATTAAGATTATCGAGGACCTGAATAAGCTTCAAAAAAATATTTATAACAGCTGACTTTATTAACCGACAGCGAGCTGAAAACCAGTAATTTCCATAAAAACTTTCTTTCTCTTTCATTAAACAGGCAGCTAAAAGAGACAGAAACGGCACGGCGCTTTCAGAGGAGAAAAACCGCTGCTTAAAATAAGGCAGCTGCTGATTGGGGCTTTCCCCGCTTTCTTCTCCTGAAAGCTATCTCAAACCATGGATAAATGATTCAAAATCGGAAAAAAGTTCAATCCTCTTCTCGTTTTATAGCTTTGAATCGGCTCTTTTTCAAAGAAGGAGATGGCCGAAATCGTGTTTGCCGATTATTCCGTTTTCATCGATTCATTCAACCAATCATCTTATTCCCAATTCTTCGAAGGTGCCGGCGATTATATCCAGGTAGACTATCACATCCTGTTCGCCCTCATTATCGATACTGTGATCCAAGAACTCTTCTCCCCCCGCCGCCCCGGCCCCCAACGCCGCTGAAGGATTTGATCCCTTTATGGCGATATCTTATTTTGCCATGGGTCCCAATGACCAGATGATTTATGGTTACCCCATTGATTACACCATCCAGGTTTTCAGTCCCGAGGGAAAATTACTCCGCAAAATCACTCGAGAGTACAAGCCAGTTGAAGTAACCGAAGAAGAGAAAAAAAGATGGGAAGAAGATCAATCCCCTGAGTTCAAACTTGCTCCCAGTAAATATCACTCTGCTTATTGGCGCTTTGAAGTGGATGAGGAAGGGCGCCTTTATGTCCAAACCTGGGAGAAAGATGCTGAAGACCGTTATTATTATGATGTTTTTGATGAGAAAGGACGTTATCTAACTCGATTGGCCCTTAAGGGATCTCTTTTCCTGGCCTTAAGGCAAAAGCTTTATTGTCGCGAGGAGGATGAAGAAGGGTATCAGTATTTGAAACGCTATCGACTGATTTTCCCAACTATTGAAGAATAAAACAGTAATTACGAAAAAGAGGAGCAAAGAATTTCTATTGGGAGAAGTCCTAGGTAAAGTAGTTTCCCTCTTGTTATTACACACTAATTTATAGGTTAAGTAAATAGGGGATGTAGACAGAATTGTCCCTTTGGGGAACGTCCCCCTATATTATTTGTCTTTTTTCCGGGAATAAGATATATTGGATATCCTCAAAAATAAATTGGGAAATACACATTTATGCCTGAAGAAGCTGATTTTTAAAAGGAGGACGGATGAGAGTCTTGATAACAGGAATAACCGGTTTTGCCGGCAGCCATTTAGCGGATTACATCCTTGAAAATCATCCCGGTGCTGAGGTCTACGGCCTTATCCGCTGGCGCAGCCGCCGGGAAAATATCAGCCATATAGAAGACCGGATTCACCTGGTGGAAGGGGATCTGAAAGACGGAGTCTCTCTTAAAAAATGCCTGGCTGAAGTTAAGCCGGACCGCATTTTCCACTTGGCAGCCCAGAGTTTCGTCCCCACTTCCTGGACATGCCCGGCAGAGACTTTTTCCATAAATGCCATCGGCCAAATCAATCTGTTTGAGGCTGTCCTGGACCTAGGTCTTTCACCCCGGATTCAGATTGCCGGCTCCAGCGAGGAATACGGTTTGGTGCCTCCTTATGAGATACCCATGAAAGAAACCAATCCGCTTCGTCCCCTGAGTCCTTATGCTGTGAGTAAAGTGGCTCAGGATCTCCTGGGTTATCAGTATCATAAAAGCTACGGTTTGCATATCGTCCGCACTCGCGGTTTTAATCATACCGGCCCCCGCCGGGGCGAAGTATTTATTTGCTCCAATTTCGCCAAGCAGATTGCAGAAATCGAGAAAGGCCGGCGGGAACCTGTTATCTGGGTAGGAAACCTGGAAGCCAAAAGGGATTTTACAGATGTCAGGGACATTGTCCGCGGTTACTGGTTGAGCCTGGAAAAAGGAGAAGCCGGGGATGTTTACAATATAGGTACAGGGAAAACCTATGCCATGCAAGAAGTGCTGGATATCCTGATCTCTTACAGCCAAGTCAAGGTTAAAGTTCAAGTTGATCCCAAGCGTCTGCGGCCGTCGGATGTCCCTATTCTTCTTTCCGACGCGTCCAAGTTCCGCAACCTTACCGGATGGGAACCGCAGATTCCCTTCAAGCTGGCTTTACGAGACACCCTCGATTTCTGGAGGGAGAAGGTTTGAAGCCAAGGGTTTTCATAACCGGGGCTACCGGTTTTGTCGGCCGGCATTTGATAAAGGTCCTTAGTTCATCCGGCCTTAAGGTCTTTGGTTCCTGTTTCCCCGAACACCCCGAATGTTGCCTTATCCCGGAGGAAGCAAATATCTTTCACTTAGACATACGCCGCAGAGAGGAGCTTAAAAGAGTAATCAAGGACATTCGCCCCAGCTTAGTTTTCCATTTAGCCGCTGTCTCTAATGTCCGACGGTCATGGGAGGACAGAACAGGTACCATGGAAGTCAATTTCATGGGCACTTTCAATCTTCTCGAAGCAGTCCGCTCAGAGGCACCTCAGGCCAGGGTGCTTTTTGTCAGTTCCTCTGATGTCTACGGTGTTCTGAAACCAATTGACCGGCCTCTGCAGGAAGAAGATGAGATTAAAGTGGTCAATCCCTATGCCTACACCAAGGCCTCAGGAGAGATGCTCTGCCAATTCTACAATTTGGTGAAAGAGGCAGAAGTAGTTATCAGCCGTTCCTTCCCCCATACCGGCCCTGGACAGAGTCCGGATTTTGTCTGTTCTGACTGGGCTTTTCAACTGGCCCGAATTGAAAGGGGCGAAAAAAATCCAGTTATCGAGATTGGCAACCTGGAGATAAGGAGAGATTTCTCTGATGTAAGGGATGTGGTAAGAGCCTACCTGGCTCTAATGGAGAAAGGCCGGCAGGGAGAGGTTTACAATGTCTGTTCCGGCCGGGCTGTTCCCCTGGATTGGATCTTGAAAACATTGGTTTCTTTCTCCTCCAAAACAGTTGAGATTAAAACCGATCCCGGCAAACTGCGTAAAACCGACATTCCCATTCTTTATGGAGATAGAAGTAAGATTAAAAAAGATACAGGTTGGGAGCCCTCCATATCCCTTGAAGAATCTCTCCGGCAACTTCTGGAATATTGGAGGGAAAAGCTATCTTCTGGGAAAGATTCAGATATTTAATTCCAGTTGTCTTTCCCTGGCCAGGCGCCTTTCTTCCTCAATTGAATCCAGAACTTCCTGGGTGACATCATCGGTGGGGTAATTTCCATCAAAACAGGCTCCGCAAAATTGAGTCAGCTTTGGATTTCCCTGGTTGACTGCTTTTTTTAGTGAATCAAGGCTCTGGTAGATTACCTTGTCTGCCCCAATGATTTTGGCTACCTGCTCGACTGTATTGTTCTGGGCAACAAATTCCGTCTTGGTCTGCATGTCGATTCCATAGACACAGGGAAAGCGCAGAGGTGGAGAATAAGAGGCGAAATAGACCTTCTTAGCGCCGCATTCCCTGACCATTTCTATTATGGCCCGGGAAGTGTTTCCCCTCACAATTGAGTCATCTACAAGGAGAACGTTCTTCCCCTCAAGCTCGGAAGCGATAGGATTTAATTTTTGCTGGACAGATGTTTTCCGTGAGCTGTCAGAAGGCATGATAAAGGTCCGGCCGATGTAGCGGTTCTTGACCAGGGCTTCCCTGTATTTGAGGTTAAGAGCGCGGGCGATCTCAATAGCCGCATCCCGGGCAGAATCCGGGACCGGTACCACCACGTCTATTTTTAATTTGTGCTTTTTTATTTCTTCAGCCAGGAAACGTCCCAGAAGAACCCGGCAGTTGTAAACATTGACGTTGTCGATGAAAGAGTCTGGCCGGGCAAAATAAACCCACTCGAAAAGGCAGGGAGAATGAGGACATGAAGCTAACTTCCGGGAGTGGACTTTTCGCTGCCTGTCGATGAAGATGGCCTGTCCGGGCTGAACATTCTGGATATGGGAAAAATTCATGATATTAAGGCTCACACTTTCCGAGGCAAAGGCGTAAGCAGGAAGAAGACCTTCTTCCCTACGGCCCCAAGCAAGAGGTTTAATACCGTAAGGGTCTCGGAAAGCAACCATGCCTTCCTCGGCGATATAGGCAACCACAGAGTAGCTGCCCCGGACAGCCTTGAACACTCCTTCCACAGCCTTGAAGACATGTTTGGGCTCAAGGCGAATTACTTGCAGTGAAGCCAGCTCCTGAGCGAAGACATTGAGTACGGCCTCAACATCATTGGTGGAATTTAAATGACGGTGATATTTTGTGAAAAGCAATTTTTTTAATTCAGTATAATTTATCACGTTGCCATTGTGGGCCATGGCTATACCAAAGGGAGAATTTACCAGGAATGGTTGGGCGTCTTCCCCGCTTCCGCCGCCAATAGTGGGATAGCGGGTATGGGCGATGCCGATGTTACCACTGAGTCGTCTGACGTTTTCTGGAGTAAAAATATCTCTGACCAACCCATTTCCTTTTTTCACATGGAATACACCGTCGTAAGTGATTATTCCCGCTGAGTCCTGACCTCGATGCTGGATGGAAAGAAGGCCCTGATAAAGTTCAGCAAAGACTTGTTCGTTTCCGATAACTCCAATTACTCCACACATAATAACAGTATATTATAATACCAATCAGCCTGAATTATTCATTAAAAAGTTAACAATTATTATAACATAAATACTCTAAACCAGGTTAAAAACTTAATCCCAGCCCAGGCAAAATAAGGGAACATTAGTTGGTCTCATGATTAAATTTAGTATATAATAATTATATGCGGCAGAAGATATGGGTAAAAAAAACCACATCTTTTAACGAAGCCGGCCAATTTGAAGATGACTACTATTTATCCATGTCTCCTGAAGAAAGGCTGACCACTGTCCAGTTCCTTCGCGAGGAATACTGGAAAATCCGCATGGAGCATCTGAATGAGGGTGGAAAAAGATTATCAAGAGTTTTTAAAATTATTAAACAAGCACAAAGTTAAGTATTGCATTGTGGGAGCCTATGCAGTTGCTTTCTATGCTAAGCCAAGATATACCAAGGATATGGATATCCTTGTAGAAGCGGAGCCTTCCAACGCCAAAAAAATTCTGAAAGCTCTAAATGAATTCGGTTTTGGAAGTCTACCCATATCAGAGGAAGACTTTTCCACTCCGGGGAATATAATTCAGTTGGGATATGAGCCCCTGAGAATCGATCTTCTGACTTCTCTTCCAGGGATCGATTTTCCCGACGCCTGGGATAACAGGGTTAGTGGTATTTACGGAAGCCAGGAGGTTTATTTTATCAGCCTGGATGACTTAATCAGGACAAAAAAACAGTCAAACCGGAACTCCGACAAAGTCGATCTCGAACTTCTGGAAAAAGCAAAAAGATAAGAGCCCGGATTATCTTTGATAAACATATATTGTGTGTTCGTTTTCTCCGTTATCCTTAACAGTAACAACTTCTCTCGCCTTTTCTTCCCAAGAGGACATGCTGTAATTATGAGAAATTACATAAGCGCCTCGCTTTAATTCCCGTTCGAGTTTGGGCCGCAGGAGCTCGTTTGACTCAGGCAGAAGATAGAGGGTAACCACCGAGGCTTCAGAAAGATCGACTTTGATTGCGTCCTCAAGGATAAACTCAACCATATCTTCCACCCCGGCCTTTTTGGCATTTTCCCTTGACTCACGGATTCTCTCTGGAACAATATCAACTCCGACTGCTCGGGCCCCGTATTTAGCTGATGCTGTAATTACTATTCTCCCGTCACCACAGCCAATATCATAAACAATATCTTCTTCGGTTAAATCTGCCAGCTCGAGCATCCTGTCAACCACCTCCTGAGGTGTGGAAACAAAAGGAGCTAAGTCTACTGCGTCCTGTTGGCTGTGGGACCCCTGCCAAATTTCAAGCTGGTCATCTTCATCATAACGGAAAACATAAGGATTCCCGGGAGAAAGAAGCCGCCAGACATCCCGATCTCCCTGTTTAAAGTTGATATTGGTGAGGAATTCTGCAGTAAACCGGTGGATGGACATTGGCGGCGACTGCATTCTTTCGGGTTCTTCTTCTGAATTATAGGGACGTATGGAAAAAGTAATCACCCGGTCAGTCACATTGCGGATGGTTATTTCTCCTCTTGAGAGAGATTGCTGGACAGAAGAACTTTTTAAGCTGTTAGTCCGGTTTTGCTTTTCGCCCCCGGTGGTAAGCAGAAGAATGACAATACCCAAAACAATAAGAATTACTAAAGAAGCTATTTCAAATTTGCGTTTCATGGTTTTTTTCTTACCTGCTTTATTTTATCTAATTATTCTACTCCATATAAATTGAAATTTAAATATTATACATTTTATAGGAGTTCTCCTAATTTTAACAAAATATAATAATACCTCCATTTTTCAGGCGTAAACAGTGGTTTTTTCATAAAAAAATGTGTTTCTAATCAAGAGTTGTATTAGAAAGAACCTGGCTTTTGTTATAACTGGAAGGAATAAGGTAGACAGAGATTCACCTTCCCACAGCAACACATTGCGGAGATTTGCAGCTAAGGGGGGGACGTTCCCCAAAGGGACACCCTTTTCCCTGAAGCAAAATTGACCGTTTTACTGTTTGCCTGCCTTTTTCCAGGCGTTTATGAACTTAACCGCCTGCTCCACCATCCGCTCTACTTCTTTTTTTCCCTGCTCGACCGTTGCTTCCTTAGGGTCCCTAAGCGACCAAACTCCGTTTGAAGAAAGTTCATGACTGGCTCCACCTTTTCCGGTCTCTTGAGGAACGCCGAGAAGAGAACTCCGGACATGGAGTAAGGAAGGCTCTTTTTCTGCCAAATCTTGAAGCTCTTTCATTCTGGGAGTGAAACGCATCTCCGGTTTTTGAGCCCTCTCTAAGCGAACCAAATCCGATTGAAGATAAAGCATGATGGAGGTTTCCGATACCCCGGCATGCCAGTCCATTGAACCGTCATCATCTTTTGGTATCTGAATCGGGCTTCCGTGTCCGATGGCTACCGCTACCCCTTCTGTTGTGTGGTTGACTCGGTGGATAAGCTTCTCCTGGACTATATTATTTCCTCCGTGATAGTTAAAGAACATAAACCTTCTGAAGCCGTATTTTAACAGCCACTCAACCGACTCAAAGATTACTTCTTCCATGGTCTCCGGCTTTAAGCTGAGAGTGCCGGGAAAGCCTGAATGATATGAGCTATAGCCGCTAAATATAACCGGAGCCACCAAAACCCCAGTTTGCTCGGAAATAAGTTTGGCCATTCCCATGGCTTCATAGAAATCCGTTCCTAAGGGCAAATGAGGCCCATGCTGCTCTGTGCTCCCTAAGGGTATGATAACCATATCACTGGTTTGAAGATAGTCTCCGACATCGGTCCAGGTCATCTCCTGGAGAATGAGTACCTTTGAGTTTGCCAAAAGCGGAGAAAAACCAAGGCAGCCAGAAATTATAAGGCCCAATAGAATTCTTTTAGGTTGAATCCGACTCATATTGTTACTCCTTTTCTTGTTTTAATATTAAAAAAAAGACATTCTGTCACCTAATCAAAGTCAATCACATAAGTTACCCATCTCAGTATTTTACTCCGGCACTTAAAGAAATATACCTTCCCACCATGGGGGCATATATATAAGCAGCACTCTCAGCTTCAAGGGCAGTATACTTTACCTTCTGAATGTAGTTAAAAATATTATCAACAGCAAATGTAAGAAAAACGTGATCTCCGGCTAATTTCTTGATTACTTTAAAATCCCATACTGTATAGGCTGGCGTTTTGTCTATTCTCCTTTCCACGTAATTTTCAATGTGCATTGTTCCAGTCAGCCGGCCGGTTAGATTTACTTTCCATTCTCTTTCTTTGTTATTGTACTCCAAGTCTACCCGGGCTGTAAAAACCGGAGTGCGCATTATATGCCGGCTTTTTCCTACTCCGTAATCCTGTGGTTCTAAATATTTGGCTTCAGTAAGAGTGGTGCCCACACTCAGACTGAAACCTTGAGCCAATGGAATATTTGAGCTTAATTCAAGGCCCTGGGTAAAAGCATCGCCTCCGTTTAGATAAACAAAATCAAATCCCGGAGGAGCATCTTCCTCGCTGAAGAATATTTTCTTTTTGATTATCGTTTGGAAAATATTGAAATCAAAAAGAAAATTGCGCGAGAAAAATTCACCGCTGAGGCTGTAACTAACAGATTTTTCCGGCTCAAGCGTGCCCGGATTATAAATCAGTGGTGCTGCAGAGCAGAGGTGTAAATCCTCGGCAAAAAGATGGGGCACTCGAAATCCCCTGCCGAAACTAGCCCGCAGAGTAAATTCTGGACTGACTTCCCACTTAACTCCCATTCTGGGACTCACCGAAGAGGCCTCTATAAAGGTGCTGTCTGTATAGTCATAACGGAGACCGGCGACA
>CAYTTR010000058.1:0-8077 GCA_964440805.1 uncultured Eubacteriales bacterium
AGTCACTATCTCTTTCATACATGATTTCTGTTTGGCTTTCTGCAGGGCGGAAAGCGCATTGGGAACGAGCAGAGCGGCCAGAATGCCGATGATGGCCACAACAATCAGTAGCTCGATCAGGGTGAAACCCTTTCCTCTTTTTAATTTAAGCATTTTTAAAACCTCCTAAGTTTTGTTTCTGGTTTTTAATTCCACCAGTTTCAACCCCTTTTGGGGCACTATATATTATGCAGATTTTGTGCCAACTTTGGCAATATTTGTAAATCATTGATATTAAACAAGTTAGTGGTTTTTGGTTTTTATTTCTAATCAAGAAAGTGACAATATTTGTTTACTTAGATGACAATATTTGGCAGCCTCGGGCTTTTATTCCCGGAAGTTGTGGCTTTTTTCTTCGGCCCGGCCCTCCTTGTCCTGCTTCAAGCCGTGTTTGTCCACAAGATAGCGTATCTGGCGGTAGTTAACTCCCAGGAGAGATGCAGCCTCTTTGAGATTCCCTCTGCTCCTTTCTAAAGCTTCGTAGAGATATTCCTGGGTGATGGAGTCAATGGTTTCGGTAAGGTTAAAACCTGGATAAAGGTTCAAGTCAACTTCTCTTCTGGAAGGAGACAGCAGTTCTTCAGGCAGGCAGCCCTGGGTAATGGTTTCCCTTTCTTCAATAGCCACTACTCTCTCGATTACATTCTCCAGCTCGCGAATATTTCCAGGCCAGTGATAATTTTCGAAAACCTGAAAAACCTCTGGAGCAAGTCTCTTGAGCTTCCGGCCCATCTTATCGCAGTGCTTCTTTAAGAAATGATTGACCAGCACCGGAATATCTTCTTTTTTCTCCCTCAGAGGAGGCATCTCAAAAGAAATTACGTTCAAGCGGTAATAGAGGTCGTCCCGGAAAGTTCCCTTGGCAATATTTTTCTTTAAATCCTGGTTGGTGGCGGCAATTATGCGGACATCAATGCTTATTTCCGATGTTCCGCCTACCCGTCTTATTTTTTTATCCTGAAGCGCCCGCAGGAGCTTGACCTGGGTCATGGGAGACATTTCACCCACTTCATCAAGAAAAAGAGTCCCTTTATGGGCCACCTCGAACATGCCTTTTTTATCGCTTACCGCCCCGGTAAATGAGCCCCGGACATGACCGAAAAGCTCGCTTTCCAGTAAATTCTCGGGGAGAGCGCCGCAGTTTATGGAAACAAAGGGCCGCTCCCGGCGGTGGCTTAAAAGATGAACGGCCCGGGCCGCCATTTCCTTGCCGGTTCCGCTTTCCCCGCGGATAAGGACGGTGGTATCGGTAGGAGCTATTTTTTCAATCAGGCCGTAGACTTCTTCCATCTTTTTGCTTTTGCCGATCATGTTTTCGAAACTGTAGCGATCGGCCAGCTCCCGCCTAAGGCGGATGTTTTCTTCCTCCAAGCGCCGCCTTTCCAGTCCCTTGGCAACCAGAATTTTAAGCTCATCCACATCAAAAGGCTTTATGATATAATCGAGGGCCCCGATTTTAAGGGCTTCCACCGCTTCTTTGATTGTCCCGTAGGCAGTGATCATGATTACCGGGAGCTCAGGCTGCATTTTTCTCACTTTCCTGAGCACTTCCATGCCGCTCAGCTCAGGCAGCTTTATATCGGATATAAGCAAATCAAAAGATTCGTTTTTAACGAGCTCTAAACCCTGATTTGGGGATGGAGTGGTTTTTACCTCATAGCCTTCTTTTTTGAAGACAACCGCCAGGAGATCGCAGAGGCTTTTTTCATCATCAATTACCAGAATCCGTTCTGTGGTCATTTTCTTTTCCTCGTTTTATTTAATTTCCAGGCCGGCCGAGCCTGCCGCAACAAGGCTCCAACCGCTGTCTTTTATTGCCTGACTGTTTAAAATACACTTTTCTCTTCTTCATTAATTCAATACTCCCTCCTGGGGAAGGTGATGGTCACTTCTGTTCCTTTGTGCACTTCAGACTCAACCCTGATCTTCCCGCCGTATTCATCCACTAAGCGTCTGACAACCGACATGCCGATTCCGTCACCGCTCCCAAAACCGGAGTAAAAGGGCTCGAAAATATGCTTCTTTTCTTCCTCGCTCATGCCCTTGCCTGTATCCTTGAACTGCATGAGCAAAGTTTTCCTGTCCGGAACAAAAAAGTCAACCGTCAGAGTGCCTCCGCGAGGCATGGCCTTAAAGGCGTTTTTAGTCAGGTTCCAGAAAATCTGTTTTAGCTGGTTTTCGTTGCCGAAATAACGGATGCGGGCTTTTCTAAAATTTCCCTCCACCCGGTGATTTTCGTTTATCTCGCCGCCTTTCTCCAGCAGAAACAGAGTGTCTTTTAAAATCTTGGCTAAGTTGACCCAGGAGAAAGTTTCCTTCCGGGAACGGGTCAGGGTGAGAAACTGCTCTAAGGTATGAGAGACACGCTGGGACTCGGTAACGATTATATCCATCAAAGTTTGCTGCTCCGGTGTCAAGGCTCTCTCTTTTTTTAAAACCTGGACCGAACCTGATATCGACGCCAAGGGATTACGGATTTCGTGGGCGACCTGGGCGAAAACCTCGCCGGCTAAGGCCAACCTCTTTTTTATATCCAACTCTTTATGAGCCGAAGAAAGATCCTCCTGGGTCTGAGTAAGCTTCTGGGCAAGATAACCGATAAGAAAAGCAATAAGAAAAAAGGCCACCCAGGCAATAACCACACTGTTGAGGACAAAACCCAAGGAAATATCGGGAGGAGGCGATTCTCCGTAATAGGGGATAAAACCGTAAGCCAAGCCTTCAGCCAGGACGCCGTAGAAAACAGCGGAGAGGGCAGCTATCTGGAAGCCGGCTCTTTTGGAAATAATTACCCCGGCCGCCAGAATGGGAAAGACATACAGGAGATAAAAAGTCCCTTTCAAGACTCCGGAAATATAGACTAAGGCTGAGATTAAAAAGAGATCCAAAACAACCTGGATATATGCCTGGGTGCGGTAGTTTTTCCAGAATGAGTAAAGCAGAAGATAAAATAGAGTGAGCATGTAGCCTGAAACTATTATAAAATAGAAGCTCAGGGGGAGGACGGAAGAGGCTGCCTGCTGGATGATAACTGCAGATAGAGCCAAGGATGTTAAAATAATCAGCCTGATTATGATCAGGAAAAAAAGTGTCTTTTTTTTACTGCTCATCGGTTCTGCTTCAGTCTTGACCGCCAAGCGGTCTTTAATTACTTTTTAGAACTGCTGGAGCAAGGAAAAGATGGGAAGATACATGGAAATAACAATTCCTCCCACCAGGGCTCCAACAAAGATTAATAGCACCGGCTCCAGGACAGAAAGCAAAGCAGCCACGGTGGCTGCCACTTCTTCGTCATAAAAATTAGCCAGCTTGGACAGCATTTCATCCAGAGTTCCGGTAGCCTCGCCCACACCTACCATCTGAACCATCATGAAGGGAAAACGGCCCCGCTCTTTCAGGGCATCGGTCAGGCTGGTTCCTTCTGAGACCTGCTTGCGGGCAGCCATGATATGCCCCTCGATTATGACATTATTGGCTGTGGTGGAAGTAATGCGGAGACTCTCCAGCATGGGCACACCGCCTGAAAGCAGGGTGCTTAGAGTCCGGGTCACCCGGCTCAAGCCCACTTTTTCCAGAAGAGTCCCGAACAAGGGTATTCTGAGCGAGAGATTGTCGAAAAATCTACGTCCGTCCCGGGTTTTTCTTATATAGCGAAGAGCAATTACAAGGCCGATTATGCCCAGAAAAATAAACAGAATGTAATTCTGGACAAAGTTACTCAAGGCCAGAACCCCGGCGGTCATCATGGGAAGCTCGGCTCCCAGCTCCAGGAAAATGGAAGCGAAAACCGGAATTACTTTCCACAACATGAAAATCACTACGATAACGGCAAAGGTAACAATGGCTGCCGGATAAATCATGGCCTGTTTTACCTGGGAGCGGAGTTTTACAATCTGCTCCTGGTACTCGGCCAGCCGCCTGAGCATTATATCCAAAGAGCCGCTCTGCTCGCCTGAGGCTACCAGATTACAGTAGAGGTCATCAAAAACATTGGGAAATTTTCTCTTGGCTTCATGCAGGGTGGAGCCTGCTTCAACTTCATTGCTTATTTCCCGGATGACCGAGCTGAAATATTTATTCTTGGTCTGCTCAGCCATTATATTCAGGCTCTGGATAAGGGGAAGCTCAGCATCGATCAGCACAGAGAGCTGCCGGCTGTATACGGCTAAGTCTTTAAGCTTTACTTTTTTCTTCTGGAGAAAGGGAAGCTGGACTTGCAAGCCTTTGCGGGACACATTCATGACGGTGATCTGCTCCCGTTCCAGGGCGCTGCGCAGTTCATCGACTGAGCGGGCTACCCTGGTCCCCTGGACCACATCACCGTAACGGTTTCTTCCTCTCCATTCAAATCTGGGCATGTTTCACCCCCTTCTTACTTTCTTCCCTGCTGAGGCATAAATCCCATGGAAGTTACCTTGGTTCCTTCATGCCTCTGGATTATATCCATCAGTTCTTCGGGCTTGGA
Organism: uncultured Eubacteriales bacterium; assembly: GCA_964440805.1. Taxonomy (GTDB): domain Bacteria; phylum Acidobacteriota; class Aminicenantia; order Aminicenantales; family Aminicenantaceae; genus CAYTTR01. Next base: position 4,505 of record CAYTTR010000058.1, read on the forward strand.
GCTTACGTTCATGGCTGTCTCCAAGGAAATCTGACGCTTGAAGTAGAGATTGGCCAAGGATTGGTTGAAGGTTTGCATACCGAATTTTTCCTGACCCATCTGCATGGTGCCGTAGATCTGATGAATCTTATTTTCCCGGATGAGATTGCGGATAGCTGCATTGGGGACAAGAATTTCCATAGCCAGCACTCTGCCCTTGCCGTCGGCCCGGGGGAGCAGGGTCTGAGTGATTATTCCTTCAAGCACCATGGACAGGGTGATTCTCACCTGAGCCTGGTACTGGGAAGGAAAGATGTCGATTATCCGGGAAATAGACTCTGAGGCTGAGTTGGTGTGGAGAGTGGAAAAGGTGAGGTGACCGGTTTCAGCCACTCGCAAGGTGGCTTCCACTGTTTCCAGGTCCCTCATCTCTCCTACCAGAACCACATCAGGGTCTTCCCGGAGAACTGACCTCAAGGCGTTAGCATAGGAAAGAGTGTCCACGTTAAGCTCTCTCTGGTTGACAATAGCTTTTTTGGGAGAAAAGAAATACTCGATGGGATCTTCGATGGTGACCACATGAACACTGCGGTTTTTGTTTATATGGTCGATCATACAGGCTAAAGTGGTAGACTTGCCGCAGCCGGTAGGTCCGGTGACCAGCACCAGTCCCCTGGGCAGAAAGCACAACTGGGCCAGTCTCTGGGGGATGCCCAGTTGAGTGAAGCTGAATTCAGTAGGCAGAAAACGCCTGAAGGCTGCGGCCACCGCTCCCTTCTGCATGAAAACATTTCCCCGGAAGCGGCCCATCTCTTTAATGCCGAAAGAAAAATCAAGCTCCATCCGCTCCTCAAACTGCTTTTTTTGCTTATCTGTCAGAAGACTGTATATCAGAGTCTTTGTCTCGGCCGGAGACATAGGCGGATAGTCGAGAGAGACGAGCTGTCCGTCAACCCGGATCCGGGGGGGGACATATGTAGTTATATGAAGATCGCTGGCATCTCTCTCCACAGTCACTTTGAGTAACTCATGTATGGATATGGCCATTTTATACCTCCCTGTCCATTACGGTTTCCCGCAGGACTTCTTCTATTGAAGTCATTCCCTCTTTTATCTTAACCAATCCGCTGCTCCTCAAGGTAAGCATTCCCTGTTCGATGGCCTTTTGCTTGATTTCTTTGGAATGGGCCCGGCTCAGAATAAGCCCCTTAGCGGCATCGGTCACTTTTATTACCTCGAAAAGTGCGGTCCGGCCTTTGTAGCCTGTGTTGTTGCAGTCATTGCAGCCTGAAGGCTTGTAGACCTTGACAGTCTTTGCTTCTTCGGGAGAGAAGCCGATATCTTCCAGAGCTTCTTGGGCTAAGTTATGGCGGGCGCGGCATTTCTTGCAGAGCCTTCGGATAAGCCTCTGAGCGACAATGGTTATAACCGAGTCGGCGATTAAAAAAGGCTCCACTCCCATATTGATTAAGCGGTGGACGGTGCTGGCTGCGTCATTTGTATGGACGGTGGAGAAAACTAAGTGACCGGTCAGGGCGGCCTTGATGGCTATATCCACTGTGTCGTAGTCACGCATTTCTCCGACCAGCATGATATCCGGGTCCTGGCGGAGAAAACTCCTCAGAGTGTTGGAAAAAGTAAGGCCGATTTCTTCTTTTATATTAACCTGGTTTATGCCGGGTATATAGAATTCCACCGGGTCTTCGGCGGTCATGATATTTTTGGTCTCTGAATTCAAGGTGGATATGGCCGAATAGAGGGTATTTGTTTTACCGCTTCCGGTGGGCCCTGTGACCAGGATAATTCCCCAGGGCCGGTGGATGGCCTCATCAAAGACTTTGAGTGACTGCTCTTCGAAGCCGAGCTGGGTTAAATCAAGCTTCAACATGGCTTTGTCCAAAATTCTGATCACAATTTTCTCGCCGAATATGGTGGGCAGGCTGGAGACTCGCATGTCCACTTCTTTTCTGTCGCCGTTTTCCAACTTGACCCGCATTTTTATCCGGCCGTCCTGAGGCAGGCGCTTTTCGGCTATATCCATGTTGGACAGAATTTTCACCCGGGAAAGCACCGGATTCCTGAACTTAAGGGCCAAGTTCATCATCTCGTAAAGAGTGCCGTCTAAGCGGTAGCGGACTCGGAAGGCTTTCTCATAAGGCTCGAAATGGACGTCACTGGCTCCCTTCTTTATGGCATCGACGAAAATAGTGTTTACTAAGGTGATGATGGGAGCTTCTTCGGTTGAGCGGGCCAGTTCTTCAATGTCATAGTCCTCGTCTAAATCTTCTTCAATGATATTGACGCTTGTATCTTCGGCCTGCTCGATTTCATCAACAATCTGCTTTACTCTGATTGAGTCGGTTGAGCCGTAGTAGCGGTTAATGGCACTGACGATGGCTGTTTCCGACGCTATTACCGGTTGGATGCTTAATCCGGTGCGGAAGCGGATGTCTTCTATTATGTCTAAGTCAGTTGGGTCAACCATGGCCAGGGTCAGGAATGAACGGATGCGGTGAATGGGCATAACCATATGTTTTTTGGCAATTTCAATGGGAATGAGGTTAATTACATCCGGGTAGACATCGAATTGATTAAGATCAATATAAGGATAACCCAACTGCCGGCTGAGCGCCCGGGCCATTTCTTCTTCTGAGAGATAGCCCAGACTGATAATGGCTGTGCCCATGGAAACATCATTTTTTTTCTTGTATTCTAAGGCAGACTTAAGCTGGTCTGAATCAAGAAGTTTTTCTCTGATTAGTAGTTCGCCGAGATTTGACCCCATAGTTTTCACCAAAAATTAAAGCATTTGACAATTGTTGTCAAATGTGTTGCTCCTCTTCATATAGGACGGCCAAGATGAACATGTTTTCTCTTTTTCTGAAAAAAGTCATTTATATTCCTTAAGTTTTTTCTATCTTGGCAGATATCCCCCATGACGTCAATCACCGCGAGAGGGTATTCCCAGGATGATTTTTTAATCTCTTCTATCACCTGTAGAGGTGACTTTCGGCCGTTTGGGAGATGAGACAGGTTCTGAATGACCGGAATAATTAGAATAATTAGAAGAATTAGGATTTCTTCCCATGGTCTTTTTTTCAACCTCCTCCAAAAACCCGGATAAAAAGAAGAGCGCTTTTTCTTTTTCCTCCTCAGAAAAAAGGCTTAATTTCTGCCTGATACTTGGCGGCCAGAAAGATAATTTTTTGGCTAATTTAAGACCGAGCGGAGTAAGCCCAATGGAAAATACCCTCCTGTCATTGGATGAACGCTGCTTAAAAACATAGCCTTTGCTTTCCAGGTTCCCGACCGTCTCGCTTATAGAAGCCTGGGACAAACCGAACTCTTCAGCCAGCAAGCTTACCCGGGATTTTTCCGGTCCTTCATGAAGCAGAAAAAGAAGAATCTGAACCTGGACCGGGCTTAAGCCGTGTTTCAAAGACTGGTTCCATAAGTGCTTGCGCTGGGCCAAGCAGATTTGTTTTAGAGTAAGAAGGATTTGGGAATCGAGGGGAGAAAGTTTATTTAGTTTATCTGGTTGGTTGCGTTTATTGCGTTTGTTGCGTTCATTGCGTTTATTGCGTTTGTTGCGTT
>CAYTTR010000059.1:0-8076 GCA_964440805.1 uncultured Eubacteriales bacterium
AGAAATTTGTTTGCAGCTAAAGCTGCGGTAAGAATAATCCAGGTTAAAAATGTGGATTCAATATTTTTCTTCTTTTTCTCCAAATATTTGACAGGTAACTATCCCGGTGGCAGTATCAAATTCGATCCTGTATCCTTTCTCTCCTCCCACCTTCTGATTGAGGATTTTTATATTGTGCTCCTTTAAGACTTGCCTTGCTATTTTCAGGTTGTTTTTGCCGGTATCTTGAATTGAATCCCGAACCATTTTAGCCCCGCCGAAGACTTTAGCTGCGAGTGTATTCTCCTCTGCTCCGTATTTTTCTTTAAAGATACGGAGCATTTCTCTTATTCCCGAATCAACGTATTTGGCCGGATTAACTATTTTTATTGAAGGAGCCGAGGGAAGCATGGCATGTAACAGACCACCGATTTTTCTGCTTTGGTGATACAAACAGACACACGCGCAGCATCCCAGAAGCGTTTTTAATTTGTAACCGTCTTTAGCAATTTTGAAATCTCCCACTCCCACGGTAAGAGAATTTTTATCAAAATTAAAATAATAATTGCCCCGAGTTTTTGTTTTTATTGGTTCAGTCATTCCTCATCTACTTTCGCATCATAATTTATATCATACTTTTCAGAGTTTATTGAAAGGTTTGTTTTGTTCTCCTGAATCTATCCGAATAGGTCTTGGCGGAATGAAAATAAGAAATGTCTGATTGGCAAGTTTTTCTCCGGGTGTAATTTCAATTTTCCGTTTTTCCGGGCCGGTGAATATGGTTTTCTCCGGTAAGCTTTCTTTCTCCGGAAAAAGGTAGTAACTTCCGGGAATGATATATTCAAAACTGAAATTACCTTCCTCATCGGTATAGGTATTCAAAGGTTCCAGGTTTAGTGTTTCATCTGCGGGTTGAAGCCAGACCAGAATATCGGGCATCCCTTCTTCATCAGGGTCGATTTGCCCGTTTTTATCGGCATCTTTAATTATCCTGCCTGAAACAAAGGCTGAAGTAATCAATCTAAAGTCAACCTCGACTGTTTTTCTGTGTTTCACCTCCACTTGCTTTTCGAGCTCATCCAAGAAATTAAGTTCAATGGGGATATCCCGGAGGGTAATTTTTACTTTGTTTGTGCCTGTTTTTACCCGGGAAAATCTGAAATTTCCCTGAGCTCCGGTTTCAACAGTGGTTCCATCACGGAGAGTTATTTTTATCCCCGGATATCCTTTTTCTCCTGGATCTTTTACCCCGTTGAGGTTAAGGTCGTTAAAAACACAGCCTTGAACAGTGCCGAATTCGCCAATCCCAACCCCGGGTGCTTCTCTTATTCCGGGAAGCGGTTTTCCCCATCTGAACCTCTTGTCGATTTTCACGGTCAATCGATAATTCGTTCCTCTCAGCTCTTTTGCCGGCGAGGTCAGGTATTTATCGGCTCCCAAATTGAAACTCAGATTGAATCCCAGGGGCAACCTGAAATTAAAACTAAAATAAAGATCAAACTTATCCCTGTCGGTTATGAATTTTCCTTGCGTCCTGGAATAAGTAGCAATGGAATAAAAACTGATATCGGCCGAATGATAGTAGTTAAGGCCGATTCTTGCTCTCAAGTCCCGGCCTGTTTCGCTGCCCTTGAAATCCCGGTTTGAAACCCTTTCCCCTTCAAACCAGATCATATTGTTTCTTTTAAAATAATGCCTGATTCCAAGATTGAAGGTGTCCCGGGATGAATCTTTAGAGGGATGAATTCTGTTTTCTGTATCCTGCCTGAAATAGCGTAAATAAAGGTTAAATTTATGAAAATTTTGATAGAGGTGGAGATAATAATTATAGGTAAGGCTGTCCAAGGGGTTTTCTATATATTCCCGGGTTTTTCTTTCGGTTAGGCCGAATCGGAAAGAAAGACTGGGCCAGGAAGGAGAATAGAAAGAAAAACCCATTAAACCTCTGGTTGTATAAATGGTATTTTGAAGGGGATCCCGGGATAAATTATTTCTGTAGCGGTCGGCATTGCCGATAAGGGAAAAAAATCTGCTTAATTTATAATCCATGAGCAGGAAAAAACCTTCCTGGTCTTGTTCTAATTGAGTTGCGGAGCTGACAAACCTGTAATCTGAAGAAATATGACGGTAATTGGCTTCAAAGGTAAGCTTATCTGTTCTAATAATTGGTCCGACTCTGAGAGCGAATCCCTTTTTTCTTTCCACGGAGTCTCCGGAAAGATAATGACTGAATTTATATTCTCCTAACATTTTGATTTTTTCGGAAAATTGATATTCACTGTCCACTAAAAATATGTTATTGCTCCGGGTTAGAAGTTCTCCTGAAAAGTCTTGTTCATTTTCTGTATAGATATATCCGGTTCCCACCGAAAAAGATGGAGAAGGTTTGAAACGGGAATTAAAGCCGTAAACATTTTGCTCGCTTACTTCATAGGTGGTTCCGAATATTCCCTGCAAGTTGGCTGCTTTTCCGCCAAAAAATACCGTTTCTATTCCCGGAGTTGATAAGTTTATTTTTCCTCCTCTGAAATAAACATAAGGGTAATAGGTATTGGAAAAACGGTCTTCCAGGTTGGTAAAGGTAAAGTGAGTGTCGCCGAGGCTTGAGTTTATCTTAAATTTACCTATTAAAAGCTCATCAAAGCCGATTAGCCCTCTTCCCAGTCTGAATCCCTGCTGTGTTTGAACGCCGTCGAGCCAGAATTGAAACTTTCCGTAATTGGGGACAAATTGGGAAAAACCAAAACGATAGTTTGTTTCGTATTGATAAGGAGACCTGATTCCGTCATCAGAATAGTAAGAGCGGTTCCAAAAGGAGAAAAATATTTCTCCTTGGGAAAAGAGAAAAGAAGGGAGAAAGAGTGTCAGGATAACGAAAAGAATAATGATTTGTCTATCTCGTCTGTCTCGTCTGTCTCGTCTATCTCGTCTGTCTTGTCTATTTTGTCTATTTTGTCTATTTGGTCTGTTTAGTTCATTTGGTTTCTTTGGTTTTTGGGGTTGGTTGGGTTTAATTTGAAGGCGAGACGAGCACGGAAAGCGATAAAGGTCATTTGTAATTCCGGGTTTTACCCGGAATCCATCCCTGTCGTCACTCCAGGTTCTGTTCTGCATTTGATCCGGGAATAGCTCCGGAATCCGGTTCCGCAAATCTGTCATTCCACACCCTCTCATCATTTCGGGCCCAGCCTGAACTTGATTCAGTCCCCAACCTTTGCCTCTTTGTATTCATCAACCCTCCCTTTTTACTTTTTAATTACGGTACTGTCAGAGTAAACAGTATGAGCTGGCTGTAAGTTCCCGGTGAATACTCCCATTTATTCTGAAGGAAAAAATCTATTTGAGCCGATATTTTTACTGGGCTTCTTCCTTTTCCCAGAAGCTGCGGTTGAATTTTGTTAAGAGTTCCATGGAAGAAAGGAGGGGAAGGAGAAACCCGCCAGCTTACATTTTCAACAGGAATTGTCATGGTTTCACTTTGCAAATCGCCTTGGGAGAGGACGGTCAAATGCCAGTTGCTGTTGGTTTCACTTATTTCAAGCTCCAGAATTACCTGCTCACTGGCCTGAATGAGTGGTTGCAGGTCGGGATCAGCATCAGGAAAGTTGATGGAATGAGGAGTAATTTGCAGGTAAAGAGTCTGGGCCTGACCGAAGGGAAAAATAAACAGAGCACAACCGGTCAGAATCATCAGAAATTTAAGCGTTTTATTCATTTATAAACTCACCAGAGAGAACACCATTTTTTGATGATAATTGCCGGCCACATAGTTATCTTTCTTTTCCAGGAAAAAATTGATCCTCAATTTCCAGAGGCCCGACCTGTCCCATTGAGCCACCACCTGGGGGGCTCCTTTCGTTAGTTTTCCCGAAAGCCCTTTTTGGCCCGGGACACTCCAGTGAATGCTGTCCACCGGAATCCTGTTTCCAGTGTTAGGATCAATTAAGTCATCAGGAACACTTACGGTTAAGCTGACTCTATCCGGTTTTGTTATCCGGAGCTTGACGGTTATTTCTATTTCATTTTCAGCGGCCGGGATTAAAGAACTCATCTCATCACCCGAGCTTAAGAAACTGAGAGTACCTGAGGTTGCATCCAAGGCTGCCCGGGGAAGAATTGAAGCAGTGATCCTTAATTGGGCGGTTTCTTCTTCGCCTGAGCAGGGGAGAAGAAGCCCTTGAAAAAGAAAGATAAAAAGCAGCAATTTTTTCATCATTGGACGGATAAAGTAAAAGTTACTGTTTGTGTGTATTGACCCGGCGGCTGAGGGTCATTTAAGTAGTAAAAATTAAATTGGCCACGACGCGGTAATAGATGAGATCCTCTCCATTCACCGGCTAATTGAGGTTCACTGGCGCTCATAACGCCAGAAAAAAAATTTCCTCCTGGACTGAAAATATTGGTTGTTTCCCAGCTTATATTGTCAATCGGAATCTGATTTTCACCTGATTCGAGGTTTCCATGGGCTAATACATGGAGATAAAACGTTTGCCTCCCGATGCCCCAGGTCAAAATGTACATTTCCACTGGATTCTCCCTTGCTGGGATGAGACTTGGAGGGTAAGTGGGGTCGGCCCCGGAGAAAGTAATGGTGTCGTTCTCTATTGATATCCAAAGAATCTGCGGAATTTGAGCCGCCATCTGGAGCTCCACACTCTGAAGAGTTTGCTTGGGGTGGGGAGCAGTGGTCAGTCCTCCAGTAAGGAAAGTGAAGAAGGCGATCAAGTAAATTATTTTTTTCATCCTCAAATCATCCCAGGCATTTATTCCACAGTAAAAGATTTTTTGAATCCGAGGAGTTCTTCTCTCCCGATATCCAGTTTGCAGAAAGCCGAGTAATTTCCGGGAGGAATTTTTTTCTCCGGTTTGAGTTTAATTATTCTCAGGCTTTCCCGGAGAACCGGAACATCGGGGAATTCGATGCTGGTTATAACCTTTTCCCTCTGGTCCTGGATTTCCAGGCTGCCTTTGGTCCGGAAATAAGTTTTGCCCGTATTTTCAACCATAACATCAAATTCAGGGGTTTCTTCATTGAAAGAAATCTCTATTTCATTAATTTTGGCCTCCGGGATTACTTTTCCTACCGTAACATAAACAATGTAAACTATCCTTCCCCGGGAAAAAACAGCCCGGGGCTGCTCGCCCGGTTTTTCAGGCGGAACGTTTTCAAAGCTTATTCCGGCCCAGTAACCTCCTTCATCGGCATTTTCCGGAACAGATATCTGATAGCGTACGGCCATGTTGCGGTCAGGAGAAATCCTGAAATCCTGGGGATTGACTTTAATCCAGGAAGCACAGGAGAAAGGAGAAGATTCATTTTCAAGAAAAACCGGATTACCGTCTTCTTTTAAATACCAGTTTAAGGGATAGACTTTAATGCGCAGGGGAGAGGGGCTTCTGTTCATGACTTCAATCACATGCGTCTCGCTTTTTCCGGGGACAAGCAGATGCTCCACCCTAATTGGAGTTATACCGAAATATATCTGAGCTTTTAACTGGGTTATGGAAGAAAATCCCAATAATAAAAACAAGAATGATATATAATTAATTTTTTTCATCTTAATCACCATCACTGCTGATTATGTTTTGGCCATTTTATCAACCTTAGATTAGTTAGTCAATCTGGTTTGTTTAGTCTATTTGGTCAATCTGGTCTGTTTAGTCTGTTTGGTCAATCTGGTCTGTTTAGTCTGTTTGGTCTGTTATGTTAAAGTGAAAAAATTTAACTGCATGGGCCTTAATTAAAGGCGAGAAAGGCGAGAGGGGAAGCTTCTTTATAATGTTAATTTTCTTTATTTGTTTTGTTTATCATATTTAGGGGCATAGGGGGTTCGAGCTATTTGGTCTATTCGTATCCTCCGCTTCAATATGGGTCTCAGACGGAATCCGGCGTAATTAATTATTGATTCCTGCTTTCGTAGAAAAGACAAATATCTTTTCTCGCCCGTCTCGCTTTTTACCAACGCAACCAACGCAATTAACGCAACCAACGCAATTAACGCAACAAACGCTCTAAACGCAATAAACCCAACCGCCCCCTGCAGGCAAGAGACTATCCCTCAGCAGGCAGGGGGCAGTGAGTAATGATTTAAATCAATCAATCATTTATGGGCTGGCTAAAGTAAAGACCAGTTCGGTTTCATAATTTCCAGGGGCCTGTGGGTCATTGTAGTACTTGAAAATAAAGGTTCCTGTATAAAGACCGAATCCGGTCCATGTAACGATATTCGCGTCCGAGGTAGTTAATGGCCATGGGCCTCCAGCGAAATCATCCGTACCAGTCCAACGGATGTGATCATCTACAGTTATAGTATCACTTCCTGAAACTAAATCACCAGTAGCACGAGCTTGAAGTCTTACATCTTGGGTACTTGGTACGAAGGCCAACGCCAAAATATCATAGGGGTTGTTCTCAGCATCAATCCATTCCGGCTCAGTCTTAGGAGTAGTCCAGGGGAAATTAATGTTAGATGATTCGAACCATAGCCACAAATATTCCTCAATCTCAACATTGATAGTTACATCTACCGGATTGCCGTCCACTTGAGCCCAGAGCTGGCTTCCGGCAAGAGCAATGGTCAGGAATGCAGCCATTGCCGTTCCTTTAATAAGTTTTTTCATTTGTACCTCCCTGTTTTTTCTAATTTGATTATGGAGATTTGCTCCCATCAAATTTTCAGTTTTATACTAAAAAAAACTAATTTCAGTCAAATTATTTCCTCTATCATAATTTTCAGGTTATATTAATGCAAAAATTATGCCAATTGGTAAGATACTGATAATAAAAAAGTTAAAAAATAGCAGGGCAGAAAACATAGGGCCAAAAGTGACAATAATTGTTAAAATTAACAATAATTGTCACTAAATCATTCTGGCAGGATCGCCACCTGCAGCAAATAAACTCCGTAAAGTGAAAGATGGGAAAAGTAAAGTATTAAAGAACTTAAAAAGTAATGTTTTTCATCTTAAACCCAACCAGCCAAATAAACTAAATGAACTAAATAAACCAGATAAACTGATTAAATGCCGGTTGTTTTTTATGTCGACTATTTTTATGGTATGGCCAGGCTGTAAGTTACAGTCTGACTGTAATTTCCGTAGCGATCAGGGGATTTTAAAAAATAATAGTTTACTGTTCCTTGAAACATCCCCGGGCCGATCCAGGCGGCCATTATTTGCGGCGATTCTTTGGCTAAAAGTCCGTTCCGGAAGCCTTGACCGGAAGCTTCCCAGCCCACATTGGAGATGGGGAAGGTATTTCCCCGGCTGTCAGTCATGTCACCATGGGCTTGAATTCGAAGTTGAACCATCTGATCCTGGGGGACACATAGAATAGCCCTAATATGAACCGGATTGTCTTCCATTCTAAGAACAGTGGTCACCTGAGCGCCTGACTGTCCGGAGTTCATTAGCTTTTGATAAGGTGTTGAAACCTCGAGCATCATAAATTCCTTGATTTCAACCGCAACTCGAATGCTCTGTTGGTCAGAAAAAGCATAAACATGAAGAGAAACACTCATTGCTATGATTAATGCTACTAATATAGATAAGATCACTGGTATTAATCTACCAGTGCTTCTAAATTTGCTAGAGAAAGTTGTATTCACTAAATTCATAATCATTTTCTATTTATATTCCTCTTTATTGATGCCGTGAGTTAATATTTGTTTTTAGGCGAGTACCGAAGAATCCTCTAAATTACTTTCTTGAGTAATCTTCTTGCCGGAAGCCGCTCCCGGCTCAAGAAAGCGGCAATCCGGTAAATGTAGCTATCAACACCCTCTATGTATGCAACTTTAGTGCCATATTTTTAATAATTTCTAACTTGTAGATAATAATATAATTAACAGTATCAGAACTCGGCCTTTACATAAGACAGAGTGTCCGGATATGAAACATAGGAAAGGTTAAAAAGATGTTAACTTATTTAATATAAATAATATAATGAAGTTAATTGAGGAAAGTGTCCGGAAGCGATACAGTTAGAAAGCAAAGACTCCCTCAATCCAACCAAACAGACTGAACAGACCAAACAGACTAAACAGACCAAATAGACTGAACAGACCAAACAGACTGAACAGACCAAACAGACTGAAC
>CAYTTR010000060.1:0-7904 GCA_964440805.1 uncultured Eubacteriales bacterium
ATGTTTTTTTATGTCTGAGACGAAAGTTATGTAGACTGAGGATTTTGTCTGGTTTAAAATAAAAATCCTGAGGTAAGAATTTTTTTTAAAAAAGAATCATGAGAAAAACCAAACAGATTACCCGCTGTTTTATTTTCGATATGGATGGAACAATCTTCGAAACTTCTTATGATTGGGCAAGGATAAAAGATGAGCTTCAAACCGGTGGTCAACCTATACTCTTTCATCTCAACCAGCTTGAAGAACCGGAGAGAACCAGGAAATGGAATATCCTTGAAAAATATGAAGATGAAGCCACCAGGAAAGCTACTCTCAAAAGAGGAATGAAAGACTATCTTTTGTTTTTAAAAGAAAATGGATTCCGTTTAGCCCTGGTAACTAATAATTCAAAGAAGAATGTAGATTATCTTTTAAAAAAGTTCGGTCTTGAATTTGATTGTGTTATTACCAGGGAATCAGGTTTGTGGAAACCGGAAGGAGCTCCTTTTTTTAAAGCGATGAAAAATCTTGGTGTTACTGCCGGGGAATGCGTGGTAGTGGGTGATTCACTTTTTGATATTCAAGCAGCCCGGGAAGCAGATGTGCGTCATATCTTTATTATAAGCTGCAAACCGGAGTTTTCAGAAATTTCAGGAATTTATGTTTGTTCATCCGTCAAGGAGCTCACAAGTAAAACTCAAGATTTATTAAAGTAATTTCTAATCAGGGATTAACTCGCGTGCTTGATGAAGCGACAAGAGGGGGACGTTCTCCAAAGGGACATCCTTTCCCCAGAAGAACTTTATAACTTTATTTCGCCTTTTGATTTAGTAATCAAGAAGAAAATTAATTATTCTCTATCCAGGGGAAGGGGTGTCCCTTTGGGGAACGTCCCCCTCTTACCCTCTTAAACTTGATTTATTTAGCCCGATGGTTAAAAATAGAAAGTCATTAAAATCGAAAGAAAAAAAATGCGAAAGGAAAAACTCCTGCTCATTCCTGGACCAACCCCTGTCCATCCGCGCATAATAAACAGTCTTTCTCTTCCCACTGTCTCCCATGTCTCACCTGAATTCGTCAAGGAATTCAAGGAAGCCTTGATTAATCTTAAGAATATTGTATTCTCAAAGAGGGGAGAACCTTTCATCGTTGCCGGAGCCGGCACTTTGGCCATGGAAATGGCCTTGCTTAATACAGCGGGAAAGAATGACCTCATTCTGGTTCTTTCCCAGGGATATTTTGGAGAAAGAATGAAGGATATCCTGGCAAGCTTTGACCGGAAGTGCCGCATTCTCCAGAGTGAATGGGGTAGGGCAATTCTTCCTGAAGAGCTGGAGGCAGAGCTCAAAAAACACCACTACCAGGTAGTGGTTTCAACCCATGTGGATACCGCCACCGGTGCTTGTGCTCCTGTCAGGAATTACGCTCAAATAATAAAAGAAAATGATCCCGATATCTTATTTATAGTGGATGGAGTTTGTGCCACCGGAGGAATTGAGGAAAAAATGGATGATTGGGGAATCGATGTTGTCCTGACTGCTGCTCAAAAGTGTTTTGGTGCTCCTCCGGGACTATCAGTGCTTGTCCTGTCGGAAAAAGCAATGAAAAAAAGAAAGTCGCTGACAAGAGTGCCGGCTTACTACTCCGATCTTCTCCGCTGGCTTCCTGTAATGAGATATCCTTCCAAATACTTTTCCACTCCATGTGTTAATGAAATCAGAGCTTTTGCCGAAGGAACCAGGCTTGTTCTGGAAGAAGGACTAAAGAACCGTTTCAAGCGACATGCCCGGACCGCCAGGGCAATAAGAGCAGCTTTCCAGTCAATGGGATTAAAAACATTCACTTCCCCGCTTTTTCTTGCCGATACACTATCGGTTGTCTTTTACCCACGTGGAGTTAATGACCGAGATTTCCGCAGCCTCTTCCTTCAAAATGGAGTGGTGGTGGCCGGAGGTCTGGGAGAAATTCAAGGAAAGGTATTCAGAATGGGGCATATGGGGAATCTTTCTGAATCCCAGGCGATATTTGCTCTGGAAGCCATGGAGGAGACTTTTCTTGCCCTCGGTTATCAACTTAACCGGGGAGCAGCTATCCAGGTTGCCAAGGACATATTCGAAGAAAAAATTCACTGAAGGAATTACTATGCCCAATCCTGTCTGGTTTATCCCTGCTTCGGCCGTAGAGAAAGATAACTTCCTGGCCAGTAAAGCCTATAAAATTCTGGCTAAATTATCTTTTCTTGAGAAAATCGATTCCCGTTCTCTGGTTGGATTAAAGATTCATTTCGGGGAAAAGGGAAATAGAGGCTACATAAATCCTTGTTGGTTGAAAAAAATCATCAGTGAGCTCAGGAAAAAGACAGAACGTGTCTTTCTGACCGATAGCAACACCCTGTATGTGGGGAAACGATCAAACGCTCCGGAACATCTCACTATAGCAGACAAACATGGTTTCAGCCTAAAAAACACGAGTATTCCGGTTCTAATTGCCGATGGAGTGGTTGGAAGAGACAAAGAAGAGATTGAAATCAATCTCCATCATGTCAAAAAGGCCAGGATTGCCAGTGCTTTCTGTAATATTGACTTTCTTCTCTGCCTCAATCATTTTACCGGTCATGTACAAACAGGGATTGGTGCTGCCATAAAAAATACCGGTATGGGCTGTGCTTCAAGAGCAGGAAAACTGGAACAGCACAGCGATGTTCATCCCTGGGTTAAACCGAAGCTGTGCCGCAATTGCTCCATTTGCATGGAATTTTGTCCGGTAGAAGCCATAATTGAAAAGAATGGAAGTGCTTTTATTGTGGATGAAAAATGTATCGGTTGCGGGGAATGCTTAGTAGTTTGCCCTGAGGCAGCGGTTAAGATGAAATGGGGAGAAAACGAAGAGAAACTCCAACGAAAGATGGCGGAATATGCCTATGCTGTCCACCGGAGATTCGATAGTAATATAGCTTATATCAATTTCCTTCTCAAAATTACCAAGAACTGTGACTGTATGTCCAAACAGCAACCTAATATTGTTGATGATATCGGGATTATAGGCAGCACCGATCCGGTAGCCTTGGATCAGGCTTCAGCCGACTTAGTTATCCGGAAGGCCGGGCGTGATGTTATGAAGGACGGATATGATGTTGATTGGTCGATTCAACTTGAACACGGAGAAAAAATAGGACTTGGCACAAGGCAGTACCAGCTAATTACTCTTTAGTTTGATAAAGTCTATTCAGTTTTTTTGGTTTATCTGGTTTATTTAGTTTATCTAGTTCATCCGGTTTGTCCGGTATAACCTGATGATAAAGGCGATGGGGGCGAGATAAACGCCATAAACTCAATTAACGCTATAAACAAGGTATCGGGGCGATGGGATTTGAACCCATGACCCCAGCGTCCCGAACGCTGTGCGCTAGCCAGACTGCGCTACGCCCCGATGGAGGTTCCAAATTATACCTTTAAATCCTTTCTTTGCAAAGGACTGCCATTTAAATCATCTGGAAAAATCTTAGTATATAAAAATTAGAGGTTGTCCCGAAGTGACGGGAATCAAATCTGGATAAAGGTGCAGGGAAATGTCGGAGCGACATTGAAGATTTAGCCTTCCGGAACCGTCCTTTGAGGGAATCCGACTTTGTCGGACACCGAGGATGTATTGAGCACGAGAGGATAAAAGGAAGGAGATACGGATTAACACTCAAAAAGGGTCAATGAATGGAGGTAACGTGCGGAGTTCCGCAGGTGCCGAGAAGGGCAGTGGAGGAATGGCGTTAAAAATCTGAACTTAGAGCGCAGACATTTCCCTGCACCCAATACCGTCACCTCATTCCCGTCACTTCGGGACAAAGCCAAAAATTAAACGGATGTCGACTGGTAGACAGTTGGATGAATAAAAAACCTTCCAAAGCCCCTACAGTTTGTAGGCCATTTTCACCTAAATGCTGCGGCCATTGTCTGCCAGACGAAAGGCAGTTGTATATTGCTGATTTGAAAATCCGGTCTGGTTGGTGTTTAATACTAAAGAAGAACGTATGCAGGAATTAGACTATGCCTGAGGGCAAAATATTTATTGGAACATCCGGCTTCAGTTACGACAACTGGAAAGGTGAATTTTACCCAGAAAATCTAAGTAAAAAAGATTGGCTTACCTATTATGCACATAAATTCAACAGCTTAGAGATAAACAGCAGTTTTTACCACTTACCCAGGAAAAAAACTTTTTCCAACTGGGCCCGGAAAACACCGGAGGATTTTGTTTTTTCCATTAAAGCTTCCCGCTACATAACCCATCTGAAAAAGTTAACTGATACCAAAGAGCCTTTAAAGAAACTGATAGATTCAGCCCAAGAATTAGGGCCAAAATTAGGTCCTTTTCTTTTCCAGCTTCCGGGCAATTTAAAAAAAGATGCGGAAAAACTCGATAATTTATTAAAGGCTGCTCAAAAAATGAAAATAAAGAGTGCCTTTGAATTCAGGGATGAGAGCTGGTTTGATAAGGAAATTTATGACATTTTGGGTCACTTCGGCTCAGGTGTGGTGATCTCGAGTTCTCCCAAATTTCCTTACCATGAAAAGATAACCGGAAATCTCTGCTATATTAGACTGCACGGCAAGGAGAAACTTTATCATTCAAGCTATTCACGGCAAGAACTGGAAGAAATTGCTGCCGTCGCTAAAAACTGTCGAAAAAAAGGAATAGATACTTTCATATATTTCAACAACGATGCTCTCGGTCATGCTTTCCGCAATGCCATGACCCTGCAGGAGCTTGTCTCGTAATTTAGTTCGAAAATAACAAGAACAGTCTATTTCGTCTATTTTGTCTATCTTGTCTATTTTGTCTATCTTGTCTATTTTGTCTATCTTGTCTATTTTGTCTATCTAGTTTGTTTGGTCAGGATAAGTTGAGAAAGGCGAGACGGGCGAGAAAAGCAAGAAAAGTTAATGGTCATTCCGGGCTCTGACCCGGAATCCAGGACTCACGTCATTGCGAGCGACCGTAGAGAGCGTGGCAATCCCAAATTAATCCGGGGAGGAAAAAGAGAAATGACCTAATCTGTCATTCCCGGTTTACTTTGGGATCACCACGTCGCATGCCTTTCGACATGCTCCTCGTGATGACGAAGCATCGCTTTGGGATTGTCGCGTCACTCTGCTTTGCTTTGTTCCTCGCTATTACAAAAAATTTATCATTTTCCACTTGCCTCGTGACGCAGGATGAGTTATTTTTATCAAGCTTCATGGGCTTAGAAAAGCAATTTTTTTATAAGGAGGGCAGGGAATGAATACGATTGAAAAAGCGCTGATGCATGCTTTGTTTACTCATCTGCATCACAACATTGACAAGGCCATTGATTTTAAAGCGATTGATGAGCTGAACGAAAAGGTAGGCAAGCTTTTTCCCCGGGCGATGGTTGTCGGCCCCGGAGACGATGCGGCGGTCTTCAAATTTCCCGAAACAGACGGAGCTTTCGTCGGGAAGATGGAAAGCCATTGTTCTCCCTGTGTGCCCAGGCCTTATGATGCAGCCGCCACTGGAGCCGGCGGAGCCATGCGTGATGTGGTGGCTATGGGAGCCAGGCCGTTTTTTCTAATGAATTTTATAGGCACCAGGCCACTAAATGAAAAAGTTATTGTCGGTCCCTGCGGTTTTTCCGGAAAATGCACCTGCGGAAAATGCATTGAGATGACCAGTGGGGAGAGGGTGAATTTGATGGTAAAGGGTTTGAGAGATATGTGCAGGGCGATGGATGTTTTTATTGCCGGCGGGGGATTTTCCACTTCGTTTTCAGACATTGTTCCGGCTGTGGTTGTTTCGGTTATCGGTAAGCTGGTAACAGACGAACCTTCGACCAAGCCGGCCAAGTCTGCCGGCGACCAAATCGTACTTATCGGCATGACCGGAAACGACGGCAACGACACTCTTTACCGGGCCGGGTTGGTCGAAGAGATGAGGCCGGCTGTAGCTCTTTTTGAAGAGGAAAGGGTGATAATGGATGCCACCCTGGCTGCTTTCCGGACAGGCAAGGTCAAAGCCTGCTCCGACCTGGGTGCAGCAGGGATAGGTGCAGCTGTCTGCGAGTCGGCCAGGTACGGCGGTTTCGGTGCTTGGGTGGATTTGTCCAGAGTTCCGGTCAAGGTGGAAAATATTACTCCTGAGGAAATTTTAATCGGTGAGTCGCAGGGACGGATGGCGGTTCAAGTAGCTGAGAAGGATGTCGAGTTTGTACTGGATGCAATTCGGGCTGAAGGAGCTAAGGCGGAACGAATCGGTGAGATTAACGACGACAGCAGAGAAGTTTTCGAATATGCAGGTAAAACAGTGGCAGTTATTCCCAACCGTCCTTCACCGGCAGAGATGCAGGAGCTTCTGAAAGGGTCCTGAGATGACGGAGAAACAAGCAAAATCCGAATATGCCAAGGCCGGAGTGGATTATACCAAGATTGAGCCGTTTAAAATGGCCATGGTGGAAACCGGCAAGAAGACTCTCCAATTCCCGAACAAGCGTGGAGTTTATATTCAACCGGAGAGCCTGGGTGCTCATGGAGTTGTCTTTGAGTATCGAGGCACCGAATCCCACTTTTGGTGCATGACTCAAGAGGGACTGGGAAATAAAAACTGGATTGCCGAATGGATGTACCAGCATGCCGGAACCAGGAGGACTTATTATGAAGGGATCGGCATTGATACGGCCTTGATGGCAGCCAATGATGTTATCTGCCAGGGCGCTCTCCCGGTAATCTATACCGATGAGGTAGCGGCAGGCGACAGCGAGTGGTTTATGGACGAGAGACGAAGCCATGACCTGGCGGAAAGTTTCTACAAGGCCTGCGAGATGTGCGGCATGGCCCTGCCGGCCGGCGAATCTCCTGCCCTCCGTTACCTGGTCAAGGCTGAGCCGCCGGTGCAGAGCTGTCCTTCTTTGTCCGGCTGTGTGACGGGGATTATTGCTCCGCGGGATAGAATGATAACCGGAGAAAAACTCTCAGTCGGAGACCGCATAATCGGAGCAAAATCTTCAGGACTGCATGCCAATGGAATTTCCTTAGTAATAAAGCGAGCCCTGACCTTGAAAGATAAATTTCTCCATGTCCTTCCCAATGGAAAAACCCTGGGCGAAGAAGCACTTATTCCCACCTGTTCATACGTCAAGCTGGTCGAGGCTCTCCAGGAAGAAAATATCGAAATCCACTCCCTTCTCGGAGGCACAGGGGGAGGGATTGCCAAGATTGCTTATGCCAAAAAGCCGTTCACTTACCGGATTAAAAACTGGGTGAACGAGATTCCCCCTCTTTTCCGGTTCATGCTGGAGATAGGGGTCAGCCTTGATGACTGCCTGACGACATTCAACTGGGGGATCGGATTTTACATTTTTGTTCCGGAAAAGGAAGCCGACCGGACAATTAAAGCCGGCAAAAAGGCAGGCTATGACCTTCTTGACCTTGGTCAGGTAGAAAAAGGAGAGCGCCGCGTTGTCTTCGAGCCGGAAAGAAAAACCCTTTCAGCCGTTGAGTAATAGACTGAATACAGAATAAAAAATTATTTTATTCTTAGTATTTTTATGGTTTTCTATTTTTTCCCTGATATCACGGCTAAAACCATAAGTCAAAACAGAACTTTGGGGAAAGGGACACCCCTTTCCCTGAAGAAAAAAGATAAATGTGTTTATTGCGTTACTCGCGTTTATTGGGTTAATAAAAAGGCGTGAAAAGTTTAAAGCGAGAAAGGCGAGAAGAGATAGACAAGATAAACGAAATAAGCGAGACAAACCAGATGAATTAGATAAACCAAACAGACTGAACAGACCGAATAGACTGAAGAGATTTTTTTTATTTTCAAGCTAATTAAACCTTTTTTCTATAATTCACCTCTTTAAGGAAGCATCCCCAAAACCGTGATAAGAGGAAGAGTATGGGATTCGTCACCCGCTC
>CAYTTR010000061.1:0-7526 GCA_964440805.1 uncultured Eubacteriales bacterium
TAGTATTTGTGATATAAAAAGTATCGGCCTTTTTTATGAATAGTTCAGGTTAAATATGAGAGCCGGGAGTAAAAAATATACCATTTGCTTTTTTGGAACCTATGAAAAGGGTTTCCCCCGGACCAGAACTCTGAAAGAAGCCTGCCGGCTCAAGGGATATAAAGTCATTGAATGTCACCGGCCTTTCTGGGAAAAAATGAAAGAAAAGAGGGAGGTTTTTTCTCTCCGGTCGGTGATAAGTGTCGCTTTTCGATTAATGCTTATTTATATTTCTTTAGCCGGCCGTTATTTGAGCCTGGGGGCTCATGATGCAGTGGTGGTGGGATACAACGGCTACTTTGATATGCCTTTAGCCAGGCTGCTGACCAAAATTAGGAAAAAGACTTTGATTTTCACTCCTGTTTTTCCCCTGTATGAGACCATGGTGGAAGATAGAAAATATGTAAACAAGGCTTCGCTCAAATCGAAAATAATCCATCGAATTGATGAAATAAGCTGCCGCACGGCTGATTTAATTATAATAGAGACAGAAACCTACCTTAATTACTACAGTGAAGAGTTTAAAGTCCCGCGGAGGAAATTCTTGAAAATCCCCTTAGGAGCGGATGAAAAAAATTTTTACCCGAGGCCGATAAAATCTCGCTCTTCGGACTCAGCTGTAATAAAAGTGCTTTTTTACGGTAAATTCATTCCTCTCCAGGGAATTTCTTCTATTGTCAGGGCAGCCAAGCTTTTGGAGGAGGATAAAGAGCTGAGATTTAAAATCATCGGCTCTGGCCAGTTGTCTGAGGAGATAAAGAGATTATCCCAAGAATTAAAGGTAAAAAATATTGATTTTATCGACTGGGTCAACTATAAAGAACTGCCTGAGCACATTCTGGAGGCGGATATTTGTCTGGGTATTTTCGGCGGCACTCCTAAAGCTCAGAGAGGAATACCCATAAAAGTTTATGAAGCCTTAGCCTTGAAAAAACCGGTAATTACAGGTGATACTCTTGCAGCCGGAGAGGTTTTCACTCATAAGAAAAATGCAGTCCTCTGCCCGGTACAAAATCCTGAGGCTCTGGCTGAATCCATTATTTTGCTTAAAGAAAATAAAAAATTAAGAGAAAGTATTGCTCAAGCAGGATTTGAATTGTATCAAAAGCTTTTTTCTAAGGAACGGATCGCCTATCTATGGGAAAAAGGATTGAATAATTACCTTTGATTGAGTAAACAATAGAAATGAGGGAAAAAAAAGAACTGATTTCCATTATAATTCCGGCCTATAACGCCGAATCTTCCTTGCCCCAAACTCTTGCCTTTCTCCATGAGCAGCACTATGACGGTGAATTCGAGATCATTGTGGTAAACAGCTCTCAGGATAATACCAAAAAGATTGTCGGCGAGAAATTTCCGGAGGTGAAGGTCATTCAGCTCGAAAAAAGAGCTTATACCGGAGAGGCCAAAAATATCGGTTTAAAGGAAGCTCGGGGAGATATTATTGCCTTTATTGACTCGGATTGCGTTCCGGAGAAAAATTGGCTTTCCACCATAAGAAGATTATATGCGGAAGGCTATAAAATTGCAGGAGGTGCTGTCGGCAGTCTAAACCCCGGGAATATAGTAAGTAAAGCTGAATATTTACTGGAATTGGTTCAGCTTTCTCCGGGAAGCAGAAGGCGGTATGTTTTTCTCATTTCCACAGCCAACTGTTTTTTCGCCAAGGAGATATTCGAAAAATACGGTCCTTTTCCCACCATCCGTAAAGGGGTGGATATGCTTTTCTCCTATATTCTGATGAAAAAAGGAGAGAAAATTCTCTTTTCTCCGGAAATGAAGATTTATCATGCCTGCTCCACCGATTTATTTAGATACCTTAAAAAGCAAGTTCTGCACGGGGAATATTCCATCTTGGCCCGAAAAGAAGCAGGAATGCCCGGCTCTTTTCTCTCGCAGCATGCTGTGTTTATTCCTCTTATGCCTTTAATAAGGTGTTTTTTTATTTTGAAACATATTCTATCATTAGATAGAAAATTGGCCAAAGACCTGGTTCAGAGTTTTCCTGTTTTTGCAGCCGGAGTTCTGGCCTGGTCGCTGGGATGCGCCAAAAGTATGGTCAAGTAGAAAAGATGTTCAAGAAAAGAGTTTGATGAAGAATTCAAAGCCTGATCAAGCAACCAGTGTTCATTTTGAACTGCAGGATACCCGTACATCTTCTTATCAAAAGTATAAGAATTTGACCATTGGTGAGGGAGGCTTTTGTTCTCTTGTAAAATACGAGTTTATTATTTCACTCTGCGGAAACTTTCCCGGAGCCTTGGGATATTTCTTGAGAAGCCGGTTTTATAAATATTTATTAAAAAGTGTGGGAAGAGGGGTTATATGGGGAAGAAATGTGACTTTAAGGCATGCCCATAAAATTGAAATCGGCGCAGGAGCGGCCGTTAATGACTTGGCGGTTCTGGATGCATACGGTGGCAGGGAATCAAAAATTAAAATAGGAGATGAAACCCTGATCAGCCGGAATGCAGTCTTAAACAGCAAAGGAGGGCAGATTGAAATAGGAGACCGGACCAATATCGGTATGATGAGCCTTATATTTTCAAGGGACTGTATGGTTAAGGTGGGAAACGATGTGCTTATTTCAGCTTACTGCTATCTTATGGGAGGAGGGAATCATTCCGTGGAAAGAACCGATATTCCCATAAGCCTGCAGGGAGCAGAATGCAAAGGCCTAGAAATAGGGGATAATGTCTGGCTCGGAGCAGGGGTTAGAGTAATGGACGGCTGTTCTATTGGAAGAGATAGTGTCATTGGAACCAATTCTTTTGTTAATAAGGATATTCCGGAATTTGCTGTGGCTGCCGGGGTTCCGGTTAGAATAATAAAAATGAGAAAATAGGCTGAGCAGATATATGATTGATAAGTTGAAAGAGATATACAGATATAGATTCTTGGTTTACAGTTTTGTTTCCAGAGATTTGAAAGTCAAATACAAGGGTTCGGTGTTGGGGTTTTTCTGGTCGCTATTGAATCCTTTGGTGATGCTGGTTGTCTACACTGTAGCTTTTAAATACATAATCAGGATCAGGGTGGAAAATTTCCCCGTTTTTTTTCTGTGCGCTTTTTTGCCCTGGAGCTTTCTGGCTTCTTCTCTTTCCATGTCCGTAGGTTCTATTAAAGATAATGGAAATCTGATAAAAAAAGTTTATTTTCCAAGAGAAGTCCTTCCTTTATCAGTGGTTCTTTCCAATTTGGTTCAGTTCCTGCTTACCTTTATGATTTTAATTCCCGCTCTTCTGTTTTTTAAAATTCAGCTTGGGCTTCCCCTTCTTTTTCTTCCCCTTATTATTATTTTTCAAACTGCTTTTAATTTAGGTTTGTCTTTTTTCTTCTCCGCCTTCAATGTTTTTTTCTCTGATGTGAAGCATTTATTGGAGATTCTTTTGCAAATATGGTTTTGGCTTACTCCTATTATATATCCGGTAAGTTTTGTGCCGGAAAGATTTCAATCCCTGTATAAGTTGAACCCGGCAGTGCTGTTTGTGGAGGGATATCGAAATTTACTTCTGGAAAACACCGGAATTTCTCTCCTTCAATGGATACTGCTGTTTTTTGTCGGGAGTTTGTCTTTTATCCTGGGGCATATGTTTTTTAATCACTACAATAAAAGATTTGCTGAAGAAATATGATGGAAGCGGTAAAAATAACCAATCTTTCCAAAAAATTCAGGAGATATCACGAAAAGCCCTCCAATATTAAATATGCAGTCTTGAATTTATTTAGGGACCGAAAGTCATCTCCATACGAAGATTTTTATGCTTTACGAAACATAAACATGAGCATCCAAGAAGGGGAAACAGTGGGTATAATCGGGGAGAACGGTTCGGGAAAAAGTACTTTACTCAAACTCATCGCCAGAATTCTTTTTCCGGATGAAGGAGAAATCCAAACCAGGGGTAAAATTGCCACTCTGATAGAACTGGGAGCCGGCTTCCACTCCGAATTATCGGGAAGGGAAAATATTTATGTCAACGCCTCTCTTCTGGGATTTAAAAAAAAGGAAATCGATGAAAAACTAAAAGAAATCATTGATTTTTCCGGATTGGAAAATTTTATCGACAATCCCATTAAGACCTATTCATCAGGCATGTATGTAAGGCTGGGTTTTTCCATCGCCATCAATGTGAATCCGGATATTTTACTCATTGATGAGATTTTGGCGGTTGGGGATGAGAATTTTCAAAAAAAATGCTATCAAAAGATTGAAGAATTTAAAAAGAAGGGAAAAACCATTCTTTTGGTTTCTCATGACCTGGCGGTTATTGAAAAAATGTGCGACCGGGTCTATTTGATAGATAACGGCAGGCTTTTTTATAGAGAGAATCCGGTAGATGTGATCTCGGAATATCACCGAATATTATTTAAAAAGAGAAAGCAAGCCCTGCGGATAAACCGGGATGAATTGACCGATGAGGAGAGGCAGGAGAAGGAAACATCATCCATGGTTGAATTCAATAGATGGGGAAGCAGGGAGGTGGAAATCACCGGAATAGAATTTCTGGATGAAAAAGGCAGGGAGACTTATATTTTTAAAACAGGGGGTTTTTTAAAAATCAGAATCGATTACAAAGCCCGAGAAAGAGTTGAAGAGCCTGTCTTCGGCTTGGCTATTTATAAAGAAGACGGTATTCATTTATGCGGACCCAATACCGGCACCGGAGATTGCGATATTGAGTATGTTGAAGGGGATGGCTCAGTGGAATACGTCATTGATTCTGTGCCTTTTCTTCCCGGAAGCTATCTTTTCACTGCCTCCATTTATGACCGTTCACTCGGCCACGCCTATGACCATTGGGAGAGATGCCTTACCTTTAATGTGGTCGAAAACAAGGATATTAAGGAAAAATTTGGAACATTTTATATTCCTTCCCGGTGGAGACACTATAAAAAAGGAATAACAGGGTGAGCTTAAAATACCTGGGAGTCCTTCTCAAGAGGACTGTTCCGGTACTGCGGAAAGAAGGCTTGTCTTCATTCCGGCACAAAATCCGGAAAATACTGACCCGAAAGTTTAAATCTGAATATGAGATTTTAATTGATCATAATTATTTACTCAAAGCCGATATTGAAAATATCAAGGAGCAGATTAAAAAATTTAAATTCAAGCCGAAAATCAGCCTGGTTATGCCTGTGTACAATGTAGAAAAAAAATGGCTCAAAAAAGCTCTTAAATCTGTATTTAGTCAGATATATGAAAACTGGGAACTTTGTCTTGTTGATGATGCTTCCACCCGGAAACATATAAAGAAAACTATTTCCAAATATCAAGAGCGGGAAAATATAAAGATTAAATTCTTGAGTCAAAACCGGGGAATTGCAGCCGCCTCCAATGAAGCTTTGGCCTTGGCCGAAGGGGAGTTTGTGGGCTTTCTGGATGACGACGATGAACTCTCCAAGGATGCTTTATTTGAAGTGGTCCAGCTTCTAAATAAATTCCCTGAAGCAGATTTAATTTACAGTGATGAAGATAAAATTGACTTAAATGGAAAAAGAGTCCAGCCTTTTTTCAAACCTGATTATTCACCGGATTTATTGCTCTCTTTTAATTATATCTGCCACTTTTTGGTTTGCAGACTGAAGAAGATTCGAGAAATAAAAGGATTTAGAGAAGGATTTGAGGGAAGCCAGGATTATGACCTGCTGTTAAGGCTTACCGAGAGAACAGATAAAATTCACCACATTCCCAAGGTCCTTTACCACTGGAGGCAGGTCAAAGGCTCAACCTCCATGAGCCATAAACAAAAAGAGATTCATATAGAAAATTCCATAAAAGCTCTTCAGGAAGTATTGAAAAGGCGGAATATTGAGGGTGAGGTGGAAAAGGGAATTAATTTCGATCAATTTGAAAGCTACCGGGTTAAAAGAAAAATAAAGCCTAATCCGTGGGTCTCCATCATCATTCCCACCAAAGATAAAGTAAATTTTCTTAAAACCTGCCTTCAAAGTATTCAGGAGAAAACCGGTTATAAAAACTATGAAATAATTATTGTCGACAATAAAAGTGAAGAAAAAGAGACTGTTGATTTTTTATCCAGCTTGAAAAAGAAAGAGAATGTCCGGGTCATCGAATATGAGGATGAATACAATTTTTCCAAAATAAATAATTTCGCAGCGAGACAGGCAAAAGGAAGTCATATCCTGTTTTTGAATAATGATACGGAAGTTGTTTCTCAAGAATGGATGACCTCGATGCTGGAGCATTCCCAGAGAGAGGAAGTGGGAGCAGTAGGAGCTAAGTTGATTTATCCGGACAATACCATTCAGCACGCCGGAACAATTATCGGATTGGGAGGAGTGGCCGCTCATTCCCATAAAAAATTCCCTGCCTCCAGCAACGGATACTTCGGTTCACTCAACACCATAAGAAACTACAGTGCGGTCACTGCCGCCTGCCTGATGCTGAGAAAAGAGGTGTTTGAGGAAGCAGGGGGATTCGATGAGGAGAATTTACCCATAGGATTTAACGATGTTGACCTCTGTCTGGAACTGAGGAAAAGAGGATATTTAGTTGTCTATACTCCTTATGCCGCCCTTTATCACTATGAGTCCCAAAGCCGGTCCGATTATTTGAATCCGGATGAGGTGATGTTTATGAAGAAAAAGTGGGGAGATGTGCTGTTATCTGATCCCTACTACAATCCCAATTTATCTATGGACAGTGAAGACTTCAGAATAAAAAAGATCTATTAAAATAAAATGCCTGTTGATTTATCTGTGGTTATCGTCAACTGGAATACCAGAGATTTATTATATCAATGCATTGAGGCGGTGAAAACTCACCCCCAAAACCTTTCTTTGCAGATCATTGTGGTGGACAATCATTCTTCAGATGGAAGCCCGGAAATGGTGGAACAAAACTTTCCTGAGGTTTTACTTATAAAGAATAAAGAGAACAGAGGCTACGGCAGAGCAGCCAACCAGGGCCTTAGAGAGGCGGAAGGGAAATATGTGCTTATTTTAAACAGTGATGTAAAGGCCGGTCCCAACTGTTTGGAGGAAATGTTTCGATTTATGGAAAATCATCCCGGTCTAGGGGCTTCTTCCTGTAAATTGACTTTTCCGGACGGCTCCCTTCAGCACTCCTGCCGGAGATTCCCTTCTTTTAAAACCTATCTCCTTATGCTGCTGGGGATAATGTTTCTTTTCCCCGGAATGAAGCCGTTTAGAGATTATTTGATGCTGGATTGGGACCATTCTGATTTGCGGGAGGTTGATCAGATTATGGGGAGTTTTATGTTTATAAGAAGTGAAGTACTCCGGGAAGTGGGAGGGTTTGATGAGAGATTCTGGATGTATTTTGAAGAAGTGGATTTATGTTTAAGGATTAAAAAAGCAGGATGGAAAATTGTCCATTATCCTTATGTCTCAGCGGTACATTTTTTATCCAAGAGCGCTGAGCAGTGGGGAAGTATCAAAAAGATAAAAGAATATCAGAAAAGCTTATTGAAATACTTTAAGAAAAACGGGAAGAGTTATGAATA
>CAYTTR010000062.1:0-6962 GCA_964440805.1 uncultured Eubacteriales bacterium
AAAGGTTGGGTATGCCAATGTTTACCTTACATCACTTGAGTATGCATCCTGATGGCAAGCATCTTGCTTTTAGCTCCTTGGGACCTGAGTGGGTGGAATCGGAACTGTGGGTTATGGAAAACTTTCTGCCCAAAAAATAAAAAAATAGGGGACGGTTCTATTTTTTGCGTATTTATTCTTTGATCTTCCTCTCTCTGTTTTAGGTGGTGCAATGCAATTCCCGTGGTGCGTCCTCTTTACCCCCTTTAAAAACGAAGGGCCACATTTTGGCTCCCCAAACAGTCCATTTTTCATCATATACTTTAGAAAATTCCTTACCGTAGGCATTTTTCTGTGGTATTCTTACCTCTAATACCAAGGGAAAATATCACACCCCAGTAACAAGATCAACGCTAAGAAATCACTGAAGTTCCCTCCTTTTTACCATAATATATTCCAACTTTCTTAAAACAAAACTTCAAAAACCATTTCCTGTTTTTCCAACTCCTGGACCAGACGGTCCCGGTATTCACGGAAAAAATTGTCTTTGAGCGCTCTCTCCCATCCAAGGCGTTTATAGAAACTTCGGATGGAACTTGCGTAGTTCATCCGGTCAATGTACACATAATCGACTTTTCCGGCCAGCCGGTCGACCAGCTGTTCCGGTTTCCCGGGCAAAAGCGGTCCGAGAAAGGCAAAGGTCCGGATGCCTTGAGTGCGGATGGTTTTTAATGCTTTGATTCTCTCTTTTACAGGCGGGGCCTGTGGTTCAAATAGTTTGGCCACTTTCTCATCACCGGTGGCAATGGTAAATCCAACTTCAATGGCCTCAAACTGCTTAAGAAGATCCAAATCCCGGAGGACGAGAATTGATTTTGTCTGGATGTTTACCGGAAACTGTTTTTCAAGAAGCTGTTCCAGACAACCTCTTGTTAATTTAAATTCGGCTTCAAGCGGTTGATAAGGATCACAAACTGAAGAAATCCAAACTGTCCCTTTTTTGGCCCGTTGGAGCTGCTGCCTAAGAAGTTCCACTGCATTTATTTTCACATCCACAAATTCTCCCCATGGTTCCTTATGCCCGGAGTAGCGAGGCATAAAAAGACGGGCATAGCAGTAGCGGCAGCCCATTTGACAGCCGGTGTAGGGATTGAGGCAGTAGTCGAATATTTTGGATTTATTCAAAATGCTTTTGGCTTTTATTTTGCGTATTATCATTAGGACTTCCCTGTATCATGGATATATTTTATCTTGGGAAATTAGTATTGTATACATAATTGAGTTAACTTATCGATTATAATATATTTATAATTTTCCTTCTGGTATGGGTTTTTCTTAAAGTTGATTTTCGGCTCCATTTTTTGAGCTTGAGAAAATCTCTTCTCTTAATCAAAGATAAAGAGAGCTTCATATGGAAATAAAAAGGCAGTCAATTTCTGTTTAAACGCTGCTTTAAACGGTTTCATCCCCCAATCAGACTCTTCAACTTGACATTAATTTTCCAATAAAGAATTATTGAAAAGAAAGGAAAAAATAAAGGGTCAGGAAAAATTTAAGGATAAAAATCATGCCGGGACGATGACAGAGAAGGAGGCCGTAGCCGTAGGTTTGATGCTCAAAATGGGATTTAAGGAAGAGGGAGAAGTCGAGGGCAAATGGAGCAGGGCTTGCCTGGCTTTGCCTCAGCTTTCAACCTGCTACGCCGGAAACCTTGAAGCCTTGAAGCCCTGGGCATCGTCCGCTCTTATAGTGAAAAATAATTTTATTTTTAAAGGAGAAATCAAATGAAACAGAGAAGATTGTGGATGGGCATTTTTTCTTTTATTTTGATTGTGTTTTTGACAATTTCATTCCCCGGCACTTCTTTCTCCCAAGCCAAGCCGGCCAAGCTCAAATTCGACCACAACTACACCTTCAAAGAAGTGGTGACCTATCTTCAGGAAGTTGTCGAGGCCTACCCCAGCATCACCCGGCTGCACAATATCGGAAAAAGTTATCTTGGCAAAGACCTTCTCGTGCTGGAGATCACTAACCAGAGTCAAGATGGCCTGAAGAAACCGGGCTACTGGATCGACGGCAACCTGCATTCCAGCGAAGTAATGGGCGCTGATGTCTGCCTGAAGACAATAGAGACTCTAGTAACCCAGTATGGACGAGACCCTTTTATCACCAATCTCCTAGACACCAGGACCATCTACATCTTGCCCAAGTTTAATCCCGACGGCTCTGAACTCTATCTCACCACACCGTTAAGAAACCGGAGCAGTGTGCGGCCTTACGACCAGGACGGAGACGGCCTGAAGGACGAAGACCCGCCAGAGGATCTCAACGGAGACGGATATATAACCTTGATGAGAGTGAGAGACGAAATGGGGGAATGGAAAACCTCTCCCGACGATCCCCGGTTGATGGTGCGTCGACAGGAAGATGAGAAAGGCGAATGGAGGGTTTACACCGAAGGAATCGACAATGACGGCGACGACAAGTTCAACGAGGACAGTCCAGGCGGTCTTGATCTCAACCGGAACTGGCCCGCAGTATGGCAGCAAGCCCATATTCAGTCCGGAAGCGGCGAGTTCCCCTTATCTGAACCAGAAAACCGAGCCGTAGCAGATTTTTTATTATCCCACCGCAATATTATGGGAATAGTCAATCACCACATGGCCGGAAATTTCATGTATCGTCCTCCCTGCAATCTCAATTTTGATCCCATAACGGGCGAGGAAACACAACTTCTTGAGAAGGATGAGGCTAATTATCAAGTGTTCGGAAAGAAATACAGCGAGATAATCAACGATCAACCGGTACGGACAGTTAAGGGAAGAGCAGGGCCTCCAAGATACGGCGCCATATGGGGAGTATTCATTGACTGGGCTTACTGGCATTATGGAGTATTCGGCTGGGTTCCTGAAATGGGCTCATTGGTTCCTTACTGCGATTATGACGAAGATGGAACCGTGACAGAGCTTGAAAGGCTGCGCTGGAATGATGAAGAGATGGATGGCAAGATCTTTGTTGATTGGGAACCCTATGATCATCCTCAACTGGGAAAAGTTGAGATTGGCGGATTCGTAGATAAAATTTATAATCCCGCCTACGGCAGTTATACTCATCTTTTTTGCACTCCTGGTTCCATATACGACGATTTCCTTGAAAAACACACCAAATGGAACCTCTACATGGTTTCCATGTCTCCACTGGTGAGGATAACCGATGTCAAGGTTATCCCTGAAGGCAGCGGATTCTTCAAGATTACAGCCAGCATCCAGAACCAGGGTTTTCTTCCGACCAATCTCACTCAACAAGCAATACGCAACCAGACTGCCAAAACAGTCAAAGCCGAAATATCCCTTTCCAACGCCACTCTGGTGATGGGTGAAGAGCAAATTGATCTCGGCCATCTCCCCGGCAATACCCCCAGATCAACATCTCCGGTTAAGAAAGTGGAGTGGCTGGTGAAGACCGATTCAGAAACACCGACAGCAGAAATCAGGGTATTTTCTGAGAAGGGCGGCACAGACATCAAAGTAATAGAATAATAAGGGCGTTCCTCAAATCCTGAAAAAAATTTGAGGATAAAAAAGAAAAATTGGGGGCGAAAATTAAGAAAACAGGCAAGCGGTCTCCAATTTTTCTTCCCAATTTTTCATTAGAGCCCATCCGGTTTTGACAATTAAATAGCAATCTGCTAAAGATACCAGATAAAATGCATATGCACATCATCATTGTAGGCCTGGGTCAAGTGGGTTGCCATTTGGCCAAAATTCTATCCCGCGAAAATCACGATGTCGTGGGCATCGAAACCGATCCGGTCTGCTGCCAGGAGGCCGGAGAGAATATGGATATTCTTGTGCTTCAAGGTTCCGGAACAGATCATCGCCTCTTAGAAAAGGCAGGTATCCGGAACGCTGATATGCTGATCGCCCTGACCGGCAGCGACGACCAGAATGTTCTTGTCTGTCAGATGGCGGCCCGATATGATGTTCGCCGCAAAATCGCCCGCATCCGAAACCCGGTTTTCTATGATAATCCTCCTCTTTTTACTATTTCCCAGTGGGGTATCGATGTAGCTATCCAACCGGAAGAAGAAACTGCCAAAGAGATAGTCCATCTAATTAAACGGAGCGCGGCTACGGATGTCCTGGAATTTGCCGACAACAAGGTTCAGCTCATCGGTATCCGCTTGGATGCTCTTTGCCCAGTACTAAATAAGACAGTCCAGGAGGTGAGCCAACAGTTCAAGGATCACATTTTCCGGGCTGTAGCCATCCTCCGTAACAACAAGACCATCATCCCCTCAGGGAATGACATCTATCATAGGAGAGACCAGATTTTTTTCATAGCCGAAAGCGAAAACATCCCTAAGATCATCGAGCTGATGGGTAAATCCGATGAAAAATTGAACCACATTATTATCCTCGGAGGGGGGAAAATAGGAAGGTCCGCGGCCAGGCTCCTGGAAGACGAAAAAGATCTGGAAATCAAGCTTATAGAGTCCGACCCGGAAAAGACGCCCAAGCTGACCGATGAGCTGCAGCGGACGCTTGTAATTCATGGAGACGGACGTAACTTCAACATTCTGGCCACAGAGGGAATACTGGAAACAGATGCCTTCGTGAGCGTGACTAACGACGAAGAAACAAATATTCTGACCAGCCTCTTAGCCAAGCATTTAGGGGTAACCAAGACCATAGCCCTGGTCAGCCGCGAGGAATATCTGCCGCTCATGGCTCCGATCGGAGTAAATGCAGCCGTCAATATTAACCTCATCACCTCGAACTCCATTCTCCGGTTGATTCGCCGCGGCGATGTGGTTTCGCTGGCCAGCCTGTCAGGAGTGGATGCTCACGCGGTTGAATACCTGGTCCCCCGGGGAGCAAAGATCCTTAAAAAGCCCCTGAGCAAAATCGGCTTTCCCAAGGATGCCATCGTCGGCGCAATCACGCGGGGCGACAAGGTCATCATCCCGGTAGGAGAAACACAAATCAAGGAAAACGATCACGTCGTGGTCTTCTCCCTTCCTCATGCTCTGAATGAGGTAGAAAAACTTTTTGTGCATTAAAAGACAACCATGAATTTCCGTGCTGTTCTCGCCATACAAGGATTATTGCTAATGTTCCTGGCCGCTTTTATGCTCCTTCCGCTTGGATTTTCAGTCTATTACGGTGACGACGATGTAGTTCCTATCCTTATCTCGGCCGCAGTTACCATGGCGGCAGGCCTTCTTCTGCGAATCGTTTTCCGCTTCCGGGGAGAGGAGCTTCGGCTAAAGGACAGCTACGCCACAGTGTCCCTCGGATGGATTTTTGCTGCCGTTTTCGGCGCCCTCCCCTTCTTCTTATCAAGACACATCCCGCGCTTCACCGATGCTTTCTTTGAATCAATGTCCGGTTTCACAACTACGGGGGCTACGATACTGACCGATATCGAAGCTCTTCCGCACGGATTGCTTTTTTGGCGCAGTTTAACCCACTGGATTGGAGGCATGGGCATCATTGTCCTCTCCCTGGCTATCCTTCCATTGCTTAGAGTGGGAGGCATGCAACTCTACAAGGCCGAAATCCCGGGACCGGTTCCTGATAAGCTGGCTCCCCGTATCCAGCAGACAGCTAAGTTGCTCTGGGGAGTTTATATTCTGCTGTCGTTAATCGAGACCGGGCTGCTCATGACCGGAGGTATGAATCTTTTCGATTCTCTCTGCCACACCTTCGGGACAATGGCTACAGGAGGATTTTCGACAAAAAATGCAAGCATTGCCCATTTCGGCAGCCTATATTTCTATTCGGTCATTATTGTTTTCATGTTTCTGGCCGGGACTAATTTTTCCCTCCATTACCATGGGCTGAGAGGCCGGGTGTCCGCTTACTGGAAAAGCGAGGAGTTCAGGGCTTATCTCGGATTCATTCTAATAGGATTAGGCATGATGACCGTCATAAATTTATTATCACTTTCATCCGGGTGGTTCGATTCTGTCAAGAACTCTGCCTTCCAAGTGGTTTCCATAATCACCACAACAGGATTCACGACGGCTGATTTTGGTCAGTGGCACCCGGCGGCACAGATTTTGCTGCTGGTCCTGATGTTTTTGGGCGGAAGTGCCGGCTCAACAGGCGGAAGCATAAAAATTCTACGTATTTTGATCCTGTTTAAGCTGGTTAAAACCGAGCTGAAAAGGCTGCTTCACCCTCAGGCCGTTATTCCTATCCGAATCGACGGCCGGCAAATACCCCCTCCTGTTGTGGTCAACATTCTGGCGTTTGTCTTTCTCTATTTTATCATCTTTGTTTCGGCCTCCCTCATAATGAGTCTTATGGGCCTGGATATGGTCAGTGCCATCGGCTCTGTGGCAGCCACCTTGGGAAATATCGGTCCTGGTCTCGGTTCGGTCGGTCCGTCCGGTAATTACTTGCATATTCCTCTGTTCGGCAAGTGGCTGCTGTCTTTTTGCATGCTGGCAGGGAGACTTGAGATCTACACCATTTTAGTTCTTTTCTCCAAAGATTTCTGGAAATAACCCAAGTATCTGAAAAAGGGGAAATCTTAAGGGGAAAATCGGGGTCTTAATTTGGAAATCAGCCAAGCTGACTATCCGGGCGTATATACTTAACCTTCTCTTCCTCAAAATTTTAATTTGACGGGGTCGAACCGAGACATTAATTTGAAAATAAACAAGTTAAGTCAATGAATCCATTATCGGAACTTACCTCTATTTATTGAGAACTTACGTTTTTTTGAGACAAATAAGCCCTTCGAGGTAATTTACCTGGACTATTCATAAAAAAGGTATCGGCCTTTTTTCCGATTTGAGGATGAAGTTTAATTAAAACTTGATGATTTGTAGATTCCAGGGGATTTATGTCGCATTTTAAGTCATTGACCTCGTCGTTTTCGGTGTGATATCTTCAACTCAGCAGGATAACAAGTGGGACTGGAAATCTCCCATCTTTTCATCTTGCTTCAAGAAGCAGGCTCCGGAAAGAATC
>CAYTTR010000063.1:0-6902 GCA_964440805.1 uncultured Eubacteriales bacterium
AATGATATTACTCTAATTTTCCTTCCAGTTACTTTCTGCACCGTACACCCAATATGGCGAAGCTTCTCGAAAATATGATCAGCTTGTTGAACATTAGATTCTTTTAAATTATCCGGCAGCTTTTCCCAGTCAGCCATGGCCGGATCAGTAGCTCTTAGATTACTTTGCCTGGTTAGGCAATATAATTCATGAATCTCCTTGGCCAGAGCCTCTCTTATATCTTTCTCAAGTTTAGGAACTCCTGTACCGATAAATGCTCTGACTGTCTTTGGATCAGCAGGATGAATGATCAGCTTTTTCGAATTTCCCCATTTCTCATCCTTCAGCAGCTTAGCCACCTCCCGCCCGCTTTCATTAACAACCCCCACTGTTGCTCCCAGAGCTAAAGCTATTCTATATTCAACAGCTGCGATTAAACCGCCGTTAATACCTAATACTTTGACCTTAGAAGGTTCAAGCCCGGATGAAATAATATCAATCCAATTTTGTAGTGGTTCCATTGGGCTAAAACCGTTTCCATCTGTTTTACGAAGTTCGCTGTACCTCTGGTCAACAGTAGCATCAGCTGGAATTAGTTTGGGAAGATAACCAATAGCATGGATTGTCTTCCGGTACTTTTCTCCTATCTCACCAACCAACCCACTTATTCCTTCTACCGTCCCTCCACTGATAACTGTGCCCTTGTAATCTCTGAAACCTTCAAGAATCAGCTGTCTGTACTCTTTCATCTGATCTTCTATGGAAGGATCGCATCCGCCGACCACAATGACAACAGGTCCTTGTAAAGGTCTGTCTTGACTTAGAATTAGCTTCCCTATTTCCTCTTTTGCTTTTTTCGCCTTTTTAAACTTTTCATTATACTCTTTAAGCTTTTCTTCCTTTTCTTTTTCTTCTTTGATATTTTTAATTTCCTCAAGAGCTTCCCGGGATTTTATCTCAGTTGTTATAGCCTTGCCAAGAAGCAGCAACCGTCGAGCCCATTCGTAACCTGAAAGCTCAGAAGCAATATCTTTGAGTCTTTCTAATGAGGCAAACGCAGTTTCAATCATCCAAGGTGCGGAGCTGAGTTGGATTGCTTTAGCGTAAGCTTCGAGGCTTTTATATGGTTTGCCCAACAAAAGATAAAACTTGCCCATCCCATAAAATGCCCAGGGTAGATTAACGCCCGCTTTAGCCTGGTCGCTGCATCGCTGGATAGCTGAAGTAATCACAGGGCTCAACAGAGAAACTATCGATGTATCCTTGGCTGAAGATATTTCTAAATCCAGATAATTCTCTAAGGGATAAGGATCAGAGGGATCCAGTTGAAATGCCTGGCGGTAAAGCTCTTGCACTTTTTCTTCATCGATTCCCTTCCAGGTGCCGGCCAGGGATGCCAGAGCATCTACATCTTCGTGGGGAGGCTCACAAGCCTTCTCTAAATAGTGCTGTCCTTTCTTATATTGGCGACTATGGGGTCTTTTTTTATTCATTTTGCAAAAAGCAATGCCCAGATCTCGCAGAATCGGCGGCTCCTCTGAATCGGAATATCTGGAGAGCACCTCAACAGCCTTGGGCCAATCTCCAAGGGTAATAGCCAACTTTCCAATACGACCGGCCAGATCTATATTTTCCGGGTCATATTCCAGTACAGTCTCCAGTAATTTTATTTCATCCTGCATTTGCTCCTCAGTCATATAGGCACCATAGCTGGCAGCATAAGCACTTAAACCCTTTTTTATTCTGGAAAAAGTCTTATCGGCACCCTCCAGCATAGCCGCTACACCGGCAAACTCCCGCTCCCAATGGGCCGGTATACGAAAAGAGCTTTTGTAGGCCAACTCATGAGCCGTACCCGCCCAGGCATGCTCAAGAATTGTTCTCACCTGGACTTCTGCCCTTCGATTCGGAAATTTCCTATCATCAAGCAGTAAAGGTGGTACTTTTACATTTACATCTTTACTGGGAAAAACCTCCGGCTTAAAGCTGATAATATAATGAACCGAGCGGTAGCCAAATTCAGTAGGTTTAAGCCTCTGACTTACATCTATTGTGTTTTCCTCATCAATCTCAAAATTATTCTCTATAAATTCAGAGGCTTCTTTTACTTCTTCTGCAGTACTTACAATGACTCTGCCTCCACACAAGTCAGTCAATTGATTTACAGGGTCTTTATATTTAGCTTTTTTGCGCTGGCATTTTTCGGCAAAGCTGGCAATGGACTTAGGCCGCGTTTGAACAATAGTAAAAGGAGCGTATTTTTTAGCTACTTGTTTGAGAACCTGCTCCAATACTTCCGCAAAAAGCTTGTAATTTTCATAGCGCTTTTTATATTCTTCGACCTGTCGTCTTATCCAGTTTTTGGAGCTATTATTCTCCTTTATAGCCATTCGAAAAACCTCCTCTAATTATTCCCATCCCCTCTTGGTGAATTCCCATCTGTTTATATTTATCCTGAAAATAATATTACCACTTCACATGCCTTTCGGCATGCTTCTGATGACAGGCATTTTGAACTAATCCTTAGTTAAATCCTCCGGTAGATTTGAAAACCTGCCTGAGCAAGAAATGAGGGCAGGCCCCGCACCATATTGCGATCATACTCCTTTATCTCATCAGGAAGCTTTTCCCAGGGGACAAGATACGGACTGGTCTTCTTTTTTATATTTTTTTGTCCGGGAGAATAAGACCATCCCCGGCTACGCCTTTCTTCGCACCAGCGCTGGTGTTCCATTTCGGCCAACAGCTCCATCTCTTCCGGCAGGAACTCAAAAGAAGCAGATTCCCAATCACTCAAAGGCTGGATGCCGCAGCCTATTGCCTTCAATTTCATCTCAATATGAGCAGCTTGATGACGGTTAGACTCCTTTAAATCTTCGGGCAAGAGGTCCCAATCAACCATAGAATGATTTGTCTTAGAGGTTTGGCCTGCTTCCTTTTGATGACGGACATAATTATCGTGGATAGCCCGGGCCAGAATTTCGTGTGTTCCTCCCAGCAGTGCCTCCAGGCTGCAGGTTTTATCAAACAAACAGAATACATTAAGTTGGCTAAAATCAAGAGCATCACGGTCTTCTTTAATCAAAGTAGACAGCCCTGCTTCCTGGCTCATTCGCAAGACAATAGGCACTTTGTGCTTTTTAGTTTTACGGGAAAGCGTTAATGCATTGACCATAACATGCACATCATCATCAAAACAGATATAGATGATATCGACATCAAAGCAGCCTGTGGAATCATAAAGAAAGTCTCCCCGTTCGAACTCAGGAGCATTCTTCTCCATCTGCCGGATATCAAACTCACAGGCCTCATCGAGCTTCGGGTACTGCAAACGCAGAAGTTCCACCTTTTTTTCAGCGGCTTTATCAATCACCACCATCCTCAGCTTCTGCTCTCGCCTTGATTGCTTCATCCACCAGTTTCTCGCAGCCTGCACGAGCAAGCTTCTTCCCATTTTACCTAAGCCGACTATTAGTATCCGAGGCTGTCTGTCTTCAGTTTCAGTATCATCTTTATAGGGCGGATATTCTCTCAGCATAAGCCGGGCTCCCCTTTCAGGCACATTGAAGAATTCAAGTCTGAACGAATCGGCATCAATAGAAAGCTCCCATCCGCCAAGAAGATTACACAGCTCAAGATCAACAATATGAATAAAAGTGGTAAGAACTCCTCTTTTGCGCGATCGAGCTATATCACGGGCCTTGAGAGCTATTTCTGCATTGGTACCATCATCAGTACATACAGAAACAAGGTATTTAGCTCTGTTGATTCCTACCTTTCGAAGAATGTTTTTCTCTGTAGCATCACCCACAAAAACAATTGCTCCTTGGTTTCGGCATTTGTCAATCAATGGATTTTCCTCATCTTCCTCAATTACCACCACCTGATACCCATGATCTAAGAATTCTTGTGCCAGCCGGAGCCCTCTTTCTCCCAGGCCGCATACCACTACATGATTCTTAAGGAAGCGTACCTTCAATAGCTGCCATTGTTTATTGAATATAGCCAAAAGAGCTTGAATCGCTGTGTAAGCGGCCACCGCAGGCATCATGAAACGAGCTATTTCAAGTTGCCAGGGAACAGGGCCTTTTACATCGCCGGATTCAAATACAATAAGTTGCACCACCCTGTAGAAAATATCAAATCTGGTGCTGCCATCCTCCATAGCCAAGGAGTATCTGCTGAAGCCGATATATCCTAAAACCAAGGCAAAGACCCAAAGACCTCCCACCAAAGGCCACTGAACATCCTCCCAGACGGAATGAATCCGTCTCCTCCAAAATGCCCGGAGGCGGTTATGCCAGCTATTTTTGACCGGTTCCGCTTTATTAGTCATTATCTACCTACTTCTTTCAAAAATTACTCAGCAACAGTTGGAAATCTTTATTCAGAACAATAGAGCCTGTACAAATAGTTTTTTCCCTTGATATTAATATTTTTCCGATAGCCACTCTTTCCTTTTTTTATAAAAAATGATGAAATTAAACAAGTGTCTCCAAGAGCTTTTCGCTCTTTTTTTCATTCTTGAAGTCAATTTATTAAGTCTAAATACGCACTTATTTGTTCTTCCATAGAGGTGCTCAAGAGGTAATTTTTATATTCCTTTGGTTCAATCCAGACATAGGCTGCATGCTCTGAGCTTAAATTAACCCTTCCTTCAATGTAACCACAGAGGAAAGTAATCCCTGTTATCCAGAAATGATCTTTGTAAAAATGCCAGGTCTTAAAGGGACGACCCACTTTAATATCCAGCCCCACTTCTTCCTTGACTTCTCTTTTTAATGCTTCTACTAAATTTTCACCGTAATCTATCTTTCCACCGGGGAGTTCCCAGAGTCCCGGGTCAAAACCGCTTTCTGGTGAACGCTGAAGCAGAAGAATCTTTTCATTTTTTCTAATAATTGCTTTTGCAGCCACTCCTAAACGTCTATTCATTTAAATTCCTACCTAAGCTATCTTGCTCCGTTTTTCACCGGCTGGATTTCTCAGCCAATGCTTACAGGAGAAAGTGATTTGTTCTGATTTAACATCCTCCTCTTAGCCAAATAAAATGATATCAGAACAAATAAATTCACCGGAAAATATAAGTTCAAACTTAAATTTATTAATTGGAGTTTACTTTCCACTGAGGCAAGAATATCGAAAACTTGTTTTAATTGCAAGGCTTGGGACAAGATTTGTTTGATTTGACATTTAAATTAAATTTTATTAAAGCTTATAAAAAATAGGGGAGGGAAAATGACTGATAAACGCTTTAAATGCTTCCTGAAATGGTGGTTAATTGCTTTTATCCTTATTTGCTCTTTTGTCCCGGGCCTGGGAGCAGAACATTTCCTCTTTCTGGATGAAGTTTATTCACAAGACTTGCTTTCTCCTCCTCCTGATTTTCCACCAGCATGGAGGGCAAGACCAGTTAGTCTAACACCGCTCATCGCCACCCCGGACGGGCTGGTTGAAGGCGATATTCTTACTCTCAACCTTTTCCCGGACAAAGTCTATACCACAAGGATTGACCGGGTGGCCTTAAATATTAACAATACAGTAACCATACGCGGCCGGATTGAGGGATATCCTTTAGGTTATTTGCTTATCTCTACCACCAGAGAACGCAGCCTTGGTTCCATTCAAATTCCTGAAAAAGGCGAACGCTATATTATCCAAAGCGAACCAGAACAGAATACACATTATCTGCTGGAGATCATCGTTCACCTGCTCGATGAAATCGAAGAAGACCCCCCTCTCATTCCACCTCCTCCTACACTTCAGGAAATTTTTGAGATAGAGTCGCTTCAAGATATTGTGGCCGGCTCGCCATCCGACCCCGCTCAAATCTCTGTTATGATTGTCTACACCCCAGCAGCACGTCAGTGGGCGGACAATTCCGGTGGCGGTCTTAGCAACATTATTGCTCAATCCATGGAAAAAGCGCAGCTCACTCTCGATAACAGCAACACCCTTCTGATCATGAATCTTGTTCATTCTGCTAAAGTGAATTACACTGAAAGCGGCGATTCAAGTGTTGACTTAAGAAGGTTAACTGCTTCTCCTTCCTTCAATCCCTGGGGAGATTACTGGGATGGCTACTACATTCCTGGTTATATGGATGAAGTTCATACCTGGCGCGACAAGTATAGCGCTGACCTGGTGGCATTATTTGCCCGGGTTGAAGATGTTGGCGGCCTAGCTTGGGTGCTTAGTTCAAGCTCAGGAAGACCTCATTATGGTTTTTCTCTCACCAGAGTACAGCAGGCCGCTACTGGATACACCAACATCCACGAAATGGGGCACAACATGGGCTGTCATCATCACAAGGAACAGACAACCAGCCCTGGTCCAGGCTTATTCAGTTATTCGGCAGGCTGGCGTTGGCGAGGAAATGACGGCCAAAGATATTGCTCGATTATGACTTACCAGAGTGGAGAATATTTTTCTGACGGTTATAATCATAGTAGAGTAGCCCACACTTCCAATCCGGATATTCTTTATCAGGGAGAAGCCACCGGGCACTCTTCAGATGGTGACAACACCCGAACCATCCGCGAGGTGAAGCATGTTATCTCAGCCTACAGAATAAGTATAGAATACAGATTGACCATCAAGGCGGGCACCGGGGGGACAACGAATCCGTCACCAGGAATTTATCTCTATAATGAAGGTCAAAAAGTCACCATAACTGCTTTTCCTAATGATTATTACATATTCACTGATTGGAGTGGAGATCTCACAAGTTCAGTAAACCCATTCGAATTAACTA
This sequence comes from uncultured Eubacteriales bacterium, assembly GCA_964440805.1. Lineage (GTDB taxonomy): Bacteria > Acidobacteriota > Aminicenantia > Aminicenantales > Aminicenantaceae > CAYTTR01. The sequence continues at coordinate 6,734 of CAYTTR010000063.1, forward strand.
TGAATTCAAATAAATCCATTAAGGCAAACTTCAGGCTTATCAATCCACCTTTAAATACAAGCGGACAAAAAATTTTCAACAGATCCCTTCTGCAGGGTGAGTATATCAATATCCTAAAGTGGGAAGCTAATCCAAACAACCAGGGAATCAACATTGTGGGATACAGAAT
>CAYTTR010000064.1:0-6899 GCA_964440805.1 uncultured Eubacteriales bacterium
TAAGTTCATTTAATTCTTCCATTTAATATTATTTAAAATCGGCCTTTTTTACCCTCCGGGCGAGCCGCGCTTGCTGCATCTACTTCGTTACAGGACACTTGCGGTGGAAGGACCACAGCTGCGTGTCCTGTGCCTCGTATCTGCAGCAGCCTCGACTCGTGAATAATCCAGGTTAGTGAAGAAAGTGTTTTCGATCTTATAAATTAGGTAACGGAAATTATTTTTTATTGATTTGATATTTAATAACATTATTATTATGTTCTCTGAGGGTTTCGCTGAAAACATGGCTGCCGTCGTTTCTGGAGACAAAATACAGGTAGGGAACATCAGCCGGGTAAAGAGCTGCTTCCAGTGAGTCCCGGCCGGGGTTGGCGATAGGACCGGGAGGAAGACCTGGGTAGAGATAAGTATTATAAGGGGAATCCAGCTTAAGGTCTTTCCAGCCCAAACGTCCATTATAATTTCCTTCAAGCTTCAGGGCATAGATGATGGTTGGGTCGCAGTCGAGTTTCATCCCTTTACGAAGCCGGTTGTGAAAGACGGCTGAAACCAGCTTTTTTTCCCTGTTAAGCGAAGTTTCTTTTTCAATGAGAGAGGCAAGGATTACTACCTCCCTGATCGACAATCCCATTTCTTCTGCTCTTTTTCTCCACGGAGGATAGTAGATTTCTTTGAACAGCGTCACCATGGCTTTCACCACATCTTTGGCCTCTGTTCCTTGAGGGAAATGGTAGGTTTCTGGAAACAGGTATCCCTCCAGGTTTTGAGCTTGGGGATCCCAGTCTTTGATTAAAGATGGATCATTTGAAGCATTCAAAAAATCTTCCCCGCTGAAAAATCCCAGCCTGTCGGCTATTAAATGGGCTGTTTCTATTCTGGTTAACCCTTCCGGCACAGTAGCCGGATGGAGATAGACTTTTCCTTCAGTCAATAAAATCAGCAACTCTTTTACCGAACAAGGTTTATTTAGCCGGTATTCACCGGCTTTCAGTGTTTTTCCCCGGAAAAAAAGCCTGTAGCCCAGGTTAAAGACTAAAGGGTGACGAATAAGGTTTTCTTTTCTTAGTTTTTTTCCTATAGCTTGGACGCTCTGTCCTTTTTCCACCATAAGTTTTATTTCTGTTCCGGGCAAATCGTTTTTTGAATTAAAAAGAATGATGAACATGACGGAAAGAATAATAAAAAAAATAATGATAACAGCCGAAATAATTTTAATTATTTTCATCTTTAATGGAGCTGCCTGCGTTTATTTTCCAGATAACTTGAAAGGATGAGGCTGGCAGAAACCTGATTCTCATACTGCTTGCCTTTTCGGGAAGATATGCCTTGTTCTCTTAGAATTGACAAGGCTTCCTTAGTTGATAGCCTTTCATCCCAAAGAATTACCGGAATTTTAAGAGTTTTTTCCAGCCAGGCAGCGAATTCTCTGGTGCGTTCCACTCTGGTTCCTTCACGGCCATCCATCAGAAGAGGCAGTCCGACTACAATTTCCCCGATGGAGAATTTTTTGACCAGTTGCTGGAAATAGGACTTGTCCTGTTCTTTGCCCTTCAGAATATATCTTTCCAATGCCTGGGCAGTTAGCTGAAGCGGATCACTGATGGCCAGGCCGATGTATTTATCTCCGTAGTCAATACCAAGAATTCTCATTTTTTAAAAGTTGAAATTTTACGGTTTCTATGACGCTCAAATCCAAGTTCAATTAATCTCTCTAAAAGCCTTGGGTAGGGAAGCCCGCTTACTTCCCAGAGCTTTGGGTACATGCTGATATTGGTAAAACCAGGGATAGTATTGATCTCGTTAATAAAAATATTTTCTGTTTTTTCCTGGATAAAAAAATCTACCCGGGCCATTCCGGAGCAATCTAAGGCTTTGAAGGCTTGAACGGCCAAATCCTGTATTTTCCGGACCGTTATTTCCGGGAGGGAAGCTGGTACATAAAGACCGGCTTTTCCCTCTAAATATTTATCCCGGTAATCATAGAATTCCCTGGAAGGAGTTACTTCACCAGGGAGAGATGCCCTGGGTCCATCATTACCTAAAATGCAGCACTCTATTTCCCGGCCGCAAATGGCTTCTTCCACCAGAATTTTGTGGTCGCAGGAGAAAGCCAAGCGAAAAGCTTCTTGAACCTGATGTTCATTGGTGACTTTAGTTATGCCCACACTTGACCCCAGCCGGGCAGGCTTGACAAAAAATGGATATTTGAAATCAGAGAGGATTTCATTTAAAGAAACTGATTCCTTTTTTTTCCATTCCGGTTCCTTCACTACTCTATGCCTGACCACCGGCAGGCCTTCGTTTTTCCAGAGTGCTTTGGCCATGGCTTTGTCCATACCCAGGGCTGAGGCCGCTACTCCTGCTCCCACGTAAGGAACTCCGGCCATTTCAAAAAGACCCTGGAGGGTTCCGTCTTCACCAAAAGGACCATGGAGGAGAGGAAAGTAAATATCGGGCTTGATTGAATGAGACAAAGAATCATTGTTCCAGGAAAGAAAGGAATAAAAGGTACCCGATTCCAATTCCTCGCGTGGTAAAAGAGGAGATTTTACTATTCGCCAATTTCCCTGCCAGTTTATGTAGATAGAAAGGATATCGAACTTATCGCGGTCAAGATTTTTAAAAACTGAAGAAGCTGACATGATGGAGACATCATGTTCTTCAGATCGACCACCGAAAATAAGGGCTACAGTTAATTTTTTCTTATTTTTTTTTTGAATCATCTTGTATGTTCCATTTTATAGAAACACAGGAAAACTGTCCATCCCTTGAAGGAAAGAATAGAGAATGTATCTTTTAGTAGTAATGAACTTAAGAAACCAAAATTTGATTTTTTTCGAACTAATTACCCATGGCGGGCTTGCCGCCCGTGACGGATTAAAATGAGGTCACCGCGTCACTCGGGTTCGCCTCGTTCCTCGTGATGATGTGCATTTTCAACCAACAAAGGAGAAGAAAGGCAGGATATTAGTGATTTCTTGGATGAAGCTTAATTAACCTGAACTATTCATAAAAAAGGCCGGTACTTTTAATATAACAAATACTACCTATGACTTAAGAGGTTTTATTATGGCGCGGGTGAAGAAATTAAGTTCATAAAATCCTTTCATCAAATCTCATCTAAAACCGGCCTTTTTTACCCTTCAGGCGAGCCGCGCTTGGCGCATCTGCTTCGTTACAGGACACTTGCAGTGGAAGGACCACAGCTGCGCGCCCTGTGCCTTGTCCCGACCCAGCCTAACCCCTGCACCAACCTCGACTCGTGAATAATCCAGGTTAATTATAATTTGTCTTCAAGAGCAGGGCTGGGATTGAATTTCACTTTTTTTTTGGGAGAAATCCGGATAACTTCTCCTGTTTTTGGATTTCTTCCCATTCGTTCTCTTCTTTTCTTTATCTCAAAGCTGCCAAAACCGGAGAGAGTAACCCTTTCGCCTCTTTCAAGGGCACTGTTGATTCCCTGCAAAAGAGAGGTCAAGGCTTTTTTTGCCTGAAGAAGTGTGATTCCTGTATCCTTGGACATTTTTGTGGTGAGTTCTTTTTTGTTCACCCAAAGCCTCCTTCAATGAGCTAAAAACAAAATATTTAATTTTATGTTAGGTAGAATTCAGGCCGATGTCAAGGAGACATGCAAAGTTGGGAGCATCATTATTTTTGTGAAAGAAATCATTTTCCAAATGAACCGGAGCATTGGAGGATTTACCCTTCATCAATCAACCTTGGAGGGAATGGCGTATAAAATCCGATGGGAGCGATAACATCACCCAATGCTCTGTTCAGCGTTTTGTTTTTTAGCATCATGGTTTTAGAAATGATTACATGTGAAAATATTAATTTGACAGAGTTGAAAAGGAAATTTATAATAATTTCAATAATTCAGTCTAGCAAGAGGTGACCTGTGAAAAAAATCGCCGCTTTCAGGGTAAACAAAAGAAATCTTTTAGGTTTAATTTGTGTCATTTTCTTAGTCACTGTTCTTTCCTTTGGCCTGGAAGATAATCAAAATCAAGAAAAAGAATATCAGATTGAAAAAGCCAAGATATACCAGGATGTCTATCCTTTGATTTCCGAAGCTGATATATACTGTTCCTTCAGGATTTGGGATGGAGAGTTTCCAGAACTCCGGATTATCGGAGGCGAAAGAGAATATGAGCGAGTTATCTATAACAATGATGATGTTATCTATTTGAATAAGGGAATGAAAGACGGTCTTCAAGCAGGACAGGTTTTTTTAATTGTGGAAATTGGACCATCTATCGATGGCTTTGGGTCTTTAGCTCTCAAAAGAGGAAGGGCTCGAGTTTATTATTTAAGTGATGACCACGCATCAGCAAAAGTGGAAAAAGCTTGCGGCCAGGTAATGGTAGGACATTATCTGGTGCCCTTTGAGGAAGTAGAAGGCTTTATGGGCAAGGACAAGGGCTTCAGGGTACCTCCATATGAGATAGAAGGGCCGCAGGGAAGATTAATATATCTCCAGACCCAATTCAATCAGATAGGTTCTGGCCACTGGGCTTTAATAGACCTGGGTAAAGAGCACGGATTCAAAACTGGTGACCAGCTCATAGTCTACCGGGAGGTGGTTGAAGATGCGCCACTGCATATTCTGGGAAATGTCTTGATCATAGATGCTCAGGGCCGGACTTCTACGGTTAAGGTTCTTTCCTGCCGGGATGCCATCAGGCTGGGCGACTGCGTCCAAAGGCATCCTGTTCAAACCGGCCCAGGGAATTAGTATATTCAGTTTATTCAGCCTGAACTATTCATAAAAAAGGCCGGTACTTTTAATATAACAAATGCTACCTCTGACTTAAGAGGTTTTATTATGGCGCAGGTAAAGAAATTAAGTTCATAAAATCCTTTCATCAAATCTTATCTAAAACCGGCCTTTTTTACCCTTCAGGCGAGCCGCGCTTGGCGCATCTGCTTCGTTACAGGACACTTGCGGTGGAAGGGTCACAGCTGCGTGTTCTGTGCCTCGTATCTGCGGCAACCTCAGCTTGTGAATAATCGTTAGTTTGAAAATGTTTCATTACATTTTCATATTATTGACAGAAAAACAAGTTTCTGGTAGTTTATCCCAGAAGAGCGGGCGTAGTTCAGAGGTAGAACGTCTGCTTGCCAAGCAGAAGGTCGGCGGTTCAAATCCGCTCGTCCGCTCCAGTTCAGTGATAAAGAAGGCGCGGTACCCAAGTGGCTAAGGGAGAGGTCTGCAAAACCTCGATGCGTCGGTTCGAATCCGACCCGCGCCTCCACTCGCTTACGTTAAACCATATTCCTTCTCCCGGATTCAATCTCTGATTGACATGCGCCTTCAGAAGTGATAGATTTTTTTTAAACTTCAGAAAGGAGGTTCCGGATGGATATCGTCTCAAGGGTGCAGGGGATCATAGTAAACCCCAAAAGTGAATGGGAAAAGATAAAGACCGAAGAGATTTCTATAAAGGAATTATTCATCTCTTACGCCATGATCCTGGCTGCTGTACCGGCAGTGGCTCAGTTTATTGGACTGGGGTTGGTGGGCAAGAGAATTCCTTTTGTCGGGTGGTACAGATACGGGATAGGTTCGGCTTTTATTTACATGATTCTTTCTTATATCCTCGCCCTGGCTGCTGTTTATGTCACCGGCATAGTCATTAATGCCCTGGCTCCCACCTTTGGCTCAACCCAGAATACGAACAAAGCCATGAGCTTAGCTGTCTTCAGCATGACTCCCCTTTGGGTAGCTGGAATTCTTTATGTTATACCTTTTTTGAGTATTTTGGTGTTCTTAGGAGGGCTCTACGGTCTTTATGTTCTCTACACAGGTTTTGCCAGCGGTATAATGGCTACGCCCAAGGAAAAAGTTCTGGGTTATTTTATTGTCAGTCTTATTGTGAACATCATCCTCTGGTTTGTTATAAGTGCTATTTTGGGAGCGATTTTCGCTGTAGGTGCGGTCAGCGGAGTTTACTGACCAACCGGATTTCCTTTAATATTCTTTGGAAAGCTTCTCCTGGGCGGGGAGCTGCGGTCACCGGTCGTCCCAATACTAAATAATCAGAACCTTTCTGGATAGCCTGGGCTGGGGTGAGGAAGCGCTTCTGGTCGTGAGTTTCCGACCAGGAAGGTCTGATCCCGGGAGTGACAATCAAGAATTCTTTTCCTATTTCCTGGCGGATTAATTCCACTTCTTGAGGGGAGCAGACCACTCCATCCATATCGCATTGCCGGGCCAAATCAGTCAGGCGCAGAACAACTGAGGAGGGACTTTGTAGAAAGCCGATTTCATCAAGATCGCTTTTATCCAGGCTGGTTAGAATAGTAACTGCCAGCAGAAGAGGCCGGCGGCATCTTCTCTTTTCAGATTCTTCAATGGCAGTGCTTACTGTCTTTTTCATCATTTCTTTTCCCCCGGATGCATGAAGGGTCATCATGGCTACCTGCATTCTGACTCCTTCGGCCACAGCTCCGGCCACAGCGTTAGGAATGTCGTGCAACTTCAGATCGAGAAAGACGTTTTTGCGCAGGGATTGAATTTTTTTTATAATCAGCGGTCCTTCCCGGGTAAACAGTTTCAAACCAACTTTGAATATTTCAGCTTCTGGTAATTGTTTGACTAAATTGATAGCTTTTTCAGAGGAGTCAACGTCTAAGGCAATAATAAGTCTTTCTGGAACGACGGCTTGTTCCATTGCGGTTTTCCTTTCTTTATTAACCTGAACTATTCATAAAAAAGGCCGATACTTTTTATATCACAAATACTGTCTATGATTTAAGAGATTTTATCATGGCGTACGTAAAGAAATTAAGTTCATTTAATTTTTCCATTTAATATTATTTAAAATCGGCCTTTTTTACCCTTCGGGCGAGCCGCGCTTGCTGCATCTACTTCGTTACAGGACACTTGCGGTGGAAGG
>CAYTTR010000065.1:0-6553 GCA_964440805.1 uncultured Eubacteriales bacterium
GATGTTACGCATCACTGAATTTGTTTTTTCTTGCGAATATTATTAATATAGTCATGAGGTGGAAACTTATAAGCTTTTGAGAAGATTATCATCACCAAAAAAAATCTTCTGCCTCTGATAAGCTTTGTAAACTGGTTTAGTGAAAAACAAAATTTTAATTTATAAGGTATGAAAAATGAAAAGAACAATATTTTCACTTTTGGCAATTTATCTTTTTTTAAGTTGTTTGGGAGGTCTAACTTTCGCTCTCGAACAAGACGATGTTCCTTTACCCATGAAAAACCTTAAGGGAAAAAATATAATGACATTATCAGCGCCGGTACAAAAATTGCTGGAGCAGCAAGGCTTTGCTGTCAAGCCCGGAGATGAGAAGGAAATCTATGATGTCTACATCCAGGCCAAAAAAAGAAACCAAAATATTTTTGTTACAACCGATGTTGTGCTCCACACCTGTCATATATTCTTCGATTATTTATTAAGAATTCTGGAGATAGAAAGGCTTTTTGATCAAGTGGCGGAACTTACCGATAGAATGATGGTTTTGTCCAAAGCCCAATATGAGGAGGCTGAAAACGAGATAGTTAAAGAAGCAGCCCGGTTGAATGTTGGTTTTTTTTCGGTAGCTAAAAAAATTCTTTCTCCTGAATATGAGGTTGGACTTGAATTAGTGGATTTAGTAGAAAAGGAAATAAGCAACCTGGAAGCCCACAAAGGATTGGAATTTCGAGCTCTTCTCCCTTATATTGAAAATCCCGACCTCTATCTCACTCCTTATGCTTTTGAAGATTACAGCCAGTATGTTCCAAGAGGTCATTACACCAGAAATGAAAAATTCCAGAAATATTTTAAAGCAATGATGTGGTACGGCCGTATCGATTTCAAGCTCCGGCCGGGAAAAAATGAAGAACCTATTCTCCACGGCAAAAAGATGACCCTTCAGGCAATCTTAATGACCGATGCTTTGATGAGAGATCAGCAGGCTTATAAGCTGTGGAAAATGATTTATGAACCAACGGTTTATTTTGTGGGGAAAACGGATGATTTATTTGTAGATGATTATATGGCACTTATCAGGAAATTTTTCCCCGAAAAAGGCTCTTTTGATAGATACTGGGGGGAAAATAAATTATCTGAGTTTATTGAAAAAGCTCTTAAATTAAGGCCGCCTAAAATACTCTCCGGGGCTGCCTTTACAGAGGAAGGTGAGTTTTCTGACACCACAAAAGGTTTCCGGTTCATGGGACAGAGATTCATCCCGGATTCCTACATGTTCCAAGAACTGGTTTATGGAAGCCAGGCCGATTTAAAATACACCGGCACAGGCAAACCTTTTACTATGGAAGTGATTCCCAATGCCGGACCGGTACGGGCTTTTCCCCGCGGATTGGATATAATGGCTGTGCTGGGTTCAAGAAGAGCCCTTGATATTCTGGAAAGAGAGGGAGATACCGAATATACAAATTATTACAACCAATTAAACAAACTGAAGCAGGAGTTTCAGTCCCTCAGCCCAGAGGAATGGAAGCAGAATCTCTATTGGAGATGGCTCCACTGCCTGCTCCCTTTACTTGAAGATGGGCAGGATAAAAACGTACCCAAACCCATGAAGAGTGAAGCCTGGCTGGACAAAGAGCTTCAGACAGCCCTGGGCTCCTGGACTGAACTGCGGCACGACACCATTCTGTATGCCAAGCAGAGTTATACCATGATGTTGACCGCCCTTCCCCCACCCCAGGAAATATCTTACGGATATGTTGAACCTTATCCTGAAGTCTATCAAAGAATACAAGAGATGATGGAAGATTTGAGGAAAAATCTAATGGAATTGAATGTTGCCATTCCCGGCATACAAGAAAAAATTCAAAGATTTGAGGAAATTTTAGGAAAATTGACTGTTATTTCGAATAAAGAACTTGAGGGTATAGAACTTGACGAGGAAGAATACGAACTCATAACCAATATCGGAGACGAGCTTTCATCACTCAAGGATTTTCCTCGGCAAATAATGGAAAAAATCACCTCCGGAACAGATGAGAGAATGGACATAATAGCCGACGTCCACACAGATTTAAACACCAAGCAGGTACTTGAGGAAGGGGCCGGCGCACCTTTTGACATTTTTATTGTAATTGAAGATACCAAAGGCCGCAGATTATGCCGGGGAGCAGTTTTTTCTTATTATGAATTCAAGCACCCGTTGGATGACCGTCTGACCGATGAGAAGTGGCAGGAAATGGGCGAGGATGGAATCAGGCCGGCTCAGCCTCCCTGGACCAAGAGTTTTATTGTGGAATTTTAAATAAAATATCTAAAGGTTTTTCTGCTGAAACACACTTAAGCCCCTTAATCCAAAAAAATCAACTGGATAAATCAAGCCAAGCACAATATTAAGATATAAATCAGGGAAAGAGTAGGCTTAGAAAGATAGTTCCTGACTAATAGTCAGCATGGCGGTTATTTAACGATTAGGCGGGGGATGTGGGGAGAGAGGCGGGATACTACCTCGTAGTTAATGGTTCCGCTGAGGGCGGCCAGAAAATCGGCACTTACTTTTTCCTTTCCCTGGGTGCCGATAAGCACTGCTTCATCTCCTGCCTTCAGCACAGGAATATCGGTTATATCCACCATAATCAAGTTCATGCAGACCCTCCCCCGGAGAGGGGCTCTTTGTCCTTTCAAAAGCACGAAGCTCTGATTGCTGAGGCGGCGATCATAGCCGTCGGAATAGCCTACAGGCAGAACCGCCAGCTTGCTTTCCCGGCTGGTTTGGAAAGTGCGGCCGTAGCCTATGGTGTGCCGGGCCGGTACTTTCTTTATTTGTCCAATCCGGGCCTTCCAGGTAAGCACAGGCTGAAGGGCGTCGATATTATTCTGGGAGTGTTTTATTTTATAGGAAAGGAAGGTTTCCCGTGAGGGCCAGAGGCCGTATTGACTGATTCCTATCCGGACCATATCGAAATGAGTTTCCGGGAAAAGAAGAGCGGCGGCCGAGCAGGCAGCGTGTTTTTTAATCTGTGGAAAACCTGCCTGCCGGAAGAGCTTTATCATCTTTTCAAAGAGCGCCATTTGATAGTAGGCATAACTGTGGTCTGTTGTATCCTCGATGTTGGCGAAATGAGTATAGGCAGCTTCCAGAACCAAAGAGGGGGCTTTTTTTAAAGCCTTTAGGAAATCAGGCAGTTCTGCTTCATTTATACCCAATCGATAAGTACCGGTTTCCAGTTTTAGATGAATCCCGGCCTTTCGGTCCATTTTTTGCGAAATCTCGGACAGAGATGACAGTATTTTAAGTGAAAAAACGGCCAAGCGGAAATTATTGAAAACCACTTTTTCCAGTTCATCAAGAGGAACAGGGCCCATGATGAGAATGTCTTTTGTGGTTCCCAGCCGTCTGAGTTCCAGAGCTTCGGTTAAAGAATGAACGCAGTAGGAGTCAACCTTGTGTTTTTCTGCCAAAGCGGTTATTTCCTTAAGTCCATGCCCGTAGGCATTGGCCTTGACCACGGCTGAAAGCTCTGTTTCTCTTGGAATACGCCGGCGGAAAAAATCTAAATTATGGGTATAAGCTGCCTCCGATAATTCTATCCAGGTATTTAAATGATGGGGGTGTTCAGTCATGGCATTTTCTTTAAATTAAATGCTCTTTTCCTTTTTTCTTGAGTTTGTCAACTGCTTCCCGTACTTTTTGATCCAGGTCCTTGCGGCAAATAAGGAGGGCATCCTCGGTATCAATGACGATAAGGTTCTCCACCCCAACCAATGCAGTCAATTTGGAGGGACTGTGAAGAAGGCAGTTTTTTGCGGCAATGGCCAGTACTTCGCCGTGAAAAGCGTTGCCGTGAGAATCTTTATCCCAGATATCGGCCAGAGCCGACCAGGAGCCTACATCCGACCAGCCGAAATCGCCCTCTCCCATCAAAACTCCTTCCGCTTTTTCCATGAGGGCATAATCGATTGAGGTGGCGGGGAGAGCTTTAAAGGCTTCCTCAATAAGATGGGAATCTTTTTTATTTAAACCCAGGAGCATTTTTTCCCAAAAGGGAAACAGCTCAGGTGTATACTGTTTGAGTTTGCCGGCAAAAGTCTTGGCTTGCCAGATAAACATGCCTGAGTTCCAGTAGTAATTTCCTGCTTTTATAAATTTTTTCGCGGTTGAGGCATCCGGTTTTTCCTTGAACATTTGGACCGGGAAAAAATTTTCTCCCATATATTGGCCGGGATTTGATCTTTTGAATTGAATATAACCGTAGCCGGTGGCCGGAAAGGCCGGGGGGATACCGAATGTAACCAGAGCTTCTTCCCGAAAAGCGGCAGCTGCTCCGGCCTGGAGTTTTTTCCTGAATACTTCGGGCATAAGAATTAAATGATCTGCCGGAAGAGCCGCCACGACGGCCTGAGGATTTTTGGAGAAGATATGGGCTGTTGCCAGCAGCAGGGAGGGAGCAGTGTTTTTCCCCATGGGTTCGATTAATATGTTTTGGGGAGAAACTAAGGAGGTTAGATTTTTAATTGTTTCCGACTGGGCTGTGTCTGCAATAGTGAAAATATTACTCTGGGGGAAAAGGGGATGGAGGCGCAGGATTGTTTCTTCCAGCATGGTTTTTTCGCTTATTATGGGAAGAAACTGTTTGGGTTTTTTTTGGCGGCTTAAAGGCCAGAAACGGGTGCCTTTACCTCCGGCCATGATGACGGCATATAAATCCATTAAAAACTCCTTAAAAAATATTTATATCATAAAGTGGAAAGGGATAGAAGAATTAGAGCCCCCCAAATTTTTGATTGCAATAATTTGATAATCCCATAATTATAGAAAATCAGGTAGGCTCTCTGCCTTAATTCGACCCCGCTCCTCATTACCAATCCTTCCTTTCCTTCAATCCAATGCCCTATAAACTCGACAAACGCTAAAAACGCAACAAACGCGATAAACGCGATAAACGCGATAAACTCTTCTTTCCTGCTTTCCCGTTTTCACCCACTTATACCAGACAAACCAGATAGACTAGATAAACCAAACAGACCGAATAGACTGAACAGACCCTATTTTTACTTGGCTGAGTGCTTTATCAGCTTGTTTAATTCTCTGATTTTAAAAGATCGATCATAAAGGAATATTCCAGGGCCGTCTCTTTGTATCTGCGGAATCTTCCGGAGACTCCTCCGTGACCCGCTTCCATATTGATATGGAAAACCAAAGGATTATCGTCTGTTTTCATTTCTCTAAGCTTGGCCACCCATTTGGCCGGCTCGAAATATTGGACCTGGGAATCGTGAAGGCCGGTAGTTACCAGAATGGCCGGATAATCCTTGGCTTCAACGTTGTCGTAAGGAGAGTAGGAAAGCAGGTAATGGTAATATTCTTCATTTCTGGGATCTCCCCACTCGTCATATTCGCTGGTGGTTAAGGGAATGCTTGAGTCGAACATTGTAGTCACTACATCAACCCAGGGAACATGAGCTAAAATTCCTTTCCATAAATCGGGCCGCATGTTGACTACAGCCCCCATCAGCAACCCTCCGGCACTGCCGCCTCTGGCGAAGAGTTTATTGGGGGTGGTGAATTTTTCTTGGATTAAATATTCGGCGCAGTCTATAAAATCGGTGAAGGTGTTTTTCTTCTTTAAGAGCTTGCCGTTTTCATACCAGGAGCGCCCCATCTCAGAACCGCCCCGGATATGGGCGATGGCATAAACAAATCCCCGGTCAAGGAGGCTTAAGACAGCAGTCTTGAAAGAGGGATCAATGCTGGCTCCGTAAGAGCCATAGCCGTAAAGAAGTAAAGGATTATTGCCGTCTTTTTTAATTCCTTTCCGGAAGACAAGGGAAATGGGAATTTTAGTTCCATCTCGGGCCGTGGCGTAATGTCTTTCGGTGTGATAGTTTTCCGGATTAAAGCCTCCCCCTATTTCTTCCTGTTTGAGGAGGGTTTTTTCCTTCGTTTCCATGTTGTAATCATAGACTGAGTCAGGAGTGGTCAGGGAAGAATAGCGGTAGCGGAGAAGGTTGGTGTCAAATTCAGTATTAATTGATACACCAGCAGTATAGGCTTCTTCGCCGAAATCCAGATAGTGCTCGGACCGGTCACCCCATCTGATAACCCTGATTTGCCTGAGGCCGTTTCGGCGCTCTTCCAAAACCAGAAAATCCGTAAAAAGCTCCATTCCTTCAAGTAGAACATCCTTGCGGTGAGGAATAATTTCCTGCCAGTTTTCTTTAGAAGGCCGGCTCACCGGGGTTTCCATCAGGCGGAAGTTTTTGGCCTCGAGGTTGGTTAAAACATAAAAATTATCCCCGTAATGGTCAACTCTATATTCAAGATTCCGCTCCCGGGGTTGAATCAGCTTAAATTCTCCATCCGGATTGTCTGCTTCCAGGAATCTGAATTCTGTGGACAGGGTCTGGGCTGAAGCGATCATAATGAATTTTTTGGATTTGGTTTTAAAGACATAGGTATCAAAGGTTTCATCATTTTCTACATACACTTCTTCATCCTCTGAAATATCGCTTCCCAGCACATGTCTCATTACTCTGAAGGGGCGGAGAGTGGTTTCAT
>CAYTTR010000066.1:0-6541 GCA_964440805.1 uncultured Eubacteriales bacterium
CGAAAATATAATCAAGAGAGGCTGCATCAATCCTTAGGGGAATATGATACGCCTTATGAGGCTTATCGTCAGATGCAAATGGCTGTGGCATGAGAAAGGACATACACCTTAAAAGAGATTTAAATTTGGATTCAACATCACGGCCCACATATCCCACTTCCAAACAAATAATTCATCCATTGATAAAAAACCCAGCCCCAAATTCTATTTTAATAAAGTCAGAGTGTGTGCTGATAACTGGATGAAACAACAGGAATTAAATAAATGATTTGATCCCTCCCTATTGCCTGGAAAAGAAATCCCCATTTGACTTCCAGGCGGTGAAATAATATGATTATATTTCTCCGAGCTTCGAGGGCTAAAGCTTGGGCTAAGTCCTGAAGCCGAAAGGGTAGAACCGGAAACGGTTTTACCTCCCGGAATAGGAAAGGAGAAAAAGTGAGCGGCTGGCAGTCCTTAAAAAAAGTTCCTCCTCAATTTTCCATAAAATTTCTTTTTAAAATTTTCTTCTTTTCAACTTTTACTCTATTCCTTATTTTAACCGGCCCAAACTGCCGGAAGGAAAAAGAGGTGGAGCTAACGGTCCTTCATGCAGGCTCTCTTTCTGTTCCTTTTAAACAAGCGGCTCAAGCTTTTACGGCCGAATATCCTTCGGTTAAAGTGAACCTGGAAAGCCACGGCAGCTTAACCTGTGCCCGCAGGATAATAGACCTCGGCCAGAAGGTTGATGTTTTCGGTTCGGCTGATTCAGCAGTTATCCGCAACCTGCTTATTCCGGAGCATGCTTCTTATTGTATTGATTTTGCTTCCAACGAAATGGTCATAATGTACCGGCCTCAAAGCCTTCTCTCAGATAAAATAACTAAAGACAATTGGTATGATATTCTCTTAAATCCGGATGTCGAATACGGCCGTTCAGAGCCCAATTCCGACCCCTGCGGCTACCGGACGCTTCTTTCCTGGCAGCTGGCAGAAGCATATTACAATCATCCAGGGCTTTACCAGAAACTTGAGAAAAACTGCCCGCCTGCAAACATCCGCCCCAAGGAAGTAGACCTTCTGGCTCTTCTGGAGACAGGTGAGCTTGATTACATTTTTATCTACAGGAGTGTAGCCCACCAGCATGGAGGCCTTTATCTTGAGCTCCCTCAGGCAGTAAATCTCGGCTCTCCTCAGTGGGAAGATTTTTACCGCCGGGCTTCGGTAGAGATTCAGGGAAAAACTCCCCAAGATAAAATCATTCGCCAAGGAGCTCCCATGATTTACGGACTCACCGTACTCCGGAATGCTCCTAATCATGAGTGGGCGGTACGTTTTGCCGCTTTTCTGCTGGGGGCTGAAGGATGCCGGATTATGGAGAAAAACGGACAGCCTGTTTTAAAACCACCCCGGGTTGATAATTTTGAAGCCCTGCCGGCTGAACTTAAAAAGCTGGTAGACCCCGACGGAGATTATAATCAATGAAGCTTCGCCTGCTTTTTTCTTTCCTGGGAACGCTTCTTATTCTTTTTGTGGCTGTTCCCATTCTGAGGATGCTTATTACAGTGGAATCACCGGAGTTTATCCAGACTGCTTTCCAGGATGAAGTTATAAGTTCTGTGGCCTTGACTTTAAGAGCTTCTCTCTGGGCCACTGTTATTGCTCTTTTACTGGGTATTCCTTTGGCCTTTCTCTTAGCCAGAGAGGATTTTCCCGGGAAAAAAATCATAGAGAGTTTAATCGATATTCCGGTGGTTATTCCTCATACCGCCGCCGGCGTTGCTCTTCTTATGGTCTGGGGGCGGCAATCCATTTTTTCCCGGCTTACCGGTTTGCGCCTGGTTGGAACCGAGGCCGCCGTTACCTTGGCCATGCTGTTTGTTTCCCTTCCCTTTCTGGTTAACGGAGCCAAGGAGGGATTTAAGTTGATTGACCCCCGCTTTGAAAAAACCGCTTTGACTCTGGGAGCTTCTCCCTGGAAAGCTTTCTGGACGGTCAGTCTCCCCATGGCTAAAAAATCGATACTGTCCGGCTCCATAATGATGTGGGCCAGGGGAATTTCGGAGTTTGGAGCAGTGGTCATTCTGGCTTATCATCCCATGACCGCTTCGGTTTTGATTTTCGAAAGGTTTCAGAACTTCGGCTTGAAATATGCAGCTCCGGTCTCGGCTCTCCTTATCTTGGTCAGCCTGGTGATTTTTGTGATTCTGCGATTGGTGGTGGACCGGAAATGATTTCAGTAGAAAAAATTAATAAAAATTTCAAGGATTTTTCCATAAAAAATCTTTCCTTGAAAATCAATAAGGGAGAGTATTTTGTCCTTCTCGGTCCAAGCGGCGCCGGCAAAACTGTTGTTTTGGAGATGATGGCCGGACTAATGCGTCCCGACTCAGGACTCATTTCCGGTTTGGACGGTCTTAAGAGGGGACTGATTTACCAGGATTATATGCTTTTTCCTCATCTTGATGTTTTTCACAACATTGCCTACGGATTGAAAGTTCGAAAAATAAAAAAAGAAGAAATGCTACTTTCAGTAAAGAAAGTCTCAGAGGAGTTGGGTATTGCCGGTTTTCTTTGGCGGCGGGTGGAGACTCTTTCAGGAGGAGAGAAACAGCGGGTAGCTATAGCCAGAGCTTTGGTTATAAAACCGGATGTCCTTCTATTGGATGAACCTACGGCTGCCCTTGATTTAAGTAATAGGAGTCAGATTCAGACACTTTTCCTTGAGCTTCACCGGAAATACAAATCAACTTTTATCCATGTAACCCATGATTTTGAAGAGGCTCTGGCCCTGGGAGACCGGATAGCTTTACTCATGGACGGACAGCTCATTCAGGCCGGAGCTCCGGAACAAGTATTTAAAAATCCGGCCACCAAGGAAGCGGCTGATTTCCTGGGTTTTAAAAATGTATTTTCAGGCAGGATTAAAGATAATTTTGTGGAGCTGGGAAAAGTGAAAATATTTACTACAGTGGAGAAAGCAGAGCACGCCTGTATTGCCATTCGCTCCAATGACATTATTTTATCCTCTGAACATCTACATTCTTCTGCTAGAAATTCTTTTTACGGAAAAGTAGTAAGACTTATTCCCCGTTTAAGTTCAATAGAAGCAGTGGTAGATGCCGGCGTTATTTTCCATGCAGAAATCACTCAAAAATCCCTGCAGGAGATGAATCTTAAAGAAGGCACTCCGGTTTGGATTACTTTCAAAACTACTTCAGCCCGGGTTTTTCCCCATTAAAGGAGGTCAGATGATTCATTTGAAAGAAGCTTTTAAGATTCTTAATAAAATTCCGGTTTTTCCCCGGGAAGAAGCAATCCCTCTTGAAGAAGCAGCCGGACGTATTCTGGCTGAAGATGTTGTGTCTCCCATAGATATGCCCCCTTTCCACAAATCGGCCATGGACGGTTATGCAGTGAGTTCAACGGATGATTCTAAATGTTTTCAAGTGAAAGAGGTGATTCCCGCCGGATATGTTCCTAAGAAGACAGTAGGTCCGGGACAGTGTGCCAAAATCATGACCGGAGGCATGCTCCCAGAGGGGACCGACCGGGTAATAAGGCGAGAGGTAACGGTGGAAGAAGAAGGGGTAATGCGGCTTGCCGGTGAAGACATAGAGCAAAATGTCTGTTTCAAGGGCGAGGATATAAAAGCAGGCGACCGGGTGCTGGAGCAGGGTATAATTCTTCGGCCTCAGGAAGTGGCGGTGGCAGCTTCTGTAGGAAAAGAAAAATTAAAAGTATACAAAAAACCGCTGGTGGGGATAGCTGCTACCGGATCGGAAATTGTAAAACCCGGCCTTTCCTTGAAAAAGGGACAGATTTACGACAGCAACACTTATTCTCTTGGAGCTCAGTTAAAGCAGCTCGGAGTCCATCCTGAAAAAACCATCCGGATTGCCGACAGCCCGGGTGATATTAAAACTACTATTGCCAATCTTTTGGAAACTTGTGACTTAGTGCTTATCTCCGGAGGAGTTTCCATGGGAGATTATGATTATGTTCCCGGCATCCTTGAAGAATTGGGAGTCCGGCTTCATTTTAAAAAAGTAGCCATAAAACCTGGAAAACCTACTGTTTTCGGCTCCAAAGATAAGATCCTGGTTTTCGGTGTTCCCGGAAACCCGGTTTCAACCTTCGTTATTTTTGAAATATTTATCAAGCCTTTTATTTACCGGATGATGGGGCATGAGTTCAAACCTCTTATTATTCAGGGGAAACTGAAACGTGAATTGAGGAGGGAAAAATCCACCAGGACAGCTTTTTATCCTGTCTGTTTCAGTGGTGGGGAAGTAGAATTTCCCTCTTATCACGGCTCAGCCCATATTCTGGCTTTGACTCAAGCCAACGGCCTTATCCAGATGACGGCGGGGCAGGAGTTTATTCCAGAAGGAGCTTTGGTTGATGTACGACCGGTTTAACCGCCAAATAACTTATTTAAGAATAGCAGTCACCGACCGCTGCAATCTTCGCTGTACTTACTGCATGCCTGAAGAGGGGATCAAGCTTAAAAGACACGAGGATATTCTTTCTTATGAAGAAATAGTCCGAATTGCCCGGGAAGCAGTGGAGTTGGGAATACATAAATTCAGGTTGACCGGAGGCGAGCCTTTAGTAAGAAAAAATATCATTCAATTGGTAAGAGAGTTAAAGAAAATTAATGGACTGAAAGAGTTATCCATGACCACCAACGGAGTCCTTCTTTCCCTGTTTGCCTGGGAATTAAGGCAAGCCGGTTTGGACCGCCTGAATATTTCCCTGGATACTCTAAAGCCGGAAAAATACCGGAAAATTACCCGGGTAGGTGATATTGAGGATGTATTTTCCGGCATTGAAGCTTCCCTGAGAGTAGGATTTTCAGACACAAAACTCAACATGGTTCTCATCCCCGGAGTTAATACCGATGAAGTAGAGAAAATGAAAGAGTTTTGCCATAAAAAAGGGCTTACCCTTCAGAGAATAAATCATTATTCCTTGGAGGAGCGCTGCAGTATTCAACGGGAGTATCAAGCAGAAAGGCCTTTGGACTGCAGCCGATGTAACCGCATTAGATTAACCGCAGACGGCAAGCTGAAGCCTTGTCTTTTTTCCGACCTGGAAATAACTGTTAATATGGAAGATATAGAGTTGTCTTTAAAAAAAGCGATTTTGGCCAAACCCCGGGAAGGAACAAGCTGTTTTTCCCGGGAGAACTGGCAGATTGGAGGATAAGATGAAACTCACCCATGTAACAAATAAAGGGGAGGCCCGGATGGTAAATGTGGGGAAGAAACCGGAAAGCAGGCGGGAGGCCAGGGCATCGGGGAAGATTTTTCTTCAACCCCGGACAATTGAGTTAATTAAAGAAAACCAGTTGAAAAAAGGGGATGCCCTGGCTGTTTCCAGAGTGGCCGGAATAGGTGCAGCCAAGCAAACATCTAATCTTATTCCTTTATGCCACAATCTTCCCCTTGATTATGTGGAAGTTACTTTTTCCTGGGCTGAAGACGGCTTGATTATTTCGGCAAAAGCCTCCTGCACCGGAAAAACCGGAGTGGAGATGGAAGCCTTGACCGCAGTTTCAGTGGCGGCTCTTTCGGTCTACGATATGTGTAAGGCGGTGGATAAGAAAATGCATATTGGAGAAATAGTTTTGAAAGAAAAGAAAAAAGATGAAGTTTAAAATAGAATCAATCTGTGTCTCATCTGAAAAAGGAGTTCAGAAAAAGGAGATCCCAAAAGCCCTCCTGATAGAAGACCGTGGGCTAGAGGGAGACGGTCATGCCGGAAATTGGCATCGCCAGGTATCTTTTCTGGCCGGAGAAGACATCGACGAGATGAGGGAAAAAGGCCTGGATTTAAAAGCGGGCGATTTTGGAGAAAATGTTGTAACCAGAGGAATAGATTGGACTAAGGTAAAGAAGGGAGGACGGATTAGCATGGGTGAGGCAGTACTTGAAGTAACTCAACTGGGAAAAGAATGCCATACTCCCTGTTCCATTTACCGGGCTGTGGGCTACTGCATCATGCCCGAAAAAGGGATTTTTGCCAGAGTCCTCAAAGGAGGTAACATTCATGCTGGAGATAGCGGTTATTACAGTTTCCGACCGGGCTCATAAAGGTGAATATGAAGATTTATCCGGGCCGGAAATTAAAGAAATAATCGAGCAAAGCGGGATTGAAGCCGAAGTCAGCCTGACCGTTGTTCCCGATGAACGGGAGCCTCTGCTGGAGGCTCTTTTTAATAATTTAAATAAAGATATTATCCTGACCACAGGCGGGACCGGTCTGGGCCCCAGGGATATAACTCCCGATGTCTGCGGCGAAATTTTCGACAAGGAACTTCCCGGAATAAGCGAGTTTCTCCGCCGGGAATCTTATAAAGAGACTCCTTACGCCCTTCTTTCCCGGGGGCGGAGCGGAGTTAAAGGGAAAACCTTAATAGTCAATTTCCCCGGTTCGGTTAAAGCAGTATCTTTATGTACCCGCCTGCTTATTCCTGTTTTGGAACATGCCCGGAAAATGATTCGTGGTGAAGGCCATTGATTTTTTTCCCTCTTAAAGACATTCCGGGCTGTTTTAT
>CAYTTR010000067.1:0-6462 GCA_964440805.1 uncultured Eubacteriales bacterium
AAAATCGACTTAACTTATTTATTTTCAATAAAAATCTCGGTCCGACCCCGTCAAATCCCCCCCGTCAAATCCCCATTCCTACCCCGTCAATCTGCTCCTCAACCGATTTAGTGATGGAAGACTTAACCTTTCCGGTATGAGCAGTGGTTTTATTTTCGACCAACATAAGCAGGCATTCTTCATCACAGAACACACAATGCTCTGTTCCCATGGGAACAATTAATAGTTCACCCTTGTTGAGACAAACATCTGCATGATTTTTGAGCTGAATAGTCAGTTGCCCCTCCAGTACATAAAAAAGCTCATCTTCGTTGTCGTGGGTGTGCCAGGGGACCTCGTTTCCCTTGACTTTGGTGAGTTTAACATAGACATCGTTTACCTCACCAATTATTTTCGGCGAGTAATACCGGGTGATGCTCCTGAATTCATCCTTAAGATTCACTTTTTTATTTTTCATTTGCAGCCTTCCTTTTAAAAAACTGAAAGTCATGAAAATTCTAACAAAACTTTGAGTTCTTTAGTATCATTCATTTGTAGGAGAAAGAAGCTTATATAAATAAACAATAAATGTTGGCAGCCATCAAAAAAAGGAAGGTAAATCTATAAATCAACGTTTGCAATTACTGCACCAGCAGTTTTCTCACAGCAGTACAGATACGTTCTTTATTAGGAAGAACTCGGTCTTCCAGGTGACGGGCATAGGGGATAGTAGTATGTGTACAGACACGGGCATATGTGCAGGATATCCTTGCCTCCAGGACCACAGCCGCTAATTCACCCGAGAGGCCAAAGCTTTGATAATCTTCGTCCACAACTAACAGGCGGCCTGTACGGGAGACTTCTTCACAGACAGCCTCTTTATCCAGAGGAGAGACTGTGCGTAAGTCCAGCACACTTGCTGAAATTCCCTCCACAGCAAGGATTTGGGCAGCTTCCAGAGAGCGGTGAACACCTACTCCCACACTGACCATAGTGACGTCCTTTCCTTTTCTGCGCAGGACTGCTTTGCCCAAAGGAAGAGGTTCCCACTTATTAGGTACAATCCCCTTTCTTCCTTCTGCTGGAACATCATACTGAACCGTGTCACGGGCTCCAGAACCCAAAAATTCAAGCCAAGTCTCTGAGAGAAGTTTGTGTTCGAGGAAAACGACCGGTCCGTCGTGCTTCAGAGCCGCAAGCATCAACCTGCCTGCATCCGAAGGTGTGGAGGGAACGATAACGGTCAATCCCGGAATGTGGGCCAACCAGCCCCATAAAGATTGTTCATGTTGTCCACCGTCGCCGTAGCCTCCCCCGCAAGGGGCGCGCACTACAACAGGTGCGTTCCATTTTCCTCCTGAAAAGGCTTTGACCTTGGCAGCATGATTAAGTAAAGCATCCATGCAAGTTCCCAAAAAATCCACCATATACACCTCAACCACCGGCCGCAGTCCTGCCATGGCTGCCGCTACACCTGCTTCTAAGAATGCACTCTCACTGATTGGAGTACTCCGCACACGCCCGGGGCCGAACCGCACCAGGAGATTACGCCGCAGCAAAGGAACATCTTCTCCGAACAGAATAATTCGAGAGTCGGCTTTCATTGCCTCAGAAAGGGCATCATCAACAGCCTGTATGAAAAATAAAGTTCTCATGTCGAGGCCTCTTTTAAAGTAGACTCAAGCACATGTACTATCTCTTGTTCGATTCGATCTTCCAGCTTCTTTAGTCTTGTCGGCTCAGAAAGCAGGGTTTTACGAGCCAGAATCACCGGGTCATGTGATGAATTCTCCCGGGGATCGCGCATTGCGGTTAGAACAGTTAAAAGAATTTGTTTAAGGCCGGATGCGCGTTCCCGCCAAGAAGCTCCTCCTGGCTGTAGGATTGATTTTGTGAGTGAAGCAGCCATACGGGGCATTTCTTTAACGGGCTTGCGGGCTATCTTTAATAACTGAAACCCCAAGAAGTGACCTTCCAAGTGGACACAGTTTGCATGAAGAAAAGTCGGCCCCCAACCGGACCGGGCCCGCTTGATGGAAGAATGAGATACCTCCCACACATCGGTGGCATAGCGACCATCCACATTAAAATAAGGGACTCCCAATCCTTGTACTCGTTTTTTCAAATCTCCACCGGTCATTTTTTCGGATTGAGTGGTTATAGCCCAACCGTCATCTTTACAGACAAATAAAACGGGCAGGCTCCAAACTGAAGCCAAATTCAGCGATTCCATAAGCATGCCCTGGTTCATGGCACTTTCCCCGAAAAAAGAAACAGCGATAGCTTTGGGGCGCAGGTATTGTGAGGCAAGGGCAAATCCGGCTGCTGTTGGGCCTGGAGCTCCAACAATCCCTGAAGAGGCTGCTAAGTGTTTTTTTGAAAAAAGGTGCATATGCCCGCCTCTTCCCCCGCATAGTCCGTCAGGATGGCCCAGCAATTCTCTTAAAATAGAGACCGGGTCAACGCCGCGCATGAGCAAGGCTGCGGTTCCGCGGTGATCCAAAGCCATGGCATCGCCGTCGCCCAATTGAGAAACAATGCCCGCGATGATTGCTTCTTCGCCTGTTCCTAGATGCATTTCACCTGAGATAAGGCCGTCATGCCAGAGTTTTGCAATGGCTTCTTCCAATAAACGGCTTTTCAGCATAAGGGTATAAAGCGACCAAATATCAGGCTGCATAATCAACTCCACTTATGGGCAATGGGTATATGTTTCTCAAAGCCGATATTCACCCCAAAATAGATAATATCAGAACTAAAGGGCTGATGTCTATGTAGCTCAAGTCTCCGCAGCTTGGCTGATTTATATTACAGAAAAGGAAAGGATTAATTTTACCTCGTTGATTTAACGGATTTTATAGGTTTTGATGATTTTATTCAGCTCATACAGTGAGCTCAATTCTTTAAATACTCTATCGATTTTTTTCATTATCTTTGATAATCGTTTTCTTTCAATTTTTCTATGTCCACTCTGTCCTGCTCAGAATTTCTCTGCTGTTTCATCCATATAAGATCTTCCTTTTGGGCCACCCGGACTATCCCGTGCTTTGACCCGGCTTTCTTACTTATTTTTAAGTTACAAAATGGAGTATTCTTTGCCGTAGCGGAGCATCTGCTTTACGTAATCATCGGGATAAGAGATTTCGACATCAACAATCTCTCCATTCTCCATCACCGGCGTATACCGGGGATTCATGAATCCGGCATAAGGTGCAAGCTTAAGCTTGCGGTAGCGCTCCAGGACTTCTTTGTGAAGCTCCTGATCAACCTGCACTCCGTAATTTTCAACAAGCTCTTTGGCAGCTTCGTAATCGCCTTCGCTGGTTATGCGCTGCACCTCCTTGAGGAGCTCGCCGTACAGCTCGCGCAGCTTTTGATAGTCATTGACAACAAAAAATGTTTTCCCGTCCTTTGTCTCTCTTGAGATTACGTTCTCCGGTTTGCCCTTTTCATAAACCCAGTGCGAAACCAGAGCCCGGCTCCGCATATGAGCCTGCTCAATTGTTTTTCCGAGTTCTATCCGGGTGAGCTGGGTCATAAGACCATTGCGCACAGCCACATCATAAGCGGCCTTGGCTGCCTCTTCATTGGGCAAAACACCCAATTCAACCAACTTGGGGCCCATGATAAAATAAAGAGCAAAAAGGTCGGCCCGGGCTTCTTCAATAGGGGAGTGGTAATTTTTAAGGTCTTCACTGCTTGCGCCGGGAAGAAGTTTGCCGGACCCATGACCCAGGACTTCATGAAGATCCGTGTGAACATTTCCTGCCAGAGAGCCGTATTTTTTTATTCTCTCTAAAATCTCCTCATTGTAGGTGAATTCCTTGCCGAACGGAGAGTCCAGTGACGATTGGTCATAGGCATAAGTGATGTTTTCTAAAGTGACGGATTTTGATCCATGATTACGGCGGATCCAGTTGGGATTGGGCAGGTTGATGCCGATAGGAGAAGAAGGATAGCAGTCCCCTCCCAGCATAGCCACGGTAACTACTTTGGCGGTCACACCCTTTACCTCATCCTTTTTAAACTGAGGGTCTGTGGGTGAGTTTTCTTCAAACCACTGGGCGTTTTCTGAAATAACGAACACCCGCTGGGTGGCTTCCAGGTCCTTAAAATGGACTACGGATTCCCAGGTGGCTTTCATGCCCATGGAATCACTGTAAACCTCGATAAATCCGTTAATAAAGTCAATGAGGGAGGCGGTGTCGTTTACCCAAAGAATATTGTATTCATTAAACTTTTCCAAATCACCGGTTTTGTAATACTGGATAAGCTTTTCAATAACCTGGCGCTGCTGGTCGTTTTCAGCCGCGTTTACCACCTTTTCCAGCCAGAAGACGGTTTTTTCTATGGCCTGGCCGTATTTGCCGTTAATGTAGTATACTTCTTCTGCAATTTTTCCATCTTTTTTTACCAGCCGGGAATTAAGGCCGTAAGAAATGGGCGTGGGATCATCCTTATCGACCATTCGGGCATAGTATTCTTCCACCTCTTTCTGGGTTACACCTTCATAAAAATTTACGGCAGAGTCGGCGACCAGATCACCGGATGAGTCCTGACTGACTTTTTTGGCATCCACATTGGGATCAAAGATAACGGGAGTTAAAAAAGCGATGAAATCATCCAGAGATTGGCCGTCTTCCAGAGGGAATTCAACTCCTTCGCTGCTTTTTATCAGGGATTCAAAATAGTCGCTGTTGAATTCTGGCAAGATTTTATCCGTTGAATAATGATGGTGAATTCCGTTTGAAAACCACACTCTCTTGGTATACACCATGAATTTTTCCCATTCCGGGCTGCTGCGGTCTCCTTGAAATCCTTCTACAATTGCATCCAGGGTTTTCCGGATTTTGAGATTGTGTTTGTAGTTTTGATCAGTGACAATGTCCCGGCCCCAGAGCGCAGCTTCACTGAGGTAATAAATCAGCTCTTTCTGCCGGGGAGTCAGTTCTTCAAATCCGGGAACTTGATAGCGGAGAATCCTGAGGTCGGCAAATTGATCGACCTGCCATTTGAAATCATCCCCGGTATCAGCCGGTTTTTTACATCCGGTTGTATAAAAGGCGAGAAATCCAAGCAAAAGAAATATCAGTATTTTTTTCGTTTTCATTTCGGTTTTTCTCCTTTTTTACGATCTAAGAGTTCATCACTGACTTAGCTTCCATTTCATTATGTTATCCTATATAAAACAATAAAGGAAATTTCAAACTTCGCCTCGTTCAAAAAAGGGGACATGCACCAATTCCGGCCAATTTTTTTAATATTAATACTAAACAGATAAAAGAAATTGGTAACGTGCCCATTTTCTATCATGAAATTTTCAAGTGAGAGCTTTTACGTTGTTCCAACGTTACTATTTCTGAAAGATAAAAGATTTAGTCTCCTGTTTAAAATGTGTATAATATAATCAAATTATACACATAGGAGGTTGAAATGAGGACGAATGTTGTGATTGATGATCGGCTCATGGACGAAGCTCTAAAAGCTTCCGGGTTCCGCACAAAAAAAGATGTTATTGAAGCCGGTTTAAGGCTTCTTGTGAAATTCAGCCGGCAGGAAAAAGTGAAAAATTTCCGCGGAAAACTTAAATGGAGCGGTGACTTAGACAAAATGCGGACAGATAAATGATTTTAGTTGATTCATCAGTTTGGATTGGATACTTTAACGGAATAATTAATTTCCAAACCGATTGGCTGGACTATGCACTGGGCAAGCAAATCATTATAGTAGGGGATATCATCCTGGCTGAAGTTCTACAGGGTTTTAAAAGCAGCAGAGATTTTGATAAAGCTAAAGAATTATTATCGAATTTTCAGTTTATGGAGATGTTGGGGCGGGATTTAGCAATGAAGAGCGCTGAGAATTATCGTTTTCTTCGTAAGAAAGGAGTTGCTGTACGTAAAACCATAGATGTGATGATAGGGACATTTTGTTTACACCACAACATAACTCTTTTACATGATGATCAGGATTTCGTCCCTCTTGAAAAATACCTGAAATTAAAGGTAATGAAATTTGATGAAAAAAATGTCTGAATTTTATTCCGGTGGAGGCTATCAATTCTCCAGAAATCAGGGCTCCCAATTTCCTTATTTGGCTGTCGGGACCAACTTCCTGTTTCTCTACTCCGAGCCTTTTTTGGGGGTGTTCTTGGGGGTGTTCGGGTCAGACCCGCCGATGCCATTGATATTGCGGCAATAAACATGATTTCCGGGGCTGTTTCCGGCCTTAATCAGTCCTTTCCAGGGCCGGAAAAGGCCGGTTAGCTTCTCCCGCAGAAGCCTGTTATTTTAATAAACCGGCGTTTTGGAGGGCGAAAACGCTCAATTAAGGCCCTATTTCATGCATCATTAAGCATGATTCTGTTTGTTTAGAGTTATTTCCGTGGGTCTGACCCTGCTTTAGCTTTGTTTTCTGCTTTAGCTTTGTTTTCCTAATTTTGGCGGTACCTTGGCACCTTCTTTCCTATGAATTTATAATTTC
>CAYTTR010000068.1:0-5827 GCA_964440805.1 uncultured Eubacteriales bacterium
AGATATTAAAGTACGGAGCCTCGGTTGCGGTCTTATCACCGGAGGAGTTGAGGGAAGATGTTAAGAGGGAGATTGAGAGGATGAGGAAGGTGTATGAATAAGAGATTTTCCTTATGATGGGCTTTAAAATAGCAAATTTTTATTTACCATAGGTCACAAGGGTGCCATTGAAATTATAATGTTGGATAATAAATTTGATTAGCAAATAAATTATTATGATGCCGGATAATTTTTATATAAAAAGCAATGCGTTAAGCAAAATCCTGCTTGCCAAATATATTTTTGCCTTTTTTCCAATCTCTATTTGTTCTAATACCCTGCTATTATGATATGTCATCCCAATGGAAGGCTAACTTTACCATTGATATATTTTATCCAAACTATGTCATTCTAAAAAGACTAAATATAAGTAGATATAGATACTATTTTCTAATAGACGGAGATAATTAAAATCAGGGAGACAGAAAAACAGAGCAATTGAGAGATTATCCGATGGTCCTTGATTTAAAGGAATATACAGAAGGTGATATCTCCCCTATTCGGGGACACGTGATTTGGTATTAAACCGGCTGATTGAAAAGCCGGATAAAAAGAAAAAGAAATAATTTTTAGGGAGGTTGATTAAGATATGAAAAGTTTAAAAATTATGTCCCATTATTTTTATGTTTTTATGCTTATGCTTCTTTTATTTACTTCATGTGAAAAATCACCGACAACACCTGATACCCCTCAATATCCAACTATTCATTCATTTAGTTCAAGTGTTTCAGAGCTTGCCAGAGGCAAATCTTGTACTCTATCATGGAATGTTTCAAATGCAACAAAGGTAGAAATCGATAATGGTATTGGTCAAGTTCCACTTTCAGGATCTCAGGAAGTAAGCCCTACAAGCACAACGACCTATACTTTGACAGCAACAAATAATGATGGCCAGAGAGAGGCAACTTGTAAAATTGAAATAATAGATGGAGCTATTTTGGTTATGACTCAAGGCCCTAAATGGAAGGAAACTGAATGGACTTTTGCATATTTTGGGATAGTGAAAAACAACGGCACATGGAAAGCTGAGTTTGTGAAAGTTTATATTTACCTCTACAACAAAAATGGTGGTTTGATTGATACAAAATTCAGTTATGTAGATAAAACTAATATTAGCCCGGGAGAAAAATCATCTTGGGAAGTAAGCTGGTGGGACGACGATAAATCCATAAGAAAAAAAATAGAAAAATCCAAAACTGAATATGAAATAGAATGGTCTGAATATGATTTTCTAATGCGAACAGGAAAACAAAGAGTATCGAACTATTAACTAGTACTTGATTACATGAAAAAGAGTGACAGCTTATCTATTCACCTCAATTATGAAGCGATGCAAAAATATCACAAGATGTTCATATTGCCGGCAGCGGAATTTTTATGTTGACTGAAAAAATGGAGTAAATATGCGAACTGTTCTCATTTTTTCTCCTAATTTTTTATTTGATCTTTTCCTTTTGCTCACAACACCCGAAACATAGGACTGTCTTTCAATCCGGTATCGAAGGTAATTGTCTCCTTACAGCCTGCTTTTTGCCCGGCGAGGCCGATTAAATAATCGGAAAAATCTCCCCTTTTTTGCTTGTAGTCAGCCAGGCTCTGCCACAGTAAATCTTTGCTTTCGAATTGGAATTGTTTTGTTCTTAATATTCTGTCAAGAACCCGGGCTATTTCCTTGCGCTCATATCTGTAGGCAGTCTCCAAAACCCAAACAAGCTCACAGACGACAATATCAGCAATAAAGAACATTTGCCCCTGAGACAACCCTTTTTCAATTTCACTCATGGCTTTTTTTGCCTGTTCCGGCTCATCCTGAGTTAAGTATCTAACCAGCATGTTTGTGTCCAGCCCAATCATTTTGATTTTCCGGCCCTTTCTCTAATGGCCTCATCCATTTCCTGGAGAGACACCGCTTTTCTGCCCGGTTTTTTCAATATCCCCTTTAGTTCCCGCACATCAAGAACAACCGGCCTCATATACACTTCTCCGTCTTCTTTAATTATGAAATCAATTTTATCTCCCGAATTGAGCTTCATATAGTCTCTTATTTCCTTGGGGACAACACATTGACCTTTGGTAGTTATGGTTGATTCAGCCATTTTTTTACCCCAACACATCTTACCGTTATTAATTAATTCTTACTTTAAGGTAAGATATATACAAGCAAATGTCAAGGGAAATGGATGGGAAATTGGCCGGATTTAATAACAGAAATAAATCGGTCTCGATTAACTTATAGAAAGCTTAAGAATTACATTAAAAGAAGCCTTATCGATGAATAGGAAAGAGGCGATCTCAGCTGCAGGAGATGAATTCCAGGAAGAAAAAATTGCCTTATGAAAAGGCGCCAACTCCTTAAGCACCTCCGAAAACATGGTTGTGAATTTCTCCGAGAAGGGAAGCGTCATTCCTGGTGACAAAACCCCAAATTGAATAAACGATCATCAGTTCCCAGGCATTCTGAAATTAGCGACAACTTAAGCGCTAAAATATGTAAAGACCTTGGGATTCCGCTACCCTGAATCAAAAAATGCAAAAAATGGGGGCAGCTTATCCATTCACCTGTTTTTTTAATGCAATAATATCACAGGATGTTCGTGCTGCTGGGTGCGGATTTTTTCTGTTAACAAAAAAATTGGGTAAATATGCGAAGTTTCCCACTGCTGTTCCCCTTTTTCTTCTTCTTGGCTGACTATGCCGAGGAGGACCGCATCATCGCCACCTCAAGCTGACATTTGGCGCCGACAAACCTCCCCCGCCGCTGCACATGGCTTCGCAGGAATTCCTGATGGACTCTGAGACAGGCGTAGAATATTTTTCATGATTCTTTTCTCACAAAAAATCACTCAATCCAATTCTCTATTTTAAGGTCCGGAACTCTGTTGAATTCCTTTTCATTGTTTGTGACAAGAATGCAACCGGCAGAAAAGGCATGCGCCGCAATAAGCATATCCAGCGCACCAATAGGAGTTCCCTGCTTTTCCAGATGACACCTGATCTTTCCATAAGACTGTGATGCTTTATGGTCATAAGCAATGATTTCCATGGGAGCAGCGAATTGAGCCAGCGCCAGTTGATTTTGTGCAGGCTTTTTACTTTTCACTGCACCATAAAAGAGTTCGCTCAGGGTTATTGACGAGATACCGATATCCGAAATCCGAGATTTTTGAAATCTTTTCAGAACAAGCGCAGGTTTTTGCTTTATGACGTAGATGCAAGTATTTGTATCGAGCATGTACCTCATTAAAGGTTTTCCCTTTTATCCTGGGGGGGCTGCTTCCTGCTTTCCATGAAGTCTCCGGTGAATTGATCAAGACTTTTTAACAGAGATGACCAGGGAGCATCTTTGGGGATAAGAATGACGATATTTCCTAATCTTTTAATAAAAACATCATCCCCGGGAAGACGGAACTCCTTAGGCAGTCTAACAGCCTGACTTCGTCCGTTCATGAAAATTTTGGCGGTTTGCAAAAATAACTCCTTTTCTTAATTGATATATACCGTAGTATATATTTATTTGAGAATTCCGTCAAACGACATAAGCATTGACTCTCTCCATTAAGCAGACGCCGAAATGCGGTGTTTTTTCTCGATGTTCTTATTAATTCATCTAATGGTGGGATTTAGACGATGGGACGGGGCAAAATCGTCGAATCCAAAGTGTAAAAAAAAGAAAAAAAGGAAAAAAAAAGGGGGACAGCTTATCCATTTACCTATTTTTTTTAATGCAATAATATCACAGGATGTTCGTGCTGCTGGGTGCGGATTTTTTCTGTTAACTGAAAAAATAGAGTAAATATGTGAGCTGTCCCCATTTTTGGGAGAACGTTGCTGTTCCGTCTTTTAAAAGATATACTTCAAACCCTCTCATGAAAGCACTTCGGGCAGTAGTTTCACAACAGAGATTGGTCAACACACCGCCGACCACAACCGTTGAACGGAGGAGTAGGATACTATTTGGCCACAATAGATTATGAAGAGACTCAGGAGATGGGTTACCCTGCCGGTTCTTATGTCCACACAGTAACCTGGAGGGCTAAGTCCAATGAGATAGGATTCCATGGAGGGATTGACTTCGAGTTTGGATTCTCCTCTAATTTCGCCTTTGTTATCGGAGCTATGGGACGATATGTGAAATTTACTGATCTTATGGGAGATTTAGAATGGAAAGAACATGGTTTCGGGATTTCTGATTCCGGAACAGAAAAAGACCAAATTCTCTGGTTTGGTTATAATGAGTATCTTTATAGCAAGAAGAAATATCCACTTATTACCCTTTCGGAGAACAAACCAACTGCATCCTGGTGGTCTGATGTACGCAAAGCTGAAGTTGACCTCACTGGCATTATCTTACAGGCTGGGATAAAACTGACTTTTTAGGTTTTAAGTTGCTTTCATAAATACTGATTTTTGGTCACTGGATTTTTGGTTTTTTTAACTGAATGATATTATTATTTTCGATCATTTAATGGCAGCTTAGGTATCTATTATTGCAGTGAACCAGAGTTTTTTATATTAAGTTTTAATTAATTTTTTGGCTGCTTTGGTAACCATCCCGGTATCTCGTATGGCTTGCTGGGCATCTTCACTGGAATATTCTTCAGTGGGGATGAAGTCAATATCCCCATAAAATGCCAGTTCTCTTTCTTTCCTAAGTCTTTTTGAAATATCAGCGAGTGTTTTTAATTGTTCAGCGATATCCTGGGGAAATTTGTCTTTATGTTCAATTAGAAGGCCGCCCACATCATGAATTTTCGGGGGCTCCACTCCAACAAACCGCAGCATCCCTTTAAGAGAAAGTTCAACAATTTCCTGGGATTCTCTAATAACATCAGAATAAGCATTCTTTTTAAAAAGCAAGTCTAAAACATCCAGCCGGGCCAAGGCTTTTTTTAGGTAACTTTCAGCCAGACTTCTGGTATTCATAACTCAATGACCTCGCCTGGTTTATAATCCGGTTTCAGCACCCAATACCACATATTTCCTCTCCAGACTCTCTTCGCTCCCAATTTTTTTAATCTGTTTCTGAAGCTCTTGAGCCAGTTGGTGAAAAAATCATCTTTATCATAAAGAATACGGGCATCTTCAACCATATCCAGAAAAAGAGGACTACCTTTTTTAACTTCTTCAGGGGTCTTAAAAATGGGAGAGATATAAGTTTGGATTCCCTGTTTTTCAAGAGATTCTAAAAACGATTCAATTGTTTCTTCGACAGCTGAAAACTCTCTTACTCTTTTCATCCTTCCATTAGGAAGATTTTCAGCGATTATGAAGATGTCGATATCCGAATCGAATCGAAAAGTTTGTCTTGCCACTGAGCCGAAAACAACAAATGAAACCAAACGGTCTCCATAAAATGACTTTGTTTCTTCCAGGAGTCTTCCTTGGAGCTCCTTATATTTTTCTTTAAGCATTCTGCTGAATAAATTTAATCGGCCAACTCTGACGTTAATATCTATTATAGGTTAATTTACAGCGAAATCAATAAGAAAATAGTCCAGGAGTTCCCCCAAAAATTTTGGGGGGGACTCAAGAGAACCTCCTTTTCCATTGAAATAATATTGAATATATTGTTACAACATAAGCGATATGAATCATTTAGAAGCTGTTTCTGGGATTATCACCAATTCCTCTTCCCTTCCTCTTTACTCTTTACTCTTCCGAAGTTCTATTCCGAAACTCTTCTTCCGCGCTTCCCATCTTCCGAACTCTTTCCTATTGAATAAAGAACCCGTTCAGGTTGGACTTCTCATAAAAATCATGTAAATATAAAGTTAAGAAGTGATTATTT
>CAYTTR010000069.1:0-5775 GCA_964440805.1 uncultured Eubacteriales bacterium
TATTTATTTTTTGCTGACAGCAGCCCGGATTTACATTTTATATTTACCCAGATCTTCTGGTCTCAAATTCTCCAGCCACTTTTTGAGTTTTTCCGAATCTTCCAGGTCTTCTCCGGATTTGAGACTGTGGGCTTTTTTTACCACCTCTTCTTCTACATATATGGGGGCATCTGTCCGGAGAGCTAAGGCGATAGCATCAGAGGGGCGGGAATCAATGGTGAAAGATCCTCCTTCTGACCGGAAGTGAATCAAGGCGTAAAAAGTGTTGTCGCGGACATCATTAACCACAATTTTATCTATGGTGATATTGAATTTTGTCAGCATGTTCTTTAACAAATCATGGGTCATAGGCCGGGGAGTGACTATGTTTTCAATTTTGAGAGCAATGGCGTTGGCCTCGAATACTCCAATCCAGATGGGAAGCAGACGTTCGCTTTTTAAGTCTTCCAGAACCACAATAGGCATTTTGGAGATGGGATCTACAACCAAGCCCTTGATCTTCATTTCGATTTCCATTGGTCCCTCCATTTTAACCTTAATATAAGGTTAGCTCCGTTGGTTGTCAAGGATAGGAGAAGCTGGTGTCTCAGAACTTCTCTTAACTTATTGAGATTATTGTGATAAAAAAGTATTGCCCTTTTTTATGAATAATCCAGGTTAAAAAAGTTTGAGCTGTCCTTGAAGTTCTTCTTCCTGGTCTTCCTCTTCTGCAAAAAGGCTTAACTTTCCGTATTCACCATCATGACCGGGTGTTATTCTGACTTGTCCCTGGCGCATACGGTTAATTCCCTGGCCGACTCTCTCTGGTGAGCAGTGGGCCAGCTCTCCGGTGGGAACATTGGCAAGGATACTGTATTCATCACCGAATTCATTGATCAGGCGGAAATAAATCTCCCAGACACTCCGGCATTCAGCTGATTTTTCCGTTGCCTGGGCAATGACTTCGTTTAGAGGAATTAGATTCTGGTAAGCAGTGACTGTTCCAGGTTTTTCCCCTCTGTCCCGGTCAGCCAGTAATTCCACTCTGTGCATTACTCCCACAGTGAGTTTTTTTCCGCAGCGGGGGCAGAGATAGTTATGCTGAATGGTTTCAGTGGGAGAAAAGACCACTCCGCAGTTCCGGTGTCCGTCAAAATGGTATTTGCCTTCTTCAGGAAAAAATTCGATTGTCCCAAGAAATCGGCCGGATGAAGGATGCTTAAGAGCTTCTATTATTTCATCAAAACTCAAGTTGCAGTCAAATAGATTAGCTTCCCGTCCTATACGGGAAGGGGAGTGAGCATCTGAATTGGAAATAAGTGCATATTTATCAAGCTGTGATAGGCGCCAATTCATAGGTGGGTCTGAGGAGAGGCCGGTCTCCAGTGCAAAAATATGAGGAGTTAATTCTTCAAAACATTCTTCAATTGTGTCGAAACCGGAATTAGAACCGAAAAGTGAAAACCAGGGAGTCCAAATATGGGCTGGGATAATGACTGCCTCAGGAGAAAGGCGGATGGTTCTTTTGAGAAACTCTTTGGCGTCCATTCCCAGAATCGGCCTGCCATCGGAATGCAGGTTGCCGATCCCTGCCAAAGATGTATTAATGGCTTCTACAGTTTCAAAATCAGGAGCCAGGACCAACAGATGAATTTTTCTTACCTTGCCTCTCTTGGAGTAAATAAAACTGATTTCCGAGGTCAACATAAAGTGAACATCATCAGGTAAAATTGGAATGTTTGCCAGAAAACCGTTTTCAGGAGGAATTATTTTATTCAGCTTGTAAAGACCGTTGCCTGCAGGTTCAAGTTTTTGTTTGGCTAAGAACAGCCATTCTGGATGGGTAAAATCACCTGTGCCCAGAACAGAGATTCCTTTCACTTTGGCCCAGTAGGCTAAAGTGTTCAGGGTCATGTCTTTAGATGTGGCTCTGGAAAATTTTGAATGAATGTGGAAATCCGCAATAAAAGCCATTGGAGAAATAAGTTTATGTTATTAGAGAGAGCAATTCAAGGATTAAGAAAAAAAATAAGCTTTTTTATTTTCTAATGATTTTGGCTAAGCGGCCGGCCAGCTCCGGGTTTAGTTCGAGAAGAGTTGTATATTCAATGTTGGCACTATAGCGGTCACCAAGGGCATAATAAGCGAGGCCGAGGTTATAATGCGCCAGGTCGTAATCTGGTTTTATGGAAATTGCTTTCTGGAAGGGTTCGAGGGCCTTATCGTATTTTTTGAGTTGCATATAGGCTGCACCGAGATTGTAGTAAGCATCCGGACTCTCAGGATTAATGAGGCAGAATTTTTCAAAGGCTTCGGCGGCTTCTGCATATTTTTTTCGCTTGAAGTGAACCAGTCCGGTATTGTAGTAAGCTAAGTCGAATTGAGGATTGAAACGGACAGCTTCTTCGAATGCTTGGAGAGCCTGGTCGTATTCCTCCATTCTGAAATGAGTGATGCCCAGATTGTAATGATTCTGGGGATTTTGTGAGTTGAGCTGGATAAGCTCTTGACAGACTTCTATTGCTTTAGGGAAATCTTCGGCTTTATGGTAAAGACGGAAAAGAAGGCTCAAATAGGAAAGAGAATCATTGGGATTGAGCTGGATAAGTCTCTGGTACAGTTCAGCTGCTTGGGGAAAATTTCCTGAATTGTCGTAAGCAGCAGCCAGATTATAGGTTGCCTTGAGATCCTGGGGATTGTTTTGAATAACCTTATCAAAAACCCCAATAGCTTTTTCGAACTGTCCCATCTCCATATAAACAGAGCCCAGCTGATTAAGCCCGGTCCAGGCTGGTCCGGGATTGATGGCTACAAAACGTTCATATGCCTGGGCAGCATCAGAAAGTTGACCTGTTTCTTCAAAGGCTATGCCCAGGTTATAGAAAGCATCGGGGTTCTCAGGATTGAGCTGGGTTGCCTGAATTAAAGATTGGACAGCCTCTTGGGGCTGGTTGAGCCTGAGACAAGTTAGACCAAGCCAGTAATAGGCCTGGTCGTTTTGGGGATCAGTCTCCACTGATCTCTGTAAGGCGGATTTAGCTTCGGTGAAATTTCTTAAATTAAAACTAGTGCTGCCAGCAGCGCACCAGGCTCTGCTGTGGTTGGGGTTTATTCGAGTTGCTTCCTGGAAGCAGGTCAGGGCTTCCTGGTCATTTCCCTGAAGAAGGCAGGTCACTCCTTTGAGATAAAGTCCTTCCGAGCTTGCCAGATAGTTTTCCGGCTCCAGTTTGTTTAATGAGAGTAAATCCTGAGATTCAAGAAGCGAACTGGCACAGGCAGCAGGAATGACCACGGTCTCTTTTTCACCAAAGCAGGCCACAATGCCTATTGCTTCTCCATTATCATTAAACAGGGGGGAACCGCTCATTTCCTGGGGAAGGGAGTGGCTTAACCGGGCCGCTGTTATTCCTTTGGAGAGCTCCTGGAGAGAGGTTAAGCTTGATTCAGACAGGGATTCAGCCTCACTGACTAACAAAACCTTATCTCCAACTCCAAAAGACAGGCTTTGACTTAAGGGAGCTGAGTTGAGGTTTTTTTTATCTATCCTCAGAAGAGCTAAGTTGTAGTCCCTGTCAACACCTGCTAATCCTTTGACATCAACCCATTTCCCTTTAGACTTCCGGCCAGCAGGTTTTCCGGTCTTCTCCTGAGTCCTCTGATAACCGGGATAAAAGACATTGTCCCATTCGATCTTTTGCCGGATGGTTTCTTCTGAAACCAAGGCTTTGGCTGAGGAAGATTGGCAGACTAGATGGTAATTGGTTAAGACCAGCCCGTCCGATGATACGATGAGTCCTTTCCCCTGGTAGAGCTCGTTTTGTTTTTCATCCAGAAAAGAAAGAGTAACCACTGACTTTCCTCTCTCCTTCAAGGCATCAGAAACCACTTCCTGGGAAAAAGAAAAAAAGCCGATTCCAGAATATAAAATTAGAAAAATAACAGAATGACAAACAAAGGTTTTTTTTATCCCCATTTTCCCTCCTTACTCCTTCTTTGCTAATTTAAACCGTTAGACCGGATATGTCAAATGGAGTAAGAAAAGAAATCTTTCTTTAATAGTCCAATTACTGAGACATAGATATTTTCATTGAGTCCTTTTAGAAACAAGATGATTCCAATCCAGTGCTCTCCAAAGTGAATACAGGGAAGAATAATTATGCCGGTTCATATGTGTTAACGGTATTCCGACTTTGTTGCCAAATTTATTGAAGGAAACAAAATCTACAACAGCAATATCAGCCTTTTGAATTCACTAAGGATGTATTATTCCCAAATCGGACAGAGAGAAGAAGTCCTTATTGTATTGAAAGTCTATCTTAGACTTAATAACAGGCAGGATAAAATAGTCTGTGTGGTGGATGAACTGGAAAAGAGATCAGTTTTTAGCCTGGATTATTCAATAATAATATGGAAATCAAGGTATACGTAACCTATTTTAGAAAATTGGTATATATACCCGATTTCAAAGCCTCTTGTTGTAAAATATTGAGGGTTATGAACAATTCAGGTTAAATAACAGTAAAGTTGATTTCCTTGGTCAAAGTCTTTCCTGAAATAGTATCAGTGATTTCCAGGGACAGGGTGTATTCTCCGGGATCCAGGTTCTGTTGTTCCCGCTCTTCGGTAACTTCTTCACCTTTTGTGGTGCGGATAATGACTGTTTTTTTCATGGGAAGAGGCTGGCTGATAATGGGGAAATCATAGGTCTGCTGGGCATAGCGAATAATTAGTTCTTCCTCCTGGAAAACCTGGTAATCGATCTCGATAGCAAATTTTCCTTCCTCCTCGGGCTGAGCTCCAAAGATGTAAAAGAATATATCCAGATTGTCACCGGGAGAGAACTCGCTGTTCAGGTTGGGAACGATCTGTAAAACTGAATAAGTGAAGTAACCTCTATGAATTTCGGCCGTAGTCTCGGGAGAAGACATTCTCTTTATATCTTTACTAAAGAAAATAGGAGTGGTATCCAAGGTTTGAGTGAATGAAGCCGGATCAGGAAGCTCAAAGGTTAAATACTGAGTTCCGATTTTCTCAAGTTGAGGAGTACAGATGGCCATAGAGAGAATGTAATTTCCTGGAGCAAGAGGATAACCGGTGGAATAAAGAGCTTTTTCATCTGGATCATAATTGGTGCTGTCTATTTCCATTTCGATGGGAATATATACTTCTTTGACTAATTCTCCGGGAGTATTGTTTTCAAATCTGTTGAACTGAAGGAAAGCATGTCTTCTGGCTGCCATTTTTTCAGGGATTTCTTCTGGAGGAGTTTCTTCTTGCTCTTCTTCAGCGGTTTCAGCCGGTTGAAGGGGTACAAAACCCAAGTCAGCATTTTTCACTTTAAAGAGAAAAATGTTGTGAAAATTTTGTTGAGCAGGAAGATAGAGATGTTCTGCAAACTCAAAAGGAATATCCGGACGGGGTTCCTGGTTGGACATTCCTTGCTTGAGAATGTCTTTGACTCCCTGAGGGATAATTATAACATCTTTTGTTTCTTGAGGATCTTGTTGAGCAAAAAGGGAAGATGAAAGGAAAAGCCCCATGATTAATGCCAAAGAAAGAGAAGCTGTAGTTTTTGATCTAAGATTCATTTGTCCTCCTTATTTAGGAACCACCTAAATTTTTAATTTTTTTTCGGAATCATCAACTGAATCCGTTATAGTGATGTAGTATAGCAAAAAATTATTAATATTTCTACTTCCTCGGTATCAGTCGGTTTCATAAAATTTTGTTTAATCATTTAGCCTGAACTATTCATAAAAAAGGCCGATACTTTTTATATCACAAATACTATCTATG
>CAYTTR010000070.1:0-5677 GCA_964440805.1 uncultured Eubacteriales bacterium
CGATCCCATTTCCAGGGATGAATTCATTAAACTGGCCATGGAGACTCCACTCAAGCGAGAACCCGGCGTTCTTTATGAATATTCCAATGTGGGATACAGCCTGCTGGGGATTATTATTGAGCTGGTCTCAGGAGAATCATATGAAAAGTTTCTTAACCAAAATCTTTTCACTCCTGCGGGCATGAACCATACAGGCTATTTGATTCCTGATTGGGATAAAGATACTCTTGCTCACGGTTACCGAGGCAGTCAAGACTGGGGAACCCTCTTGGACCACCCCTGGCTTGAAGATGGACCGGGCTGGCATCTGAGGGGAAACGGAGGTATTCTCTCCACAGTCAAGGATATGTACCAATGGCACAAAGCCCTGGAGGGGGATACTGTATTGGGAGAAGAGGAGAAGAAGCTTTTCTATCACCCTCATGTTCGGGAGGGTGAAGAAGCTGATTCGTTTTACGGATATGGATGGGCTATTTTTACCACCCCCAGGGACACTACGCTCATTGCTCATAACGGCGGAAATCCTTATTTTTCAGCGGATTTTCTCAGGTATGTGGATGAAGATGTGGTAATTATCGTGCTGGCCAACACCAACTCCTACCGCGCCTGGAGAGTGAGCGGACCACTGGCCCGAATCGTTTTTGGTTATGAATACACTCTTCCCAAAAAACCAGATCCTATGGAAATAGGAGCAGAGTCAACCGGCTCCTGGGGTCTTCCTGACTCTATTACAGGAAACCGGTCTGCCGCTCTTTTGACTGCTGTAGATAGCCAGAATTTGGAAAAAGCCCAAGAATTTATTAAGGAGAACTTTGCTTCAGGTTTCCTAAAAGAATTTACCCTTGATGAGCATTTGCGTCAATTCAAGAAAATGCAGGAGGAAATTGGAAATATCGAATTAATTGGGGCTGTGAAAACAAGCGACTATTCGGTAAGGCT
This sequence comes from uncultured Eubacteriales bacterium, assembly GCA_964440805.1. Classification (GTDB taxonomy): domain Bacteria; phylum Acidobacteriota; class Aminicenantia; order Aminicenantales; family Aminicenantaceae; genus CAYTTR01. Next base: position 940 of record CAYTTR010000070.1, read on the forward strand.
CAAAGTGAAATCAAGGTCCACGGGCAGGATTTTTCAAATATCTTTAGACCTTGAATCTGTTCCTCCTCATAAGATTATTGGTGTCGGTGTGGACGTTTTGGATTCATGAGTTTTGGAATCATGAGTTTTCCAGAGGCTTTAGCCCCATAAAAAAATCACTTTAAAGTAGCGTTGTGCGACCCCAACGCAAAAACTTCATCCTGCCCTGCCTGAGGCGGAGGGCTGCCTCCTGCAGGCTGAATAAAGGTGAAAACGGTTGAAAAAAATAAAAACAATAATATGGAAGCGGCTTTTAAACAAGCGCTTGTCGGCTTTATCAATTTTCTCTCCTTTTATTGAATAATTAATTTTTGAATAACAAATTTTTAATTTTTAGACGTAAGCGATGTAAGCGACGCGTAATAATTATGTTAAATTTATTAGTCTTTATGTTTAATCCTTAGGGTATTTAAAATCCTGAGTAACGGATGTGCACAGGGAAGGAATATTCTTCAGCTGCAGCAATCTCCTCAAGGCATTTGACCCATTCATCCACGACAGCAGGGCTATCGGCGAGATCGATGGATTTCATGGCTGCCTCCTTGGCTTGTTCCACAAGTTTTTTGGCTTCTTCCATCTTTCCTTCCATCATGAGCTCCTGTGCCTTGGTTGCCAGATCTTTGGCATCTCCTCCTGAGCTAATCCTGTCGCGATATTTTTTATAAATCACCTCGTCCATCCGTCCTTCCTCTGTGGCCAGGTAATAATAATTCTTCAAGTACCTGTGTTTTTCTTTTATCTTCTCTAAATCTTCTTGGGTCAGAAATCCCCGGTCAACACAACCTTCCAGTTTCGAGAAAATGAGATTTACCCATTGGCTGTTGCCCCACATTTCCTCAACATGGACTCCGGCAGCATCCGGAAGGCGGTCGATAAATATGAAAAAAATGCTTTTTTGCCCGGTTTCCTCGAGAATCCGTTCATTATGGGGCTTTCCTTTTTGCTGGAGATAATGAGCTCTGACCTTCTCGTAAGAATCCTTCACCAGAAATTCATCTGTGCTATCCGGGCTCGCCGGTACCGCACCTTCATAAACCTCCGGTTTTTGGCTGTATCCCTGCATCGTCATGAATACCAGGATTGCAGCCAAAACCAATATGGTTTTTTTCATCTGTTCAATCCTCCTTTATTATTAAAAAAGATTGGAATTTTGTTTTACTCCAACTTTATGGGTAAATTTCTATATCTTACTGAGAAATCGTCAACGCTTACTATAATTCCTTCTTCTAATTCTTGTTTCATTTTAGAAACAATCTCAATAAGTCGCCGAGTTATATAATCTGGTTTTGGATTTTCCACCCTAATATTTATCACCCTTGGTTTTTCATGCCCTCCTATTGCCAATAATGCTGAAAAATCCAAATCCTGGGTGATTATCACTTTATTGTGTAGACGAGCATAGTTAAGGAGGTCTATATCCTTTGTGTTTGCTTCCATAATCTCTGAAACTCTTACAATTTGCCAGCCTTGTTTTTTTAATTCATTTATAGTTAGTGGTGATATGTTCATATTGGCAATAAACCCAAGGTCAGCCATTAATTAGACACCTTTTAAAGGAAAAAATATTGCCTTTTCTGAAGAGAGCCAAGCTGCGTATTTTAAAGCTTGAACTATATCTTCTTCCTCAAGTTCTGGATAAGCTTTTATAATATCTTCTTTTGTCATGCCGCCGGCAATTAATTTGAGAATAATGGAAACTGTTATCCTCATGCCTCTAATAGTCGGCTGCCCAAGACAAACTTCAGGGTCAATGGTAATACGATCCAGTTCTTTCATCTTATCTCTCCCTCGATTGAAAATATAAATATAAAATACAATTGAGCTTTAATTTTATGCCGTCAGACATTAAAGGATTTTGATGTACATGATGGATTCGCTTTCGCTTGTCGTTGCTCAACTTCAATCAGATTAATGTCAATATAACAGATTTTTTAAATGAAGGTCAATAATTGAATGAGATAGCTGGAATGAGACGGCTGGGCTAAGAATCAAGTAGATAGGTAAGCTGTATATAAGGGGGACGTTCCCCAAAGGGACACCTCTTTCCCTGGAGTTATTTTATTTAGGAGCAGGAAGTAAAAAAATTCCGAATTTGTTTTCAAAAAATAATAAGTATTTTGTCGCAATAACCACTAATGAAGAAAATTTTCAGATAATCAAACCCAATAAAATGATCTGGGGAAATGATTGATGTTGGAATTTTGGGTTTAAAATTTGTTTTAAGAAAAATCGATTAGGGGAGGATTTTTATAATCTTTTTCTTTTTCTGCAGGATAAATCAGCTAAGCTGACATTTAAGCCAAGCCACAAGATAAATCAGCCAAGGTACAAGTCACCCTGGAATAAAATCACCTTTTCTTTTCTGGCAAGTTCGATCATACCGTTCGTAAATCCATTTTTAGAAAAGAGCAGATATGAAATTTTTGTTTTATCGTCACCCCAGTTAACCGCCTTTGATTTTCTTTTGAGCTCTTCATAAATATTCATTCCCCCAGGTTTCCGGCTCCACTTGACCTCTCCAAATAATATGGAGTTTCTTTCCCGGTCTAAACCCACAATGTCGATTTCATCATTTCTGTCCCACCATCTTCCCAGCCGTTCAAAATTAAAAAATAATGAAGGATTATTCTTTACGATTTCGCAGGCGACTTTTTCATACACAAATGAAATATAATCAGACATTCCCTGCTTTATTTCGTCTTTAACCTTATCGACCTGATCCATTTCGAGAGCCGCTCTTCTTGGAAACACAAAACGAAACCAGAATTGGAAAAATTCGTCCTTGATTCTATAGAGGCCTTTTTTACTTTTATGAGGTTTATCTTCCGTCACAGGAACTTCTCTTTCCAGAATATCAAGATCAGAAAGGACACCGAGATACTTATTGGCTTTAGGCTGGGGAATCGCTGTAGCATTCACGATTTCGGAAATCCTTCTCTTTCCTTGAGCGATCGCCTGCAGTAAGGTGAAATAAAACCTTGGTTCTCTCAGTTCTTCCCGGAGGATGAACTCCACTTCATCGTATAACGGCTCACCTTTTTTCAAAACCTTGTCTCTAAGGTTTTTATAGAAACTATCTTCTTTGGATAACCAGAGCCAATATGCAGGCGTTCCACCTGCTACTGAGTAATGGAACATTTGGTCTTCAAAGGTTTTTGTCTGTCTGAACTTTCTGATCTCAGTAAAAGACATGGGTTGTATTTTCCACTGCCCGGTTCTCCTTCCGAAAAGGGGTGCTTTGTATCCCAGAACCTCTGTCTCCATCATCGCCACACTTGAACCAATTAAGATAACAAATACAGAACTTTTAGACAGATGTTCATCCCAAAGACGCTGGAAAATGCTGGGTATGGCTCTATTAGTTTGAATGAGATAAGGAAATTCATCGAAGACGAGGACGAATTTTTTATTCTTCTCTGTTATATAGCGAAAACTTTCTTCCCAATTGTCAAATCCTCGGGTGAAAAGAAGAGGCTCCTTGAAGAATTCTCCCAGGGAAGAAGAAAACCTCTTTAGCTGCTCTCGCTCATTAGTACTTTCGGAAAGAAAATAAACATGAGGTTTGTTCCTGATGAATCGTTTTACCAGTTCTGTTTTTCCAACTCTCCTTTTTCCCCAGAATACAATCATCTGAGCCTGAGACTCTTCCCACTTGTTCTCAAGAAAAGTGAGTTCACGTTCCCGATTGATGAACAATTTTATCTCCCAAAAATATCTTTTTTATACTCTAAAGTATTATACTTATAAGTATATTTGTCAAGAGATCGCTCTTTCGATCTCAATCTCCGGAGTAATGGTTTTTGGATCTTTATCCCAAAAAGTTCTTTTCTCATTTTATAAACTTGATGAAAAATTCTTTTATTTCTTTCCTGCCAAGTAGCTTTCCGGAGGGAGTATTTGAGTCTTAAGGAGCTGAATAAGAATTTTATGAAGATCCCGAATCTTGCTTATCCAATTCATTTTTTAAATTATATCATGGAAATGCTTAATAATGAATATCCGGCATTTAATGCCGCTTGTTAATGCAGAATAGACTCTATGATAAAAAGTGTGATGGGAGACCCCACAATCCCGTGAGCACCCCACAATCCCCACAACCCCCACAAACAAATTACCCGGTAAACATAGGCAGTAATAATTTAAAGTCAACCTTTTGGAGTGGGTTTGCGTCTATATTAATAACATGATGAAGTTTATAAAAATACAGGTAATAAAGGGAGAGGAATGTTGAAAAAGATAATTATAATAGCGGTCACTCTTATTTTACTGGTTTTACTGCTCCTGGCTTGTCAAAAAGCGCCGGAGGTTTCTGAGAAGGAAGAAGAAGGCGAGACTCATTTTATTGTTCCCATGGAGCCGCCGCCTGCCTCTTATATTCTTAATGCCGGGATTAAGGTTGATGGTGAAGGCCGGGAGCTGCAGGTTGAGGGAAGCGGCTGGATTGCTTTTCGCAACTCGTCTGAAAAAAATTTATCCTCAATTGCTTTTAAGTGGGACGGACATTTGCTCGAAGTTTCTGTTGACGGCCAAAAACTTGAGCCTGATGACATTGATTCTTTTGAGGAGGGAGTGTCTTTTTTCTCCCTTCCCGAGGTAGTGAAGCCCAGGAAGGAAGTTTCTTTAGATATTAAATTCAGTTTTAACGCCCAAGCCGATAAAAGCGGTGATTTTTTTCTAAGAAGCTGGTACCCCAAGCTCT
>CAYTTR010000071.1:0-4922 GCA_964440805.1 uncultured Eubacteriales bacterium
GAGAACTTACTAAAAATCGACTTAACTTGTTTATTTTCAATAAAAATCTCGGTCTGACCCCGAATTCAAAGCGACAACCGAATTCGTGAACCCGAATTCCTGTGAACTGAATTTCTGTCTGCTGTATTGCCCCGCAAACCCGTCAATCCCTTACGTACACGGGATAGATGTCTTTGGGAATGTTCTGGTAAGGGAGAGTGGTAAGGTCAGCCGGACCCCAACCAGGCGCGTCGATTTCGATGATGGCACCGGCCAGGCCAGTGTCTTCGAAGCCTCTCCGGAAGTGAACTCTGGACTTAAGAACGATGATATCCATTGCTTTGACATCGAGGCCAAGCGCTTCGAATATTCTCGGGTTTGTAACCTGCATGAGGTGAGGTGTGAGAATGACGCGGTTACTGGCCCCAAAAAGAATAACGGCCACAGTCTCGCGGCCGAATTGTCCGAGGAATTCTATCTTCCCCTCGATTTGGAAGGGGTTACCGGCAAATTCATCCGTCCAGCCGCCCACATTGATAGAAACGGAATCTCCAGCTTTATACCCGGCCTTAAGTTCTTCGAGAGCTTTCTCATCGCGCAGCGTGGCGATGCAGAAATTGCTGGCTCCCTGGCGAATGAGTTCTTCAAGAATATGAGTCGAACCGCCTGTCCTGTCGCTGTGGTCGGCGACTATGACCGGAGTCTTTCCTTCTCTGGCCGCGGCAATAGCCAGGTCGACCCCTTCTTCTGTCTTAGGGAGTTTTTTCCCGGCAAAGACATGCCTCATTCGCCAGATATATACGGACATGTCATCGGCTATTTTCTCGGCCAGAGTCTGGTCGTTATTGGTGACGACAATGACTGTTGCACCCACGTCAGGCACGTCGGCATAAGCGAAACCAAAGGCGACCGAGACATAAGTCCCTGGATGTTCGCATTCCCAGATGCGAGCTCTTTCCATGATCTCCATGGCTGGAGATGACCCCGTGCCCTGAAAAACACTGGGTGTGATGACTCCTGGTTTTCTGACGGCCATCACAGGTTTATAGCGGCCGCGTAGAGTCTGGATCATAACCCGGGCTGCGGTCTCGCCCGTAAGAAAAGTGTCATAGTGAGGATATCTCTTGATGATAAAAACAGCATCCGCTGCTTCAGCGATTTCTTCATCTTCGTTGGCATGCAGGTCAAAGGTAACCATGATGGGGATATTACCTACAGCTTTTCGTATTCGGTGGAGAAGCTCGGCTTCAGGCTTAGGGATACCAGTGACAGCCATGGCACCATGAAGAGCAAGAAAAACACCGTCAAAGGGACCCTGTTCCTTCAGATCTTCGACAATAAGACCTGCGTACTTCTCGAAAGCCTCGCGGGTGACCCAGCTTCCTGAAGAGCCGCCCCGTGCATTGCGGGGGGAAAGAATCCCGACGAGCTCAACATCGCTGTGCTCCTCACAGGCCGACCGGAATCCTCCGATGTAGCCGCGGTCGGTCTCGATGATGTCGCGCGTGGGCGGTCCGTAGTATTCCCAGTCCTCAATGGTCGTGGGATCAGGACAGAAAGTGCAGGTTTCGTGGGAAAATGTAGCCACAGCGATTTTAAGCTCTTTCTCTGCTATAGACCTTTCGCAGGTGATCAAACTGAATGCCAGAAAACAGGTTAGTAGCCAATGAAAGGCCACAGTTATATGTTTCCTGTGTTTCATGATTTCCTCTCCAGGCAGTGATTTTGAAAAATTTACCTTTTAAATTGACTTTTTTCTCACTACAATAGAAATTCTATCTCTGACTCCTTGTCAGAGTCAAGGATCTAAAACAGAAACATCTTTTTTTCTTAAAGAAATTGGGGACACCTTATATATTTTCCTAATTTTGGCGGTACCTTGGCACCTTCTTTCCTATGAATTTATAATTTCCGGCATAATCTTAAAAAATGTTAAATATTTGAAACATCCTCAATTTTTTCTGAATTAATCTTCTTTAAATGTCTTTAGTTGCGGTTTTTGACCCCCAAAAAATTGCCTTTAAGGACTTATTTTACCCTAAAAATCGACTTAACTTATTTATTTTCAATAAAAATCTCGGTCCGACCCCGTCAAAACAATTTTTCAAACAATTTTTGTCCGACCCCGTCAAAACAATTTTTGTAGCCCAAACCTATTGGAATGTGAGGCTTCGATAACGCATACATTAAAGTTAATAATAATCAACAATTATCTTGACTTCATTTTCCCTTATAAGTTATTATTTTCAGTAAAAAGGGTATAAAAACTTACTTATTGACAACAATTCATCCTGGACGAAGAAAAAAACTGTTTAGTTAGTAAGTTTATTGAGGAAAACTTTGATAAAAGGGGAAAAGAAACCTTCTCATTCCTCCGGAACCAAAAGCCGAATAAAAGAAAAAGGCTTCCTGGGAAAGCTGCGAAGACAAAAAATACCCCAAACTTTGGCTGCTTTCATCGGGGGGGGCTGGCTGATTATAGAAGTTGTTCACTGGGTTCTGATTGACCATTACCACATCCCTGAGGAATGGCTCGATGTTACTATCGTCACGCTCGCTGCGACTCTTCTTATTACATTGACATGGCGATGGTTCAGGGAAGGGAAAAAGAGGTCGCGAAGACTCAAAGCTGAATTCTTTGTTATTCCTCTTATTGTGATTGCCGCAGGCGTCCTGAATATCCATTTTATCAGGTTGATTCAGCATCACGAGGCGGTCTCATCTGAGACGAGCTCATCCTTGCCGGAAGTTTGGACCAATTCCATAGCTGTTTTGCCTTTTGCCGACTTAAGTCCTCAAGGTGACCAGGAGTATTTTTGTGACGGATTAACAGAGGAGCTTATTAATGCTTTGACTAAAATTCAGGGGCTTAAGGTCATGGCCAGAACTTCGGCTTTTGCTTTCAAGGGAAAAAAAGATGACATAAGGGAAATAGGAAGAAAGTTGGGTGTTAAAACTGTTCTTGAGGGAAGTGTCCGGAGGTCCGATTCCCTCCTCAGAGTCACGGCCCAGCTTATAAATGTAGAGGATGGTTTTCACCTCTGGTCTGAGAAATATGACCGTGAATTGAGCGATATCTTTGCCATCCAGGACGATATTGCTCTGGCGATAATGCACAAGCTCAGGCTGGAATTTTCCAATAGAGATGTAGAGAGAGTCACCGAGCGGCAAACGCTGATGATCGAAGCTCATGATGCCTACTTAAGAGGAAATTATTTCTTAAGGAGTAGAACGGAAGAAGGTATTCGAAGTGCCATCCAGGCATTCAATCAAGCTCTGACCATTGATCCTGAATATGCATCTGCATATGCAGGCCTGGCTAACGCTTTCACTCTCGTTCAGGACTATGCCATTGCACCTCCGCATGAACTTCTCGAGAAGGCCCGGGAAGCGGCTAAAAAAGCACTGAGTCTGGATGAAAACTTAGCTGAAGCTTATACAGCTTACGGCCTGGTTATCCAATACTGCGACTGGGACTGGGTAGGCGCAGAAAAAGCTTTTCTTAAAGCACTTGCACTCAATCCCGGATTCGCCGATGCACATTATTATTATGGGCATATGCTTTTTAGACTGGGCCGGCACAGAGAGGCCATTGAGGCGATTCGCACCGCCATAGAGCTTGACCCCTATTCCATGATATATCAAAGAAATCTCGGCATGGCCTACCTTGCCGCACGGGATTTTGATGCGGCTATCGAGCAGTTAGAAAAAGCAGCTGAAATGGATCCTGAGTTTCCACTAGTCATGACCTTACTTGGACATTGTTATGCATCTCTTTCCATGTGGCCGGAGGCAGAGAAGGCTTTCGCTGAGGACAGGACGCTTCCTCGCTGGCAAACGGAATATTTTCTGGCGGTGATAGAATCTCATAAGGGTGATCCGAGTAAGCTCGGGAAACACCATCAAGAATATTTTCAGGCATTGAGTTTGTTTTCTCCTTACTGGGTGGCTGTATTTGAAGCAGAACTCGGAAATGTGGAAAACATGTACTTATGGCTGACCAAGGCGGTTGAAAAAAAGGATAACTGGTTAAGTTATATAAATGTATTGCCTTATTTTGATCGTTTTCATTCTGAACCTCGGTTTAAGGATATATTAAAGAAAATCGGATTTACTGGATATTGATTTCTTATTAACTTGCTCTATATCAATAAGTTACCTCAAAAAACCGCCTCAAAAATAGCCTTAGAGGCGATTTTGGGGGTATCAAAAAATCGTTTAAGAAGAGAGTGATTGACAACTTAGGTGATTGTTAAAAAAAGAAAAGGAGATAATTATTTCTTAAATGTGATTTTGCCCCCCTCAAAATTGCTTCTAAGGCCATATTTAGACCCAAAAAAGCAGGTTAAGTTGCTGAAAAGCAAGTAGGACGGCCTGGTCCGACCCCGACCCCCCGACCCCATGGGCCGTTAGAAGGCGGACCCATGGAAAAGCTCTGAATAAACAGAACAGCTCTTTATGATGATGACTTAATTGAGCGTTTTCGCCCTCCAAAACGCCGATTCATTAAAATAACAAGCACCTGCGGGAGAAGCTAATCATCCCTTTCCGGGGGCGGAAAGGGATGATTAGGGTCTGAATGATCCACGCAAATCATGTTTATTGCCGTGATATCAATAGGACCGGCGGGTCTGCCCCCGGACGACCCGAAAATTGATTGAGGTTGAAGATTTACTTTTAGGAAAAGTCAAAATATGAAGAGCATTGAGGCGAGTGGAAGCCACAGACCCTAAAGCCCTGGCTTCCCGATTATGGAAAAAGACAGATGAAAAAGCGCCTCCTTAGATAGAGTTTTATATTAGGGGATTTTCTAATTAAAGCCAAAATCCCAATCCTTGCTTTTAAAGTTACACTCATATAAAATAATTTTATCAGCCTAGATATATTTATTAGGGCTTCACAAAACACATGATTTTAAGGGCAGAAGATAGGCAGGAAAGATT
>CAYTTR010000072.1:0-4855 GCA_964440805.1 uncultured Eubacteriales bacterium
AGGTTTTCGGAAACCTTGAAGGTTTAAATCAGCGGTCCGCGCCATTGTTTTACCCTGACCGGGCTATAGAAATGACCAGAAGAAATTGTTTCATGAAACGAATAAAAAACATGCCACAGATTCACAGATTTTTTTATTCTTATGATTAAATCTGGGGAAATCTAAATATAAGAATTTGCTTTTCAGCTGTGCTGGCTACGGGTGCATCTGAATTCTCGTTTTCCCACTCAACCATCATCAGGAAATATAAATCACGATAAAAAAGATGTCAAGGACAATTGGAAATCGCTCATGGTGGGGTTAAAGGGTGGTATGGGGTCGCCCATTAGAATAATATTATTATCATTAAGTTAGATTAAAAAAATAGCTTCATAAATTAGCTTAGAGGCGATTTTGGGGGTATCAAAAAATCGTTTAAGAAGAGCGTAATTGGCTACTAAGGTGATTGTTAAAGAAAGAAAAGGCAAAAATTATATCTTAAATGTGCTTTTTCCCCCAAAAACGGATTTCATGTTGGAAACGTTTATGGTAGCGGGAAGAAAGTTGTTTCAGGCAACAGAACTACAATTTTACAGGGAAAAGACCGGGTCAGCCGAATCCACCCTGAAGGGCAAAGAGAGGAATGGGAAACCGAGTGGAAAGTTATCCGCAGGGAGCCGCAGTTGAAAAAAATAAATATAAAAGAATTTAATTATGGATTGAGTTTACTAATCCATCGGATTTGCCGATTGCCCAGAAAGGATTTTATCCAGTATTAAGATCAGGCGAAAAAACGGAGTGCCATCCGGCTTTCTGTTTATCCTGTTTTGAATTTCTCAGTTTGATTTAAAAGCCGGGGTTGATATATACTGCTTCAAGTGGAGTAGAAATGCCGGAATATGGGGAAAAAGAAGCCAAGGCCGGGCTTAAAACCGATCTTCCTGGAATAGAAACTTTTCCCAACCAGTTTCCCGACTACGAAATCAGCATCGAAATTCCCGAGTATACCTCGGTCTGCCCCAAAACCGGTTTGCCTGATTTCGGCACCATCACCATCACCTATGTTCCCGACAAACTCTGCCTGGAGCTGAAATCGCTGAAGCTTTATATTCTGGCTTACCGGAATCTGGGCATTTTCTATGAAAATGTGGTTAACCGGATTCTGGAGGATGTTGTCGCTGCCTGCCGGCCAAAGCGAGCCTCGGTAGTGGGCGAGTTCAATCCCAGGGGAGGTTTAAAATCCCGCGTTGAAGCCCGCTACCCCAGAAATAAAATTAACCTTTAAATTTAAAACATCTTTTCTGAATCCCAATTTTTTGGTGACAGATGAACCGTATCAATGAACCGGCAAAGTTAGGCCTGACGGATCTCTGGATGCTGGCCGCCATAATTCTCTGGGCGCTAAATTTTTCTCTCATAAAAATTGCCCTCAGGGAATTCTCTCCTCTCGGATTTAACGGAATTCGCCTTGTTTATGCCTCGGGAGTGTTGTTTTTATTCCTGGCTGCGAGAGGCGAAAAGCTTAAAATACACAAGGGGGATGTTAAAAAACTTCTTGTTCTCGGTTTGCTGGGGAATACTGCCTATCAGCTTTGTTTTATCCATGGCATCAACTGGACCACTGCCTCCAATTCTTCCATCATAATTGCTATGGCGCCGGTGACTATTGCCCTGTTAAGCAATCTGGTTAAGCATGAACGCTTGAGCTTTATTGCCTGGACCGGAATTTCAATTTCTTTTCTTGGTTTTTACTTAGTTATTACCTCCCGGTCTGGAGGATTTGAGTTTTCCTGGCAGTATCTCCGCGGTGATCTTCTTATTTTTCTGGGAAATATTTTCTGGGCATTTTACACCGTCTTCTCCAAACCCATGCTTTCCCGGTATTCTCCCTTAAAACTTACAGCCTGGACCATGGCTTTGGGAACTGTTTTCTTTATTCCTTTTGCCTTTAAAGATACTTTGCATCTCCCCTGGCAAGAAATCAGTCCCGGAGCCTGGGGCGCTTTGGCCTATTCCGGTTTCTTTGCTCTGTCCGTTTGCTATGTCATCTGGTATTCTTCGGTTAAAAGAGTGGGCAACAGCCGGACTGCCATCTACGACAACCTGATGCCGGTTCTGACAGTGATTTTTGCCTATTTCATGCTGGGCGAGAGAATCACTCTCATTCAGGGAGCAGGAGCCTTGATAATTTTTACCGGAGTATATTTAGCCAGAGCTGAGGGAAGATGGTTCGGCCGGATGAAAAAGATATTTTACTGAATCTACTTTATACCCAGGATTTTATGAATTTGGAGGCTGAGCCTGATGTTTTCAACTCCTTTCGCTGCTGCCGAACGTATTAGATTGACCGCTTTCAGCCGGCTCCAGGCTAAATTTGATTGAGGCTGAAGAAATATGGGAGTTTTAAGAGGAAAATCTTTTCGGAGCTTCAGTATCTGCTCTAAGGATAAATCTTTGCTGACTACAAGCTTGACTTCCCGGGCGAGTTTTTTGTACCGGGGCTTAAAAAAGTATTTATCCGGCTTGGGCGAGATAGTGTACCAGTCGACATCCAGGGTCTGATATAAAGTGGCGTTTGTTTCCACTTGGATCTTGTATCCGGACCTCTTGAGCTTGGTGGTGAGAGGAGAAAGCTTCTGGAGAAGAGGTTCTCCGCCGGTTAAACAAATCCAATTTGAAGGAAATTGACGTTTGACTTCCTCCACCCGGCTCAAAATTCCGTCCACGGTCATTTCCCGGCCTTCTTTCCAGGCTATTTTGGTATCACAGAAAAGGCAGTGCAGGTTGCAGCCTGTAAGCCTGATAAAAAGGGTAGGTTCTCCCTGCCTTAACCCTTCTCCCTGAAGGGATGAGAAAATGTCGTTAATCTTCAGAGTAGCTGGCTGAGGCATCCTCCGACTCCCAAACCGTTACTTCTTTTACCGGAAAATGTTTCTTCAGATCATGGAAAAAGCGGCGGGCCAGATTTTCTGCCGAAGGAGGAAAATCATAAATATCGTTAAGAAGGGTGTGGTCGGGCAAAATTTCGGACAAAACTCTTTTTATATCGGCAAAATCGATGCTTATTCCGGCATGATTAAGTTCAGCGGTTCCTATCTGAACCTCAACATGAAAGGTGTGGCCGTGAATTTTTTCGCATTTTCCATTGTAATCTTTTAAAAAATGGGCGGCCTGGAATTTATCGCGAACCCTCAATTTCCAGCTCAAAGTTTTCCCTCCTTTTTCAGGCGAGCCAGAAGATGATCTTCTCTGCCTGTTTCCGCCCAGGCTTTTTGGCGAAGTTTACAGGACGAGCATTTCAGGCAAGGAGTTTCTTTGCCTGCATAACAGGATAGAGAGAAAGAATAATCAGCCCCGAGCGAAAGGCCGGTCTCAATGATTTGAGATTTTTTCATTTTTATCAGGGGCGCATGGATTTTAATTCTTTTTTTGCTTAAAGAAAATGATGTGCCTTGATATATGGCAGATTCCATTGCTCTTACAAATTCAATTCGGGTATCAGGATAATTAGGTGAATCCAAAGTATTGAATCCGCAGACAAGATTGCGCACATCTTCTACTTCCGCCCAGGCAGCAGCCAAAGAAAGAAAAATGCCGTTTCTGAAAGGAACATAAGTGCTCGGCAGTTTATTTTCAGTTCGACAGTCTTTTTTGTGCCCGGGCAGAGGCAGGTTTGGATCGGTCAGGGATGAGCCTCCGATTTGTGTCAAATCGATTCGGTGGATTATTTGAGTAATTTTCAGGTTTTGGCAAATCCTGGCAGCCATTTTAATTTCCAGACGGTGACGCTGGCCGTAGTCGAAGGTAAGAGCGATTATATTTTGACCGTATTTCTTTCCGGCCCAGTAAAGAGCAGTGGTTGAATCAAGCCCGCCTGAAAAAAGGATTAAAGCAGATGACATATTTCTTTTCCCTGTTTGATGATAATTGAAGCCCTGTCTTTTTTCAACCCGCCTGCTTGGAAAAAGGGCAGTAAGAACTTTCCCGGATTTTAGATGCAGGGAAATATTGAGAAAGCACGGTATATCTTCGATTCTTTTGAGGAGTTATAGTAAAGTCGATGAACCTTTACCATAGTGATGGGTTTACCCGATTATTTGGGTTATTTTGTTGTGCTTGACACTTAACGCAGCACATTATATATTCTAAATGTGATTAAGTCCTTTGGAGATAAAGAGACAGAGAAGGTTTATCGAAGGGAATTCTCGAAGAAATTTCCTATTGATGTTCAGAAAATTGGCCTTAGAAAACTGAGAATGTTGAACAATTCTCAATCTTTACAAGACTTGAAAGCTCCGCCTGGAAATCGATTGGAAAAGTTGGGAGGGGAACGGCAAGGACAGTATTCGATTAGGATCAATGAACAGTGGCGCGTCTGTTTTGTTTGGCGAAAAAATGACGCATATGGAGTTGAAATCACGGACTATCACTAGGAGGTGAGGAAATGACTGATAAAAAACTGGAACCAGTTCATCCCGGTGAAGTTTTGAACGAAGAATTTTTAAAGCCGCTGGGATTAAGTCAACATCGTTTGGCCTTGGATATCGGTGTTGATTCCCGCCGGATTAATGAGATTGTTCTTAAGAAACGCAGTATAACCGCTAATACAGCTTTACGTCTTGCTAGATATTTCAACACTTCGGCTGAATTTTGGCTCGGACTCCAAGCTCAATATGATTTGGATTTGGAAGAGGAAAGGTTAGGAAAAAAGTTAGATAAAGAAGTAAGGACCTATAAAGAAGCTCACCAGTAAAGAGTGCTCCTTTTCTTCCCTCTTCAGCTTCTCATTCCGCTAGGGATATAATCTTTCTCAGCGGGATATCGTATCTAAAAACAGAATCCTATTTGAATGATTTTGAAGGATAGGAATTTGGTT
>CAYTTR010000073.1:0-4728 GCA_964440805.1 uncultured Eubacteriales bacterium
TCCGGCGTGACAGGCCGGCGTTCTAACCAATCTGAACTACGACCCCGCCCATGGGGGAATATGCCTTGAAATATTAGTTTCTTTAAGTGATTTTGTCAAGATATCTCCAGTCATAAAATCCTACTTACATCTTTTCCAAGCGGGTGATCCGTTCTTCTATAGGTGGATGGGTGCTGAAAAGGTTGTTCATCTTTCCTTTAATATCTTTTAACGGATTAACTATGTAAAGATGGGCTGTTGCTTTATTGGCAGCTTCCAGAGGTTCTTTATCTTCGGCCAGCTTTTTCAAGGCTGAAGCCAATCCCGGAGGATACCTGGTTATAAAAGCACCGTTAGCATCAGCTAAAAACTCTCTTTTCCTGGATAAAGAAAGCCGGAGAAGCTGAGCTATGATAGGTGAAAGCACAGCCAGTAACAGACCAATTACAATTAAAATAGATCCAGCATTTCCCTTCTCCCGGCTTCCGCCCCTCCGTCTTGCCCCTCTCCATAAAAAACTTCTCAGAATCCAATCGCTCAGGAGTGCCACTATTCCAACCATAACTACTGCCACTGTCTGGAGAAGAACATCATAATTTTTTATATGGGACATCTCATGGGCTACGACACCTTCCAGCTCAACCCGGTTAAGCTTATTCAGTAATCCGGTAGTAACAACAATAACCGAGTTTTTTGGATTTCGTCCGGTGGCAAAAGCATTGGGAGCTGTATCTTCAATTACATAACAGCGGGGTGTGGGAATTCCGGCAGCAATGGACAGACCCTCCACTACATTATAAAGATAGTGGAATTCATCTTTACTTACTGGCCTGGCCCGGCTGACAGCCAGGACAATCCGGTCACTCCAGTAATAGCTTCCGGCGGTCATGTTCACTGCAATGATTACAGCCAGGATAAATCCCACAGAACCCCAGTCGGTCAACTGACCAAAAAGCCAGGCAAGGAAAAAAATAAAGGCCAAAAAGAATAAAATCAGAAAGAATGATTTTCTTTTATTAGCGGAGATTTGTTCGTACATATTCCCTAAGGATAATTTATCACAAAAGAAAAAATCTATTCAGAAATTTACCTTGACTGGCTCACGGGCCTCCATTTCTTCTATTTCGAAGTATTCTTTCTCCTTGAAGCCGAACATGCCGGCTATAATGTTGGAGGGAAAAACCTGTTGCTGGGTGTTGAATTTATACACCATGTCATTGTAGAACTGACGAGCATAAGCAATTTTCCCTTCAGTTCCGGCCAATTCCTCCTGCAACATCAAAAAGTTCTGATTTGCCTTGAGTTCAGGATAATTTTCAGCTACAGCAAACAGTGTCTTCAAAGCACCACTCAGCATGTTCTCAGCCTCCTCCTGGGCCTTGACATTATCGGCCTTAATAGCCTGAGATCGGGCTTGGGTTACTTTCTCAAAAACCTCCCTTTCATGCTTGGCATATCCCTTTACTGTTTCTACCAGATTAGGGATCAGATCATACCGCCGCCGCAGTTGAACATCTACTTGAGCCCAGGCATTGTCACAGCGATTCCTACATGTCACCAATCTGTTATAGATACCTATGGCAACAACTAGGGCCACCGCCAAAATAATAATAAATATCAAAAAAATACCCATTTTCTTCTCCTAATTTAGAAATTCAGAAATGTCTTCAACAATAAACAATTTCCTTAATTAAAAGTCAATCACAAAATCAATTGACATGAATTTACTTCAATGATATATTTCTTCTTCCCTATTTAAAATTAAAAAAAGCCAAAAGGAGGAAATCAAAATGGCTTCATTAAAGGAAAAGTTTGCCTCCAAACCGGGCTCAATGCAAAACCGCGTCCGGAACATAATTAAAGAGCATGGTGATGTCAAAATTTCAGATGTCACTGTAACTCAAGCTTATGGCGGCATGCGGGGTGTTAAATGCATGGTCACTGAAACTTCTGCTTTAGATCCTCACGAAGGCATCCGTTTCCGTGGCTTCAACATTCCTGAGCTCCGGGAGAAGCTTCCCAAAGCCCCCGGCGGAAAAGAACCTCTTCCTGAAGGGATCTTTTATCTCCTTCTGACTGGAGAACTTCCCACTGATGATGATGTTCGTCTTATTACCAAAGAATGGCAGAAAAGAAGTGCTCTTCCCCAGTACCTGATAGACATCCTGAAATCCATTCCCAAAGACACTCATCCTATGACCCAATTCTCAACGGGAATACTGGCTCTTCAAAAAGATTCCATTTTCGCCCAACGTTACCAGGAAGGTATGCCCAAAACAGAATACTGGGACCCCATGTTCGAAGATGTAATGAACCTCTTGGCCAAGCTCCCTCATATCGCCTCTCATATCTACCGCAAGATGTATAAAGACAACAAGCAAATCCCTGCTGATCCGAATCTTGACTGGGGTGGAAATTTCGCTCATATGCTTGGGATTGAGAACGAAGAATTCAAGGAACTTATGAGGCTCTATCTTGTTCTCCACAGCGACCATGAAGGTGGAAACGTCTCTGCCCACACCACCCACCTGGTTGGTTCTTCCCTTTCTGACGCCTACTACTCCCTCTCTGCCGGAATGAACGGCTTAGCTGGACCGCTTCACGGTTTGGCCAACCAGGAAGTTCTCCGCTGGATCATGGATCTCAGGGATAAATTAGGCAGTAGTCCATCCAAAGAAGAGCTGAAAAAATTCGTCTGGGATACCTTGAACGCTGGCCAGGTTATCCCCGGCTACGGACACGCAGTTCTCCGCCAAACCGATCCCCGTTATGTTGCCCAAAGGGATTTTGCTCTCAAACATCTTCCTGACGATGAAATCTTCAAGATTGTAAGTGACATATACGAAGTAGTACCTCCTATCCTACAAGAACACGGAAAAGCTAAAAATCCCTGGCCCAATGTTGACGCCCACTCTGGTTGTCTTCTCCTTCATTACGGTGTAACTGAATATGATTTCTATACTGTTTTCTTTGGAGTCTCCAGAGCTATTGGAGTACTTGCTTCTTTGATCTGGGATCGTGCTTTGGGATTACCCATTGAGCGTCCGAAGAGTGTCACTACCGACTGGGTAGAAGATTTCGTTAAGAGCCAAAAGTAATCCTGCTCTTCTGAAGAAATTAAAAGGCGGCGGTTTTACCGCCGCCTTTTTTTTACTAATCGCACATTACATGCCCGGCACAGTCATACTATGAAAAAGTTCATATTTATTACTGCAGATTCCAATGGTCTTCCCGCCCGCCTTTCTCTTTTTTCCCGCTTATCTGGTTTATCTCGCTCACATTTTTCAAACCAAACAAACCAGATAAACTAAATAAACCAGACAAACTAAATAGACTGAACAGACTTTATTATTTTTTTCTCAGGGAAAGGGGTGTCCCTTTTGGGAACGTCCCCTTCCAATTTTGATCAAATCAGTCAGAAGACTGTATCCAGTCTCCTTTTTTCCTGCTCCTGGACCGATGATAGTCACTTCTCCAAGAGTATCAGTGGTTATAGTCAAGGCATTTGTTGCTCCCATAACTCCGCCCAGAGGATGAAAGACTTCAATTTCTTCAGGTGTCACTGAAGCTTTAACCAGATTTCTATCTTTCCAAATTCTTCCTATTAATTTAAACCTATTTCCTTTTTCACGCGCTTCTGTAATCGCTCCAGCTGTAATGCCGGTAATGCCTTCACAGGGATAGTCAAAGGGTCTGGCTTTAGCTCCGAATATTACTCTGGCCAGAATAGTTACTTTAGCCAGAGCATCCCAACCGAGCACATCTGCATCAGGAACTGCTTCGGCATAGCCGAACTCCTGAGCTTTTTTCAGAGATTCTTCATAGCTTAATCCCTCTTCCATTCGAGTAAGAATATAATTAGTGGTTCCATTAAGAATACCCCTTATCTCCTGAATAGAACTTCCAGCCAGAGTTTCTCTGATAAGATTAAGCACAGGGGTTCCGCTCATCACAGTCCCCTCAAAGAGTAACAAACGGTCATTTTTTTCTGCCACTTTCTGGAGTTCCTGGTAAAAAAGTGCTATAGGCCCCTTATTTGAGGTGGCAACATGCATACCATTTTCCAGGGCAGCCCGTATGTATGAAGCAGCAGGTTCAGCAGTTTTTATATCAGTGTAAGTGGCTTCAACAAGAACATCTGCATCAGTTAGGTTAATCATTCCCAAAGCGTCTCCTTCAAAGGCATTTCCACCAGCCTTTGAGAGAGATAAATCCCTCTTGACCATATCCAAAGCCTTCTCCAGATCGATCCCATCCGGATTAATAATATTTCCTTTTAGAGTGTCGGCAATTCCGATTACTTCATATTCCAATCCATATTCTCTTTTCAATAACTCCTTTTTATCCACAAGAAGTTCAGCCAGGCCTTGTCCCACTGTTCCAAAACCGACGATAAGAAGACGCATATTATTTCCTCCTTGAGTGATGATAATTTAAGGATTATTTTATTAAAAAAAACTTATATTGATATCTCATGGAAGATATAAACCCATTCATCAAATACCACAATTTGTCAGGGCAAGTCAAGAAAATAAAGAGTAAGCATCTCTAATTCCGTGATAGAGATTGTATACTTAAAGAAGAGGAAGGGTATGGGATGAGGAATCCCCTATGAGGGCTGAGCGGGCAAGGTTCCTCTCCGGAGGAGAGGAGAGCGAAGCCCGAATGGGAGCGAGATTCCTCACTAAGGAATCGAGCGGGTGACGAATCCCATACTCTTCCTCTTATCACGGTTTTGGGGATGCTTCC
>CAYTTR010000074.1:0-4452 GCA_964440805.1 uncultured Eubacteriales bacterium
GTTTAAAACGGTAAAAGAAGACATTCAAACAGTATTTGCCAGAGACCCGGCAGCCAGAAGTTTGGTGGAAGTTGTAATGTGTTACCCGGGGCTTCATGCGCTGTGGTTCCACCGTTTGGCCCACTTTCTCTGGAAGAAAAAGTTATTTTTTCTGGCCCGCTTCATTTCTCATCTAAGCCGTTTTTTTACCGGTGTTGATATTCATCCTGGAGCAAAAATCGGCTGGCGTTTCTTCATCGATCACGGAGCCGGAGTGGTTATGGGAGAGACTGCCGAGATTGGAGATGATGTCCTGATGTATCAAGGGGCGGTCCTGGGAGGAACAAGTTTAAAGAAAGAAAAACGTCATCCTACGGTGGGAAATAATGTGGTCATCGGGGCCGGAGCAGTTGTCCTGGGGGCAATTACTATTGGAGACAATGCCAAAATTGGAGCCTGTTCTGTGGTTTTAAAATCTGTTCCTTCAGGGGCCACAGTGATTGGGGTCCCTGGAAGAATTGTAGAGGATAAACATAAACACATTATGGACCTTGAACATGGAAAACTGCCCGATCCTGTAGCAGAAATTATGGGACATCTCCTTAAGGAACAGGAAGAAATGAAAAACCGCTTGAAAAGACTTGAACAATCATGCGGTCTTATATCATCCGATGATAAAATCAGCTGCTGATAAAGATAAAGTAGAGGCTGAGATTTCCAATTCTATATAGAATACAGGATAATTTCGGACACCAAGCTGCTTACTTAAAACTCAAATCCCTTGCCAGAAAGCAGAGAAAAAGTTATTATATTTTTTTCAAGATATATCGTATTTAACGATTTTCTTTCGTTTTTTAAATCATAAGAAAGAGCCTGTTCATGCGAAAGTTGCTTTTTATTTTTATGGCAATCCAGATTTTTATTTTTCTTTCTCTTTTTACTCATGCCGATGAAATTACTGTTAAAGCTTACAGATGTAAAGTTGCTCCTCACATTGACGGTATTCTGTCTGATTCAGTATGGCAGGAAGCAGAGCCGTTCAACGCTTTTCGCATGGTCGAGCCAGCCCCGGGTGCTGAACCCACAGAGAGAACAGAGCTGAGGGTGCTTTTCGATGAAAATAATCTCTACATTGGGGTTTATTGCTATGACAGCGAGCCCGAAAAGATCGCTGCCAATTCATTGGCTCATGACCAGACGGGAAGAAGCCGGGGAAGATGGGGAATGAGAGAATCATCCGCTAGCACCATCGACGATGTTGTAAGAATCCTGATAGACCCATTCCTTGATAAAAGGACAGCCTATGTATTTTATGTTAATCCCCGGGGAGCCAGGAGCGAAGGCCTTGTATCCGGCGGCAACGCCAGCTTGAACTGGGACGGTATCTGGGAAGCCAAAAGTAGAATTCTTGACGACGGATGGAGTACGGAAGTAAAGATCCCTTTCAAGACAATTTCTTTTAATCCTGATATTTCTTCGTGGGGATTGAACGTGGAAAGGTATATTGCCAGAAAACAAGAAACAGTACGTCTTTCCGGAATCAGCCGGGACAGCAATTTCAACAGCCCCATGGTTGCAGCCGAGCTTGAGGGAATATCCGGAATAAAACAGGGATTAGGTTTGACATTCAGACCTTACGGTCTTGTAAGCTCAGATAAAGATCCACTACAGGGAGAATCCTTTCATTGGAATACTAATGGCGGATTTGATATTTATAAGAACTTCACCCCTAATCTGGTGGGATCTTTCAGCTACAATACTGATTTTGCCGAAACCGAAGTAGATGAGCGGAGGATAAACCTTACCCGCTTTCCGCTTTTTTTCCCGGAAAAAAGGATGTTTTTCCTTGAAGGCTCGGAGACTTTTAGCTTCAGCTCAAGCATAAGCTTCATTCCTTTCTTCAGCCGCCGGATAGGACTCTACCAAGGGAAACAGGTGCCCATAATTTTTGGAGCTAAGCTTTACGGAAAAGTGGGGAAGACTAACCTGGCTTTTATGGATGTCCAAACTGACTCATTTGAGGAGCTCCCCAAAAATAATCTATTTGCAGCCAGGATTACCCAGGACATTTTTTCTGAAAGCAAGGTCGGCTTCATTTTGACAAACGGCAGTCCGACAGGAGACAGAAACACCCTGTTCGGCCTGGACTTCAATTACTCCACTTCCAGGTTCGCAGACAGCAAGAATTTGATGCTGGCAGCCTGGATGGCTTATAACTGGAATGAAAATGAAGGCCGGCGTCACGGATTCGGCTTCAGAGCCAATTATCCCAATGATTTAGTGAGTATTGAGTCGACCTATGCTTATTATGGTGAAGCACTGGACCCGGGTCTGGGTTATATGATGAGACAGGGAATCCAGACTTTTTATCTTAAAGCATCATACAATCCAAGGCCGGAAAAAGGTTTTCTGAAGGATTTGATTCGCCAGTTTTTCTTTGAAGCCAGCAGCGATTTCTACTTTTCGCCAGATCTGGGTTTTATGAACTACATCCAATACGACAGCGTCTCCAAGCTTCTCGGCTGGAATGCCCGTTTCCGCTGGGAGGTAACACCCGGTAATTTCATATATCTTGTCTACAACAAGAGCTGGGAGAGAAGATGGAATCCGGAAAGCCGGTTCTACCCGGCCGGCGACCGCGGTGTCTTCAAGATTACTTTATCTGTAAGACCGTGATGAAATAAGTTCTCCCATTCTGTCTTGTGTTTATTCCCCTTTAGGCCAATGTCAATGAGCATCGACGGTTCTTTAAACAATTCCAGCTCCCGGCAATATTTTGCAATCATACTTAGACTTACTTTAACCTTAATCTCAATCTTAGTCATTCTAATATTAACTTGCCCCGGCTGATAAAAGTTGTGAGAACTGCCTGAAAAGACCTGAATAATAAAAGCAGTCTTATATTATCTGATGATAAAAATAGCTGAACCCCTCCCCATTGTCTGGACAGGAAATAGTCTTCTTTAAGGTGATGTTTGAACCTGCTTTCAATGATTTCATAGTTCCTACCACCATGTCAAAAAAACAAGGCTCTGAGAGCCGATATAAGCTACGTTCTTAGTTCGATCGAAGAATGGAAGACTTGGGTCAAAAATGCAGAGTTTGATGATATATATTTTTTAGAAAAAGAACTGATCAGAGAGAAATCCTTTTTCTTTAATCTTCCAATAATTCTAAAATTTAAAAATCAAAATATTTCTATTTATAAATATATTACTTTTTAGGTTAGTATACACCTGGGTTGGCGATTTTGATTTTGTGGAGTGAGCCGAGGCGAAGAAAGAAATCGATGAGAATGGCTGGCATTATGGCTTGACACTTAATAAAAAGCTATTATAATAGCTATATAGGAGAAAAAACCATGAAAGTCGCTAATACCGTTGATTTGAAAAATAAAACAAATAAGCTCCTGGCTGAAGTGATGAAAGGGAATCCTCTGATCATCACCTACAGGGGAAAGCCGGCCGCCTCTATTATCCCCCTCACAGAAGACGATCTTGAAGATTTTATCATCGAACACAGCCCCTCCATACGGAGAAAAATTAAAAAAGCTGAAGAGGATGTGAAAAAAGGTAGGATCATATCTTTAGATGATTATCTTTCCCGTTCAGAAATATAAAGTTGGATAAATTTGAAATTAAACTCACCTCCTCGGCTGTTGGTGATCTGGATAGTATTTCAGAAATTTCAAAGAAAAAAATTATCGCTTCCATTCAAATGCTCTCCACTGATCCTTTTTCTTCCAGTTTGAATATCAAAAAACTCAAGGGATTCAAACCCCCAATCTACAGGATTCGATCAGGAGATTTTAGAGTCCTTTATAGGGTACATGCAAAAGCTATTACCATACTCCGTGTGATTGATAGAAAAGACCTTGAAAGAATTATAAAAAGGTTAAACCTTTAGAAGCCTCTCTTGGAGAAACATTTTCCTGTTCAGCTTCCTCTGCTCTTCATATTCCTTATCAATCGGAAGCTGGTTCATCTTCCAGAGCGGTTCCTGATAACGAGGTTCATTACCCAAAAGATCGAAGAAAAGGGAATTCACACCAATAGCAAGCATGTTGAGATCATCCACTTCAGCATCTTTTTCCAGATAGTCGAGTGTTTTTCTTTATTTCCTGCGTGAAAGCATATACTTTTGCATCATTCCAGGGACGGAAATAGATTGTTTTTTTCAGGGAAAGGGGTGTCCCTTTGGGGAACGTCCCCCTTTTACCTAAAAAAAAAGTACAAGCAGCTCCAGAGTCTGTAAAGAAAGGGTTTGTAGAAAAGGATAACTAGGAATTGAGCATACGGAGACAGTGCGAGATCATCTCTTTCAACCGGTCTTCTCTCTATTACGGACGGCTGGGGCTTTCGGAGGAAGATCAGAGGATTCTTGAGGAGATGGATAAGATTTACCTGGATTTCTCGACATATGGAAGCCGGAGGATGAGCCGGGAGTTGAAGCGCAGGGGATTTAAAGTGGGAC
>CAYTTR010000075.1:0-4440 GCA_964440805.1 uncultured Eubacteriales bacterium
GCTGGTCTTTTTCGCCTGGGATTTCTGGAAAGAGAGAAAAAAGTTCATTTCCAGGAAAAACCTCTGGGATTTTTGGGAACCGTGGTCGTGGGGATGGCTTTTGGAGCAGGATGGACACCTTGTGTCGGTCCCATTCTGGGAGCAATCCTGACCATGGCGGCCACAACCCAAAATGTAACCCAAGGAATTGTTCTTCTTGGAGTTTATTCGGCTGGATTAGGATTACCTTTCTTGGTGACTGGCGTCATTATCCAAAAATTCTTTGAATATTTCCAATTCGTAAGGAAACATTTCAGAGCAATCACTATTGCCGGAGGAATTCTGTTGATTATCCTCGGTGTGTTATTGTTAACAGGCTACTTTTCCTCTTTATCCGCCTATCTCCAGGGCTGATAGCGATCCGATTAACCCTTTTCCAGCTTGAGCAGCCGTTCCCATTTTTTATCTACTTCCTCTTGAATAGCTGCCGCTTGCTCTTCTGTTAAATGATGGAAACGCCCCTGGAGTCTTAAGTATTCTCCCACTGGCTTTTTTTCCCGGGGTTTAATGTTTATTTTCCATTTTTCACCATCTTCTACTTCAAATAGAGGAAAAATACTGCATTGGACAACAAGTTTGGCCAGCTTAACTGTGTCTTCAGGCCTGCTTTTCCAGCCGGAGGGACAGGGGGCATAAATGTGAAGAAATCTTGTTCCTCTTATTTTTTTGGCTTTTTCAGCTTTTCTGAAGAGATCTTCAGGATAACCAATACTGGCTGTGGCTAAATAGGGGATGCGATGAGCAGCCAATATGGCATCAATATCCTTTTTCGGACGGTTCTTGAAGTGCTTTACAGGTGTTGTGGTGGTCCAGGCTCCGTAAGGAGTGGCTGAACTCCGCTGAATTCCGGTGTTCATATAGGCTTCATTATCATAACATACATAAATTATATCATCATTTCTTTCAGCTACTCCGGAAAGAGCTTGAATTCCAATATCGAATGTCCCTCCGTCTCCAGCCCAGGCAACCACAGTGGTTTCATTGTCTCCAACCATTTCCAATCCCGCTTTTACTCCGGCAGCAGAGACGGCTGCTGTTTCAAAAGCACAATGAAAAATGGGAACATCCAGAGAGGAATAAGGAAAGGGACCGTCGATGACTGACCAGCAGCAGGCTGGAATACAAAGGGCTGTTTTTTGACCTAAAGCTTTGAGGAAATATCTCATAGCCAAAGAGGCGCCACATCCCTGACAAGCCAGATTGCCGGAATGCATGTGTTCTTCAGGGGGAAGAGAAAGCCTCATCTTTTTTTCTTTTTTAGAAGTTTCAGTTTTCATTTTTTTACTCCAATCCAGTAGATGTTTTCATCAGGAAGGTCGTTCGCCAAGGTATGATCTGCGATTTCCAGAAATGTTTTTATCATTATATCTCTTCCTCCGAGGCCGGCGATATAACCAAAAAGAGGGATTTCTTTTGAAGTTATCTCGTTAAAAAGAGCAGACTTGACTTCCTGGTAGAAAATACCGTGATGACCGTAAGAAATGTTTCTGTCCACAACAGCCACTTTTTTTGCTGGAGAAAGAATTTCCTTGACCAGATCAAAAGGAAAAGGCCGGAAGGCCTTGATCCGAAGGTTTCCTGCTTTTATTCCCTTTTCTCTTAATCTGTCAACAGCAACCCGGGCTGTATAACCCATAGTTCCTGAAGTTACCAGAATTAGATCAGCATCGTCACAGCAATAGGGATCAACCAATCCTAAATAGCGCCCAAAAATTTTTTCAAATTCACGGCCGGTTTCTTGAATCAAAGCAGGCGCTTTTTCCATATCTTTCTGCAGTTTGTAACGGAGTTCAAAATAGTGTTCTGGAGAAGTGAGTCCGCCAAAAGCATGGGGTTCGTCAGGAGTTAGGCGGAATTTTGGCTGGAAAGTGGGTAGGAAGGCATCCACCTTGTCCTGATCAGGAATGTCCACCACTTCATAAGTATGGGAAAGGGTGAAAGCATCCAGGATTACCATGGAGGGGATAAGCAGTTTTTCTGATACTTTAAAGGCTTGGATAACTGTATCCAAGACTTCCTGGTTGCTGGCGCAATAGAACTGCATCCAGCCTGTATCCCTCTGGGAAAGGCTGTCATTTTGATCGGACCAGATGCTCCAGCCAGGAGCCATGGCCCGGTTAATGTTGCCCATCACTACTGGTAAGCGGCCCCCTGATGCCCAGTGAAGCAGTTCATGCATCAGGGCTAATCCCTGGGCTGAAGTAGCCGTGAATGTGCGGCTGCCGGCCAAGGATGCTCCCAGGCAAGCAGCCATGGCTGAATGTTCAGACTCAACTTTTATAAATTTGGCATCAAGAGATTTATCGGCACACATTTCAGATAGTCTCTCCACGACCTGAGTTTGTGGTGTTATGGGATAGGCAGCAATGACCTGAACCCTTGACAGCAGGGCGCCATAGGAGAGAGCATGATTTCCCATAATTACTTTTCTCATTTTTCCTCCTCTACCATGGCAATGCAGTGAGTGGGACACTCTTCAGCACAAAGTCCGCAACCCTTACAATAGTCGTAATCTATAACCGGGTATTCATTTTCAATATAGATGGCTATATCAGGGCAAAATTTCCAGCAAATGCCGCATTGAATGCACTGCTCAAGGTCTATTTCCGGACGGATATTTCTCCAGGCCCCAGTCAGATTGTGGAGCATCGAACCAAGCGACATGGGAGTAATGGGGACATCCTTTTCTTTTGTTAATGTTATTTTTTGGGTAGGCTTTTGTTTTTTCATAATGATTAAACCTTTGCTTAAACTTTTATTTTTTCATAAGCTTCTTTGGCTGCTGCAGCATTCTCTTCAGGCTTTATAGGAACGTCTTCCCGGACTGCTTCCAGGACCGATTTAATTTTAGCCAGACCAAGTACCTTGACCACGGCTCCCACAATAGCTGTATTGACTATAGGGGCCGCTAATGTTCCAAGCTTATGCTTGACAGCTATTTGAGTGGCGTTGATGGTGGCTGTTTTATACTTTGATGGAAGACCAAGTTCATCTGGCTTTTTATCAGTATTTATAATAATCCAACCACCCTCCTTAAGCCCTTCAGTGATATCGATAGCTTCAATCAAGGTAGGGTCAACAACAACTACATGATCAGGCTCGTAAATCCGGCTTTTATCGTAAATAGGGTGACTGTCAATACGAATGAAAGAAAAAACCGGAGCGCCTCTGCGTTCCACTCCGAATTCCGGATAAGCCTGGACGTAATTGCCTTCTTTAGCGATGGCGTCGGCCAGGATTTTTGAGGCTACCACAGTTCCCTGGCCGCCCCGGCCATGAAACCTAATTTCAACCATAATCAGCTCCTTTCATTAATGGAAAACTTTTACTCATGGACTAAAATTTGATTCATTGTGTTATTTTTTGTTTGGCTGCTGTTTGTCTTAAAAATGTACTTTCTATTATAACTCAAAACTCATAACCCGGTGAGAATGACACTGGATATTAACCGCAGCCGGCATAGAAGCAATGTGGCAGGGAAAAGACTCTACATGAACAGCCAAAGCTGTACATCGTCCTCCCATGCCTTGAGGTCCTATGCCCAGATTATTGATTCTTTCCAGAAGTCTTTTTTCCATGTCAGCATAGAATGGATCCGGGTTATGGGAACCAAGAGGACGGCGGAGCAGCGCTTTTTTAGCCAGAAGGGCTGAGTATTCAAAATTTCCTCCTACACCAACGCCAGCCACAATGGGGGGACAGGGATTTGAACCTCCTCTGTCCGCTGTTTCCACTACAAAATCCTCAATCCCTTCCAGTCCGGCTGCTGGAGCAAACATGCGGATGGCGCTCATGTTTTCAGCCCCGCCTCCCTTGGCGATAAAAGTCACCTTAAAAATATCTCCGGGTACCACTTCCCAGTGAATGTAGGCCGGTGTGTTATCACCCGTGTTTTTTCGCCTGACAGGATCTTCTACCACAGATTTTCTGAGATATCCTTCTTCATAGCCGGAACGGACTCCTTCGGTAATAGCCTCACGAAGACTGGGAAGTCCATCGTCCTTTTGGAGCTTGATATCCTCTCCCATTTCCACAAAAAAAACCGCCAAACCTGTGTCCTGGCAGAGTCCCAGCTTTTCATTCTTAGCTACCTCAGCGTTTTCCAGAATCTGGTCCAGAACAGCTTTTCCTGCTGGAGATTCTTCTTTCTCTTTCCATTCATTAATGACCGAGAGGATGTCATCCTGAAGCTCAAAATTTGCCTTTTGCACCAGGTCTTTGATAGTATCCCTGACCTTGGCCAGACTTATAGTTTTCATAAATTACCTCCGGAAGTATGAATTCTGAATATTATTGAAATGAAGTGACATAAACTCAAAGTTTATGTTTCCAAGGGAAAAGTGTCAAGAATAAGTTCTTTTTTTGATGCGTAACATCAAAATCGGACATTTGGGAACGCAA
>CAYTTR010000076.1:0-3412 GCA_964440805.1 uncultured Eubacteriales bacterium
AAATCTTTCCTGCCTATCTTCTGCCCTTAAAATCATGTGTTTTGTGAAGCCCTAAACTATTCTATTGTTATTAATATATGGTGATTATCCCGGCGGCCAGGTCATCTGCCTTCCACCCAGAAGGTGAAAATGAATGTGAAAGACTTCCTGGCCTGAGTCTCTTCCTGTGTTGAGGACAATCCTGAAGCCAGATTTGGAAATTCTTTTTTCTTCGGCAATTTTCCTGACGGCCAGTAGTATTTTTCCCAAAAGATTATTTTTACTTTCGGGGATATCATTGAGGGAAGAATAATGCTCTTTGGGAATTATTAGAATATGAACTGGGGCCTGGGGCTTAATATCTTCAAAAGCCAAAATTTCTTCATCTTCGTAAACCACAGATGCGGGAATCTTTTTTTTCAGGATGCTGCAAAAAAGACAATCTTCCATCA
Source organism: uncultured Eubacteriales bacterium (assembly GCA_964440805.1). Taxonomy (GTDB): domain Bacteria; phylum Acidobacteriota; class Aminicenantia; order Aminicenantales; family Aminicenantaceae; genus CAYTTR01. The sequence goes on from CAYTTR010000076.1 coordinate 432, forward strand.
GTCCTCCTCCTCGTTCTTTAGTCTTTCGATATTGGCGCCTAAGGATTTCAATTTTTCCTCAATTTTTTCATAACCACGGTCCAGGTGTTCTGCGTCATTAATGATGGTTTCTCCGCTGGCAATCATTCCGGCCAGAACCAGAGAGGCAGAAGCTCTAAGGTCAGAAGCAATAACTTCAGCTCCTGAAAGGAGAGTTTTTCCTCTAACAATAGCCTTATCTCCCGAGACTTCGATATTGGCGCCTAAGCGGAGAAGTTCGTTAATGTGAGAGAATCTCCGGTCAAAAATGGTTTCGGTGATAATAGAAGTACCTTCAGCCTGGGTCATGAGTACAGTGAACTGGGCTTGCATGTCTGTGGGAAATCCGGGATAGGACGAGGTAGTGATGTCCTGAGGCCGTATTTCCCGGCTTCCCTTGACTGTGAGTGACCCGGGCTCATTTTGTTCGATCCTGGTTCCTGAAAACTTGAGTTTTTCGATAACGGTAGTAAGGTGCTCGGAGCAGACGTTGGTTAGAGTTATTTCATCCTGGTTCAGGGAACCGGCTACCAGAAAAGTTCCGGCTTCAATGCGGTCAGGGATGATCTTGTGAGTTGCTCCTCCTAACTCATCTACACCCTTTATGCGCATTGTTTCTTCGCCAACACCATCGATTTTGGCACCCATTTTTACCAGGAGTTGGCAGAGACTGGTTACTTCAGGTTCGAGGGAGCAATTTTTAAGAATAGTTTCTCCTTTGGCCAGAGAGGCGGCCATGACCAGGTTTTCGGTTCCTCCAACAGTCTTTTTCTCAAACTCGATTTCTGTACCTCTGAGTTTTTTAGCAGAGGCTTGGATATAGCCATGCTCCAGGGTAATTAAGGCTCCCAATTTTTCCAGCCCCTGAATATGGAGGTCAATGGGGCGAGAGCCGATGGCGCATCCGCCAGGAAGGGCAACAAAAGCTTCTCCATGGCGGGCGAGAAGAGGTCCCAGAACCAGGATAGAGGCTCTCATAGCTCTGACTAATTCGTAGGAGGCTTCATCAGAAGAAATGTTTTGAGTCTGAATGATGAGCGAGTTTTTGTCGAGATAATAACTGGAGCCAAGCTCTTTCATTAATCTGAGTATGGTGTAAACGTCTTTTACCAGAGGAGTGTTGTCAAGCTTGATTTTTTCTTTTGTTAATAGGGAAGCTGCTATGGCGGGAAGTACAGCGTTTTTTGCTCCGCTTATCTGGATTTTTCCCTTGAGTCTCAGATTGTGGTTTCCAGTGATTTTGATCCTGGCCATTAAACCAAATTCTAAAGGATTGAGAATGAAAATTCAATAAGGTTCAGAACTTAATTCAGATACAAAGTGAAAACCTTTTTATTTATTCACAGACTGTTTAGAGCCTGGTCAAGGTCAGCAATGATATCATCAGGAGATTCCCCTCCAACACAAAGCCTAATGAGCTGGGGAGGAATATCTGCCATTTCTCTGGCCTTTTCTCCTTGTTGTAAATGGGTGGAAACAGCTGGAATGGTGGCCACACTTTTAATTCGACCGAGATCGGTTGCTCTGAAAATGAGCCGGAGAGCATCAAAAACTTTACGGGCATTTTCAGGGGGGTCTTCTACTCTGAAGCTCATTAAGTGACCGTACCGGTTATAGTTTTGACCGGATCCATCATCAGAGTCAACTAATTTCATGTATTTCTTAGCCAAATCGTGAAGGTGGTAGCTGGGAAGACCCAGGTAATCAACCTGATACACCCGGGGGTGGGTTTCTAAGAATTCGGCCACTTTCTGACAGTTGCAGCTAACCATGTCCACTTTGGAACGAAGAGTTCTAAGATCGTTAAGAGTAATTAAAGCATTCATGGGAGAAGGAGCCGGCCCGTTATCCCGGTAAGGAAGAAACTTAACGTACTCAGCAAAACTTTCTTTGAATAAGGGATTTTCGTTTTTAACTTTAGTAATGATGGGTTTACGGCTGATTAAAGCCCCTCCGACAGCCAGTCCGCCAGCAGTCAAGGTTTTTGTCAAGGACTGGATGACTATGTCAGCACCGTAAGCGATGGGCCTGAGTAAAGCTGGGGTGGCACAGGTTGCGTCGAAAATCAGAGGAATTTCCCAGGAATGAGCCAGATCAGCTAAAGCCTTGACGTCGCAGAAGGATTGCTGAGGATTACTGGGAGCTTCCATGTAGAGAAGCCTGGTATCTTCATCTATCTTGTCTTTCCATTCGTTGATATCCTCGGGATGAAGAACCCAGCGAACCTCGATTCCTCTCTCCTTCATTTTTCTGACTGAGAAATGTTGGAATGTTCCTCCATAAACCTGAATGGAAGAAGCCATATTGATACGTTCCGGGCCTTCTTTTTGTTTGATCAGAAAAGGATCCACTGCGGACATAATAGCAGACATTCCGGAAGAAGTGACCACGCAGGAAGTGTCGAAGCCTGTTCTGTATCCTTCAAGCATGGCCAAGGTCCATTCCAAGTAATAGACCGTAGGATTGGCAATCCGGGTATAACACCAGGTTGGAATTAGGTAAGAAAGAGCAGCTTCGAGTTCATCGGAATCACGGTAAGCTTGAGAAGAGGAAAGATAGATAGGCTCAATAATTGAGCCTTGGTTATTATTTAATGCTTCCTCTACTGAATATAGCCCATGGACAGAGATGGTGTCGAATTTGTATTGCTTGACCCGTTTGATTAATGCTTCTCTTTCTGCCAGAAGTTTATCGGCCTTTTTTATATATTCCTGGATACCAGGACCATATTGGGGATCGTTGCTCATGTTTCCTCCGATTGATTATTTAATGATATTCCCGGAATTCATTTATAAAGTATAGATCTTCTTTAAGTGTGACCGGAAAGATACATGCCGTCTTCCTTTGGCATCATTATTATTATAGAAAAAACAAAAAACATTTTCATTATTTTTTACAATCTTTATTTGGAAGCATCCCCAAAACCGTGATAAGAGGAAGAGTATGGGATTCGTCACCCGCTC
>CAYTTR010000077.1:0-3308 GCA_964440805.1 uncultured Eubacteriales bacterium
AAACTTTGGTCTTTTGTGACCCAGGACCATAGAGTTTATTAAGGGCTTCATGCCACTCCTTGGACAAATCCTCCACAGAAACGCTCAAAACTTTTTCAAAAGCTTTTTCATAGTCACCCATCCCACCGATGGCTCTCATAATCTTCATAATGACTTCATCGCCCCATTTTCCAGTGATGTAAGCCCAGAGGGCATGACCATAACGATAAGGAGAATATTTGGGATCATCCATTTTTTTAATTGTTGGCATCTCTTTTCTATACGCAGCATCCCGCATCCACATGGCAGTATGAGCATCAACATGTCCTATTGAAAGATACTCTGCCAATCCTTCATTGAACCAATCCGGAAGTCTTATAGCTGTTGGTGCCGCACCTTGGTAGCCAGAATGGCTTCTTGACGTCATATCAAACTGGAAAGCGTGAACCAATTCATGACCAATCACATGATCGGATTCTTTAAGCGAAGCTCCCATGGGTAAAACGATCCGCCGTTTTAATGTTTCTGTGAATCCACCTACCCCTTCGCCTATTATAATCTGTGTAGTTGTGGTCTGCTGGAAGTGGGGAGAGCTGGAGTAGAGAATCAGAGGCTGACGGCCTTTTAAATTATGATTAAAAATTCGAGATAGACGTGCATACCATCGTTCTGCTAATCTTCCTGCCTGCATTGCCGCTTCTTGTTCTTCAGGGTAGAAGTAAATATCAAAATGTTCTGTCTTCATGGTTTTGAAATCGAAATTTTCGTATATCATTTTATTCCGTCCAAAGTATTGGGCATTGATGGGTGAAACTGTCATTCCTATTCCCAAAAGCAAAAGTGCTAGAATATAAAAGGATTTTATTCGAACTGTAGTTCTCATTTGTTCCTCCGTTGACATGTTTTATTGCATCTGAATATCAATCCCTATTGTTTGACATTGAAGTTCACCCATTTATTCCCCATTAATAGATAAAGACTTGGGGTGTGTTCATACATCTTTTGATCATGGTCAATAACTAGGATAGATATTGACATTCCCATTAAAATATCCTGATACTATGAGGGAATTCCCTTCATCCTATGTCCAACAAACCAGAGTCATCAAAGGGACAGGCAAAATCTTCGAGAGCAAGGTGCACAAAGAATGTGAAGCTGTCGAGAATGATTGAATCCGGAAGAAAATTCTCAAAAAGTGGTTCCGATGGCAAACCTGAAGGCAAAGTGGGAATCATCTTTGTAGATTTTCCGACTGTTATAGGCGAAGATGAGCCTGAAGGGAACGCGCAGTGCGGGAACAAACACTCTTATCTCCAGCCCTGAAGAAGAATAGAGGTTTTTTAAACTCACATTTTCATCCTCAGCATATGCATTGCCTACATCCCAGAATAGAATAGGATATAAAAAACCTCCCACCGGAATGATGTATTCGGCATTAAACACGATGGACTTTTCCCCTCCCTGGTTTACGCCTTCATCGCTTCGGGGCCCGATGGAATAGATGTCATAGCCCCGGATGGATCTTTCCCCTCCCAGATAGAATCTTTCCCAGAAAGGTACATCAGAGCCGCCTAAAGGCTTTATGAATTGATACTCAAGATGAAGACCGATCACGTTGTTCTTGATTACGGGGTGAAAGAATGTCCACTCGAATCGAGGCTTGACCAGGTTGACCTCGCCACCCATAATTCCTCCCGCCAGTTTACAGCCTACCAAATAAGTAGTGCCCCTGGAAGGCGTCAAGGGACTGTCCACTGTGCTTCTGTATATGACAGGAGAGAGGCTGCCGACAAAATAATTACCATATCCGTAGGAACCGCCATAATAATAAGGATCATAATAATAAGGATCATAGACATAGGATCCTTCTTCATCTTCTGTCTCAGCTGGTCCGACATCCAGGTATTCGAATCCGTATGTCACGCTTGTCCTCCAGAATCCCTTGATTCTAGCTCCAAAACTAAAATTAACTCCCCGGCTTTGCTGGGTGTAGAGACCAGGGTAATAAAGATAACGATTATAGACTTGAAAACCAAGGCTTATGGGAAAATCAAGAAAATAGGGTTCGTTAAATCCAAATAGATAATTCTTGACCCTCTTTCCGTATTGAGCCATGAGTTCCAGGTTTTCTCCTGCCCCCAAAAAATTGACTGTCGAATAACTCAAAGATACATAAGTGCCCTCGTAGCCACTGTATCCGGCTGAAAACTGGATATTGTTTCTTTGGAGCTCTTTGAAGTTGATGACAACATCAATCTGAGTAGGATCCTCAGGATTGGGCATTATCTCCGGTTCTTCCTCCATCTCTACAAGTCCCAACTGACTGAGTCTTAAAATGCTGTTTTTGAACAATTCCAGGCTAAACCGGTCTCCCTCTCTGATAAGAACTTCGCGTCTTATGACCTTGTCTTTAGTGTAGGTATTGCCTTTGAATTCGAGCCTGTGGAGATAAGCCACTTCTCCTTCATAGATATTAAAGGTCAGATTTACCCGTTTTCTTTTGGGATCAAGGTTTTCTACTGGCATGACTTGTGCATAAAGGTGCCCAATATTCTGGTAGATCTCTCCGATCTTCTCTGCTGCTGTCTCTCTCGCTTTTGTGCTGTAAATGTCCCCTTCTTTGAGTTTAATAAGTGAGTTCAAGTACTTGGAAGAGATAATCTTATTGCCTTCAATATTAACCTCCCCGACAGAGTATTGCTCACCGGCCTCGACAGGAATGACAATCTTTTTCATCTTCTTTTTTTTCAGAAAAACAGATCTTTTTGTTATCTCTTCTATCCTTGGCCCGCCCACAGTGGCTTCCATGTAGCCCTTTTCCCGGAGCTTCTTCTTTAGGCTGGTCAAATCCTCCTCTAGTTTATTTTGATTGAAGTTGTCCTTTCCCACTATGGCCGAGATCAGGCCGTACTCTTTATTCTCCTTCATTGCCCCGTTGAGCACGCTCTCGCGTAATTGGGGGTTTCCTTCAAAAACAATCTCTCCCACCTTGATTCTTGATCCTTCTTTGATATTGAAAACAATCTCTAACTCATTTTTTCCTTTTTTTTCTAAATCGACATCGATATTCCCATCCGTAAATCCTTTCTCTGTCAAAAGCTCCTCGATTGTCTGTTTGATCCTATTAATTTTATATGGAGTGTAATAGGAATAAGGAAGGATGTATTCTTCCTTTTCTTTTAATTTATTGACGATATCATCCTTCTTCAGCTTCTTTCCTGTCTTGTAAATAATTTCCTTGACAACCGGATTCTCCTCCACAACAATCCTCACAATCTTACCTTGCTTCCCTTCCTCTGTCTCTATCTTGATGTCTGAAAAAAAGCCAG
>CAYTTR010000078.1:0-3224 GCA_964440805.1 uncultured Eubacteriales bacterium
AAAATAGGTGAGTGGTATCAAATCAAGTTTACTTCTGAGATTGGGGTAATGATTACAGGTTATATTCATGAGAGGGATGTTGAAGAATTAAGAGAGGAAGAGGAAATAATAGAGGAAAAAGAAATAATAGAGGAAAAAGAACCAGAGCCGGAACCTGAACCAGAAGAAGAAGCGGAAATAGAGACCCCAGAAGAGCCGAGAAAAAAGCCCCGGGCTGAATTGGTTTTAACCGGTGGTTATAATCTTGGTTATAGTATAAGTGAATCTCTTTCTTACTCGGACAGTTTCAGTGGAGGTTCTCTCCAGAGCGCCAACGCAAGTGGAACCCTAACTCAAGAGGCAAAAAAGCCTCTTGGATTTTCCGGGGCGCTTAATTATTTTTTTGCTGAAGGAGTCGGAGTTCAATTAAGATTGGACTTTAATTCCAAAGCAGATATAACCGGTCTAAGCAAGTACAATCTAACCTGGTCCTGGACAACTCGTGGACCATATACTGAAGAAGAGGAGTGGGATGTAACAGGTGATGCTTCAGTCATGGTTTTGAGCGGAAATATTGTTTTTAAGCCCCCTACTACCGGAATGATCGCTCCGGTTTTAAGTGGAGGAGTCTCTTATTTCACTGGTAATTTAAAGGTTAATACTAAAGGGGGTTATGCTTTGACATGGACTGATGGGTATTATCGATATATTAGATACTGGATTATTCCTGCTAATATAGACGCATCACTCAGTGGAATAGGCTTTAATGCTGGAGGAGGGGTAGATATTCTGTTTTCACCTAATGTTGGAATAAGCATTGATGGAAGATACTTTCTAAAAGGTAAAATTGAAGAGACCTGGAAGATTGCATCTGGCGAGTATGATTCACATCCGAGTGCTGGTGTGACCCTTATTTTGGACCAGGATTGGGCTGATGAGATTTCAAAAGGTGTGCCAGCATTTGAATTTAATCCCTCATTTTTTAAAATTTCAGCGGGTCTCGTAATTAGGTTTTAACTGAATTTGTTTTCTGCTTTATAGGCTGGAAATTCAAGGCCAATTTTTCTTTTTCCTGAAACTATTTTGATAAACCAAGCCTAAACGTAGTAATTAAAGAGGGAGGAACGTCCCCCTTCAGTTCCCCTTCATAAAGGGAAAACGAGGAAGATTAAGATGTCCCAGACAGTGTGGCTTGCTGCCACCAAAAGGATGGAGTTTGTTTTTAGATAGAGCCAGCCCCAGTAAAGGCCGCAGACAGCGGCGGCCAGAATCAGCATGATATTTCCGCTGCCTGCATGAACTAAGGTATAGAGAGCTGCAGCTCCAAAAAAACCCGGAAAAGCTCCCCATCTCTTCTGTAATAATCTCTGAAAACCGCCTCTCCAGAAAATTTCTTCCCCAGGCCCGATGATAAAAGTCATAAGAAGAGCAATCCGTAGCGGAGAAACACCGTTTTTAAAAGAATAAATATCTTCAATTCCAAGACCGGCAAAAGCGAAAAGGCTGCGGGAAAGGGAATTTCCCAGCCAAAAAATGCCGTAAAGAAAAAAGGCAGAGAGAATACCAAGCAGCAATTTACTGCCTGAATTTTTCTTAAAATCAGCCCGGATATCGTCCCAAAAAGTGCGGTCGGTAATATGTAGAAAAGCCGTCAGAAAAACCAGATTAAGGCTCATCCACCACCAGAAATCAAGCGGTCCTATGTGCATGAAAATGAATAAAGCAAAAAACAAGATCAAACTCAATAAAGCTGCCCCCACCGCTGCTGAGCTCGCCTTTGCAGCCGATTTTTTTTGGCCAGACTTTCTGCCGGGAGTAGGGAAGTGGTTTAAAGCCATTGTAGGAAAAAACGAACTGCTGCTCTCAGGCTGGAATTGGTTGTTTTCTCAGACTTTCGCCCGGAGGAATCAGGGGAGGGATTTAGAGCCATTGGAGAATATAATGAAGCCAGACCGCAGCCACCGACAAGCCGCCAAAAATCAAATTATGATTAGCGGTAGCTCCATCCAGAATAACAAAATCCATAGGGCGGCGGGGATTGTGTCTTCGCATGGCCTTTTTCCAGAGAGAAACAGCGCTCGGCAGAGCCAGGAAAATAAGTAAGAATTCAGGCGGCATGGCCAAAGCCGGCAGTCCCTCTCCTCCGCTTTTAGCTAAGCGGGGGACAGCTATCAACATCGAGTCATAAAGGAAAGGAGTGAAAACCAGCAATCCGTAATAAGCCAGCGATCCCTTATCTCCCAGGAGGGAGGCAATCGTGGTCACTTTCTTTTCACGGTCAGAGACACTGTCGCGCCAGTTATTGGCATGGAGAATGGCGCTTACCAGTCCAGCCATGGGAACAGTCCAAACGACCGGAATCCAGGAAAAATCTTTTGTCTGAACCACCCAGGCCCCCAGAGCTCCCAGAATCCCGAAATCCAAAAATACGGCCAGATCTCCTAAGGCATGCGGTTTAAGGAAGAAATAGAAAATACCGATGGCCACACCTACAACTCCGATAATAAGAAGTGTCCAGCCGGTTATCCAGACCAGAACAATGCCGATGGCAGAGCCGAGGGAAAACAAGAGAAAGGAAGCCACTGCTCCCTGTTTGATGGAAATCCAGCTCCGGACTATGGCTCCGCTTACCGGAGTGACCGTTTTATCCAGGCCTCGCCGGAAGTCGAAAATATCGCTTAAAATGTTGGCCCCTGAATGTAGAATGATCATGGCCGCAAAAGCCAGAAAAAAGCGGAAGAGGTCGAGATTTGCGCCGCCGAAAACAACGGCCAAGGAGGTGCCGAAAATAACCGGCATGGTGGAGGCGGGAAAAGACCAAGGCCTGGCTGCAACCACCCATTTTTTTAAAGGAGGGATTTTTTCTTCAATTATTTCGCTCATAATGGTGATTTATACCATAGGAACCGGGCAGAGACAATGTTTTTATTGCAAGGAGTGAGACGACAGCCGAACAATGAAGCAATCTCAAACTAAACCCTAAAACGCCGCTATCAACGCTTTTCTAGCCTTTCTCGCTCGTCTATCTTGTTTATCTCGTTTATTTCGTTTATTTCGTTTATCTTGTCTATCTCGTCCCGCCTTTCCCGCTTCTTATCAACGCAACAAACGCAATCAACGCAACAAACGCTATCAACGCAAGTAACGCAATTAACGCAATTAACGCAATGAATGTCCCTTTGGAGAACGTCCCCCCTCTTTTTACCGGGCAAATTTAAAGAAACGGAGGACTTCCAAATAATCGC
>CAYTTR010000079.1:0-2979 GCA_964440805.1 uncultured Eubacteriales bacterium
CCTGAAGGGTAAAAAAGGCCGATTTTAGATAAGATTTGATGAAAGGATTTTATGAGCTTAATTTCTTTACCTACGCCATAATAAAACCTCTTAAGTCATAGGTGGTATTTGTGATATAAAAGGTATCGGCCTTTTTTATGAATAGTTCAGAATAAGAAGGTAAAAGAGAAGAGAGCCGGTCTATTCTTTACTCATAAAGGCTGCTACAGGCTCCAATCCGGGAATATTGTCGCAGGCAATCTTGATTATAGCCGCCATAGGAACAGCCAGTATCATTCCGGGAAGGCCCCACAGCCAACCCCAGAAGAAAAGAAAGAAAATGACAACCAGAGGGCTGAGACCTAACCCATGCCCCATAAGCCTGGGTTCAACAACATTGGCCATAACCATTTGAATTGTTATAAGAATAATTAAAATCCAAAAAGCCGGCCAAAGTGTCTCAAATTGGAAGATGGCAATGGTTACCGGAAGAGCAGTGGCAATAAAGGAGCCGATATTGGGAATATAATTTAGAATGAATGTCAAAAAACCAAAGATTATAGCAAAATCAACTCCGAAAAAGAGTAAAACTATAAGGACAAAAACCCCGGTAAAGAAACTGACGATGGTTTTAATGGCAAGATATCTCTGAACCTGTCCGTCAATATTGTTTATAACTTTATTAGCTTGATTAGCTCTTTTTTCGTCAAGATATTTATTGATTTTTTTCTTGATACTTCCTCTTCCCGCTAAAATAAAAACCAAGAAGAGGAGAACCAGGAAAAGATTGGATATAAAAGAAAAAAAAGGCCCGATAGAAGAGCCAATAATTTTCCCTGCTCTGTTAAGATCTATATCTTTTACCCAGTCAACAGCCTCGATTCTTAGCTGAGGAAGCTTAAGTTTCTCAAAAGCTGAGGATAGAATTTGACTCATTTTTTCCCCGTATTTAGGGAATTCAGCAGTAAAAGTTTTGCCTGTTGAATAAAAAAGAGTTCCCAGTAGATAAAGAATAAAAAATGTAAATAGAAGGATAAAAACAATTGAGATAAATCTCGGGATTTTTATTTTGGTTAGAAAATCAAGGACCGGATAAAGTATAAAAGAAAGAAAAATAGCCAGAAAAAAAGGAAAAAGAACCGGCTTGGCTAACCGCAGGACTACCCCGCTTAAAAAAACCACAATTACAATTAAAGATGATGCTATAAATTTTTTTTCTTCCATGGACTGTCCACCAGTACAACATATTATATTAAAAAACCAAAGCACATTCCACAAATCAAGGATTAATGAGTAACTCACTATTTTAAAGCTTTATCAATAGCATAGGGCAATAGACCGGTCTGCCTTGAATTGACATCTTTTCCTCTTTCCTGTAATTTAAAAATGAGTCGGATGGCTAAGAAAAACCTAAAATATTTTAATTTAACTTTTCTGTTTTTGTTCCTTGTTCTGACTTTATTTATCAATTTTTTCCATATTGAAAAATCCTTTTACAAGAAAGACAACTGTCCTGCCTGTCATTTCCAGTATTCCTCACTTACCACCAGTCAGATTCATTTCTTTCATCTGCCGCCTTTGTCTTTTCTTGAATCCTTGGAAAACTCTGATTCTTTTAAATACAATCAGATATTTTATATAGAACCTGCCTCCCGCTCTCCTCCCGAAAATTAACCTGCCTGTTTTTTTCAACCTTTTCTTTTTTAAAAGTACCTAAACCAGGTAGGCAGGCCATTTTGGGAGGAAGACCGATGGAAAAAAAGTCAACTGTTTCAGTCATATTGATTACAACAATGTTTTTTCTGGGGCTGAATAGTTTTGTTTTGGCTCAACAACACCGGCATCGCAGGGGACAAGAAAGACCGACTTATAGCATAAAAGGCAAGGTCGTGGACGGCAATAATTCTCCTGTAAGTCAGGCCATAGTTCTTATTCCTGAGATAAGTATATCTGGAAAAACGGATGCTTCCGGCCTCTTTGAGCTCAGCCAGATTCCTAAAGGAAGGTACCATCTGGAAGTAATTAAAGAAGGGCATATGCCCTACCGCTCTGATATTTTTGAAGTTGTGGACAAAGATATAACTTTAGAGGTTGTTCTCTTTAAGGAAATATCAGAAGAAATAGTTGTTACCGCTACCCGGAGGGCTGCTCCTATAAAGGAAGTTCCCATAAGAACCGAAGTCATTTCAGCCAGGGAAATAGAAGAGAGCGGAGCCAAGAGTGTATCCGATGTTTTAAATAAAGAATTAATGGGCATCTGGGTTAATCTTTCCTGTACCAACTGCAATTTCACGGAATTGAGAATGCAGGGGTTGGAAGGCGGCTATTCCCAGATCTTAATTGACGGGCTGCCTATTTTCAGCGGCTTAGCCAGTGTTTACGGGCTCCAGCAAATCCGGAGCGAAAATATTGAGCAGATTGAAATACTTAAAGGCGCTTCCTCCTCCCTCTATGGAGCCCAGGCTATCGGCGGAGTAGTTAATATTATTACCAGGGAGCCTTCGCTGGAACCGGAATTCTCACTTGACGGAACTTACGGCCAGTACAACACATATGATGTAGCGGCCAGGAGTTCTTATCGAAAGGGCATTTTCGGATTGGTGGCTACTGCTCAAAAAGGGAAAAACGACTATATAGATGAAAATGGTGATAATTTTACCGATAAAGTTGAATCGGACAATCTAAATCTGTCTTTAAAAACTAATTTTTATCTCGCGGGAGATCTGCACAGGATATCTCTTTTTGGCCGATATATTGATGAGTTCAGGCGAGGAGGCTATATCCCCCATATTGATGATCCTCTGGATGAAAGCGTGGAACACATATCCACTTCACGCTGGGAATATGGCATCAATTATCAAGGAATTTTTAAAAAGACCAATATTTTGAAATTGAGTTTTGCCGGAACAAGCCATAGCCGTCAGGCCACAAACTCGGCCCGTCCTTTTGACTCTGATGAAAAACTTTTTATTATTGACACCCAGTATTCCCATCAATTGT
>CAYTTR010000080.1:0-2811 GCA_964440805.1 uncultured Eubacteriales bacterium
GCTTTATTATGGCAAAAAAAATTAACCGCCGAGATTTCATTAAAAAAAGCGCTTCGCTCGGCACTTTTTCTTTATTAGGCGTCGGCCTAACCAGCCGCTGTAAAAGCCGAAAGCCCCCTGTCGAAGAAGAAGCACTTAATGTCGATATCTCCATTGTTCAGGGAGAAGATTATGCGGCCGCCGCTGTTAAAGCCGTAGAAAATTTGGGAGGCATGAAAAGATTCGTCCCCGAGGGAGCCAAGGTGGCCATTTTAGCCAATCCCCAAAGGAATAATCCGGGAGCTTTCACCAAGCCGGAGATTCTTCGAGCCGCCATCCAAATGTGTAAACAGGCTGGAGCAGGCCCCATAACTTGCCTGAGTCAGCTCCCCGACCAGAATTGGGAAGCCTGCGGCTTGAAACAAGTGGTTTCAGAGGAAGGAGCAGACCTTATTATTGTCGACAGAAACGATGAATCTCAATTCAAAACCGTCCCTGTCCCCAAAGGAATGGCTCTGAGAGAAGCTCAGATAATGAACGATTTTTTTAACTACGACATCTTTATCGACATGCCTATTACCAAAGACCATGCCGGCAATAAATTCACCGGCACCATGAAAAACCTGATGGGGCTGAGCTCTCTTAAAACAAACCGCTCTTTTCACAAACAGGGATGGCAGACTGATATAAATGCCATCGACCATTTGGAACAGTGTATTGCCGACCTAAATACCGTTATCCGGCCGGACCTGTGTATGGTGGATGCCACAGAATTCATCACCACCAACGGGCCGTTCGGCCCCGGTGAAATAATTAAACCAAGAAAAGTAATAGCCGGAATAGACAGAGTGGCTGTGGACAGCTACTGCTGCACCTTGTGGGGCTTGAATCCCCAAGACATTCTGCAGATTACCAAAGCCTTCGGCCACGGCCTGGGAGAAATGGACTTAAATAAAGTTAAAATAAAAGAGGTGTCGCTTTAGAAAAAGCAAAAACAGTAAAATAAGACTGTAAAATAAAAGAAGCAAAATGGAAGTCATAGATCATTAGAAGGCATAAATAAGGCAGTCAATACCAATGAAACTAAAGGCTCTAATTTTGGCGGCGGCTCTTCTGTTCGGCTTATGTATGGGGGCGCTCTTTTTATTTTCATTTTCAAGTGAGGAAAAATCTCCGAAAAAAATACTCCGGCTCCTTCCGGAAGAAAATGAAATGCCGGCCTGGAAGCCTCTGGCTGAGCCTGAGACGGCGGAAGGAGAGGATTTGTTTCTGCTTATAAACGGCGGAGCTGAAATCTATCACGAATACGGTTTTAAAAGGGCGGTCATTCAGTCATATGAAAACCGAGACGGCCTCTCTTTAAACATAGAAATATATGAGATGGAAAACTCTTGCAGCGCTTACGGAGCGTTTTCTTTTAAAACAAGCGGCCAGGGGAAAAAGATTGATATCGGGGCGGGCGCTGTTCTTGAGGACTATTATCTTAACTTCTGGAAAAACAATTTTGTGGTTACTTTGATTGGATTTGATGAATCTCCTTCCACCAAAGAGGCTTTGATTGAATTTGCCCGGAAGGTCGAGCCTAAAATTCCGGACGGAGGGGAAGCTCCTCCTATTATGAATTTTATAAACAGCCTTCAGGAGGAACCTTTCCGCAAAGTGTATATGGAAGGAAACTTGGCTTTATATAACCAGTATGAGTTCGACACTGAAAACATCTTCGGAATAAAAAAAGGAGCTGCCGCTTATTTTGAGGATAAAATCCTCTTTCTACTGGAATATGAAAGCGAAGAGGAGGCTCAATCCTGGTTCGAGAAGGCCTGCAGGCGGCTTCGGCAAAATAAGCGGTTTCATGATTTTAAAATATCAGAAGAAGGCGCTTCTTTCAGGGATAACAGCGAAAAATACATTTCAGCCTCCCCTTTCCGGAATTATATTCTCATTTATTTAGGGGAAAACGCCTCCGAAGCTAAACAAAACCTCGAAAATCTCAAACAGAATATTAAAAAAATTTAGCTGAGTCAGGCTCAGAGATTAAATCAGCCAAGTTGTCTCATTAGATTCCAAATTATTGACATTTATATAGGAAGAAGGTATTTTTAAGAAAGTAGGAAAATAAGAATTTTCAACCTATTTATTTTGGAGAAAATAATGGAAAATTTGATCAAAGTGAGAGAAAAAGGACAAATCACCCTTCCTCTATATATGAGAAAGAAGCTTCTCCTCAAACAAGGTGATTTAGTTTTGGCAAAAATAGTGAACAATACAGTGGTATTAATACCTCAAGAGACAATAGATAAGGATCAGGCCTGGTTTTGGTCGGAGCGCTGGCAAAAACTTGAAGCTGAGGCAGAATCAGACATCCGTAAAGGAAAAGTAAAAAGCTTTGACTCAGTTGAGGAATTGTTTGATGAAATGGAAAAAACCTCCGAAGCTCACAGTAACAGAAAGGTTCAAAAAAAGCGTTCTTGAGCTGGATGAGACAACGCAGAAAAAACTGAAAAGAAAGTTACATTATTTGATGTCTGATCCTCGGCATCCATCGCTCCAAATAAAAAAAATCAAGGGAACTCGATCGATCTTTGAGGCCAGGGTAAATTCATTTTATAGATTTACCTTTGAATTCGGCAAAGACAAATCCGGTAAAGACAATGAAATAAAACTTAGAGTTATTGGCCCTTATAACTCCGCATTGAAGAAATCTTGAAGAAAATTAAGGACAGCTTATCTATTTACCCCTTTTTTCACTAACGAAAAATATTTGCCGAAAAACTGGGGAGGGAGATTACCTCTTCACCACACTCTTCCAGTCAAAAGGCGAAGCCAACCTCT
>CAYTTR010000081.1:0-2720 GCA_964440805.1 uncultured Eubacteriales bacterium
TGATATCCTGCATATTCAGGATACCTTTATGATTCAGATTTTTCATCAGAAAGCAGCAAAAAAGGTGCCGTTCGAAGGCAGATATTTTATTCGCTTCTCAGGGCAACAATAGGATTGAGGAGGGAGGATAGGAATTTTCTTTTCAGCTTTGCTGGCTGGGTGAGTATCTTAGTCCTCATTTTCCCCTTCAACCATCTTGGAGAAGTATAAATCCCGACAAAAAAGCTGTCAAAGAGAATCGGTAATTGCTCATGATGGCCCAAAGCGCCGCAAAAGCCGCAGAGATGATAAAAAACGCCGGAAATCATCCGGACTTCGTCCTGGTCAAAGCAAGGAATCATGAAAAATATTCGGCGCCTGTCTCGGCGGCCTCCAAAACTTCCTGCGAAGCCACATGATGAGGAGTCGGTCTCTCCACTACAAAGGTCAGCTTGAGGTGCTTGATGATCTTATCCACAACGGCATAGTCTGAGAGGAAAGAGATGATCTTCATGGTACCACCGCATTGAGGACATAGGAGTGGGTCTACCTCGTAGACTTTCTCTATCCTGGTTCCCTTCACATCTGGACTCAAAGGTATTACATGTCTTCATTTCAAAAATTTACTATATAAATCTAGAGGTCCTAAAAATAAACAGAGATTTATGAGGGTATCTGGGAATAGGGAAGGAAGAGTGAATCCTTTAGAGGAGAGGAAAATTCCGAAATATCTGCCTTCACTCCAAACCAAGGGTCCAAATCAGGCCAGGATGTTTTTCCGCTTTTAGATTAAAACGCTCTTTTTCGAATAGAATTTTTAAGTCAATCTCCCCCGATTTGAAAGACTTAATGAATTGTTTTTCTGAATCATTCAGAACGAACACTCTCTCATAAAAGTCAGAAACCGTATTTTTAATCAGCATGGGATTCAAATCCTTATCGCAACCTTTCCTGAGGAACTGGCCTACACTTCTCAATATCTCGTTGCCGTCGTACCTTTTGACTCTGGAAATAATGCCCTCCAAATCTGGCTCTTTCCCCGCCATCAATATGTAAAGAATCATCAGTTTTTTCAAAATATTCTCGTTCAGTTTCAATTTCGAGATTTCAAACATGTCGAAAATGTCCCTGGCGTAGAGCCTTTCCACCATCGCCTTGGTCTTCATCGCGGCAATCTCTTCAACCGTATAAGTGATGACTTTGAACTTTTCGAATTCGAAGATGTGGTCGAATGTTCTCCGAACAATCCCGATGAAGGGGACTCTTTCGAGGAAATTAAACTCAAGCCTTATGCTGTCAGGGAGTCCGCTAAGCCTTTTGTATCTTAAAACGTATCGTTCCATGATGTAAGAGCCGGGCCTCTTTGTCATCCGGTATCCCAACGAATCAGCCAAGACTGCGATTTCTTCAGGCATATTCTTCCTTCTGGCCAGCATCTCCCTTTTTTCTATGTAGCCAATGAAATTCAAATCCAGGTCAACAGAAAGTCTGGGAGCATCGAGATAAATGAAATTGAGCGCCGTCCCGCCCTTGAGCGCGAAGTCCGTACCGATTCGTTTATCCTTGAATATGCCTGAAAGAATCTTTGTTATATGAAAAGTTTTCTCTAATAAATCGGGATTGAATCCCGTATCACGCTGAAGCTTCTGGAGAACTCTGATAGTTAATTCCATTCAGCCACCTTTGACGACATTCTCTAATCTCCTGTCGACTATTATCTTCCATTTTTTTACATAAGAACCTTTTCTGTTCTTCTCGAAGTAGTAGATGTTATCGGAGAGCCTTTTTTCCAGTTCCTTAAGAACCCAGTCAGGAGTATCTACAAATTTTCCTAACATATCGAATATGAAACCTGTCCGGTTGAAAAGTATTTTCTCCCCCATAGTGTCAAGATATTTGAGCAGCCGCTTCCATTCGACCTTTTCCACATCCTGAAATGACCTGATTATTTCCTCGTATCCTCCCGCATATTCCGGACGGTTCATCACGTCAACAATGGTCCTCTCCAAATCAGAGACAAACACATTCTCTTCCCTGTACTTTATCTCATCAAACCCGAAGAATCGTTTTTTCGTCAGTGTCACGGGATAAAAAACAAGTCCGTGATAATCCACCTTCTGGAGGTGGTTTGTGGTGGACAGGTAGAAATGAGTGGCCGGCTGCTGGGAGAGCCCGTGGAGATATAAAGCCGAATAATAAGAAAAGAAATATGGGTTCGCCAGATGCTTTCCGACCAGTATGGGATCTTCCACGTACTTTCCCTTGTCGTGCACGATATGGGAAGGTATCCTCACAAACAGGTTGGATTTCACCCTGTCAAGCGCTCCCTTCCTCCGCATGTTCTTTAGAAGGTTATAGGCGTGCATCCGGGATATCCCTAACAATTCCATCGCTTTTTCAGCGCTTACTACCTTCTGGTTTTCTGCCTCGAGGAGGAAATAGAGCTTCTGCTCAAGCCCTGATAATTTTTCCAGTTTGTACATGTTATTTAATTGATTTTCTAATATTTAAACATACTGGTTAATTATTTTAATACAAGTTAAGAGTTTATGTCAATTGATAATTTTTAACCAATTTGATTATATTATTGATAACAAGTTAAATTATAGCAATCGACACCCGGAAGACCGCCTTAAATTTTGCTTTTGCCCCTCAAAAATTGCCTCTAAGGGCTTATTTGGCTCCGAAAAACGTAAGTTCTCAATAAATAGAGGTAAGTTCCGATAATGGATTCATTGGAA
>CAYTTR010000082.1:0-2542 GCA_964440805.1 uncultured Eubacteriales bacterium
TCTTAATGAGATTACCCGCGCGAAACCTTTTCCTTTGAATCAAAAATGGTTTTATTCAGGGTTGATAGGACTTTTTCTTTTAAGCGGTTCGTTGTTTTTAACCTATTTGATTAAAGTTTTTAAGGGTTAATCCAGGTTAATAGCATCTCTTAAGTTTATTTGGTCTTTTCGGTCTATTTCCATTACTTCATTACTTGACATTTTCATTGTTTCCTTTTATTATGCAAAAGAGGATTATAGAATGCTCTGTAAAAAAACCTATAAGAATCAAATCACTCTTCCTAAAAAAATTATGGAAGAGTTTGAAGACTATGAGTATTTTGATGTCAAAGCCTCCAAAGGAAAAATTATCCTTGAGCCAGTAAGGATGACCTCCAGGGATAAAATCCTTCTGGAGAAAGTCAGGGATAAGATTGCTGCCCTTGGTCTTACACCTGAAGATATAGAGGATGCCGTTGAATGGGCTAGGAAAGAGTGAGTTCTGAAACGATTCCAAAAATCGTTATGGATACCAATGTGTTTATCTCCGCATTATTATTTCGGGGTCCCACCAGCCGGCTTGTTTCTTTTTGGCAGAAAGGCACTGTCTCTGTGCTCCTGTCGTCAGAAGTTCTCAAGGAATATGCGAAAGTCCTGAGTTATCCGAAATTCAAGCTGACCAAAAAAGAGATAAAGGGGATTATTGAGCAGGAGCTTTTGCCATATGTCATTCCGGTCAAAGTAAAAAACCATCTCAATATCATCACTCAAGATCCTGAAGACAACAAGTTTCTTGAATTAGCAAAGGCAGGCAGCGCTGATTATATCCTGAGCGGAGACAAGCATATTTTGGAGCTAAAAGATTTCCGTGGGATAAAAATTGTGATTCCTGCTGAATTTTTTGATCATATAAAAAAAAGGATAGCGTAGGATTTATTTAAAAAGCGATACAAAAAGCGTTTATAGCGTTTGTTGCGTTGGGAAAAAGCAGGGCATTGGGAATGGAGTATTATGTATTGAAATTTAGTTATAACTAAATTATAATACATATTATGAATAATACAGTTTATGATTCTTTACAAATAAGAGAAATATTTCATCTTGAATTTCTCAGATGGCTGGGCAGGAGAGTCAAAGCCGAACACTATGCCCTTAAAGGGGGTGCAAACCTTCGTTTTTTCTTCAAGAGTATTCGCTATTCTGAAGATATGGATCTGGATGCCCAGAAAATAAAAGTTGAAGCTCTTAAAGATGTGGTTATGAAAATCCTTAATACATCATCTTTTCAAGAAAATTTAATTCCCTTTGGTATTACTAAAGTTGTTCCTCCGGATATAAAAAAGGCGAAACAGACTGAAACGACTCAAAGATTTAAAGTTCACCTTTTGATATCATCAGGAGAAGAACTTTTTACAAAGATAGAATTTTCCAGACGAGGCTTTAAGGGCAGGATTGTTATTCAACCTGTTTCATCGGTTATCCTGCGCGCTTATAAGTTAGCGCCGGTAATAGTGCCTCATTATGATGGGCCATCTGCTTTAACCCAGAAGATTTCTGCTGTTATAAGACGAAGCATTATCCAGCCGCGGGACATTTTTGACCTCTATGTCTTAATTCCCCAGTGTAATCCTGCTGATGCTGAGGACATTAAGATTAACCGTCATGAATTAAACACGGCTTCGGAGAATATTTTAGGAGTGGGCTTCGAGCATTTTCGGGATACCGTGCTTTCGTATCTTCCTCTGGAAGAGCAATCTGTTTATAATTCTTCTTCCCTATGGGACGAGATTAGATTAAGAGTAGTCAGTTTTATTGACGAATTACAACAATGAAAATGACTGAAGAAAAATCTATACTTTCTTTCGTTAAAAATATAGGCCGCCCTATTTTTACGACATTTGAGCTGGCTGCAGTATCAGGAAAATCCTTGTCGGCTGTCACTCAAGCGCTTAATTATCTTGAAAGCCAGGGAATCATTTTCAAGATATACAGGGGGGTATGGGGTGAAACAGGAAGTAACCGTATAAGTCCCTATGCTGTTATTCCTTTTTTACTTCCATCAAGCCGGGCCTATGTTTCTTTTATAAGTGCCTTGCATCTCTATGGAGTCATTGAACAGATTCCCCAGATGATTACCGCTGCCACAACCTCTCATACGAAAATTATCAAGACCCGGCTAGGTAACTACTCCTTTCACCGCATTGATCCACGGTTTTTTGATGGATTTACTTGGTATAAAGGGACAGAGAATTTTTTGATAGCAGAACCAGAAAAGGCATTGGTGGACAGTTTATATCTTTCTTCACGTAAGAAAAAACAGTTTGGTTATTTTCCTGAGCTGTATTTTCCTGAATCGTTCAGTTTTAAAAAGGCACAAAAATGGGTAAAAAGAATCCCCAACGATAAAATCAAAACTTTTGTTAGGAATAAATTAGACAGAATTAAAAAACAGTAACACAATACCTTTTTCGTTTATTTGGTCTGTCTGGTCTGTTTAGTCTATCTGGTCTGTTTAGTCTATCTGGTCTGTTTAGTCTATCTGGTCTGTTTAGTCTGTTTAGTT
>CAYTTR010000083.1:0-2298 GCA_964440805.1 uncultured Eubacteriales bacterium
TATTGATATGGTGAAAAAACAAAAAAATTAAGAAATATAGAAAATTAAAAAAATTTTCCAATTATTTTTATTGTTTTCCGACTAAATAAAGTGACCGTTAACAATGGACAATTATATAACTAACGAAAATAGAAACGGAAAGAATGTAATGGATAAAACGGTCAAAAGACCAAAAATTTTAATTGTGGAAGATGAAATAATTATTGCCATGGACCTTCAATTTACTTTGGAAAATTTAGGGTATGCTTTTTCTGAAATTGTTTCTTCAGGCGAAGAATCAATTGAGAAAGTATCCAGGTTACTTCCGGATGTTGTTTTAATGGATGTGAAATTAAGCGGTCTAATAGATGGAGTTAAAGCAGCTGAGCGGATATACCGCCGATTCAGAATTCCTATTATTTATGTCTCTGCCTATAGTGATGAACAAACTTTAAAGCGAATGAACAGGGTAAAAAATTATGGTTACCTGAACAAGCCCTTTGAAGAGAGAGAATTGAAGAAAGTTTTGGAAAAAGCTCTCAAAGACAGTCCCCGGTTTAATAATTGAGCTTACTTTTTTTTCAGCTTCTTTGGTGAATTCAGTTTAATTGTTAATTTCATTTAAGATATCCTGTTCTTAGCTTGAAAATAGCTAGTCTTGCCTATTCGAGCAGTTCAGTTTATTTGGTTGGTTCAATCTGATCTTTGTGTGTTAATTAGGCGAGACGACGAGAAAGGTAACAGGATTCAGCGGGAACGAAAAATGAACATTTTTCATTGTTTGCGAGGGAACAAGCTCGCCGTGAGGAATTAAGTCATAAGTTCAAGTATTGTTCTATTAATTTATTTTTCTCGGTTTACAATCGTTCTCGAAGAAGTTATATTGATAAAAAAAGTAATAGATCTAATTAAACTCAAGAGTAAGACAGATGCCAAAAATTTCTCTCATTCAACAAAAAAACTCCCGGAATAGCCAACATAATCTCAAAAAAGGAAGGCAATATTTTCAAAGAGCTGCTGAGGGAGGAGCCCAGGTGATTGCTTTTGCCGAATTGGGCTTTTCCTATTTTTGGCCCCAGCATAAAGCTTGTCCGGAATACTTAGCTCAGGCTGAACCTATACCTGGGGTCACTACCGACTCCTTTTCAGCTCTGGCTGAAGAATACGGAGTAGTGACAGTTCTGAATCTGTTTGAACGGGATGGTGAAATGACATATGATTCTTCCCCTGTCATCGATTCCGATGGAACCATCTTGGGTGTGGTCAGGATGGTTCATATCATGGATGGCATGGGTTTCCATGAAAAGGGATACTATACACAGGGTGACCAGACTCAATATGTTTTTCCCACCAAGGCTGGCCGGGTAGGAGTAGCCATTTGTTATGACCGGCATTTTCCCGAATATATGAGAGAATTATCATTGCAGGGTGCAGACCTAGTTATCATTC
Source organism: uncultured Eubacteriales bacterium (assembly GCA_964440805.1). GTDB lineage: Bacteria > Acidobacteriota > Aminicenantia > Aminicenantales > Aminicenantaceae > CAYTTR01. Next base: position 1,429 of record CAYTTR010000083.1, read on the forward strand.
CTCAGGCAGGAGCAGTTGGGGAATGGACTCCAGGAGTATTTGAAGCAGAAATCCAGGTAGCTGCTTTCCAAAATGGTTACTTTGCCGCTTTAGTTAACAGAGTTGGCAAGGAAGATAACTTGCATTTTGCTGGAGGTTCGTTTGTGGTTGATCCGAATGGTTCAGTAATTGCTCGAGCTCCTGAGAATAAAGATTTTGTTCTTTTTACTGATTGTGATTTTCAGGAAATAAGAAAATGTGCTGCCAAGAAATTTTTTCTTCAGGACAGGCGGCCTGATTTTTACAAATCTTTTCACCTTCTTGATGATTCATGAGGAGATAGAAAAAAATGAAGTATTGGTATGTTCTTAATACCAAACCAAAAAAAGAATTCCAGGTTGAAAAAATTTTCAAGGAAGCCGGGTTCCGGATTTATAATCCAAAATATATCCATGAGCAAGTGATAAAGCCTTTTTTTCCCTGCTATGAATTTATTTACTTTGAATTCCCAGCTCAGTACAGGCTGGTCCGTTATACCCGGGGTGTTAAGAAAGTAGTGGGAAATTCCGAAGGACCTATTTCTATTTCCAGTGAACTTATCCAAAATATTAAGGTAAGAGAAGTCAACGGATTAATCGAACTTGAAAAATACGGAGAATCACCAAAAATAAACGATGAGATTGAGATAATGGAGGGACCATTCAAGGGATTCCGGGGAATATTCCAAAAAGAGTTATCCGATAAAGACAGGGTGATGATTTTACTAAATTATGTTTCCTATCAAGGTCAAATGATTATAGAGAAGAAAAAATTAAAAAAAGTGTTAAAATAAGAGGTTGTCCCGAAGTGACGGGAATGAGGTGACGGTATTGGGTGCAGGGAAATGTCTGC
>CAYTTR010000084.1:0-2008 GCA_964440805.1 uncultured Eubacteriales bacterium
GTAGCGCACACGCTTGGGGTGCGTGGGGTCGGCGGTTCAAATCCGCCCGTCCCGACCATTAATCAAGGAGAGAGTAAAATAATAAAGCCTGGAGATAAAATGCTTGCAAACAGTAAACCTTTTGATCCTTCAAAATACGTTGAATATCAGAAGGATTCAGTGGTCAGCCGTGAAATAATATCCAGAAAAACAGGGACAATTACTCTTTTTGCTTTTGACAAAGGCCAAGGGCTAAGCGAACATACAGCTCCCTTTGACGCCTTTGTCTATGGCCTGGAAGGAGAAGCAGAAATCACAATTTCCGGAAATCCAGTCAGGATAAAATCTTCCCAGCTCCTGTTAATGCCAGCAGGAAAACCCCATTCACTCAAGGCTCTCACACCATTTAAAATGATGTTGATAATGATTCGTTCTTAAGAAACCGGCCTGATCATAATCTTATACGCCTGGGACAACCCAGAATTTTCAGGCTGAAAAAAATATGGATTTGGAGTTTAATAAAAGAGAATATTCATGAAACAGAAACGCCCAATAATTCTTCTCACCAATGATGATGGTTTTTTTGCCGAAGGAATTCAGGCTCTCTTCCGCCACCTTCAGGAGCTGGGAGAAATCTTCCTGGTAGCACCTGATCGCGAAATCAGTGCCACTTCCTTGGCTCTAACTCTTCATCATCCTCTTAGAGTTAAAGGCATCGTCAATAATATTTTTGCTGTCAATGGAACACCTGCCGACTGTATTTATCTTGCTCTCCAATTACTCCTTCCAGGGAAACCTGATTTGATCCTCTCTGGAATAAACCATGGCCCCAACCTTGGACAACAGGATATCGCTTACTCAGGCACAGTAGCAGGAGCACTCCAGGGAAGTTTTATGGGTATTCCCTCTGTTTCACTATCCCTGTCCCCTAACAAGTCAGGTCATTATGACTTTAACTTTGCAGCTGGTATTGCCCGGACAGTTTCCAGAAAAATCCTCTCTTCTCCCTTTCCCAAGGGAATAACCTTAAATATCAACATCCCCCCTCCTCCTTTTCGGGAATTCAAGCTGGTCAAGTTAGGACAGAAAAGGTATCATCCGGAAATCCTCACCAACACCGATCCCAGAGGCCAGCCTTACTACTGGATCGGAACCGGCAGCCCCAGGGCTGAAGGAGACGAAGAGAGTGATGTTAAAGTAATTCAGAAGGGATTTACAACTGTCACTCCTCTTCACAAGGATATGACTCACCACTCTGCTTTAGAAAACTCCTGCTTCAAAGAAATATTCCATGATCTGGATGAGATATTAAAAAACGGAAATCAGTAAACTGACCACAATTCCGGCAATAGTAACTCCCAGGATAATAGCTGGAAAAGCATAACGGGGCTTTATCCCGAAGAGGATGGCTGCTATGGAGCCTGTCCAGGCTCCGGTTATGGGAAGGGGTATGGCCACAAAAAGAGTCAGTCCAATGGCTCCCAGTTTCATTACTTTAACACTCCGGCGGTAAGTCCTTTTATAAAGCCAGGAAAAAAATTTCTCAAATATTTTTAACCGTGAAAGCCCCTTTCTTATTGGTTCTAAAAAATAAATAATCGGAAGTACCGGAACCAGATTCCCGCACCAGGCAATAAGATAGGAAGACCATAAAGGCATTTTGAAATGAAGCACAGCCAGGGGAATGGCTCCCCTGAGTTCAAAAACCGGGGTCATGCTCACCAGGAAGGTAATCACCTCCCTGTTGAACCGGAGTTCTCTCAGGAACTGGACGAACGATTCTAACATTATCCCTACTATAAACACAAAAATTTAATTGTCAATTTAAGCATCTCTAATTCCGTGATATAGATTGTATACTTAAAGAAGAGGAAGGGTATGGGATGAGGAATCCCCTATGAGGGCTGAGCGGGCAAGGTTCCTCTCCGGAGGAGAGGAGAGCGAAGCCCGAATGGGAGCGAGATTCCTCGCTGGGGAATCGAGCGGGTGACGAATCCCATACCCTTCCTCTTATCACGGTTTTGGGGAT
>CAYTTR010000085.1:0-1742 GCA_964440805.1 uncultured Eubacteriales bacterium
TAAAGTGGGAAGCTAATCCAAACAACCAGGGAATCAACATTGTGGGATACAGAATTTACCTAATAGAAGGAAGCGACAGAAATCTCCTGGTTGAATTGACATCCGACACCTTTGAGTACTGGCACAGAAAAGTGGAAAAGGATAAATCCTATACTTATGTCCTTGCTGCAGTTGCCACAGGAGATAGAGAAGGACAACCGGTTTATGTAACGATTCAATAGTGGGAGGAAACAGAACGATGAAAAAGAATATCTTATTTTTAACTGTTATTATTTTATTTTCAGTAACTTTATTACATGCCGGAAGTGGAGACAGTTTCAGAATTACAGGAATGGCTAATTATTTTCAACCTTCGGATGAGTATTTTAAAAACATCTACGGAAGTGAGCTAACATACGGGGGAGAAATTGGCATTAAGTTATGGAAATGGATAAGTCTTTGGTCGGCTGCGGATTTTTACACAAAAAAAGGGCAAACCACTTTTTCGGAGGAAGAGACAGATATACAGATAATACCGATTTTCGGAGGGTTGATGTTTCAATTCACGAATTCGAGTTTTCGGCCTTATACAGCCTTCGGAATCGGGTATTTCCAGTACAAAGAAACAAATCCTATCGGCACAGTTGAAGACGGAGACCTGGGATACGTTATCCAGGCAGGTATAAGATTCAAGCCGATCGACCTATTATTTCTTGATTTTAAAACAAGTTACAGCTTTTGCCAGGTAAAGCCTGCTGATATCGAGGCTGACCTGGGAGGATTCAGAGCTGGATTCGGATTGGGGCTGGAATTTTAAGCTGAATTTTTATGAGCTGGCGGAGACAGATTATTCATACCTCGGGGAACGTCCCCCTAATACTAATAATCTTTGTGAAGGGGGACGTTTCCCTAATATGAAAGAAAATCGAATTTCTCTCGTCTAAATGAACTAAAAGAAAATTTAAATTTTTGCTGTAGAGCATTAAATTGCCTATAGTAAGAAACGTTTAACTTTAAACAGGAGGAGCCAGCAGCATTATGGACAGGAGAAGGAACGCCCGGTTTCCCATTTTTATTATTGTGTTGTTTTCAGCAGTACTTCATACTGCAGGTCAGGAACGCACCAAAACCCTCCAAGTATCCCGCACCGATAACCCGCCTTCAATAGACGGAGTTATTGAAGACCGCTGTTGGCAGAATGTTCAGCCTGTATCTGGATTTTTCCAGTTTGATCCGGTAAACGGCGTCAAAGCATCGGAAGAAACACTTGTTTGGGCAGCTTATGACCAAGATTACATATATTTTGCTTTTCTGATGAAGGATTCCCGGCCGGAGAAAATCTGGGCCGAACTCACTCCACGCAACGCCTACGAGAACAATGATTCCATTACCGTGATTCTGGACACCTATAATGACAAGAGAACAAGCATTGAGTTTACCGTGAACCCAAGGGGAGTTCAGAAAAATTCGGTAGAAACCATCTGGAAATCCGGTGCAGTAATCCGGGATGACGGCTGGTCAGCCGAAATGGCCATTCCCTTCAAATCGCTGCGGTTTTCTCCAGAGGAAAACCAGATATGGGGCATTAATTTTGAGCGCTATATTCACCGTTTGAATGAAACAGATTATTGGACCAATGTCGACAGAGACAAGCCCCGCCTCCACCAGATGGGAGAATTGACCGGATTGTCCGGAATAAGACCCGGTTATAATTTAGAGTTCTTCCCCTATGCAGGCTTCCGCTCTTCCCGGTGGGATGGAGA